>NZ_JAHVAB010000062.1 GCF_019264445.1 Hydrogenophaga sp.
CTCGGAGCCCATCAGCTCTTCGAGTCGTACCGCGATGGACTGCCTCGCATCCTCGGCATGCGCGGCATCCAGCAGGCGCTGCTCTTCGTCGCCCTTCAGGCGGCGGTCGCGTTCGTTGAAGTAGCTCGGGCGCTTGACCCCGGCCATCGGGCTCTGCGCGACGGGGATGCGCCAGGTGTCGATGGCAATGCGGCACGCTGCCGAGAAGATGTCTACTTCGCGGTCCACGGTTGAAGCCGCGACGGACTGGCAGCGGTCGTCGATGTAGTCGTTGAAGTCCGTGGGCTCCAGTTCGGCGAAGCTCTTGAGGATGAAGCGCGAGGTGACCGACGCCTCGCGCATCTTCTTGCCGGTCGGCTTGCGGAACTTCTTGCTGGCCAGGCTGGGGTGCGGATTCTTGTGCGCGGCGTAGGCGGCGGCGGTGTCCACGCGGGGCAGCCCAGCGTCTTCCAGGATGGCGTTGATGATGTAGCCCTCGACCTCGAAGCCCTTGTGGCGCGGCGATTCCTCGCGCAGGTAGCGGGCGAGCAGGTCGCCGAATGAGAACCGCCGAGCTTTGCCATAGTCGACGAACAGGCCTTGGCGGCGCTCGGACTCGATGCGCTGCTGGATTTCGACGGCCTCGTCCTCGGAGGCGGCGAACAGGGTCTGGTCGGGGTAGCCGACTTGGCGCACGCGCACCGCGAACGAGTCGTTCAGCCGCGACACCTTGGGCTTAAAGCCCTGGGATTTCAGCTCTTCGACGTAGGACTTCACCGCCTTGACGGCGCTGTGGGTGAAGGTGAGGGTGAGGTCGTCGCGGTTCTGGACCGCGACTTTGAACCGCGAGCGGTTCTCAATGGACGCCATGACGTTTGCTCCGTGAGTTGTGGAGCAAGGTCTAGGAACGGGGCTTTAGTCTCCGGCGTTTTACGTTTTAGATATGCCAAGCGGCGGCGTTTGCCACCAAATTGCCACTAGGTCCGCCGAAAAAACAAAAGCCCCTGCATCAGGGGCTCATACATCCTTGATTTACAAGGAGATTTCTGGTCGGGGTGAGAGGATTCGAACCTCCGGCCTCTACGTCCCGAACGTAGCGCTCTACCAGGCTAAGCTACACCCCGATGGACCCGTGGTCAATCGAACAGTGGCCGATGGCCACTGGAGGCCCATCAAGAGCGTCGCTCCAGCAGGCCAGACGCCAATTGTAGCAAAGCTGCACTGTAGCTATTGACGGGCAATTGCTTCGCGGCATCTATCGCCCGCAGAGCTTCATTGTGTGCACTCACTCTCGCTGCTTCTAGCGCACCTGTTTGAACAATAACATCTCGGATGGTCTCCAGATGTTCGACATTGCCTTGCTCGATGGCCTCACAGATCAGTGCTTTCTGCTCTTTGGATCCAGCACGCAAAGCGCAGATGATCGGCAGCGTAACTTTGCCTTCGCGCAGGTCATCCCCCAGGTTTTTCCCTAGCTCATCCGGACTCCCTTCATAGTCAAGGACGTCGTCGACCACCTGGAAAGCCGTACCCAGCGCCTGACCGTATTGAGCGCAAAGCGCCTCTGTGTGTGCGTCAGCGCCAGCCAGGATAGGGGCCAGTCGTGCGCTCGCCTCGAACAACTTGGCGGTTTTGGAGCGAATCACGCGCAAGTACGCAGCCTCATCAATCGTCGCGTCATGCATGTTCATGAGCTGAAGCACTTCTCCCTCGGCAATCACATTGGTGGCATCCGAGAGAACCTGCATCACACGCATATCGTTGATGTCGACCATCATCTGGAATGCGCGGGAATACAAGAAGTCACCCACCAGAACACTGGCGGCATTGCCGAACCGCTCGTTTGCTGTCTCGCGTCCGCGGCGCAGGGTGGATTCGTCCACCACATCGTCGTGCAGCAATGTGGCGGTGTGAATGAACTCCACAACCGCAGCCAGAGTGTGCCTGCGGGGGTCATTGCTGTTGATGGCGCCGCTCATCAGCAAAAGCAAGGCAGGCCTCAACCGCTTGCCACCCGCCGAAATGATGTACTGAGCCACCTCCTTGACCAGAGGCACCTCGGTCGTGAGCCGTTCACTGATGACATCGTCCACCCGCTGCATGTCTGGCTGGATCAGCCCCAGTGGGCTGGCGGTTCGGGTGTCTGCGTGGGTCAAGGTCGGGTGTTGGTGGATGCGCCAAGGCGGCAGCGGATTATAGAAAGCACCCTGCTGAAGGCGGTCACAGCGCACGTGCGCTCTGTACGGCTTTAGGGCCGGCCTTTCTAATTTGCCCGCAGCCTGCGCTGCGTGCTAGAATACTCGGCTCGGCGGAATTGGGTTCGCCGTGCTTCCATTCGTGGAATTTTCAAAGAGGTTCATATGTACGCGGTCATAAAAACCGGTGGCAAACAGTATCGTGTTGCTGCTGGCGAAAAAATTAAAGTAGAACAGATTGCTGCGGATGTGGGCCAAGAGATCGTGTTTGACCAGGTTCTCGCTGTCGGCAACGGCACCGAAATCAAGGTTGGCACTCCCTTGGTATCCGGCGCAACAGTCACGGTCACGGTGTTGGCACATGGTAGGCACGAGAAGGTGAGCATTTTCAAAATGCGCCGTCGCAAGCACTACCAGAAGCGTCAAGGGCACCGTCAGAATTTCACCGAACTGCAGATTGCTTCGATCGCAGCCTGAGGAGTAAGTCAACATGGCACAGAAAAAAGGCGGCGGCTCCACGCGAAACGGGCGCGATTCCAAGCCAAAGATGCTCGGCGTCAAGGCATTTGGTGGTGAATTGGTGAGTGCTGGCTCGATCATCGTGCGCCAGCGCGGTACCAAATTTCACCCGGGCTTGAATGTCGGTGTCGGTAAGGACCACACCATTTTTGCAACGGTCGACGGTCATGTGACCTTCGGCGTCAAGGGCGCGTTGAACCGTCAAATCGTCAGCATCACCCCCGTTTGATCGGGCGCTATGGAGGCCGCGGGATACGAAAGTTTCTCCGGCGTGCCATGAGTGATGTTTCGATAGCAAAAGGCCCGCCTGTGCGGGCTTTTTGTTTTTTTCGCCGGTCGGCGTCCTCTCTGGAATACATGTCATGAAATTTGTGGACGAAGCCACGATCGAGGTTGCCGCCGGAGACGGAGGCAACGGGTGCGCTTCTTTCCGGCATGAGAAGTACAAAGAGTTTGGGGGCCCCGATGGCGGTGACGGTGGCCGAGGTGGCCATGTGTTTGCTGTAGCAGATTCCAGTCTGAACACACTCGTTGACTTTCGCTTCACGCGCCGCTTTGAGGCGCATCGGGGTGAGCACGGCAAAGGCTCGGACATGTTTGGCGTCAAGGGTGACGACATCTTGCTCAAAATGCCTGTGGGCACGATCATTTGCGATGCGGAAACGGGCGAGGTGTTGTTCGAACTGCTGCAGCCCGGTGAGCAGGTCACGATTGCCAAGGGGGGTGATGGTGGCTTTGGCAACATGCATTACAAGAGCTCGACCAACCGGGCGCCGCGCCAAAAGACGCCTGGCTGGCCGGGCGAAAAGCGCAGCCTGAAGCTGGAGCTCAAGGTGCTGGCAGACGTGGGTCTGCTGGGCATGCCCAATGCCGGCAAGTCCACGCTGATCGCAGCCATTTCCAACGCGCGCCCGAAGATTGCCGATTACCCGTTCACCACGCTTCATCCCAATCTCGGTGTGGTGCGCGTTGGTCCCGAGAAAAGCTTCGTGGTCGCCGATGTGCCGGGTCTCATCGAAGGCGCTTCGGAGGGGGCCGGCCTGGGGCATCAGTTTCTGAGGCACCTTCAGCGCACGAGGTTGTTGCTGCACATGCTGGATGTCGCGCCCTTCGATGAGGGTGTTGACCCAGTGGCGCAAGCCAAGGCGATCGTCGCCGAGCTGAAGAAGTTTGACCAGAAGCTGTACGAGAAGCCGCGTTGGCTGGTGCTGAACAAGCTTGACATGGTGCCCGCCGAAGGGCGTGAAGCGCTTGTCAAGGACATTGTGAAGCGGTTGAAATACAAAGGGCCGGTGTTTGAAATTTCTGCACTCACACGTGAAGGCTGCGAGTTTCTGGTGCAGAAGGTGTATCAGCACATTGCCCAGGTTCACCAATCGCAGCAGGCGCCAGTCGAAGTGGATCCGCGTTTTCTGAGCGGGCCGGACGGACATTGATCCCAGCTTTTGCCGACACATGGACAACTTCTCAAACTCTGCGATTGGTGATTCGATGACCCCGAGCGACATCGAGCCAGCCTCGGTGTTCAAGTCCGCGCGGCGTATCGTCGTCAAGGTCGGCTCCAGCCTTGTGACCAACGAAGGGCGGGGACTGGACGAAGAGGCGATTGGTCACTGGAGCCAGCAGTTGGCCGCTTTGGTGCGGCAAGGACTTGAAGTCATCATGGTGAGCAGCGGCGCTGTGGCCGAAGGCATGAAGCGACTCGGTTGGACCGCAAGGCCCAAGGAGATCAACGAGCTTCAGGCGGCGGCAGCGGTCGGACAAATGGGGCTCGTGCAGATGTACGAGACGAAGCTGCGGGGTTGCGGTGTGGGCAGCGCGCAGGTCTTGCTGACCCATGCCGATCTGGCCGACCGGGAACGCTATCTCAACGCGCGTTCGACCTTGCTGACCTTGCTGCGGCTGGGTGTGGTGCCCGTGATCAATGAGAACGACACGGTGGTCAACGATGAAATCAAGTTTGGGGACAACGATACGTTGGGTGCGTTGGTCGCGAACTTGGTGGAGGCAGACGTGCTGGTCATCCTGACCGATCAGAAGGGGCTCTACACGGCAGATCCTCGCCGCGATCCGGCAGCAGAGTTTGTGCATGTCGCCCGCGCAGGTGATGTGCGCCTGGAGACCATGGCTGGAGGTGCAGGCAGTGGGATTGGCAAGGGCGGGATGATTACCAAGATCCTCGCTGCCAAGCGAGCGGCTGGCTCAGGTGCCTCCACCGTGATTGCGTGGGGCCGCGAGCCCGATGTGTTGTTGCGGCTGGTGAAGGGGGAGTCGATTGGTACGTGCCTGGTGGCGCAAACCGCCAAACATCAAGCGCGCAAGCGCTGGATATCCGACCACCTTCAAATGCGGGGCGCGGTGTTGGTGGACGACGGTGCTGCGGGCAAGATCGTCGGCGAGGGTAAAAGCCTGTTGCCCATCGGCATGACGGGCGTTGAGGGGGAGTTCTCGCGCGGCGATGTCATTGCCGTGCGCGACGCGCGTGGGATTGAGGTGGCCCGCGGTCTGGCCAACTATGCCAGCAGCGAGGCTCGGTTGATCTGCCGCAAGTCGTCGCAGGACTTTGAGCGTTTGCTCGGCTACGCAGCGGAACCCGAGATGATCCATCGCGACAACCTGGTGCTGGCGCGCGGCTGAGGGCTGGCAGCGCCCTCAGCGCTTTCATCGAACGTCCGGCCGGCCGTTCTTGAGGGTGTGCAAAATTTTCTGGGGGGTGCCGTTGATGGTGCGGCCGTCACACACACCGCTGCGCGCCAACATCATTGCAGGGCGGCTCTGGCCTCGGAACGACAACTCTTGCCAGGCGTCTTTGGTGCTCGTGTTCCAGCGGGTCTGGTTGTCCCAGCGACCATACGTCTTCACCTCGGCCGTCTCGCAGCGAATGCCTTGATACAGCACATTGAGCGCTCCGCTGCTGCTCTTGGCCACGAGCACGTAACGCACGACTCGATCTGCGCCCACGCTCAACGTATTGGGGTCGATCCCATACGTCAAAGAAGTCCCTTGAGCCACATCGAACGTTTGCAGCTGGTCCGTGCTGAATGACGCGGGTGGTGCCGCCACCGCTTCCTTCCAGGGCTCGGGGTCGGTATCACGCAGTTGCGCGTGCGCGCCCAAGCCGCAGCCTGCGAGCAACATCATCAGGCTCGCTGATCGCAGGCCACGAGACGCTTTTGAGAGGAGAACTGTCATTTGTGGTTGCTGTGCGCAGAGCGCGTATCGCTTTGAGGGTCGGGGTCGAAGCTGGCGCCTGGTGGCAACTCCAGGCCGATGGGGGGCATCGACACAGACGAGGACTCCGCTGATTCATCGTGACGTGGGCGGGAACCGCCG
Source organism: Hydrogenophaga sp. (assembly GCF_019264445.1). Classification (GTDB taxonomy): domain Bacteria; phylum Pseudomonadota; class Gammaproteobacteria; order Burkholderiales; family Burkholderiaceae_C; genus Hydrogenophaga. Next base: position 6,027 of record NZ_JAHVAB010000062.1, read on the forward strand.
CGCAAGTAGCGGTTGCGGGTGTCGCTTTTGGGCAGGTAGCGCGCGAGCTCGGTCAGCGCCATTTCATAGACGCCGCGTTTGAACTCCACCACCACATCCAGTGGCACCCAGTAGTCATGCCACCGCCATGCGTCGAACTCAGGATGGCTGGTGGCGCGCAGATTCAAGTTCCAGTCTTGTGCAACGAGGCGAAGCAGATACCAGATCTGTTTCTGTCCCTTGTAGTGTCCGCGGGCATCCCGGCGGATGAAGCGGTCAGGCACTTCATAGCGCAACCAGTCGCGAGTGCGTGCCACGATGCTCACGTGCTCGGGCATGAGGCCCACTTCCTCATGCAGCTCGCGGTACATCGCCTGCTCAGGTGTCTCGCCTCTGTCGATGCCACCTTGCGGAAACTGCCAGGAGTGTGAGCGGATGCGTTTGCCCCAGAACACCTGGTTTCGCTGGTTGAGCAGAATGATGCCGACATTGGGCCTGAAGCCTTCTCTGTCAAGCATAATCAACCCCAAATTTTTAAACTGTGTTCATTATGCATCGCGTCATGCGAGTTGCGAAGTGATCACACACCTGTTGCATCTTCTTGTGGCAGTCACCCCTTCCGGGGCAGCGACGTTCTGTCACCTGTCCCCCTTCTTTGGTTGTTTCACTCTGTCTTCGACAGCACCTCTCCGTCCATGAAAGCCTCACAGTTCCTGATCTCTACCCTCAAGGAAGCGCCTGCAGATGCCGAGGTGGTCAGCCATCAACTCATGATGCGCGCCGGCATGGTCAAGAAGCTTGGCGCTGGCATCTACAGCTACATGCCCATGGGGTTGCGTGTGATTCGCAAGGTCGAGGCCATTGTTCGCGAGGAAATGAATCGCGCAGGAGCCGTGGAGCTCACCATGCCAGTCATTCAGCCGGCGGAACTGTGGCAGGAGACGGGGCGATTTACCAAGATGGGGCCTGAGCTCTTGCGCATCAAGGATCGCCACGATCGCGATTTCGTGGTGCAGCCCACGAGCGAGGAGGTGGTCACCGATATCGCGCGTCAGGACCTGCGCAGCTACAAGCAGCTGCCCAAAAACCTGTATCAGATCCAGACAAAGTTTCGGGATGAGCGGCGCCCGCGCTTCGGTCTGATGCGAGGCCGTGAATTCATCATGAAGGACGCGTACAGCTTCGATCGCGACGAAGCGGCCGCCAAGATGAGCTACCAGGTCATGGCGTCTGCCTATCGACGCATCTTCGACCGTTTCGGCCTGCGTTACCGCGCGGTGGCGGCGGACAGCGGCGCCATCGGCGGGGACTTGAGCGAGGAGTTTCAGGTGATCGCCGCCACCGGGGAAGACGCCATCGTGTATTGCCCGGAGAGCGAGTACGCAGCCAACATGGAGAAGGCGGAAGCCTTGGCGCCCGTGGGCCCGCGGCCGGCGCCGGTCAATCCGATGGCGAAAACGCCCACGCCCGGCAAGAGCACGTGCGCCGATGTCGCCGCGTTGTTGGGTGTGCCCTTGGCCACCACGGTGAAATCGCTGGTGCTGGCCACCGATGAGCTCGATGACACGGGGGCCATTGTCAAAAGCCAGGTGTGGCTGTTGTTGCTGCGCGGCGACCACGACATGAACGAGGTCAAGGTAGGCAAGGTGCCCGGACTGCATGTGGGGTTCCGCTTTGCGACCGGGGCGGAGATCGAATCGCACTTTGGCTGCAAGCCGGGCTACCTCGGTCCCATCGGGTTGAAGAAGCCGGTGAACCTGGTGGTGGACCGCGAGGTGGCGGTGATGGGCGACTGGATCTGCGGCGCCAATGAGGTGGATTTCCACATGACTGGCGTGAACTGGGGGCGTGACCTGCCCGAGCCCGCGCTGGTGGCCGACCTTCGCAATGTGCTCGAGGGCGACGCCTCGCCAGATGGCAAGGGGCGCCTGGCGATTGAGCGTGGCATCGAAGTGGGACACGTGTTCTACCTCGGCACCAAGTACAGCAAGGCCATGAACGCCACTTTCCTGGGCGAAGGCGGCAAGCCTGCCCACTTTGAAATGGGCTGCTACGGCATCGGCATCACGCGGTTGCCCGCTGCTGCCATCGAGCAGAACCACGACGAGCGCGGCATCATCTGGCCCGACGCGCTGGCGCCCTTTACGGTGGTCATCTGCCCTATCGGCATGGACCGCAGTCCCGAAGTGAAGGCTGCTGCGGAGCAGCTTTACGCCGAGCTGTCGGCGCATGGGGTGGATGTCATCCTCGATGATCGCGGTGAGCGCCCGGGCGCCATGTTCGCCGACTGGGAGCTCATCGGCGTTCCGCACCGCGTGACGATTGGCGACCGTGGTCTCAAGGCGGGGCAGGTGGAGTACCAGCACCGCCGTGATGCGGCAGCTACTCAGGTGGCTGTAGCGGATGTGGTGGCCCTCTTGAGGGGCAAGCTCCAGGCATGAGGCCGCTGGCCTGGTCGCGCCGCGATTGCCTGCTGGCGGCGGGCTCGTTGGGTCTGGGGTCGTGGCCTTCTTTAGCGATGGCCGGGGGGCAGCTCGAAGAGCCGCTGGCGGACTCCGTGCGCGGTGCGCTGAGCGCGGCCATCGCCAACAGCGCGCCGCCGGTGCCCGAATTCACCGATCTCAACAAGCGGCTGGCCTACCTGCGCTGGCTGGGTGCGAGCAGTGATCGGCTGCAGCGGCGCAAACCCGACTTTCAGACGCGCATCGAGTTTCTGCAGACCATCTGGTACGAAACCCGCCGCGCCGGGCTCGACACCACCCTGGTGCTCGGGCTGGTGCAGGTGGAGAGCGCGTTCCGAAAGTTCGCCATCTCGCGCGTCGGTGCGCGTGGCTACATGCAGATCATGCCGTTCTGGTCGCGCCTGATCGGGGACGGTGACGCGAGCCGTCTCTTCAACATGCAGACGAACCTGCGCTTTGGCTGTGTGATCCTGCGCCATTACCTCGACCGCGAGCGAGGCGACACCTTCCTCGCGCTGGGTCGCTACAACGGCAGCCGGGGCAGGGCCGAGTACCCGAATGCGGTGTACGCCGCTGCCCGGAACTGGGCTCACCCCGACGCCTGAGCCGAAGCTATTGCAGGAAGCCGATGCGGCTCTTGCCCGTGCCCGCGCGGGGCAGGTCATCCGGCTCAACGCGGTAGCGGTTGTCCAGCCTGGCGTTGCCAAAGGCCGTGACCAGTGCACGCCGCATCTCGCGTGGTGCGAGCAAGGCGAGTTGATCGAGCACATCCGATGCAGGCTCGGGATCGAAACGCTGACCCCAGTCGTGCTCGTTCAGGATGCCCCGGTAGAGGTGGGCGGCGATCTTTCGGGCCGCATCCATGGAGGGCGGCGCAATCTCGTACACGTTCATGCGGTTCATGATCGGCTCGGGAATGGCACGCTCGTCGTTCGCGGTGGTCACCCAGATGACCTGGCTGGCGTCGATCGGCACTTCGGCAAACTCGTCCACAAAGCTCTGCGCCGTGTCGTGCTCCAGCAGGCTGTACAGCGCGCCCAGCGGGTCGTACTGGGCATCGGCGGCGGCCTTGTCGATCTCGTCGACCACGATCACCGGATTCGCATACTGGCCGTCCACCAGTGCTTCGAACACCTTGCCGGGCTTGGCCCCTTTCCACTGGGACGATGAACCCGAAAGCAGCCAGCCTGCGGTCATGGAGCTCATGGGCACCAGGCTCATGCTGGTGCCGAGCAGGTCGGCAAGCTGGCGGGCGAAATGGGTTTTGCCGACGCCTGGCGGCCCCAGCAGCAGGATGGGCGTGACCTCCAGGCTGTCGCGGCTGTCCTGGCTCAGTGCGACGTGGCGCTTCACGTCGTCGAGCACTTCACCAAAGTTGGGCAGGAGGTCGTAAAGCGGTGCCATGTCGGGAACGCCGGACGGCTTGACCGCGAACCGCTGTGGCCCGCGTTCGAGCATGCGTTGCCAGGTATTGCGAAGGCTTTCGTAGTCGCGTTCGTTGCCGCTGGCCTGCAGGTGGGCCAGCTTGCGCTCGACATCGTCGGCGCTGAAAACGCTGCGCATCTGGGCGATGGGCAGACCGAGAGAGGGTGAAGCGACCAGGCTGCGTGAGCTCATGCGATTCTCCTTGGAGGTTCGGCGACGCATTCATTCAAGCACAAGACGTGCCCGCCCTCAATGCCGAAAAGCCCGGCAATCGGGCCTCAGACCGAAGGATCCGCAGACCTTGTGCACAACCGCGCGGCACAGACGTAAAAAAGCCACCCGAAGGTGGCTCGTGTCGTGCCGGCCGTGCGGATTCAGGCTTGACCGTTGATGACCTGCTGCAGTTCGCCAGACTGGTACATCTCCATCATGATGTCGGAGCCACCGATGAACTCGCCCTTGACGTACAGCTGCGGAATGGTTGGCCAGTTGCTGTATTCCTTGATGCCCTGGCGGATGCCGTCGTCTTCGAGCACGTTGACGGTGGTCAGCGTTTTGGTTTCGACGCCACAGGCCTTGAGGATCTGGATGGCACGGCCGGAGAAGCCGCACATGGGGAAACTCGCATTGCCCTTCATGAACAGCACGATGTCATGGGATTTGACGAGTTGGTCGATTCGGGATTGCGCGTCGCTCATGGCTGAAATGTCCTTCTGCGGAGTGGGTCTGGGCTGACCCGGAAACGGCTTGCATTATCGCCGCAGAGGCCATTGGCCGCCGCTGCAGCGTTCAATGCCCGCGAGGTCGGTGCGGCTGCCGATCTTGTCGAACCCGGCGGCGTGCAGCAGCGCGCGCACGGCGTTTGCCTGGTCGTGGCCATGCTCGATGAGCAGCCAGCCGCCTGGATGGAGCGAACCGGGTGCGGTCGTGACCAGTGTGCGGATGTCGTCCAGACCGTCCGGACCGGCGGTCAGGGCCGAGCGGGGCTCGTGGGTTAGCACTGCAAGGTGGGGGTCGCCTTCTGCGATGTAGGGGGGGTTGGTGACCAGCAGATCGAAGCGCTGCTGTGGGACTGCATCGAGCCAGTGGCCTGCATGGAAATCCACAGGCAACCCGAGCCTCTTGGCGTTGGCTTGCGCCACCGTCAGCGCTGCGTGGCTGGCGTCTGATGCCGATACGTGGGACCTCGGGCGTTGAGACTTGAGGGCCAGCGCGATGGCGCCACTGCCTGTGCCCAGGTCGAGCACGTGAGCCGCGTGGCTGCAACTGTCAATGACCTCCAGCGCCCAGGCCACCAGCGTCTCGGTGTCGGGCCGCGGCACCAGCACGCGCTCGTCGACCTGCAGCTGCAGCCCAAAGAACTCCTGGTCGCCGCGCAGGTAGGCCATGGGTTCGCCACGCACCCGGCGTTGTCGCAGCGCATCCAGGCGCGCGCGGGCGTCGGTATCGAGAGCGTCGCCATCGTGTGCGAGCAACCACGCGCGGTCGTATGCCGGGCGTTGCAGGGCGAGCAGCAGCAGCATCTGTGCATCGAGTCGCTCCAGCCCTTCGCGCTGCAGCTGGTCGAGCGCGGCTCGAAGCGTGTTCATCGTCATGCGCCGTTGCGCTGTTCGAGTTCAGCCAGCAACTCGGTGCCGCGCGCCACTTGCAGGGCATGGATCACTTCGTCCAGGTCGCCTTCCATGACCTGCAGCACTTTGTACAGAGTGAGGTTGATGCGGTGGTCGGTGAGGCGGCCCTGTGGGAAGTTGTAGGTGCGGATGCGGTCGCTTCGGTCGCCGCTGCCAATCAGGCCTTTGCGGGTGGCGGCTTCTGCTGCGGCGCGTTCGCTGCGGTCTTTTTCCTGCAGGCGCGCGGTGAGCACCTGCAGGGCCTTGGCCTTGTTGCTGTGTTGCGAGCGACCGTCCTGGCATTCCGCCGTGATGCCGGTGGGCAGATGGGTCACGCGCACGGCGGAATCCGTCTTGTTGATGTGCTGGCCGCCGGCGCCGCTGGCGCGGTAGGTGTCGATGCGCAGTTCGCTGGGGTTGAGCTGCACCGCCTGGGTTTCATCGGGCTCGGGCATCACCGCCACGGTGGCCGCGCTCGTGTGGATGCGGCCCTGCGTTTCGGTCGCCGGCACGCGCTGCACGCGATGCCCACCCGACTCGAATCGCAGACGTCCGTACGCGCCCTGGCCAGCCACGCGAAGCACCACTTCTTTGTAGCCGCCGAGCTCGCTGGGCGACTCGCTCACTGTCTCGACCTGCCAGCGCTGCTTTTCCGCATAGCGCGTGTAGAGGCGCGCGAGGTCGCCCGCAAACAGCGCGGATTCGTCGCCACCCGTGCCCGCGCGGATTTCCACAAAGGCATTGCGTTCGTCGTCCGGATCTTTGGGCAGCAGCAGCTGTTGCAGCTCCTGGTCCAGCAGCGCGATGTCGGCTTCTGCGCTCTGGATTTCCTCCTGGGCCATCTCGGCCATGTCGGGATCGCTCAGCATCTCCCGCGCGGTGGTCATGTCCGCCTCGCGCTGCAGGTAGCGGTTGAACACCCCGACGACGATGGAAGCCTCTGCATGCTCGCGGCTCAGCGCGCGAAACCGGTCCATCTGGTCGACGACATCGGGTGCAGACAGCAAGGCATCGAGCTCGTGCAATCGCGTTCGCTGGCGCAGCAGGGTGTCACGGACAAAGGTTTTCATGGTGAAGCAAAGACAGCCCGGCAGCCGACGGGGGTACGGCACCCCTTCGGTCGACCGGCTCGCGCCGCTAGTTTTGCGCTTTGCGCGGGGATTTGGTGGGCTCGTCCCGCAGGAAAAGGCGCGAGACGGTTTGCGCGGTCGCCGCGCGTGTGGCGCTGTCACCGGTGTGCAACTCGGCCAGCGTGCCGTGCAGCATCTTCTGCGTGAGCCCGCGCGACAGGGCTTCAAGCACGGCCTCGACGGGCTCTCCCTTTGCCAGCAGCCGGCGGGCGCGCGCCATTTCAGCGGCTCGCCATTCGTCGGCTTGCGCGTTGATCTGCTGGATCAAGGGCACCACACCGTTCGCGGGGTCGCGCTGATCCATCCAGTGCATGAAGCTGAGCACGCCTGCGTCGATGATGGCTTCGGCCTGGGCCACTGCCGCCTGGCGATGGTCCTTGCCGGTCTGCACCACGGAGGCGAGGTCGTCCACGGTGTACAGGTAGACGTCGTGGAGGGCTTTCACCTCGACCTCGATGTCGCGCGGCACGGCCAGATCGACCATGAACATGGGCCTGTGACGCCGCTTTTTGAGGGCGCGCTCGACAGCACCCAGCCCGATGATGGGCAGCGTGCTGGCCGTGCAGCTGATGACGGCATCGAACTCATGCAAGCGGTCGGGCACGTCGGCCAGGCGCATCACTTGCGCCCCGAAGCGGCCGGCGAGTTTTTCACCGCGCTCCAGCGTGCGGTTGGCAATCGCCATGCTTTTGGGGGTTTTGGCGGCGAAGTGCGTGGCGGCGAGTTCGATCATTTCGCCCGCGCCGACAAACAGGACCTTGATGTCGCGCAGGTCTTCAAACAGCTGCGAGGCCAGGCGCACGGCTGCAGCGGTCATGCTGATCGAGTGGGCGCCGATTTCGGTGGAGGTGCGCACCTCCTTGGCCACGGCAAACGAGCGCTGAAAGAGCTGGTGCAGCGTGGTGCCGAGAGCGCCCGCATCGCTGGCGGCGCGCACCGCGTCTTTCATCTGACCGAGGATCTGCGCTTCGCCCAGCACCATGCTGTCCAGGCCGCTGGCCACGCGGAATGCGTGCCGCGCAGCCTGGTCGTCGCGCAGAACATAGGCGTGATCCCGCAGCACCTGGAGGCTGACGCCGCCGGTCTGGGCCAGCCAGTCCAGCGTCGGGTCCACGGCCGACTGATCGCCTGCGCCGTACAGCTCGGTGCGGTTGCAGGTGGACAGCAGTGTGGCTTCGGGCTGGCGCGCCAGGCTCTGCCGGTAGCCATGCAGCGTGGGCTGAATCTGGTCCAGCGCAAACGCAAAACGGCCCCGCAAATCGAGCGGAGCCGTGTTGTGGTTGATGCCGAGGGTCCAGACAGACATGACGAGATTATAAAATTGAACCCCTATGAACGCAGCTTCTCTCCGCGAATGACGCCTCTGGCCTTTCTGGCGCACCTCGCGGGGTTCATTGCCCCCGCTGTTTTCGTTGCCCTGGTGCTCTGGATCGTGCCGCGCCTGACCCGTGCGGGGCGCTCGGCGTCAGGCGCCGGCCTGGAGGCGTTTTTGCTGGTCGTGGCGGGGGTGGTGGTGTTGCTGGCCGGGCTGCTGGTGTTTGGCCGCGACGGAAAAATGGCCACCTACGCGGCGCTGGTGCTGGTGCAGGGCACCCTGGGTTGGTGGCTGCACCGGAAACGCTGAACGCTCCCCGTCAACGGCTGGGCGGGAACAGGTCGATGCGGTCGGTGATGATGCCGTCCAGCCCCAGGTCCAGCAGCCGCTGCGCGGCCCATTCGTCGTTCACCGTGTAAGCCAGCGTGCGCAAGCCGGCTTCTTGTGCGAGCGCTACCGTGCTGGCGTCCCACAGCGCGTGGTTGCAGACGAGCGCCACACACTCCAGCGATCGCGCAACGTCCATCCAGCCGTCCCACCAGGTGTCGAGCAACAAGCCCCGAGGCAGGTGGGGGGCCGTTTCCATCGCACCACGGAGCGCATCGGGCTGGAACGACGTCAGCAAAGGCGTGCGCCCGGGATCGCGCGCCCACTCATGGGCGGCCAGTTGTGCCACCGCGCGGCCAGTGGCCAGCTCGGTGCCCGGCGTGGGCTTGATCTCGATGTTGAGCCAGTGGCCATGCGCCTGGCAGTGGCGGGCCAACGCGGCCAGCGTGGGCAGCGCTTCACCCGCGAAGGCGTGCGAGTGCCAGCCGCCAGCATCGAGCTGGCTCAGCGTTGCCCACGCTTGGTCGCCAGCCACACCCGAGCCATTCGTGGTGCGGTCCAGTGTGGCGTCGTGCAGCAGGAACACCACCCCATCCGCGCTGAGCTTCGCGTCGCATTCGTACATGCGGTAGCCGCGCTCGGCACCGAGCCGGAAGGCCGCGAGGGTGTTTTCAGGCGCCAGTTTGCCGGCGCCCCGATGCGCGATCCATCGTGGGTAGGGCCAGTGGCCCGGTTGGCCGCCAGCGCTCATTTGCGCTTGCCGGTCTCGGCGTCAAACCAATGCAACCGGTCCTCGCGCGGCTGGGCGCGGATGGTGCTCCCGATGGCGGGGGCGCCCTGGTCTTCGTGTGTGCGGATGATCAGCGTCTCGTCGCCCAGGCGCGCATGGACCAGTCGCTCGGCGCCCAGCAGCTCGACGGTTTCAACCTGAAGGCTCCAGCCGGTATCGCCCACATCCAGATGTTCGGGACGAATGCCGAGGATGCTGCCGGGGCGTCCGCCCGGCGCGTTTTTCAGCAGGTTCATGGGTGGCGAGCCGATGAAGCTGGCCACAAACGTCGTCGCCGGGCGGGAGTACACCTCCTCGGGTGTGCCGAACTGCTCCATGTTGCCAGCGTTCATCACGATCATGCGTTCGGCCAGTGTCATGGCCTCGACCTGGTCGTGTGTGACGAAGAGCGAAGTGATGCCCAGTTCGCGGTGCAGTTTCTGGATTTCCAGGCGGGTCTGTGCGCGCAGCTTGGCGTCCAGGTTGGACAGCGGTTCGTCAAACAGGAAGACCTGCGGCTGGCGCACGATGGCGCGGCCCATGGCCACGCGCTGGCGCTGACCGCCCGAGAGTTCGCGCGGCTTGCGCGTGAGCAGATGGCCGAGTTCGAGGATCTTCGCGGACTTGTCGACGCGCGCGCGAATTTCTTCCTTGGGCACCTTGGCGATCTTCAGGCCGTAGGCCATGTTGTCGAAGTTCGTCATGTGCGGGTACAGCGCATAGTTCTGGAACACCATGGCGATGTCGCGCTGGGCAGGCTCCAGGTTGTTGACCATGCGGTCGCCGATGTAGAGCTCGCCGCCAGAGATTTCTTCCAGGCCCGCGACCATGCGCAGTAGGGTGGATTTGCCACAGCCCGAGGGACCGACGATGACGACGAATTCGCCGTTGTGGATCTCGGCATTGACCCCGTGGATGACCTGATTGGCCTTGGGACCGATGCCGTAGCGCTTGACGATGTTGCGAAGTGAGAGGGAAGCCATGACTGTGTTGTGATCGGTTTGTAGTTACTTCTCGGTGTCCACCAGGCCCTTGACGAACCAGCGCTGCATGAAGATCACGACGAGGGCGGGCGGCAGCATGGCCAGCAAGGCGGTTGCCATCACGATGTTCCATTCGTTGCCCGCGTCGCCGCCGGCGATCATGCGCTTGATGCCAATCACCACGGGGTACATCTCTTCCGAGGTGGTCACCAGCAGGGGCCAGAGGTACTGGTTCCAGCCGTAGATGAACTGGATGACGAAAAGCGCTGCAATCGAGGTGCGCGAGAGCGGCACCAGGATGTCCTTGAAGAAGCGCATCGGGCCGGCGCCGTCCACGCGGGCCGCTTCGACGAGCTCGTCCGGCACCGTGAGGAAGAACTGGCGAAACAGGAACGTGGCAGTGGCGGATGCGATCAGCGGGATCGTCAGGCCTGCATACGTGTTGAGCATGCCAAGGTCTGACACCACCTGGTAGGTGGGTCCGATGCGCACTTCGACGGGCAGCATGAGCGTGATGAAGATCAGCCAGAAGCAGATGCCCTTGAACGGGAAGCGGAAGTACACGATGGCGAAGGCCGACAACAGCGAGATGGCGATCTTGCCGAAGGTGATCACAAGCGCCGTGACCAGGCTCACCCACATCATTCGTGCCACGGGCGCACTCGAGCCCGGGCCGCTGCCGCCGCCAAACAGCGTGTCGTGGTAGGTCTGCCAGAAGTTGTTGCCGGGCAGCAAGGGCATGGGCACCTGCACGATGTCCTGTGCCGTGTGCGTGGAGGCCACGAACGCCAGGTACAGCGGGAAGCCGACGATGAGCACGCCCAGCACCATGATGAGGTGCGAGAGGAGCTTCAGATAAGGACTTCTTTCGACCATCTCAGTACTGCACTTTCTTTTCGACGTAACGGAACTGGACTACGGTGAGCACGATGACGATCGCCATCAGCACCACCGACTGCGCAGCCGAGCCGCCCATGTCCATGGCCTTGAATCCGTCGTGGTAGACCTTGTAGACCAGGATCGCGGTGTCGCGCCCCGGGCCACCTTGTGTGGTGGCGTCCACGATGGCGAAGGTGTCGAAGAACGCGTAGACGACGTTGATCACCAGCAGGAAGAAGGTGGTGGGTGAGAGCAGAGGGAACTGGATGCTCCAGAACCGCCGCCAGGGACCGGCGCCGTCGATTGCTGCGGCCTCGATCAGCGACTTGGGGATCGACTGCAGCCCGGCGAGGAAAAACAGGAAGTTGTAGGAAATCTGCTTCCACACGGCCGCAATCACGATCAGCGCCATGGCGTGGTCGGAATTGAGCATGTGGTTCCAGTCGAAGCCGGACTGGCGCAGCAGGTAGGCCACCACGCCGAGCGAGGGGGAGAACATGAACATCCAGAGCACGCCGGCCACAGCAGGCGCCACCGCGTAGGGGAGCAGCAAGGCCGTCTTGTAGGCGAGCGCGCCTTTGATGATGCGGTCGGCGAAGATGGCGAGCACCAGCGAGATGCTGATGCCGCTGACGGCGACCATCACGGAGAAGAACGCGGTGGTCTTGAACGAGGCGAGATAACTCGGGTCTTCGAACAGTGCCTTGAAGTTCTCAAAGCCGACCCACTCCCGGGAGAAGCCGAACGAATCCTGCACCTGGAACGATTGCACCAGGGCCTGACCTGCCGGCCAGAAGAAGAAGATGCTGATCACCGCCAGCTGCGGTGCCAGCAGCACCCAGGGCAGCCACGCTGAGCGAAAGAGAACGCGCTTTTCCATATCCAGACTTTCAAAAGGAGAACCCGCCCTTTGCCAACCGGTTGGTTGCTCAAAGTGGCGGGCTACCGATGCCGCGCCATAAAGGCAGGCGGCATTATCCAGTGCTTGTCGGGCGCTTACTTGTTGGCGCGCGCGAACCGAACGAGCTGTTCGTTGCCTCGGGTCACGGCGGTGTCCAGGGCTTCCTTGGGCGTCTTCTTGCCGGCCCAGATCTGTTCGGTTTCCTCATCGATGATGGCGCGAATCTGCAGGAAGTTGCCCAAGCGGATGCCGCGCGACTTGTCGGTGGCCTTGCGGATCATCTGGGTCACAGCCACATCGGTACCGGGGTTCTTGCTGTAGAAGCCGGACGCGTCGGTCAACTTGTACGCGGCGGTGGTCACAGGCAGGTAGCCGGTGCGCTGATGGCTGGCCGCCTGCACCCGGGTGTCGTTCAGGAAGTTCAGGAAGTCAGCGACGCCCTTGTACTCCGCCGGCTTCTTGCCAGCCATCACCCACAGGCTGGCACCACCGATGGCGGTGTTCTGGGGCGCGCCCTTGACGTCTTCGTAGTAGGGCAGGGCAGAGATGCCATAGGCGAACTTGGCGTCCTTGCTGACGCGCGCATACAAGCCGGAGGAGCCGGTGATCATGGCGCATTCGCCCGACGGGAAAGAGGCGTCGGGTGCATTGCCGCGGCCTTTGTAGACGAAGCTGCCTTCCTTGGACGCTTTAGCCAGGTTTTCGAAATGGCGCACATGCAGCGGCGTGTTGATGAGCAACTGCGCGTCATTGCCGTCGAAGCCGTTGTTCTTGGAGGCAAACAGCGTGTTGTGCCAAAGCGAGAAGCTCTCCAGCTGCGTCCAGCTGATCCAGCTGGTGGTGAAGGGGCAGCTGTGGCCGCTGGCCTTGAGCTTGGATGCGGCTGCGAACACTTCGGGCCAGGTTTTGGGCGCCTTTTCCGGATCCAGACCGGCCTTCTTGAAGGCGTCCTTGTTGTAATAAAAAATGGTGGTCGAGCTGTTGAGCGGGTAACTCAGCATCTGGCCGTTGGGCGCGGTGTAGTACCCCGCCACGGCAGACACATACTGTGTCGGATCAAATTTGAAGCCGCCATCGTTGAGCACCTTCGTCACGGGGACGACGGCGCCCTTGCTGGCCATCATCGTGGCGGTGCCCACTTCGAACACCTGCAGGATGTGGGGGGCGTTGCCGGCGCGGAACGCGGCGATGGCGCCTGCCATCGATTCGTCGTACGTGCCCTTGTAAGTGGGCACCACCTTGTAGGTGGACTGGCTGGCGTTGTACTGCTTGGCGAGGTCATTGACCCATTCGCCAAGGGCGGCGCTCATCGAATGCCACCATTGAATTTCGGTCGGGGCTTGAGCTTGAGCCTGCACGGGGCCGCTCATCAGGGCGGCAAACGCCAGGGCGCCGGTCAGGGGAAGAAAACGCTTGTGCATAAAGGCTCCTTTTGGGCAGATCGGGAGCGGCTAGGGTAAGTGCCGCTTGTGACAAAACGATTGCACACGCGTTTCCCGGGCATGACAACAGGGGTTTCCACAGGGGGGCGGGGGGTATGTTGCGCTGCGGTACCATCTTGGGTTCTTTACTGTCATGCTGGCGACTGCCACACACATGAACGCACCCACACCGCTCTCGTTGCTCGCTACCGCCACCGACGATGCGCCGCGTTTGCGCGAGATTCCCTACAACTACACCTCCTTCTCGGACCGTGAGATCGTGCTGCGCCTGCTCGGCGAGCGCGCGTGGGGCCTGTTGGACGAGTTGAGGGGCGAGCGTCGCACCGGTCGCTCTGCGCGCATGCTGTACGAAGTGCTGGGTGACATCTGGGTCGTGCAGCGCAATCCTTATTTGCAGGACGACCTGCTGGACAGTGCCAAGCGCCGCCAGCAACTGGTGGACGCCTTGCACCACCGGCTGGGTGAAGTCCAGAAACGCCGCACACCCAACGACGACGCGGTGCGAGATGCCCTGGTGGCCGAGTTGCTCACCTCAGCGCGCGCTGCGGTCGACCAGTTTGCCCGCTCGTTTGAGGACATGGCCGCGCTGCGCCAGCGTACCACCAAGGCGCTGCGCAAGCTCACGGCCAAGGACAACATCAAGTTCGACGGGCTCTCCCGCGTGTCCCACGTGACGGATGCAACGGACTGGCGCGTCGAGTACCCCTTCGTTGTGCTTACGCCGGACACCGAGGCCGAGATGGCTCTGCTGGTCAAAGGCTGCTTCGAGCTGGGTCTGACCATCATTCCGCGCGGCGGTGGCACCGGATACACGGGGGGCGCCATTCCGCTCACGTGGAAGAGCGCGGTGATCAACACCGAGAAGCTCGAAGCCATGACCGAGGTGGAGTGGGTCAAGGTGCCTGGCCACGAACAGCCGCTGCCCACGGTGTGGACCGAAGCCGGCGTGGTGACGCAGCGGGTGTCTGACGCGGCCGACCGCGCCGGGCATGTGTTCGCGGTGGACCCGACCTCGGCCGAGGCGTCCTGCATTGGCGGCAACATTGCCATGAACGCGGGGGGCAAAAAGGCGGTGCTCTGGGGCACCGCGCTGGACAACCTCGTGTCGTGGCGCATGGTCACGCCGCAGGCGCAGTGGCTGGAGGTCACCCGTCTTGACCACAACCTTGGCAAGATCCACGACGCTGAGGTGGCCACCTTCGAGTTGAAGTACTACGAGGCCGATGGCAAGACGCCGGTGCGCACCGAGCAGCTCGCCATTCCGGGCAAGACGTTCCGCAAGGAAGGCCTGGGCAAGGACGTGACCGACAAGTTCCTCAGCGGCCTGCCGGGGATTCAGAAAGAGGGCTGTGACGGCTTGATCACCAGCGCGCGCTGGATCGTGCACCGCATGCCCGACCACGTGCGCACGGTGTGCCTGGAATTTTTCGGCAATCCGCGCGACTGCGTGCCATCGATCGTGGACATCAAGGACTTCATGTTCGGCGAGATGAAGCGGCTTGGTGGCGCCATCCTCGCCGGTCTGGAGCATCTGGACGATCGCTACCTGAAGGCCGTGGGCTACGCCACCAAGAGCAAGCGCGGTACCTTGCCGAAGATGGTGCTTATTGGTGACATCGTCGGAGACGATGCCGATGCGGTGGCGCGCGCCACCAGCGAGGTCATCCGCCTGGCGAACTCGCGCAGCGGAGAAGGTTTCGTGGCGATCAGCGCCGAAGCGCGCAAGAAGTTCTGGCTTGACCGCAAGCGCACTGCCGCCATCAGCAAGCACACCAACGCCTTCAAGATCAACGAAGACGTGGTGATTCCGCTGCCGCGCATGGGTGAGTACACCGAAGGCATCGAGCGCATCAACATCGAGCTGTCGCTGCGCAACAAGATCAAGCTGGCGGACGCGCTGGAAAGCTTCTTCACCAAGGGCAACCTGCCGCTGGGCAAAACCGACGACGCCAGCGACATTCCGAGTGCCGAGTTGCTGGAAGACCGGGTGCAGCAGGCCGTGGCGCTGGTGCGCGAAGTGCGCGCGCTGTGGGCGGGCTGGCTGCGCGACGTGGACTCGCTGTTTGCCGAGCTGCAGGATCACCGCCTGCGCGCCAGCTGGAAGACGCAGATCCGTGCGCCCTTGCAAGCCATCTTTACCGGTGCGGCCTTCGGCCCCCTGCTGGCCGAATGCAACGCCATCCACCAGCGCGTGCTCAAGGGCCGCGTGTGGGTCGCGCTGCACATGCACGCAGGTGACGGCAACGTGCACACCAACATCCCGGTCAACAGCGACGACTATGAAATGCTGCAGACCGCGCACGAAGCGGTGGCCCGCATCATGGTGCTGGCACGCCGTCTCGATGGGGTGATCTCGGGCGAACACGGCATCGGTATCACCAAGCTGGAGTTCCTCACCGACGAAGAGCTGCGCCCTTTCGCCGAATACAAACAGCGGGTCGATCCGCAAGGCCGCTTCAACAAAGGCAAGCTGCTGCGCGAAGGCCCGGCGGGCGACGACAGCCTGCGTCGCGCCGACCTCTCCAATGCCTACACCCCCAGCTTTGGGCTGATGGGTCACGAGTCGCTGATCATGCAGCGCAGCGACATTGGCGCGATTGCCGACAGCGTCAAGGACTGTCTGCGCTGTGGCAAATGCAAACCGGTGTGCGCGACGCATGTGCCACGTGCCAATCTGCTCTACAGCCCGCGCAACAAAATCCTGGCCACCTCGTTGCTGATCGAGGCCTTCCTGTATGAGGAGCAGACGCGCCGCGGCATCAGCATCAAGCACTGGGAAGAGTTTGAAGACGTGGCCGACCACTGCACGGTGTGCCACAAGTGCCTTTCGCCTTGCCCGGTGAAGATCGATTTTGGCGATGTGACCATGAACATGCGCAACCTGTTGCGCAAGATGGGGCAAAAGAGCTTCCGTCCCGGCAACGCAGCCGCGATGTTCTTCCTGAACGCGACCAACCCCGAAACCATCAAGTTCATGCGCAGCGCGATGGTGGGCGTGGGCTTCAAGGCCCAGCGCCTGGCCAATGAGCTGCTGCAGCGCCTGGCGCGAAAGCAGACCAGTGCACCGCCGGCCACGCTGGGTGCCGCGCCGATCAAAGAGCAGGTGATCCACTTCATCAATAAGAAGATGCCTGGTGGTCTGCCCAAGAAGACCGCGCGCGCCCTGCTGGACATTGAGGACAAGGATTACGTGCCGATCATCCGCAACCCCTCAGCCACGACGGCAGAGACGGAAGCGGTGTTCTATTTCCCGGGTTGCGGTTCGGAGCGCCTGTTCTCGCAGGTGGGTTTGGCGACGCAGGCGATGCTGTGGCATGCGGGCGTGCAGACCGTGCTGCCGCCCGGTTACCTGTGCTGTGGGTACCCACAGCGCGGCAGTGGGCAGTTCGACAAGGCGGAAAAAATCATCACCGACAACCGGGTGCTGTTCCACCGCGTGGCCAACACGTTGAACTACCTCGACATCAAGACGGTGGTGGTGAGTTGCGGCACCTGCTATGACCAGCTCCAGGGGTACGAGTTCGACAAGATATTCCCCGGCTGCCGCATCATCGACATCCACGAGTACCTGCTGGAGAAAGGCGTCACGCTGCCGGCCGGGCAGGGCGGCTACCTCTACCACGACCCGTGCCACACCCCCATGAAGCTGCAGGAGCCGATGAAAACGGTGAAGGCACTTGTGGGTGACAACGTCATGGAGAGCAAGCGGTGCTGCGGCGAATCCGGCACGCTGGGCGTGACACGGCCGGACATCTCCACCCAGATCCGCTTCCGCAAGGAAGAGGAGCTGCAGAAGGGCGAAGCCGCGTTGCGCGCAGCGGGGACCGTGGGCGCGCAGGACAACGTCAAGATCCTCACGTCCTGCCCCAGTTGCCTCCAGGGCTTGAGCCGCTACGGCGACGACCTCAAGTCGGGCCTGCTGGAAGCCGATTACATCGTGGTGGAAATGGCCCGCCAGATCCTCGGCGAGCAGTGGCTGCCGGAATACGTGGCCAAGGCCAACGAAGGCGGCATCGAACGAGTGCTCGTTTGAGCGCACCCCCAACGGAGACCCCCATGGCCGGACTCGACAAGCACACGCCTTCACCGGAGTCGATCACGCTCCACCAGCAGTCGCGCACGTTGGAAGTGGGCTTTTCCGACGGCAACGTCTTCAAGATCCCGTTCGAGCTGATGCGCGTCTACTCGCCGTCGGCAGAAGTGCAGGGCCATGGCAAGGGGCAGGAAGTGCTGCAGACCGGCAAACGCGAGGTCGGCATCGTGGGGCTGGAGCCGGTGGGTAACTACGCGGTTCAGCCCCTGTTTTCTGACGGCCACAGCTCGGGCATTTTTTCTTGGGACTACCTGTACTTTCTCGGTTCCAAACAGCCCGATCTCTGGGCCGACTACACCGCCCGCCTGCAGTCCGCCGGCGTGGATCGCGACGCACCCATGCCGGAAAAGGGCGGTCACGCCTGCGGCAGCCACTGACACCCCGGGGAACCCCGCATGGCCTCGACCCATTTCGGATTCAAGACGGTAGACGAGCGCGAGAAGGCGCAACGCGTGCGCAGCGTGTTCGACTCTGTCGCGCCCAAGTACGACGTGATGAACGACCTCATGTCGGCCGGGCTGCATCGTCTGTGGAAGCGCTACACGATCACCGTGGCCAATCCCCAGCCGGGCGACCAGGTGCTGGACATTGCGGGCGGCACGGGTGACCTCTCGCTGGCGTTTGCCCGCAAGGTGGGACCCACGGGTCGTGTTGTGCACACCGACATCAACGAAGCGATGCTCGGTGAAGGCCGTGCGCGCCTGCTCGATCTGGGCGTGGTCCTGCCCACCTTGGTGTGCGATGCCGAGAAATTGCCCTTTGCCAGCGATTCGTTCGATTTCGTGTCAGTGGCGTTTGGTCTGCGCAATATGACGCACAAGGAACTTGCACTGGCTGAGATGCATCGGACGCTCAAGCCGGGCGGCAAGTTGCTGGTGTTGGAGTTTTCCCGGGTGGCGAAACCGCTGGAGAAAGCTTATGACTGGTATTCGTTCAACGTGCTGCCCAAGTTGGGGCAGCTGGTGGCCAACGATGAGGCCAGCTATCGCTACCTCGCAGAGTCCATCCGCATGCACCCGGGGCAGGAAGAATTGAGGCAGATGATGCGCAAGGCAGGGTTTGGTCATGTGGACGTGCACAACCTCAGCGCCGGCGTGGTTGCGCTGCACATGGGCATCAAGTGTTGACACGGGTTTTGAAGAGTCTGTTGTTTTGAAGGAGGCAAAAGCATGAACAGGTTGTGGTCGGTTTTGTTGGTTTGCGCCATGGCGCTGGGTTCCCAGGAGGTCTGGGCGAAACGCATGGGCGGTGGCACATCGTTCGGCAAGCAGTCGGGCAACGTGACGCAGCGCAGCAGCACGCCGCCTGCCCAGCAGGCCGCACCGCAACAGGCGCCCACGCAAAATGCGGCTGCACGTCCTGCCACCGCGAACCCAGCCGCCGCAGCGCCCAAGCGCCCCTGGGGTGCCATGCTGGGTGGCCTGGCCGCCGGTCTGGGCCTGGCATGGTTGGCTTCGACGCTGGGTTTTGGCGAAGGCTTTGCCCAGTTTCTGATGTTTGCCCTTCTGGCCGTGGCCGTGGTGGCGGTCATCGGCATGGTGATGCGCCGCCGTTCACCCGCGTCCCAGGCAGGTGGCCTGGCCTATCAGGCTGCCGGCCAGACGGGCAACTCCCAGTTCGACCCTGCAACGCCTCGCACCTACAGTCCGCAGAATGTCGGCAACGACGCGTCTGCGCGGCCCTGGGAGCGCAGCGGTCCCGCCGCGCTGGACCCGCGGCCCAACGGCGGCTCGCTGATTGGCTCGGCGTTGAGCGGCAGCCAGGGCTGGGGTGTGCCGGCTGGCTTCGATGTGGATGGATTCCTCAAGGCATCCAAGGCCAACTTTGTGAGCCTGCAGGACGCCTGGGATCGCTCTGACATACCTGCACTGCGCGCCATGATGACCGATGACATGCTGGAGCAGATCCGCAGCCAGCTCGCAGAGCGCGAGCAGGCGGGCGGCTCGAACAAAACCGAGGTCGTCATGCTCGACGCACAGCTGCTGGGCATCGAGGAGCTGCAAACCGAGTACATGGCCAGCGTGGAGTTCTCCGGCCTGATCCGCGAGGAAGCGTCTGCCGGCCCCAACCCGTTCCGTGAGGTCTGGAACATCACCCGCCCCAAGGAAGGTCCGGGCGGCTGGCTGGTAGCGGGCGTGCAGGCCCTGCAATGACCCGCAGCGGGTTGCCTGTGTGCAACCCGCATCGCCCGTGGCTTGGGCTTTATCCGTCAAAATCGGGTGGTCATGAAAAATGAACCACCCGTTTTTTCGTCCGGCGCAACCGCTCCGTTGAACTTCCTTCAGTCGTTGCTGGGGTCCATCCGTCCGCCGGATTGGCTGGTCGACGAGATCCAGAACCGCGTGGTGCTGTTTCTCAATCACGTCCTGATGCAGGAAAAGTCCGCCCAGGATCGCCTTCGCCGTCAGAAGGGCAAACCGGTGCGCGTTCAATGGGGCGACTTCCATCTCACGCTGGCCCCCACGGCCGCCGGGTTGCTGGAGCGTTGTGAGCCGGATGCAAAGCCGGAGTTGAGTGTGACGCTCACGCAGCGTTCTGCTTTCGATCTTGCCCAGAGCGTGCTGGCGGGAGAGAAGCCGGGTGTGGACATTCAGGGCGATGTGCAGCTGGCGGCCGAAGTGGCCTGGCTGGTTGACAACGTGCGCTGGGATGTCGAGGAAGACCTGTCTCGTGTGGTGGGCGATGCAACTGCGCACACGCTCGCACGCGCTGCTCAGTCAGCTGGCCAGGCCATCAAGGCGTTTGCCGCGCGCATGCCCGCTGCCTTCCCTTCGCGCAAGTCAACGGGTGACGCGTCAGTGCCTCCGCGCGCTGACGGACCGTCGGCATGAGCCGGCTGTTTCGCGGCTTCTTCATCGTCTGGGTCGTGCTGCGGTACGGCCTGGACGAACTCGTTCTCTCCAGCTTTGAGCGCCCAGCCATCCGGTTGCTCACACGCATCGTCTCCTTGGGCCGCAATCTGGATGCGCCCAGGGGCGTGAGGCTGCGCGAGGCGCTTGAGCGCCTCGGGCCGATCTTCGTGAAGTTTGGCCAGGTGCTCTCGACTCGGCGCGACCTGCTGCCCACCGACATCGCTGATGAACTCGCGCTGTTGCAGGATCGGGTACCCCCGTTTCCCAGCGCCGTGGCTGTGGCCACCATCGAGCGCGCCTTTGGCAAACCATTGACCGAGGTGTTCTCGCACTTCGATCAAGTGCCCGTGGCAAGTGCATCTGTCGCCCAGGTGCACTTTGCCACCCTGCTGGACGGCCGGCATGGGGGGCGCGAAGTCGCGGTGAAGGTGCTGCGACCCCAGATGGGGCCCGTCATCGACAAGGACCTGAGCCTCATGCGGATGATGGCCGGGTGGGTGGAGCGCCTGTCGGCCGATGGCAAGCGGCTCAAGCCGCGTGAAGTGGTCGCGGAGTTCGACAAATATCTGCACGATGAGCTGGATCTGTTGCGCGAGGCGGCCAACGCTGCGCAGCTCCGACGCAACATGCAGGGGCTCGATCTCGTCCTGATTCCCGAGATGCTCTGGGACTATTGCCACACCGAGGTGATGGTGATGGAGCGCATGCACGGCATCCCCATCAACAAGGTCGACGAGCTGAGGGCGCTGGGTGTGGATATCCCGAAGCTGGCGCGTGACGGTGTCACGATCTTCTTTACGCAGGTCTTCCGCGACGGTTTCTTCCACGCCGACATGCATCCGGGCAACATTCAGGTCAGCACGTCGCCCGCCACCTTCGGCCGCTACATCTCCCTTGATTTCGGGATCGTCGGAACGCTCACGGAGTTCGACAAGGAATACCTGGCGCAGAACTTCACGGCCTTCTTCCGCCGCGACTACAAGCGTGTGGCCGAGCTGCACATTGAATCGGGCTGGGTGCCGGCAGAAACGCGGGTGGACGAGCTCGAATCTGCCATCCGGGCTGTGTGTGAGCCGTACTTTGATCGGCCTTTGCGGGAAATTTCGCTGGGGATGGTGCTCATGCGCCTGTTTCAGACCTCGCGCCGGTTCCACGTGGAGATTCAGCCGCAGCTCGTGTTGCTGCAGAAGACGCTGCTCAATATCGAAGGTCTGGGGCGCCAGCTCGACCCTGAGCTCGATCTCTGGAGCACCGCAAAGCCGTTTCTCGAGAAATGGATGGTCGAGCAGGTCGGCCCACAAAAGCTGCTGCAACAACTCAAGGCCGAGGCGCCGCAGTACGCCAAGCTGTTGCCTGCGCTGCCGCGCCTGTTGCACGACTACCTGCAACACAAGCCACACGAGCTGCGCCGCGAGCTCGATGCCCTTGTGTCGGAACAGCGCCGAACCAACCGGCTGCTGCAGGGCATCATCTACAGCGGTGTGGGCTTTGTTCTGGGGCTGATCGTGATGCAGGTGCTGCTGCGCATACGTCTCTGGTAGCGGCCTGCCGCCCGCGCTCGGTCAGTGTCGGGCACCCTCAATTTATAATGGCCGGTTTTGTTCCGCGGCCCACGCAGGAACGTCTGGCGTCCAGCGATGCCGGTCCAAGCGGGGCGCCTTTGCCAACTTTCAGGTCAACGCCATGCCCATCTATGCCTACAAGTGCGAGTCCTGCGGCCATGCCAAGGACGTGTTGCAGAAAATGTCCGACGATCCGCTCAGCGTATGCCCGGCCTGCGGCCAGGCCAGCTTCAAGAAGCAACTGACGTCGGCGGGGTTCCAGCTCAAGGGTTCGGGCTGGTACGTCACGGATTTTCGCGAAGGCAACAAGCCTGCCGCTACAGCGCCCTCCGCCACCGCGGACGCCGCGCCTGCCGCTGCCTCCAAGCCAGCGGACGCTGCCAGCGCCCCTGCGGCATCGCCCGCACCGGCGGCCGCACCTGCTGTGGCCACGCCATCCAGCACGCCGACCACTTCCACCTGAGCTGCATCGTCCATGCCTTCCTTGCGCAAATGGCTGCTCTCGGGCCTTCTGGTTCTGGTGCCCCTGATCATCACTTTGTGGGTGATCGAATGGGTCATCAGCACGCTGGACCAGACGCTGCGCATCCTGCCCACAAGCTGGCAGCCCGACCAGCTTCTGGGTGTGCACATTCCTGGCCTGGGCGTGGTGTTCGCACTCCTGGTTGTGTTGTCCATCGGCGCGCTGGCGTCCAACATCATCGGGAACAAGCTGGTGAGCTGGTGGCACGCCATGCTGCACCGCATCCCTGTCGTGCGTTCCATTTACTCGGGTGTGAAGCAGGTTTCCGACACGCTGTTTTCCGAAAAGGGCAATGCCTTTCGCAAGGCTTTGCTGGTGCAGTGGCCGCACGAGGGCATGTGGACCATTGCCTTTCTCACCGGCTCACCAGCGGGCGACGTGCTGGATCACCTTCAGTCCATGCCAGGCGGTGCGGAGCACGACGAGTTTCACAGTGTGTATGTGCCCACCACACCCAATCCCACAGGCGGCTACTTCGTGATGGTGCGCAAAAGCGCCTGCGTCGAGCTGCAGATGAGCGTGGACGAAGCGCTCACGTACATCGTGTCCATGGGCGTGATCGTGCCCGGCGGCCCAAAGAATGCCCAGATCAAGGTCGCCGCTGACGGCGCCATCACCCCCCAATCCTGATGTTCCCTGGCGGAACTGTTCCGCGAACCTGTTGAAAGAAGAGTCGAAATGGCGATGCGTACCCACTATTGCGGTCTGGTGACCGAAGCCCAACTGGGCCAAACCGTTCAGCTGTGTGGCTGGGTGAATCGGCGGCGCGATCACGGCGGCGTCATCTTCATCGATCTTCGCGACCGTGAAGGCTACGTGCAGGTGGTCTGCGACCCCGACCGCGCCGAGATGTTCAAGACGGCTGAAGATGTGCGCAACGAGTTCTGCGTGCAGGTGACGGGCCTGGTGCGTGCGCGTCCCACAGGCACAACGAACGACAAGCTCAAGAGCGGCCAGATCGAGGTGTTGTGCCACGAGCTGAAAGTGCTGAACCCGTCGGTCACGCCGCCGTTCCAGCTGGATGACGAAAACCTCTCGGAAACCACGCGCCTGACGCACCGAGTGCTGGACCTGCGCCGCCCGTACATGCAGAACAACCTCATGCTGCGCTACCGCGTGGCCATGGAGGTGCGCAAGTTTCTGGATGCCCATGGGTTCATCGACATCGAGACGCCCATGCTCACCAAGAGCACGCCAGAAGGAGCGCGCGACTACCTCGTGCCCAGCCGCGTGCACGATGGCCACTTCTTTGCACTGCCGCAATCGCCCCAGCTGTTCAAGCAGTTGCTGATGGTGGCGGGGTTCGACCGCTACTATCAGATCACCAAGTGCTTCCGCGACGAAGATCTGCGCGCTGACCGTCAGCCCGAGTTCACGCAGATCGATATCGAAACCTCCTTCCTGACCGAAGAAGACATCCGCGACATGTTTCAGGGGATGATCAAGACGGTCTTTCAGAACACGCTCGGTGTGGACCTGGGCGAGTTCCCTGTCATGGCCTACAGCGAGGCCATGCAGCGTTTCGGCTCCGACAAGCCCGACCTGCGCGTGAAGCTGGAATTCACCGAGCTGACCGATGTCATGGCCGATGTGGACTTCAAGGTGTTCAGCGCCCCGGCCCAGATGAAGGGCGGTCGGGTCGTCGCGCTGTGCGTTCGCGGCGGTGCCGAAATGCCGCGCAGCGAGATCGACGCGTACACGGAGTTCGTCAAGATCTACGGCGCCAAGGGCCTGGCGTGGATCAAGGTCAATGAGTTGGCCAAGGGCAAGGATGGCCTCCAGTCGCCGATCGTGAAGAACCTGCACGACAAGGCGATTGCCGAGATCCTGGCCCGCACCGGTGCGCAGGACGGCGACATCCTGTTCTTCGGTGCCGACAAGGCCAAGATCGTCAACGACGCCATTGGCGCGCTGCGCCTGAAGATCGGCCACAGCGCTCTGGGCAAGAAAAATGGTCTTTTTGAAGACCGTTGGGCCCCGATGTGGGTGGTGGACTTCCCGATGTTCGAGCACGATGAAGAGGCCGACCGCTGGACCGCCGTTCATCACCCCTTCACGGCGCCCAAAGATGGGCACGAGGACTGGATGGTCACCGCGCCCGAGAAGTGCATTGCCAAGGGCTACGACATGGTGCTCAACGGCTGGGAAATCGGTGGCGGCTCGGTGCGTATTCACACTGCCGCCGTGCAGCAGAAGGTGTTTGATGCCCTCAAGATCACGCCAGAAGAGGCCCAGATCAAGTTCGGCTTCCTGCTCGATGCCCTGCAATACGGTGCGCCTCCGCACGGCGGGCTTGCGTTCGGCCTCGACCGCATCGTGACCTTGATGACCGGTGCAGACTCCATCCGCGACGTCATCGCTTTCCCGAAAACCCAGCGCGCCCAGTGTCTGCTGACGCAGGCTCCGAGCCTGGTGGACGAGAAGCAGCTGCGCGAACTGCACATCCGCTTGCGCAACGTGGACCTCGCGAAATCCGCCTGATCGCGCAGCGGTCATTGCTCAAAGGGCGCCCGTTGGCGCCCTTTTTTCTTGTATCAAAGCGTTTTGTGCGGTTATCTGCTGGCAATTTTCAGCATTCGGATGGGTTTGTTACCATGCCCTTTTGCAAAGGAGTTCTTCATGCCCAAGATTCGTCAAGACACCCTGCCTGGTAAGGAAAAGCTCGTGGCCGACCTGCAACGCGTCATTGCGGATGCCGAGGAATTGATGCAGGCGACCGCCCACCAGACGGAGGGCAAGGTGGCCGAGTTGCGCGAGCGCATCAGCGACAACCTGCGCGACGCGCGCCACAAGCTGGCCGACGCGGAAGACGCCATCAAGGAAAAGACGAGGGAAGTCGCCCGCGCCACAGACGACTACGTGCATGAGCATCCCTGGTCTGCCATTGGTGCGGCCGCAGGTCTCGGCCTGGTGGTGGGTTTGCTGATCAGCCGTCGCTGAGGCCTGGTACCCCATGAGCACGCCCCCGCGCCTGTCTTCCTCCGTCAAAGGCATGGCTTCGACACTGCTGGAGTTGGTGCAGATCCGTCTGGAACTGTTCAGTATTGAAGCCCAGGAGGAAGTGCTTCGCGTGGGCGCGCTGCTGGTTTACGGCGCCATCGCGGTCGCCTTTCTCAGCCTGGGGGTGGTGCTGCTGGCGCTGTTGATCACTGTGGCGCTGTGGGACACCCACCGCCTGCTCGCGTTGGGGGTGTTCACCGGGCTTTTCCTGGCCACCGGTGGTGTGGCCGCCTGGCTCGCGCGCGAGCGTGTCCGCTCCGGCACCCGTCTGTTCTCTGCCAGCGTTGACGAACTCAAGCAAGACCGCGAGGTCCTGCGATCGAGCCAGGTGGACGCATGAATCCCCGAGCGGCGGTGCTGGCGCGTCGGCGTGAACGGCTTGTGCAGCGCTCCGGGAACCTGCGCCGGACACTGACGCGGGAAATCAGGGCGGCACAACCCGTGTTGGCGTGGGCTGATCGGCTGCAGGACGTGTGGCTCTGGTTGCGCGGCAATCCTGTCATGGCGGTGGCGGGGAGCATGGCATTGGCGGCGTCGCGCCCACGGCGCTGGTTGGGCTGGGGCCTTCGGGCCTGGTCGGCGTGGCGCCTGTTTCAGCGGTTGCGTGCGCCGGGCGACAAGCCTTCTCGTTGAACCGGCCGCTTCGCTCATGAAGATCCCGCAGTCGGTGCTGGTGGTGATTCACACGCCGGCGCTGGACGTACTGCTGATCGAGCGCGCCGATGCGCCAGGCTTCTGGCAATCGGTCACCGGCTCGAAGGACACGGAAGACGAGCCCTTTGAGGCGACAGCGGTGCGCGAGGTGTGGGAAGAGACCGGCATCGACGCACATGCGCCGGACCATGTGTTGACCGACTGGGCGCTGGAGAATGTGTACGAGATTTACCCGCAGTGGCGCCACCGGTATGCGCCTGGGGTCGTCCAGAACACCGAACATCTGTTTGGACTGTGCATTCCGCACCCCCTGCCCGTGCGGCTGAGCGCCCGGGAGCATCGCGATCAAATCTGGTTGCCTTGGCAAGAAGCAGCGGATCGGTGCTTTTCGCCTTCGAACGCTGAGGCGATCACATGGCTCCGAAAGTTTGCCAGATGATGCGTCGATGGCTACTGCATCTGCACTATTTTGGCGCGCGATGGCCACTTTTCGTGAAATAACTCACGTCTGAAGCGCGGCGTGAGCGCAACGCCGAGTCGGTGTTTTTCGGGTCCTCTTCAAATAATTTCCCTACCGTTTCAGCCTGCGTGTTCAGGCTTCGCGCTCCGGAAATGCCATGAACAGGTCGCATCGCACATCAATCAAACGCACTGCTGTCGTGGGCCGAGGCGCCACTGGCGGGATCAAATCGCGCGGCAAACAGGCCGGCCACCGCGTGCACAGCCTGGGCGCCAAGCCGGCCTCCAAGGGGGTTCCTTCGGGCTTTCCATGGCAAGACACGCAGGCGCCTGAAAGCGGGCTGCCTCTTTCCTGGATTTTTCTCGATCCCAGTCTGAGCGGCGCGGAAGGCTGGCTGGCATCGCTGCAAGGCGAGGTGGTTCACCTGGATCCGTCGCGCCATGGGCTTGAGCAAGTGGCGGGCTGGCTCCATGGGCAAAACGATGTCCAGGCGATTCACCTGCTCACCAGCGGGTCGGCTGGCGTGATGACGTTGGGGTCCTCGGTTCTCGATGCGCACAGCCTGAGCGATCAGCATGCGGAGGCGTTGGCCGTGATCGCAGGGGCGCTGTCGCCCGAGGCGCAGTTCCATGTGCATGGTGCCGACTTGAACGCGGATGCCGCCGGCGAGGCGCTGATGCACGCATTGGCATCCATCACGGGTGCTCACGTGCACGCTTCGGAGCATGGCCGCGCTGCCGCAAGCGATGGGTCGATGCGCGATGTGTCCGTGAGCACGTCCCAGGGCAACGCGGTGCATGGCACGTCGGTGGGGTCCGACCGTGCCCAGGCGCATCAGACTTTTTGCATCGGGGCGATTCCCCTGAACGGCATGCTGTTGGTGCATGCCGATGGCGCGTGGATGTACACGCCCGACGAAGGGTTCCATGGGCAGGACGGCTTCAGCATCGTGGTGCTGGAAGGGCGGCGCATCAAGGACACGGTGAACGTGCAGGTGGAGGTGTTGGGCGAAGCTCCGGCGCTTGCGTGTATCGACATCGACGTCGGTGCTGCGGTTGAGCCGGACATCGTGCGGCTCGTCACCGCCGTGGACGGTCAGCAGGTGAAGCCGGACGACATCGTGAGCGTGAACCGGGGGCAGGTGGTGGCTGGCGTCGGCGGCGCGTTGGCCTTCCTGCCAGCGCCGGGCTTTATCGGTGCCACAACATTTGCATGCACGGTGTCGGACGGTCTGGGGGGATGTACCGAAGTGCAGGTGCAGGTGGAAACCCTGGACGATCTGGCCGAATCGTGGACCGGCGCGCCCACGGTGGTCCGTTCAGATGCGCGGGAAGAAGCGATGTTGCGTGCCGCGCTGCTCAGGGCTTTCGAACAGGCCAGCCCTGGCCACTCGGTGGGCTTCATGGCCCCGATCACGGCCGCCGATGGCATGCGCCTGACGCCGTTGGCCATGCCGCCTGGCGCGCCCGACGTCACCCACTGATTTCCTGGTCTTGCGCGGCGCGGCCGCGAAGAATCCAGCGCCCATGCGATCATCCCCCGCATGAGCATTTTGCGGGTTGCCACCTACAACATTCACAAGGGCGTGCAGGGCATGGGTCCCGCACGCCGGCTGGAAATTCACAACCTGGCGCATGCGGTGGAGCAGTTCGATGCCGACATCGTCTGCCTGCAGGAAGTCCGCCGCCACCACCGCAAGCTGGAAAAGCAGTTCACCCGGTGGCCAGACCTGGACCAGGCGGGCTATCTGTCGCCAGAAGGCTATGAGTCGGTGTACCGCACCAATGCCATCACGCGCCACGGTGAGCACGGCAACGCGTTGCTCTCGCGCTGGCCGGTGATCGACACCCGGCATTCCGATGTGTCCGATCACCGCTTCGAGCAGCGCGGCTTGCTGCATGTGCAGTTGCTCGTGGAAGGCAAGGAGGTGCATGTCGTGGTGGTGCACTTCGGCTTGATTCACGCGAGCCGCGAGCGGCAGGTGCAACGACTGGGCGAGTACATCGGCACCGCTGTGCCGCCCGGTGCGCCGCTGGTGGTGGCGGGCGACTTCAACGATTGGGGCGCGCAACTGCTGCGCCCCATGGCCGCGCTGGACCTGCGCACTTTTGAAGGCATTCGCCTCGCGACCTATCCGTCGCGGCTGCCGCTCCTGCATCTGGATCGCATCTTCGTGCGGGGACTGCGCCCTGTCTCGGCGCACGTGCCCCACGGCCGTGTGTGGGCTCGCATGTCGGACCACCTGCCCTTGATCGCCGAACTCGAGTTGTGAGCACCTCGCCCGCACCCCACCAGCGCTCGCTTGCCCATCCGGGCGCTATGCAAGGTGGGCACCAACTGCTGCTGTTGCAGGGCGGTGCCGAGTTCTTCCCCGCGCTGGTGGATGCGATGGACACGGCGCGCGCTGTGGTGCACCTGGAGACCTACATCTTCGAGTTTGCGGGGTCGGCGCTGAGCGTGGCCGAGGCGCTGGAGCGCGCGGCGCGCCGTGGCGTCGTGGTGCGCCTCCTGATCGATGGCGTGGGCACGCCGCATGTGCCAGACGAGTGGAAACAGCGCTTTGCCGAGGCCGGCGTGACGCTGCGCATCTATGCGCCGCTTGGGCGTCTGGGTCTGCTGCTGCCGCGCAACTGGCGCCGGTTGCACCGCAAGCTGTGCGTGGTCGATGGCGTGGTCGGCTTCTGTGGTGGCATCAACATCATCGACGACCAGGACGACGTGGCGCTGGGCCGCCTGGCTGCGCCCCGGCTGGATTTCGCGCTTCGCGTGGCTGGCCCGCTGGTGGAGCACATGGTCGACACGATGGAGCAACTCTGGTGGCGGGTGCTGGCCGCGCGGCGTGCGCGTCAGCGCGAATTCAAGGCGGCCTGGGATGCGTTGCGGCAAGCGCGCCCGGTGGGCGATTTTTCGCGATTGCTGCAGAAGATCGAGTCGGGGCTGGACCCCGATGCGCCCGCCGACAGCCGTTTTGGCGAAAGCGCTCCCTCGCCGCTGGGCGTGGACGGCGCGCGCGCCCGGCTGCTGCTGCGCGACAACGTCAGCCACCGGCACGACATTGAGCGCGCGTACTTGAAGGCGATTGGCGAGGCACGTCAGGAGATCGTGATTGCCAACGCGTATTTCATTCCGGGGCGCAAGCTGCGCCGTGCGCTTACCCTGGCAGCCCAGCGTGGTGTGCGCGTGCGCCTGTTGCTGCAGGGCCGCTACGAGCATTTCCTGCAGTACCGCGCGGCTCGTCCGGTGTACCAGCGGCTGGTGGATGCAGGCATCCAGATCCACGAATACGCGCCCAGCGCGCTGCACGCCAAGGTGGCGGTGGTGGACCGGCGCTGGTCCACCGTGGGCTCGACCAATCTGGATCCGCTGTCCATGCTGCTGGCGCGCGAGGCCAACGTGATGACCACCGACCGGCGCTTCTCCGGTCTGCTCCACAGCCACCTGGACGGTCTGGTGCAGCAAGCCGGCACGTTGCTGGACACGGATGCGCTGGGGCAGCGTCCCTGGCTGCAGCGCCAACTCGACCGCGTGGCTTTCGCGGTGATGCGCACGATCCTGTTTGTGACGGGTCACAGGTACTGACCCACCCATGTCCGGCGACCTGATCGTCCAGCGCCCTGAAGGGCTCTATTGCCCGCCAGGCGACTTCTACATCGATCCCTGGCGCCGGGTGGATCGGGCCGTCATCACGCATGCGCACGCCGACCACGCACGCACAGGCCATGCCCACTACCTCGCCACCGCCGTGTCAGAGGGTTTGCTGCGTGCCCGTCTGGGTGCGGGCATTTCACTCCAGGGGCTGGCGTATGGCGAAGTGGTGGAGCACCACGGCGTGCGCCTGTCCTTGCACCCGGCAGGGCACGTTCTGGGCTCGGCGCAGGTGCGGGTCGAACACGAGGGGCGGGTGTGGGTGGCCAGTGGCGACTACCGCACCACCCCCGCCGGCGCAGTGCCCGACCGCACCTGCGCGCCTTTCGAATCGGTGCGCTGCGATGTCTTCATCACGGAGTCCACCTTCGGCCTGCCCATTTACCGCTGGCGGGCCGATGCCGACGTGTTTGCCGAGATCAACCGCTGGTGGCAGGCCAACGCCGAGCTGGGGCGGGCCAGCGTGCTGACCTGCTACAGCCTGGGCAAGGCGCAGCGCATCCTGGCCGGCGTGGACGCGTCCATCGGGCCCATCGTGTGCCACGGCGCCGTGGAGCCGCTGAACCGCGCGTACCGTGCCGCCGGCGTTGCGCTGCCCGAGACGCTGCAGGTGGGCGATGTCGGCGACGCTGCCACCTTGCGCCGGGCGCTGGTGCTGTGCCCGGGTTCTGCGCTCGGGTCGCCCTGGATACAGCGCTTTGGCGAGATCTCCGATGCCTTTGCCAGTGGCTGGATGCAGGTGCGCGGCTGGCGCCGCCGGGGCGGTCTGGATCGTGGCTTCGTGCTCAGCGATCACGCCGATTGGCCCGGGCTGCTGAGCGCCATCGAGGCCAGCCGCGCCGAACGCGTGATCGTCACCCACGGCAGCGTGCCGGTGCTGGTGCGCCATCTGCGCGAACAAGGCCTGCAGGCGGACAGCTTCGAGACCGAGTACGGCGATGAGCCGGAGGCGGCGGCATGAGACGTTTTGCCGCGCTTTTCGACGAGCTGGACGCGACCACGGCCACCAACGCGAAGGTGGCGGCGCTGCGCCGCTATCTGGCCGAGGTGGACGATGCCGACGCGGTCTGGGCCGTCTACTTTCTCGCGGGAGGCAAGCCGCGCCAGCTCATCAAGACGGCGCAGCTGCGCGCGCAGGCCATCGCCGAGTCGGGCCTGTCCGAGTGGCTGTTCGAAGCCAGCTACCAGGCTGTGGGCGACCTGGCTGAAACCATTTCACTGGTGCTGCCGCCGCCACAAACCGATGCCGGCATGAACACCCGGCTGAGCGCCTGGATGGAGGAGCGCTTGTTGCCCCTGCGCGGCCAGGGCGACGACGTGGTGGCGCAGGCCCTGGCCACCTGGTGGCGCGAACTCGACACCACCGGCCGCTTTCTGCTGGTCAAGCTGGTGGGAGGCGGCTTTCGGGTGGGGGTGAGCAAGTTGCTGGTGCAACGCGCGCTGGCGGCACACGCCGGGCTGGATGCCAAGCAGGTGGCCGCGCGCATGATGGGCTTCACCGACGGCAAGCGTGTGCCCACGCCCGCCGCCTTCCGCGCGCTGGTGGCGCCGCTCCCGTTGGCGGGTGAGGCGCATGGCGACCCCAGCCAGCCGTACCCCTTCTTTCTGGCCAGCCCACTGGAGGCGGGGGCGCCTGACGCGCCTGCCGCTCTGGGCCCCGCCAGCGACTGGATCGCCGAATGGAAGTTCGACGGGATCCGCGGCCAGATCGTCAAGCGCGCCGGGCAGGTGTGGGTGTGGTCGCGGGGCGAGGAGCTGATGAGCGAGCGCTTTCCCGAGTTGCAGGCCCTCGCACAGCGCTGGCCCGACGGCACCGTGGTCGATGGCGAGATCCTCGTCTGGCACGACGGGTCAGCGACCCCCAAGCTGCCCGGCAGCGATCGCCCCGGTGGTCCGGCGCCCTTCGCTGTGCTGCAGCAGCGCATCGGTCGCAAGACGCTGGGCCCCAAGGTGCTGGCCGAGGCACCTGTGAGCTTCATGGCCTACGACCTGCTCGAGGCCGACCACGAGGACCTGCGCCAGTGCCCCCAGCACGAACGCCGAGCCAGGTTGCAAGCGCTCGCTGTGCTGCTCGACGCCACGCCCGGGCCGCGCCTGTGGCTCTCGCCGGTGCTCATGGCCGACGCCTGGGACACGCTGGCAGCGCAGCGATCGCAGGCGCGTGCGCTGGGCGTCGAAGGGTTGATGCTCAAGCACCGCCTGAGCACCTACGGGACCGGCCGCCAGAGGCGCGGCGATGGCACCGGCATGCTGGCCTGGTGGAAGTGGAAGATCGATCCCATGAGCATCGATGGCGTGCTCATCTACGCGCAGGCGGGTCACGGTCGGCGCGCGTCGGTCTACACCGACTACACCTTTGCGGTCTGGAACCGTGCCCCCGCAGATGCGGCCGAGGCGCAGGCGGTGGTTGAAGCCATTGCGCAACGCCGCCCAGCCGAACCCGGTGCGTTGCAGCTGGTGGCGTTCACCAAGGCCTACTCGGGTCTGACCGACGAAGAGTTCAAGGCCGTGGATGCGGTGGTGCGCCGCCACACGCTGGAGAAGTTCGGCCCGGTGCGCAGCGTGCGACCCACCCTCGTGTTCGAGCTGGCGTTTGAAGGCATCGCGCGCAGCACACGGCACAAGAGCGGCGTCGCGCTGCGGTTTCCGCGCATCGCCCGCGTGCGGCACGACAAGCCACTGCACGAGGCCAGCACCCTGCAGGATCTGGAGCTGTTGCTGCGCGCTTGAGCCGATGCCCTGAAAGCCCCCATGCGTCAGGTCCCCCGGGGGTGCGGTGTTAGCATGCGCCACTCCGACGAAAACCGCATCCGACATGACTTCTGACGCCTCCCCTGATGACGATCATGGCGTGCCCATGTCCGTCAAGATCCGCGAGCGTGTGAAGGCCGCCCGCCAGCGCTTTCACTCCAACGACAACATCTCCGAGTTCATCCGGCCAGGCGAGCTGGACCTGCTGCTCGACGAAGTGGCCGAGAAGATGCAGGGCGTGCTCGATGCCATGGTCATCGACACCCAGAACGACCACAACACCGGCGACACCGCCCGCCGCGTGGCCAAGATGTACCTCAAGGAGGTGTTCAACGGCCGCTACGTGAAGGGCCCGAGCATCACCGAGTTTCCCAATGCCGAGCACCTCAACGAGCTGATGATCGTCGGCCCGATCACGGTGCGCAGCGCCTGCAGCCACCACTTCTGCCCCGTCATCGGGCGCATCTGGATCGGCGTTATGCCCAACGAGCACACCAACGTGATCGGCCTGTCGAAGTACGCGCGTCTGGCCGAATGGATCATGGGCCGCCCCCAGATCCAGGAAGAAGCCGTGGTGCAGCTGGCCGACCTGATTCAGGAAAAAACGCAGCCCGATGGCCTGGCCCTCGTGATGGAGGCCAGCCACTACTGCATGTCCTGGCGTGGCGTGAAGGACATGAACAGCAAGATGATCAACTCGGTCATGCGCGGCGTGTTCCTCAAGGACCCCAACCTGCGGCGTGAATTCCTCGCGCTCATCCCCCGTCAACCCTGAGGCTCAACATGCTCGTACGCCTGCTCTACGTCAGCCGCGCTGTTGAAAAGGACAGCGCCAAGGTCATCGAATCCATCCTGGAGGCCTCCCGCTCGCACAACATGGGCAACGGCATCACCGGTGTGCTGTGCTATGGCGGCGGTGTCTTTCTGCAGGCCATCGAGGGTGGGCGCGGTGCCGTCAACACCCTCTACAACCACATCGTGGCCGACGCGCGGCACACCGACGTGGTGCTGCTGCACTACGAGGAAATCACCGAGCGCCGCTTCGGTGGATGGACGATGGGCCAGGTCAACCTGTCCAAACTCAACACGTCCATCGTGCTGAAGTATTCCGAGCGCCCCGAATTCGATCCCTACGCGGTGTCGGGTCGGGTATCGCTGGCCTTGCTCGAAGAGCTCATGGCCACCGCCAGCATCATCGGCAGGGCCTGACGCTCTCCCACCTGCACCGCGCGATCGCCAAGCGCCTGGCGGTGCTCAGGCGAGCAGGCCGCCTGCCTTCTTCTGAACCTGCATGTCGCTGACCGCGTTCTGTCTGATTGTGCTGGCCGGCCTGATCCATGCCTGCTGGAACATCGCGGCCAAAAAGGCAGCGGGCGATGCGCGCTTTGCCTTTTTCAGCGCCTTCCTCATGATGCTGATCTGGGCGCCGCTGGGCTGGTGGATCGGCCGCACGGAGGTCCCGGCGTGGGGCGTGACGGAGTGGGCCTTCGTGGTCGCCAGTGGCGTGTTGCACGTTTTCTACTACGTGATCCTGCTGCGCGGCTACCGCAAAGCCGACCTGACCGTGGTGTATCCGATGGCACGGGGCTCCGGGCCTCTGCTCTCGTCGCTGGTGGCCATCGCGCTGCTGGGCGAACGCATTTCTGCCTTGGGGGCGCTGGGCATTGTGGGGGTGGTCGGCGGCGTGTTCCTCATTGCTGGCGGGCCCGGCCTGCTGCGCGCGACGCACGACCCGGCGGCACGGCAGCGCGTGCACAAAGGCATGTTCTATGGCGTGCTCACGGGTGTCTTCATCGCTTCGTACACGGTGGTCGATGGCTACGCCGTCAAGGTGCTGCTGATGTCACCCATTCTGGTGGACTACATGGGCAACTTCGTGCGTGTGGCGCTGCTCGCCCCCAGTGTGCTGCGCGACCTGCCCACCGCCGCGCAACTCTGGCGCTTGCAGTGGCGCTATGCGCTGCTGGTGGCCGCCGTGAGCCCTGTGGCCTATGTGCTCGTGCTGTATGCCATGCGCGAGGCGCCGCTGTCCCATGTGGCCCCGGCGCGCGAGGTGTCGATGCTGTTTGCCGCACTCATCGGCGGACATCTGCTGGGCGAGGGCGATCGCGTGGCCCGCATCCTGGGGGCGCTGTGCATTGCAGCCGGCGTGACTGCGCTGGCTTTGGGATGACATGAGCGAAGCCACCTCCCGCAGCTTGCTGGGTTGCGACTTCTCCAGCGCACCCACCCGGCGCAAGCCCATCACGCTCGCGGTGGGCCGTGCCGACCGCGGCCGTGTGCTGATCGAGTCGGTGGAACGTTTCGAGACGCTGGATGCCTGGAGCCAGCGCTTGGCAGCACCGGGCTGCTGGGTGGGCGGGTTCGATCTGCCGTTTGGCCTGCCCCGCGAGCTCGTCACCGCGTTGGGCTGGCCCACGGCATGGGCCGAGTGCATGGCGCACTACGCGGGGCTGGAGCGCAGCGAGATTCGCGAGGCGTTCGCTGCCTTCTGCGATGCGCGCCCCGTCGGTGGCAAGTTCGCCCACCGCGCCACCGATGGGCCCGCCGGCTCCAGCCCGAGCATGAAGTGGGTCAACCCGCCGGTGGCGTTCATGTTGCATGCCGGTGTGCCGCGCCTGATGGCGGCGGGCGTCACCTTGCCCGGGCTGCTGGACGGCGACGGCACGCGCGTGGGCCTGGAGGCGTACCCGGGGCTGCTCGCGCGCAGCGTGCTGGGCTCGGCGTCTTACAAGAGCGACGACAAAGCCAAGCAGACGCCCGACCGCCTCATCGCGCGCAAGACCTTGATCAACGCGCTGGAAAACGGGCAGGTGCCGTTGTTGCAGGCAGCCGGGCTGCGCCTGAAGCTCACCAACACCCAGCGCGACGCGTTGGCCGACGATCCCAGTGGCGACAGCCTGGACGCGGTGCTCTGCCTGCTGCAGGCCGCCTGGGCCGAGCGGCAACACCTGGCAGGCCTGCCGCGCTGGGGCCTGCCTGAATTCGATCCCCTCGAAGGCTGGATCGTCACGGCCTGAAAGGGCATGTGCCCAGGCGACAGCGGCCGACCGTGGCACTGCCTAGAATGTGGCGTGTCGGGCCTTGTGCCGGACACAAGCGTTCTCAGGGCGGGGTGAAACTCCCCACCGGCGGTGATGGCGGCGTGGCAACGCGACCGCACAAGTGCCGCGAGCGCCCATGCGCCAGCAAGCCTGGCGCATGGGGTCAGCAGACCCGGTGAGACTCCGGGACCGACGGTCACAGTCCGGATGCAAGAGAGCGCGAGCCATGTACCACCGTGCGCCGGGATGCGTCGCGGTGGCGCGTGCGCTTGTGCGCCCTGATTTTTTGGCCCTCCCACTCCTTGAGGACACCATGAATCAGACCGAGTCTTCCCACCACCTTCACCTGCCTGCGGGCCTGCGTTTCGCTTTTGTCGAGGCGTCCTGGCACGCCGACATCGTGCACCAGGCGCGCGATGCGTTCTTCGCTGAAATGGCACAAGGCGGCTTCAACGCCGATGCCATCGATGTGTTCGACGTACCGGGCGCGTTCGAGATTCCGCTGCACGCGCAGCGCCTGGCGCGCTCCGGCCGTTACGCCGCCATTGTGGGCAGTGCACTGGTGGTCGATGGCGGCATCTACCGCCACGACTTTGTTTCACAAACCGTCGTGCAGGCGCTCATGGACGTGCAACTCGACACCGGCGTGCCGATGATCTCGGCGGTGCTCACGCCGCACCACTTTCATGAGCACGCTGAACACCGCAAATACTTCTTGCGGCACTTTGCGGTCAAGGGAACCGAGGCCGCACAAGCCTGCCTGCAGACCGTGGCGGGGCTGCGCCGCCTGGACGCCTTGCTGAGCCCAAGCGCGGTGATGGCCGGCCGCTGATCACGGCGTGGGCCCGGCGGCGCAGCGCCACCGTGTGCTGCATTGGGGGTATCGACGCGTGCGCACTGGATCGGCAACATGTCCAGTCGTTGTCGATTCCGCCGAACCTTGGGCTCCGCCATGACCTTGCCGCATCTTTTCAGTTCTGTCTGTGTCTTGTTGGCCGCAGGCCTGCTGGTGGCTGGTTGTGCCGCAGCGCGTGGGGGGCAGTCCGACCGCGTGATCTCGCCCCAACGGGGTGATGACGGTCGTTTTCAGAATCCACCCGACAGGCACGCCCGGCCTACCCAGAGCGCCTGGAAGATCTGGATGCGATTTGTGCTGGAGGCCAAGCCCGGTGCAGTGCCGCGCGATGCGATCCCGGTGCGCAGGATCGACCGGGCCACGCTCGACGCACTCGATCCCGCGGCCAACCACATCGTGCGGCTGGGCCACTCTTCGCATCTGCTCAAGCTGCGTGGCCGCTACTGGTTGATCGATCCGGTGTTCAGCGAACGGGCGTCAGCCGTCCAGTGGTTCGGTCCCCGGCGCTTTCATGCGCCACCGCTGTCGCTGGACGAGCTGCCGCCTATCGAAGGCTTGATCCTTTCTCACGACCACTACGACCACCTGGACCGCGCCACCATTGAGCACTTGCGCGAGCGCGTGCAGCGCTTTTTCGTGCCATTGGGCGTGGGCGCCCGCCTCCAGCGCATGGGTGTCGATGCGGCGCGCATTGAGGAATTCGACTGGTGGCAAGGGGCGAGTCACGCGGGCGTGCAGCTCACGGCCACGCCAGCCCACCATTTCTCGGGGCGTATGCCATGGGATCGCAACAGCACGCTGTGGGCGTCCTGGCTGATCCAGAGCGGCAGCGAACGCATCTTCTTCAGCGGCGATTCGGGCTACTTCGATGCATTCAAGACCATCGGGCAGCGCTTTGGTGCCATCGACATCGCCTTGATGGAAAACGGCGCTTACGACAGCGACTGGCCATCGGCCCACATGTCCCCCGAAGAAACCGTGCGTGCCTTCAAAGACCTGGGCGCACGGCTGCTGTACCCGGTGCACAACAGCACGTTCGACCTTGCATTTCACCGCTGGCGCGCTCCCATGGATCGCGTCGCCGACCGGGCAGAGCGAGAAGGCCTTGCGCTGGCCACACCGCAAGTGGGCGAGGTGCTGACGCTCGGGCGTTCACGGCAGAACGAACGCTGGTGGAAGGACCTGCACTGACGGGAGGCCAGCCCGCCTGCGCTTGGTGCATCATCGCGGTCTGCGCTGCGTCGCTGGCACTCGGGCCGTGCGGTGGAAGCGCAAACTCTGGAGGGAATTCCCATGAACGCAGCCAAGCTGGTCGGTGTGGTTCTTATCGTGGCCGGCGTGCTCGGCTTGGTGTACGGCAGCTTCAGCTACACCAAGGACACCGAGGCCGTGAAGCTGGGGCCGCTGGAGTTGTCCGTGAAGCAAAAGGAAACCGTCAACGTGCCCGTCTGGGCTGGCGTTGGCGCCATCGTGGTGGGTGCTGCGCTGCTGTTGCTGGGCGGCAAGAAGGGTTGATGCAGGCACGACGTGTTCGCCCGCATCCACTGACGGCCCTGCTGCTGGCCACCGCGCTGTGGGTGTCGGTATCACCCGGCCTCGCAGCGTCTGCGAAAGCAGCTGGCCACCCGCCTGAGCGCGAGGCGTATGCCGCGAAGGTCACGCGCGTGTTCGACGGCGACACCCTGTGGGTCAAGCCCCTGGAGGGTGGGCGCTATCGCAAGCTGCGCATCGACGGTATCGATGCCCCGGAGATCTGCCAGCGCGGCGGCGTGGCCTCGCGCGATGCGTTGGCCGCACGGGTATTGAACCAGGTGGTGGCGGTGGGCGTGCGCCAGCGAGATGACTACGGTCGGGGGTTGGCAAAGCTGACCCATCAGGGCGACGATGTCGCGGCATGGATGGTGGGTCAGGGCCACGCTTGGTCGTATCGCTGGGGCCGGCGTCCAGGACCCTTCAAGGACGAAGAGGCGGGGGCGCGACGGGCGCGCAAAGGCTTGTTTGCCGACGGCTCGGTCGAGTTGCCGCGCGATTTCCGCAAGCGTCACGGGCCGTGCCCGATGCCTTTGCCCTGACGGGCCGATTCAGTGTGCCTTGCCGCACACCGAGCAATGCGGGTTCTGCGGCAGTGAAACAGCAGTGAACGCGAGGTCCCGGCCATCGATCATGAGCAGCTTGCCCGTGATGCGCGAGCCCATGCCGCAGAGCAGCTTGAGCGCCTCGGCAGCTTGCATCGTGCCCACGATGCCCACGAGCGGCGCGAACACGCCCATGGTCGCGCACAGCACTTCTTCAACGCCCGAGTCGGGCGGGAACACGCAGGCGTAACACGGGTTGCCCGGGGTGCGGGCATCGAACACGCTGAGCTGGCCGTCCATGCGAATGGCCGCGCCCGATACCAGTGGCTTTCGGTGCGTCACGCAGGCCTGGTTGATGGCGTGGCGTGTCGCGAAGTTGTCGGTGCAATCAAGCACCACATCGGCCTGCGCCACCAGGCTGTCCAGCAGCGCAGCGTCGGCTCGTTCGGTGACGGTGGTGACTTGCACATCCGGGTTGATGGCCGCGATGGCCTCGCGCGCGGATTCGGCCTTGAAGTGGCCCACACGGGCCAGGCTGTGCGCGATCTGCCGCTGCAGGTTCGTTTCGTCAACGGTGTCGTGGTCGACCAGCGTGATGTGTCCGACGCCTGCGCTGCCCAGGTAGAGCGCCACCGGAGAGCCCAAACCGCCAGCGCCGATCACGAGCGCATGCGATGCCAGCAAGGCTGCCTGGCCTTCAACGCCCAGTTCATCGAGCAGGATGTGGCGCGAGTAGCGCAGGAGCTGGGCGTCGTCCAAGGGGCGCGCGCTGCGGGGCTGTGCCCGCAGCGTTCCGTCAGATCAGTTTTCTTTCTTTTCTTCTTCGCGCACCGACAGCGTCTTGCTCACCATCACAGGGCGCCCCTTCAGCTGGTTGAGGGCCTGCTGCAGCTGGAAGTCCTTGTCGGTGCCGAACTCGGGCACCAGGCGCTGGTTCGGGTTCTTCTTGGCCTCTTCTTCGAGTCGCTTGCGGGCTGCTTCGCGTGCCTCTTCCCGTTGCTGGGAAGCCGCGCGCTCTGCGTCGGTCATGCCTTGAGCGCCCTTGGCAGCCTCGGTGCCGTTGTTCAGGTGTTTCTGCAGATCGGCTTCCCGGGTGCGCAGTGCGGCAAACACGTTACCTTCCTGCGTCTCGTCCACCATCACGTCGGGCACGATGCCCTTGGCCTGAATGGAGTTGCCCGACGGGGTGTAGTAGCGCGCCGTGGTGAGCTTGAGCCCGGTGTCCGGACCCAGGGGGCGGACCGTTTGAACCGAACCCTTGCCGAACGTCTGGCTGCCCAGCACGGTTGCGCGCTTGTGGTCCTGCAGTGCACCAGCAACGATTTCGCTGGCAGAGGCAGAGCCTTCATTGACCAGCACCACCAGAGGAACGCGCTTGAGGGCACCCTGCGTGTTGTCGGTCAGGCGCTTGATCGGGTCTGTACCACCGCGGCGCAGGTAGTGCTGCGGGATGGCCTTGTAAGTGAATTTGCTGTCTTCCAGCTGGCCGTTGGTGGACACCACGGTCACGTTTTCGGGCAGGAAGGCTGCGGAGAGTGCCACGGCGGCGTCGAGCAGGCCGCCCGGGTCGTTGCGCAGGTCCAGCACGAGGCCCTTGAGATTCGGGTCGGCCTTATAGATGTCTTCCATCTTGCGAGCGAAGTCTTCAATCGTGCGCTCCTGGAACTGGGATACGCGCACCCACGCGTAACCGGGTTCCACCACCCGTGACTTCACGCTCTGCGTCTTGATTTCCTCGCGCGTGATGGTCACGGGGAACGTGCGGTTCTCGTCCTTGCGGAAGATGCTCAGCAGCACCTTGGTGCGCGGTTCGCCGCGCATCAGCTTGACGGCGTCGTTGATGCTCAGGCCCTTGACTTGCGTGTCGTCGATCTTGGTGATCAGGTCGCCGGTCTTCAGGCCCGCACGGAAGGCTGGGGAATCCTCAATGGGCGAGACCACCTTGACCAGGCCGTCTTCCATGGTGATTTCGATGCCCACACCCACGAAACGCCCGCTGGTGCCTTCGCGGAATTCCTTGAAGGACTTCTTGTCGAAATACTGCGAGTGCGGATCGAGGCTGGCCACCATGCCGGTGATGGCTTCGGAGATCAGCTTCTTCTCGTCCACCGGCTCGACGTAGTCGCTCTTGACCATGCCAAAAACGGCGGCGAGCTGCTGCAGCTCCTCAAGGGGCAAGGGTGCCAGTGCGCCGCGTGCGACCGCCTGCACCTGGACCGTGGTCAGTGCACCAGCCACCGCGCCAATCGCCACCCAGCCTGCAATTTTCAGCTTGTGACTCACCAGTTTTGCCATCGAAATACCCCAGTAAAAAAGCCCGTGCAGGGCCTGCGTGACCCTGTCGGGCCAATATACACCTTGGAGCATCGCCAACGGCTTCGGTTCCCCAGGCTCACCGCGGGGTTTCCCGGGATGCCGTGACGAATCGACGGTTTCAGGCCTTGCCCTGCGCGGCCACGGCGGCAGCGGCCTTGGCAGCAGCCTCGGCGTCACCCAGGTAGTGGTGGCGGATGGGCTGCAGGTTCGCGTCGAGTTCGTAGACCAGCGGAATGCCGTTGGGGATGTTCACGCCCACGATGTCGTTGTCGGAAATGCCGTCCAGGTACTTCACCAGGGCGCGAATGCTGTTGCCGTGTGCGGCCACCACCACGCGCTTGCCGGCCTTGATGGCCGGCGCCATGGCTTCGTTCCAGAAGGGCAAGACACGTGCCACGGTGTCCTTGAGGCACTCGGTCAAAGGCACTTCCTCGGGCTTGAGGCGGTCGTAGCGGCGGTCACCGCGCTCGCTGCGGGGGTCGGTCGGTTCCAGCGCGGGTGGCGGCGTGTCGTAGCTGCGGCGCCAGACCAGCACCTGCTCGTCGCCGTATTGCTTGGCCATGTCGGCCTTGTTCAGGCCCTGCAGGGCGCCGTAGTGCCTTTCGTTGAGGCGCCAGCTGTGCACCACGGGCAGCCAGGTGCGGTCCATTTCGTCCAGGGCGTGCCACAGGGTGCGCGTGGCGCGTTTGAGCACGCTCGTGTAGGCCAGGTCGAAGTCGTAGCCCTCGGCCTTGAGCAGGCGCCCCGCATTTTTGGCCTGCTCCAGCCCCGTCGGCGTGAGGTCGACGTCGGTCCAGCCGGTGAAGCGGTTTTCCAGATTCCAGGTGGATTCGCCATGGCGAATCAGGACGAGTTTGTACATGGGAAGGGCGTGCGTTGAGGGTCGGAAAGGGCTGGAAGGGGGGCGACAGGCCACACAATCGGGCCGGTCCTGCGGGTGCTGGCCAGACGTGGCCGGCGCTGCGCAGTCAGGCATTCTAAAATCGCCGGCTTACTCGAAAGGTGTCTCTGTGAGTTTCTTCCTCGAAAACTGGGTTCTGTTCGCCGTGGCCATCACATCTGGTGCCTTTCTGTTGTGGCCGCTGGCCTCTTCGGGGGCCCGGGCGGGTTCTCTCAATGCAGCCCAGGCGGTTCAGCTGATGAACCGCGAAAAAGCCGTGGTGGTGGATGTGCGAGATGCCGCCGGCTTCGCATCGGGCCACATCATTGGCGCCAAGAACCTGCCGCTGGCCGACCTGGAGGCTAAGCTGCCCGGTGCCGTCAAGAACAAGGCCACCCAGGTGATCCTGGTCTGTGCAAACGGCGCCTCTGCCAACAAAGGCGTGGCCATCGCCAAGAAGCTGGGCTACGACAACGCGCAATCCCTGACGGGTGGCATGGGTGCGTGGCGCGCCGCCAACCTGCCCGTGGAAAAAACCTGATCATT
Source organism: Hydrogenophaga sp. (assembly GCF_019264445.1). Lineage (GTDB taxonomy): Bacteria > Pseudomonadota > Gammaproteobacteria > Burkholderiales > Burkholderiaceae_C > Hydrogenophaga. The sequence continues at coordinate 48,506 of NZ_JAHVAB010000062.1, forward strand.
CGGGCTACTTTCCACCCGATTGACAGGAACTGCACATGGCCAAGGTCAAGATGTTCACCAGCGCGTACTGCCCGTATTGCAGCCGGGCCCGCGCCTTGCTGGATCGGCGGGGCGTGGTGGATCTTGAAGAGGTGTTTGTGGACGGCAAGCCCGAGTTGCGCGCCCAGATGACCCAACTCACCGGTCGCACTAGCGTGCCCCAGATCTTCATTGGCAACACCCATGTGGGCGGTTGCGACGACCTGCACGCGCTGGATGGGCGTGGTGGTCTGGTGCCGATGTTGCAGGCCTGAGTGGCCGGGTACGGTCTTGCCGGGCTGACATAATCGGCCCAGCGCCCGCCGCAGGGACTCGTTCCCCCGGCGGGTTTGTTTTTTCTATCCCGACCCATTCGAGACACCACCATGGCAGAAAACCAGGATCCCATCTTTCAGATTCAACGCGTCTACCTCAAGGAAGCCTCGCTGGAGCAGCCCAATTCCCCGGCCATCCTGCTGGAGCAGGAGCAGCCCACGGTGGATATCCAGCTCGGCGTGGAAGCCAGCCCGGTGGCCGACGGCGTTTACGAGGTGTGTGTGACCGCCACCGTGACGACGAAGATCAAGGACAAGACGGTGTTTCTGGTGGAGGCCAAGCAGGCCGGCATCTTCGAAATCCGCAACCTGCCGCAGGAACAGATGGGTCCGATCATGGGCATCGCCTGCCCGCAGATCGTCTATCCGTACCTGCGCAGCAACGTGGCGGACATTGTTCAGCGCGGCGGCTTCCCGCCCGTGCACCTGGCAGAAATCAACTTCCAGGCCATGTACGAGCAGCAACAGGCCCAGGCCGGCGAAGACGCCCCGCGCATCGTCACGCAGTAAGCCGTCCCGCCCAGGACCGATGAACATCGTTGTGCTCGGAGCGGGCGCCTGGGGCACCGCACTGGCCATCGGCGCTGCGTCGCAAGACGGTCAATTCCGCCAGGTGACGCTGTGGGCGCGCGACGCCCGACAGGCTGCCGAGATGCGCGAGCAGCGCGAAAACCGGCGCTATCTCCCGGGTGTTGCCTTGCCGCCCACCGTGACGATTGACAGCCGTCCGCTGGATGCCACTTCGTCTGGCGCGGTGCTGGCGCAAGCCGACCTCGTGATCATTGGCACGCCCATGGCGGGCCTGCGCGGCATGCTGGCGCTGCTGGCGGCGCACCCTGCGCCGGTGGCGTGGCTCTGCAAGGGTTTTGAAGCGCCGGTGCACGGTGATGCCGGCAGCGGCGGCTTGCTGGGCCACGAAATCCGCGCACAGGTGGCGCCTCGCCTCAAGGCCGGCGTGCTCAGCGGTCCGAGTTTTGCGCAGGAAGTGGCGCGGGGCCAGCCCACGGCGCTGGTGGCTGCCAGCGAACATGCGAGCGTGCGCGACGTGCTCGTCGCGGCTTTTCATGGACCCGCCTTGCGCGTGTACGCCAACGACGACATCGTGGGCGTGGAAGTGGGGGGCGCCGTGAAAAACGTGCTGGCGATTGCCACGGGCCTGTGCGATGGCCTGGATCTGGGCTTGAACGCCCGTGCTGCCCTGGTCACGCGGGGGCTCGCGGAAATGACGCGTCTGGGCCTGGCGCTCGGCGCGCGCGCCGACACCTTCATGGGGCTGTCCGGGTTGGGCGATCTGGTGCTCACGGCGACCGGCGACCTGTCGCGCAACCGCCGCGTGGGGCAGTTGCTGTCGCAGGGCATGACACTGCAGCAGGCGCTGGACTCGTTGGGTCACGTGGCCGAGGGTGTGTACAGCGCCCGCACGGTGGTGCAGCGCGCCCGCTTGCTGGGTGTGGACATGCCGATCAGCGAGGCGGTGGTGGCCTTGCTGGAAGGCCGGCTTCGCCCTGCGCAGGCCGTGGCCGCGCTCATGGGGCGCGATCCCAAGGACGAGGGCCTGTAGTCAGGCCGCCGTCGGGGCGCAGCCTGCTGGCTTGAACACGCGTTCGGCAGAAGCCGGGTGGCGAGCCAGCGCGGCGGCGGGCCGGCGTGGGCGGCGCACCAGTTCACCACCGCAGTTCGGGCATGTGTGGTGCAGCCGCGTGTCCGCACAGTCGCTGCAGAAGGTGCACTCAAAGGTGCAGATGCGCGCTTCGGTGCTCTCGTTGGGCAGATCGCGGTTGCAGCATTCGCAGTTCGGTCGCAGTTGCAGCATCGTCGCCTCCAGGCATCAGATCTCGAAGTTGTCGATCAGGCGCGTCTTGCCCAGTCGCGCAGCGCCCAGCACCACGAGCGGATCACCCGCCTGGGGAGTTTGCAGGTCGGCGCGACGGCGCACGGTGAGGTAGTCCGGCTGCCAGCCACGCGCGGCCAGCGCTTTCATGGCGCGTTCCTCCAGCGCGGGCAGGTGGCGAGTCAGGCCGTCTGCAGCGGCCAGCGCGTCTCGCCCCAGTGCGCGCAGCGCCAGCGAGAGTTGCACCGCTTCGGCGCGCTCGGTGTCGCTCAGGTAGCCGTTGCGCGAGCTCAGGGCCAGGCCGTCGGCCGCTCGCCGCGTGGGCACGCTCACGATGCCGACGGGCAGCGCAAACTGCTGCACCATGCGCCGGATCACCATTTGCTGCTGGTAGTCCTTCTGCCCGAACACCGCATGGCGCGGGCCCTTGGCTTCGGTCAGCACGCACTGGAACAGCTTCATCACGACGGTGCAGACGCCGGTGAAGAAGCCCGGGCGGAAATGGCCTTCCAGGATGTCGGCCAGCTCACCGGGAGGCTGCACCTTGAAGCCCTGAGGCTCGGGGTACAGCTCTTTTTCTGATGGCGCGAACACCACGTCACACCCCGCGGCGGCGAGCTTGTCGCAGTCGGCCTGCAGGGTGCGGGGATAGGTGTCGAAGTCTTCGTGGGGCGCAAACTGCAGCCGGTTCACAAAGACGCTGGCGATGGTCACATCGCCCAGCGGCCTGGCGGTGCGCACCAGGTCCAGATGACCCTCGTGCAGGTTGCCCATGGTGGGCACGAGGGTGGGCGCGTTGAAGGGCTGCAGGGTTTCACGCAGCGCTTCGATGGTGTGGACGATTTTCATGAGGGCCGTGCTGTTCTGAGGCGTGAGCGGTTCACCAGGCGTGCAGGCTGTCGTCGGGGAAGCTGCCGTCCTTGACGGCACTCACGTAGGCGGCCATGGCGTCCCGCACGCTGCTGGCGCCCTCCATGAAGTTGCGAACGAACTTCGGGTTCTTGCCCAGGTTGACGCCCAGCATGTCGTGCATCACGAGCACCTGGCCCGCCGTGCCTTTGCCGGCGCCGATGCCGATCGTGTGGCAGTGCGGCAGTTGCTGGGTGATCTCGGCCGACAGGGCGGCGGGCACCATTTCAAGCACCAGCATGGTGGCGCCGGCATCTTGCAGCTCCAGCGCGTGGCGCTTGAGCGTGAGCGCCGCTGCGTCGCCACGCCCTTGCACCCGGTAGCCGCCCAGGGCGTGCACCGTTTGCGGCGTGAGCCCGAGGTGGGCACACACCGGGATGCCGCGCTCGACGAGAAAGCGCACGGTATCCGCCGTCCAGCCGCCGCCTTCGAGCTTGACCATGTGCGCACCTGCGTGGACCAGTTGGGCCGCGCTGCGCATCGCCTGTTCTCTGGATTCGTGGTAGCTGCCAAAGGGCAGGTCGCCCAGCAGCCATGCCGTGCCTTGCACCCGACGAAGCCCGCGCGCCACGCTCTCCACGTGATACGCCATGGTCTCCAGCGTCACGCCGGCCGTGCTGGCCAGGCCCTGGCACACCATGCCCAGTGAATCGCCCACGAGGATGCACTCCACACCAGCGGCATCGGCCACAGCGGCAAACGTGGCGTCGTAGGCAGTGAGCATGGTGATCTTCTCGCCGCGCTCGCGCATCTCGTTCAGCCGGGGCAGGCTCACCGGCTTGCGTTGTGGCAACGGCGATGCCGCAGGCAACGTGCCGTAGGGTGTGGCCATGGGCGCAGAGGTGGTGGGGGTGCTCATGTGGGGATCCCGCAGGGTTGGGGGGGTGGGTGAGAATCGGGGACTATAGTCCAAACCGCTATGCTTGCGCCCCATGAAACACCTCTCTGAATTCACCCTGGCCGACGTGCAGGAACTGGCCCGGCGCGATGTGGTGCAGGCGCTGGCCGAAGACGTGGGAAGCGGCGATCTGACCGCTGCGCTGGTGGATGGGGAGCGCCCGGCGAGCGCGCGCATTCTGGCGCGCGAGGCCGCGCTGATCTGCGGCACGCCATGGGTGGAAGCGGCCGTGCACGCGCTGGATCCACAGGCCCGGTTGACATGGCACGTGGGCGAAGGCCAGCGTTGCACCGCCGACCAGACCGTGCTCACCATCGAAGGGCGTGCCCAGCCGCTGCTCACCGCCGAGCGCACGGCGCTGAATTTTCTGCAACTGCTCACGGCCGTGGCCACCAAGACCGCGACCTTCGTCGATGCCGTGGCCGGCACGCGCGCACAGATCGTGGACACGCGCAAGACGCTGCCGGGTCTGCGCCTGGCGCAGAAGTACGCGGTGAAGACGGGCGGCGGCGTGAACCACCGCATCGGTCTTTATGACGCCGTGCTGATCAAGGAAAACCACATTGCGGCAGCAGGTGGCGTGGCCCAGGTGCTGCAGCGCGTACGGGACACCGCACCCCAGGCGCGCTTCGTGGAGATTGAAGTGGAAACGCTGGCGCAACTCGATGAAGCGCTGGCCTGTGGCGCCACCATGGTGCTGCTGGACAACATGGACATTCCCACGCTGCAGGCCGCCGTGGCGCGCAACGCCGGGCGCGCGGTGCTCGAAATCTCCGGGGGCGTGAATCTGGACGCCGTGCGCGGCCTTGCAGAAACCGGGGTCGACCGCATTTCCATCGGCGGCCTGACCAAAGACGTCAAGGCCACCGACTTCTCCATGCGATTCCAGACGCTCTGAAGCGCTGGACCACCACGATTGACCGACATGAACACCCCCGACTCCAGCGCCGTCATTGACGTGGAATACGAGCAGCCGGCGTGCCCCACGCAACACGCCTGGGCGCGCGTGCCGGTCGAGCCTGGCCCCAGGCAGCGCGCGGCACTCAAGGAGCGCATTCGCCAGCTGCTCAAAGCGCGCAACGCGGTGATGGTGTCGCACTACTACGTGCACCCGGACCTGCAAGACCTGGCCATTGAAACCGGCGGCATCGTGAGCGACTCGCTGGAGATGGCCCGCTTCGGCCGCGACCACGCGGCCACCACGCTGGTGGTCTCGGGTGTGCGCTTCATGGGCGAGACCGCCAAGATCCTGAGCCCGGAGAAAACGGTGCTCATGCCCGACCTGGATGCCAACTGCTCACTGGACCTGGGCTGCCCGATCGACGAGTTCAGCGCTTTCTGTGATGCGCACCCGGACCGCACCGTGGTGGTCTACGCCAACACCAGCGCGGCCGTGAAGGCGCGGGCGGACTGGCTGGTCACGTCCAGCTGCGCGCTCGACATCGTGCGCGCGCTCAAGGACAAGGGCCACAAGATCCTGTGGGCGCCGGACAAGCACCTGGGCGCCTACATCCAGCGCGAGACGGGTGCCGACATGGTGATGTGGACCGGGTCGTGCATCGTGCACGACGAGTTCAAGGCCTTCGAGCTCGAGGCCCTGAAGAAGGAGCATCCCCTTGCCAAGGTGCTGGTGCACCCGGAAAGCCCGGCCGACGTGATTGCGCTGGCGGATGCCGTGGGCTCGACCTCGGCCATCCTGAAGGCCGCGCGCACGCTGGACGCGCCCGAGTTCATCGTCGCCACCGACAACGGCATGATGCACATGCTGCGCCAGCAGAACCCGGGCAAGGTGTTCATCGAGGCGCCGACCGCCGGCAACAGCGCCACCTGCAAAAGCTGCGCACACTGCCCCTGGATGGCCATGAACGGCCTGGCCGGTGTCGCGCAGATTCTGGAAAAAGGGCTCAACGAAATCCACGTCGATCCGGCGCTGATTCCCCGGGCGCGCCAGCCCATCGACCGCATGCTGGCCTTCACAGGCGCGCAGCGCAGCGGGCAGAACCCCGGCGCATTGGTGCCGAACATCGGCGCGGCCTGAACGGTCGTTCTGGAGCACCGCAGATCCGTTCGGGCTGAGCCTGTCGAAACCCCGGCACAGGCGCTGGTGAGCCCTTCGACAAGCTCAGGGCGAACGGAGGTGTTGATCAGCGGGCGGGAGGAACCAGGATCGTGGGTTTCGCCTCCGGCAACAGCCCGGGGTAATCGCGGCTGAAGTGCAGGCCACGGCTTTCGTGGCGCAGCATGGCCGACTGCACGATCAGGTCGGCCACCTGCACGAGGTTGCGCAGCTCCAGCAGGTCGCGCGTCACGTGGAACTGTGAGTAGAACTCCTGGATTTCACCTTGCAGCAATGCAATGCGGTGCGCCGCGCGCTCCAGCCGCTTGTTGGTGCGCACGATGCCGACGTAGTCCCACATGAAGCGGCGCAGCTCGTCCCAGTTGTGCGAGATCACGACGTGCTCGTCGGCGTCGGTCACGCGGCTGTCGTCCCACGACGGTGAGGCGGGGGCTTCGGGGCTGGCCGCCTGGCGGATGGCATTGACCGCACCCTGGGCGAACACCATGCACTCCACCAGCGAGTTGCTGGCCAACCGGTTGGCGCCGTGCAGGCCGGTGCAGGTGGTTTCGCCCACGGCGTACAGACCGGCCAGGTCGGTGCGCCCAGCCAGGTCGGTGACGACGCCACCGCAGGTGTAATGCGCGGCGGGCACCACGGGAATGGGCTCGCGCGTGATGTCGATGCCCAGCTCCGCGCAGCGGGCGAGGATGTTGGGGAAGTGCGCCTGCAGAAACTCGGGCGGTTGGTGCGAGATGTCCAGGTGCACGCAGTCCAGTCCGTGTTTCTTCATCTCGAAGTCGATGGCGCGCGCCACCACGTCGCGCGGTGCAAGCTCCGCGCGCGGGTCGTGGTCGGGCATGAAGCGGTGGCTGCCCAGGTGCGGCGGCAGCTTGAGGTGGCCGCCTTCGCCGCGCACCGCTTCCGTGATCAGGAAACTCTTGGCGTGCGGGTGATACAGGCAGGTCGGGTGAAACTGGATGAACTCCATGTTGCCGACCCGGCAGCCCGCGCGCCAGGCCGCGGCGATGCCGTCGCCCGTGGCGGTGTCGGGGTTGGTGGTGTACAGGTACACCTTGCCGGCGCCGCCCGTGGCCAGCACGGTGTGGGTCGCGTTGAAGGTCACCACTTCATCGCGTTCGGTGTCGAGCACGTAGGCGCCCGTGCAGCATGAGTCGGTGGGTGTGCCGCCTGGCTGGCGGTCGGTGATGAGGTTCACCAGCATGTGGTGCTCGAACAGCCGGATATCGGGTGTGGCGCGTACGCGCTCGATCAGCGTGGCCTGCACCGCGGCACCGGTGGCGTCGGCGGCATGCACGATGCGGCGGTGGCTGTGGCCCCCTTCGCGCGTCAGGTGCAGTTCGCCGTCTTCCTGCGAAAAGGGCACGCCGAGTTCCTGCAGCCAGGCGATGGCGGCGGGGGCGTTTTTCACCGTGAACTGCGTCGCCTCCAGGTCGCACAGGCCGGCGCCCGCCACCAGCGTGTCTTCCACGTGCGAGGCCACGCTGTCGCCTTCGGCCAGCACGGCCGCAATGCCGCCTTGCGCCCAGTTGCTGGAGCCATCGGCCAGCGCCCGTTTGGTGATGACCGCGACCCGGTGGGTGCGGGCCAGGTGCAGCGCGGCGGTGAGCCCGGCCAGGCCGCTGCCGATGATGAGAACGTCAAAGCGGTGCGAAGCGGTCATGGTGTGGCGGTGCTGGAGCGGCCCGCGCGGGGCCTTCAGGCCGGCGTGTAGGCCAGGCGGACGTAGATGGGAGCGAAGGCTTCGGCCTGGGTCAGCTCGATGAGCGTTTCCTTGGCGAGCTCGAGCATGGCGATGAAGGTGACCACCAGCACCGGCGAGCCCTGCGTGGGATCGAACAGGTCGCCGAACTCGACAAACTTGCGGCCTTGCAGGCGCCGCAACACGATGCTCATGTGCTCGCGCACCGAGAGCTCCTCGCGGCTGATCTTGTGGTGCTGCACGAGCTTGGCGCGCTTGAGGATGTCGCGCCACGCGCCTTGCAGGTCGATGGCGTTCACGTCGGGGAAACGGGGCGCCAGCGCCTGCTCCACATAAACCTGGGCGCGCAGGAAATCGCGACCGTATTGAGGGCAGTCGGCGAGGCGGTGCGCGGCCAGCTTCATCTGCTCGTATTCGAGCAGGCGGCGCACCAGCTCGGCGCGCGGGTCTTCGGCTTCTTCGCCTTCGGCCGTCTTCTTTGGCGGCAGCAGCATGCGCGACTTGATCTCGATCAGCATCGCGGCCATCAGCAGGTATTCGGCCGCGAGTTCGAGGTTGCTGGCGCGGATTTCGTCGACGTACGTGAGGTACTGGCGCGTGACCGCCGCCATGGGGATGTCGAGGATGTTGAAGTTCTGCTTGCGGATCAGGTAGAGCAGCAAATCAAGCGGGCCTTCGAAGGCTTCCAGAAAGATCTGCAGCGCATCCGGCGGGATGTACAGGTCGCGCGGCATGGCGAACAGCGGTTCGCCGTAAAGCCTGGCCAGGGCCACATGGTCCACCACCGAGGGCAGGACGTCTTCCAGGCCCTGCGGGGCCTCGTTGAGCGTGTGCGGATCGCTCATGCCCGGCCGATCAGGTGTGGTCGGAGCCGGTCTGGTAGACGTAGGGCTTCTGGGGCACGCGGGCGGCTTCGGCCTTGGCCTGGAATTCGCGGTCGATCTGCTTGTCCCAGAGCAGGGCGCGGCCCTGGCGCTGCGACTGCTCCAGCCCGGGCTTGCCGGCCTTGAGCTGTTCAATGAACTGCGTCGTGTCGGAGGTGTAGTCGGGGCGGCGGAAGAAGGGCATGGTGGGCTGGCTCGGTGCGCGGAAGGAAAGACGGCGATTTTACCGGGCCGCCCTGTTCGGCGCCTTCCGGGCGCCCGGGGCCTTACTGGCAGGTGTGCAGGCGCTGGGCGAAACCGGAGCGCTCGATCAGCGAGCGGGGCTGGGCATGCAGGCCGACCATGCCCAGGTGCCCGCCGCGTTTGTGCACCGCCTTGTGCAGCTGCTCCAGGGCGTCCAGCCCGGTGGTGTCCAGCGAAATCATGTGGCTGGCATCGAGCATCACGTTCAGGGGCGTGGGCGAGCGTTCGACGTCGGCGACGATGGGGTCGATCTTGGCCACGGCGCCAAAGAACAGCGAGCCATACAGCCGGTAGGTGGCCTGCTGCTCGGTGCGGGCCACCGGCTCGGCACGAAAGATCTCGCTCTGGCGCCGCACGAACAGCACCACCGCCAGCACCAGCCCGAGTTCGACTGCCACGGTCAGGTCGAAGACGATGGTGAGGAAGAAGGTGGACAGCATCATCAACCGGTAGTGGTTGCTGAACTGCCGCAGGCGCCCGAATTCGCGCCATTCGCCCATGTTCCACGCCACGAACAGCAGCACGCCGGCCAGCACCGCCAGCGGAATGTGGAAAGCCAGTGGCGCGGCCAGCAGCACCACCGCGGCCAGCGTGAGCGCGTGCACCATGCCCGCCACCGGCGAGACCGCGCCGGAGCGGATGTTGGTGACGGTGCGCGCGATGGTGCCGGTGGCGGGCATGCCGCCGAAGAAGGGCACCACGGTGTTGGCAATGCCTTGCGCCATGAGTTCCTGGTTCGGGTCGTGCTTGGGCGCTTCGCCCAGCTGGTCGGCCACGCGCGCGCACAGCAGCGACTCGACGGCGCCCAGCAGCGCAATGGTGAGCGTGGGCGTGACCAGCAGGCGCACGGTTTCCCAGGAAAAGTCGGGCAGCTCGAACACGGGCAGGCCAGACGGCACGCCGCCAAAGCGCGTACCGATGGTCTCCACCGGCAGGCTCAACGCCCAGGCCAGCAGGGTCAGGCTGACCAGCGCGACCACCGGGCCCGGCAGGCGCGAAGTGGCCTTCAGGGCGCTGACCCGATCGAGCGCGGCGATCTGGCGGCGAAACTGCGAGTCCACCGCCCACAGGCGGGGCCACACGAACAGCCCGAGCACGCACAGCCCGCCCAGGGCGAACGCGAACGGATTGAAACTGCCGATGTGCTGCGCCAGCGCGTTCATCTGGCCGAAGAAGCTGCCGGGCATCTTGGCGATCTCCAGCCCGAGCAGGTCGCGCACCTGCGACAGCGCGATCAGCACGGCAATGCCGTTGGTGAAACCGATCACCACGCTCACCGGCACGTACCGCACCAGCGTGCCCAGGCGGAAGAGGCCCAGCAGGAACAGCAGCACGCCCGCGCTGGCGGTGGCGATCAGCAGGTTGGCCACGCCATAGCGCTCCACGATGCCGTAGACGATGACGATGAAGGCACCTGCCGGGCCACCGATCTGCATCGACGTGCCGCCCAGCGCGGAGATCAGGAAGCCCGCAATGATCGCGGTCCACAAGCCCGCTTCGGGCTTGAGGCCACTGGCGATGGCAAACGCCATGGCCAGGGGCAGCGCCACGATGCCCACCGTGGCGCCTGCGCCCACATCGCGCGCGAGCTTGTCCCGGTTGTAACCCCGCAGGTCCTGGATCAGCCGGGGACGAAACGGAGCCAGTGGTGGCAGGCCTTGAAGCATCGGCCGATGTTACCTTTGGCAACCGCTCGCGGGGCGCGCAGACATGCAGCACGGGAGCGCGCGTTTAGACTGGCCTTTTGGTGTGAGTGGTGTCAGACGAGGGACCGACATGCAGCAATCGATGGTCAACCTGTGGCGCAGCGCCAGGGTCAAGGTGCTCCTGATGGCGCTGGTGGGCCTGCTGAGCGCCTGCGATCCGCAGCGCATCAGCGAGCTGGAAGAGGGCGTGTCCACCGAGGCGGATGTGCGCGAGCGCTTCGGCACACCCGAGGCCGTGTGGGAGGGTGAGGACGGTGCGCAGATCTATGAGTACAACCGCCAGCCCGCGGGCCACACCAATTACATGATCACCATCGGCGCGGACGGCAAGATGAGTGCGTTGCGCCAGGTGCTCACCCCGCGCACCTTCGCGCAGGTGACGCCAGGCATGCCGATGGAAGCGGTGCGCCGCATGCTCGGCAAGCCGATGAAGATCACCCAGTACGCCCTCAAGCGCGAGACGCACTACGACTGGCGCTATTACGAGAGCCCTGGCGTGGGCGAGTCCCAGGTGTTCACGGTCGTGTTCGACGCCGACCTCAAGGTGGTCCGCACGATGTCGGTGCGCGACCCGGACCTCGACAGGAACCGCTGACCGGGCGGTGGCTTCAGGCGGCTCGCAGCCGCTGCCAGTCGTCCAGCGCGGGGCGCATCACCAGCAGCAACAGCATGAGCGCCAGCGGCACGGTGCTGACGAACCCCAGGTATTTGAAACCCAGCGCGCCCGCCAGCCCGCCGAAGAAAAAGCAGCCAATCAGCTGGGCGTGCACCCGCAGGCGGCCCCGATCGGCTTGCACCGGCTCGGCGCCGGGTTGGCGGTTGACGTACAGCAGCTTGCCGAGCTCAATGCCCAGGTCGGTCACGAGCCCGGTCACGTGGGTGGTGCGGATGCGGGCTTGAGAGATCTTGGTGATCACCGCGTTCTGCAGGCCCATGATGAAGCAGAGCAGCACCACCGTGAGCGGCAGGAACACCGGTGTCATGAAACCGATGGCCGCGCCAAACAGGCCAAAGACGAGCAGCGCGGCGGCTTCCAGAATCAGCGGCAGGCCGTAGGCGCTGCGCAACTCGTGGCGCATGCCCCAGTTCACCAGCCAGGCGGTCGTCATGGCGCCGAGCAGAAAGGCCAGCACGGCACCCGCGCCGGCCAGGGCCAGCGTGAGTTCACCGAGCACGAGGTGATCGGCCACGGACGACACCATGCCGGTCATGTGCGAGGTGTACTGCCCCACCGCGAGAAAGCCGCCCGCGTTGGCCGCACCGGCCACAAAAGCCAGCACCGAGCCGAGCTTCAGGTCGGTCTGCGGCGTGCGCTGCAGACTGGTGAAGCCGCGGATCGGTTCAAACAAGGCAGACCGTTCAGCGCACCCGCATGCCGGGCGTGGCGCCCGGCCAGGGGTTGAGGATGTGGATGCCGGGCGCGGCCTTTTCGTCGGCATGGCTGGCGGCCAGCACCATGCCTTCGCTCACGCCAAATTTCATCTTGCGCGGCGCCAGGTTGGCCACCATCACGGTGAGCTTGCCCACCAGCTCTTCGGGCTTGTAGGCGCTGGCAATGCCGCTGAAGACGTTGCGTGTTTTGCCTTCGCCCACGTCCAGCGTGAGGCGCAGCAGCTTGTTCGTCCCCTCCACCGCTTCGCAATTCACGATCTGCGCAATGCGCAGGTCGATCTTGGTGAAGTCGTCGATGGAGATGGTCTCGGCCATGGGCTCGCCGCCGGGCACGGTCTTGGGCGCCTCGGGCTGCGGCGGTGGCTCGAACAGCGCGTCGAGCTGCTTCACGTCCACGCGCTGCATGAGGTGCTGGTAGGCGTTGATGGCGTGGCCAGCGCCCAGCAGGCGCGCGGCGTCGGCCCATTGCAGCGGCTGGACCTGCAGGAACGACTCCACCTGCGTGGCGAGCGCGGGCAGCACCGGTTTGAGGTAGAGCGCGAGCAGGCGGAAGGCCTCGATGCAGGTGCTGCACACGTCGTGCAGGCGGGCGTCCTGCCCTTCCTGCTTGGCGAGTTCCCAGGGCTTGTTCTGGTCGACGTAGGCGTTGACCTGATCGGCCAGCGCCATGATCTCGCGCAGCGCCTTGCCGTATTCGCGCGTGTCGAACAGCGCGGCCACGGCCTCTGCGCGCGCCTGCAGTGCCTGCAGCAGCGCGGCGCCGTCGGCTGAGGCCGTGCCGAGCTGGCCGTCGAACCGCTTGGCAATGAAGCCTGCGGCGCGGCTGGCGATGTTGATGAACTTGCCGATCAGGTCGCTGTTGACCCGCAGCATGAAGTCTTCGGGGTTGAAGTCGATGTCTTCGTTGCGCGCCGAGAGCTTGGCCGCGAGGTAGTAGCGCAGCCACTCGGGGTTCATGCCCAGCTTCAGGTACTTGAGCGGGTCCAGCCCGGTGCCGCGGCTCTTGCTCATCTTCTCGCCGTTGTTCACGGTCAGGAAGCCGTGTACGAACACCGCGTTGGGCGTCTTGCGGCCGCTGAAGTGCAGCATGGCCGGCCAGAACAGCGTGTGGAAGGTGATGATGTCCTTGCCGATGAAGTGGTACTGCTCGGTGGACGGGTCGGCCATGAAGGCGGCGTAGTCGATGCCCTGCTTGCCCAGCCAGTTCTTGAGCGAGGCCAGGTAGCCCACGGGGGCGTCGAGCCACACGTAAAAGTATTTGCCCGGCGCGTCGGGGATCTCGATGCCGAAGTAGGGCGCGTCGCGCGAGATGTCCCAGTCGCCCAGCTTGGTCTGGCCGTTCTCGTCGGGCGCGATCCACTCACTGATCTTGTTGAGCACCTCGGGCTGCACCGCACCGCTGGTGGTCCATTGCTTGAGGAAGTCCAGGCTGCGCGGGTCGGAGAGCTTGAAGAAGAAGTGCTCGGAGTTCTTCAGCACCGGCTGCGCACCCGAAAGGGCCGAGTACGGCTTGATCAGGTCGGTGGGGCTGTAGACCTTGCCGCACACCTCGCAGTTGTCGCCGTACTGGTCCTTGGCATGGCAGTTGGGGCACTCACCCTTGATGAAGCGGTCGGGCAGGAACATGTTCTTCTCGGGGTCGAAGAACTGTTCGATGGTGCGCGTCTCGATCAGGCCGTTGGCCTTGAGGTCTTTGTAGATCTGCTGCGCGAGCTCGTGGTTTTCGGGCGCGTCGGTGCTGTGCCAGTTGTCAAAGCCAATGTGAAAGCCGTCCAGGTACGGCTTGCGGCCCGCGGCGATGTCGGCCACGAACTGCTGCGGCGTCTTGCCCGCCTTGTCGGCCGCGATCATGATCGGCGCGCCGTGCGCATCGTCGGCGCACACAAAATGGACCTCATGGCCCTGCATGCGCTGGAAGCGCACCCAGATGTCGGCCTGGATGTATTCCATGATGTGACCGATGTGGAAATGGCCGTTGGCGTAGGGCAGGGCGGTGGTGACGAACAGGCGTCGCTGGCTCATGGGAGGGGCTTTCTGTCGGGGAACCCGCGATTTTACGGGCCGATGACCTCATCGCGCCTGTGTGTATGACCCGCGGGCGGGCAGGACGTTAGACTTGCCGGCGCTCTGACGCCCCCCATAACACCGATACCCCCACCTCTATGGAGACCGTTTCCCATGGCCGTTGATTCCCAGGCGCTGCTGACCGCGCTGCAAGCTGTGACCGACCCGAACACCGGCAAGGACTTCGTGAGCACCAAGGCCCTGAAAAACCTGCAGGTGGCCGACGGTGACGTGTCGTTTGACGTGGAAATGGGCTACCCGGCCAAGAGCCAGCTGCCGTCGCTGCGCCGCGCGCTGATTGGTGCGGCCAAGGCGGTGGCGGGCGTGGACAACGTGTCGGTGAACATGACGACCAGGATCACCGCGCACGCCGTGCAGCGCGGTGTGCAGCTCATGCCCAACGTGAAGAACATCATTGCCGTGGCCTCGGGCAAGGGCGGCGTGGGCAAGAGCACCACCGCCGTGAACCTGGCGCTGGCGCTGTCGGCCGAGGGGGCGAAGGTCGGCATTCTGGATGCCGACATTTACGGCCCCAGCCAGCCGATGATGATGGGTGTGGAAGGCCGGCCGGAGAGCTCGGACGGCAAGACCATGGACCCGCTGGAAAACTACGGCGTGCAGGTCATCTCCATCGGTTTCCTGATCGACCGAGACGAAGCCATGATCTGGCGCGGCCCCATGGCCACCCAGGCGCTGGAGCAGCTGCTGCGCCAGACCAACTGGACCGACCTGGACTACCTGATCGTCGACATGCCACCGGGCACGGGCGACATCCAGCTCACGCTCAGCCAGCGCGTGCCGCTCACCGGCGCGGTGATCGTGACCACGCCGCAGGACATTGCGCTGCTCGACGCGCGCAAGGGCATCAAGATGTTCGAGAAGGTGGGTGTGCCCATCCTCGGCATCGTGGAAAACATGGCCGTTCACGTGTGCGAGAAGTGTGGTCATGTGGAGCACATCTTTGGCGCCGACGGTGGCAAAAACATGGCCGCCGAATACGGCATGGACTACCTGGGCGCGCTGCCGCTGAACATGAGCATCCGCGTGCAGGCCGACAGCGGCATGCCCACCGTGGTGGCGGACCCCGAAGGCGAAATCGCCAACCTCTACAAGGGCGTGGCACGCCAGGTGGCGATCAAGATCGCGGCCAAGGCCAAAGACTTCTCCAGCAAGTTTCCTTCGATCAAGATTTCGAAGGACACCTGAGTTTTCTCAAGCCCCCATGAAACGCCTGCGCGCCGGCGGAGGGTCTCGCGATGGGGGCGCCAGTTGGCGCGTCGGGCGGGCGGTGGTGTTGCCCGCCGTGCTGGGCCTGCTGCAGGCCTGTGTGTACGTGCCCCGCACCACCGCGTTTTACGACGCCGATTGCCAGGTGTCGGCCAGGCGCATGGATCTGGCGCCGCTGCAGCTGGCGTCCATCCAGCATTGCGGCAACGAGGGCTGCGTGGTCCTGCTGGTGGCGGCGGGTGCCACCGCCGCCGCAAGCGCCATCGTCTCGGGCAGCATCGTCATCGTCGGCAACGTGGCTTACTGGTTCGAGAAGCAGGGGCGCTGCCGGCGAGAGACGCCCTGAGCGCGCAGTGGCAAGACCCGCTCAGGCGCCTTCGCGCTCGCGCAGGCGGAACCGCTGGATCTTTCCCGTTGCGGTCTTGGGCAGCTCGGGCAGAAATTCGATGAACCGCGGGTACTTGTAGGGCGCCAGCTTCTCCTTCACGAACGCCTGCAGTTCGGCTTCGGTGGCCGCAGCCCCCGCTTTCAGCACCACGAAAGCCTTGGTCTTGGTCAGCCCGTCGGCGTCCACTTTCCCGATCACCGCGGCTTCGAGCACGGCGGGGTGCTGCACCAGCGTGGCTTCCACTTCGAAGGGGCTCACGTAGATGCCGCTGACCTTGAGCATGTCGTCGTTGCGCCCGGCGTACGTGCAGTAGCCGTCGGCGTCTCGCGTGTACTTGTCGCCGGCTTTGGTCCAGCCGCCCTGGAAGGTGTCGCGGCTCTTGGTGCGGTTGTTCCAGTACATCAGCGCGGCGCTGGGGCCCTTGATGTAGAGGTCGCCGATCTCGCCGTCGGGCACGGGCTGGCCGTCTTCGCCACGCAGTTCGATCTCGTAACCCGGCACCGGCTTGCCGGTGGTGCCGTAGCGCACGTCGCCCGGCCGGTTGGAGAGGAACACGTGCAGCATCTCGGTGCTGCCGATGCCGTCGATGATCTCGACGCCGAAATGCTGGGTCCAGCGCTGCCCAATGTCTTGCGGCAGGGCTTCGCCCGCCGACGAGCACAGGCGCAAAGCCACGTCGCTTTTCTTCGGCAGGTCGGGGCTGGCGAGCATGCCGCCGTAGCCGGTGGGCGCGCCGTAGAACACGGTGGGCTTGTGCCCGGTGAAGCGCTTGAAGCAGGCTTGTGGCGTGGCGCGCTCGGCCATCAGCAACACCGTGGCCCCCACCGAAAGAGGGAAGGTGAGCGCATTGCCCAGGCCATAGGCAAAGAAGAGCTTGGCCGCGGAAAACACGGTGTCGTTCTCGCGCAGGTCCAGCACGCCCTTGCCATAGAGCTCCGCTGTCCAGTAGAGGTTGGCCTGGGTGTGCACTGCGCCCTTGGGCGCGCCGGTGGAGCCGGACGAGTACAGCCAGAACGCGGGTTCGTCGCCGTGCGTGTCGGCCGCGTCGGCAGCGGCCGCGTGGCTGGCCACCAGCGTGGTGAAGGGGTGCATGCCGGCGGGCAGGGCTTCGGTGGCGCGCGAGACGACCACGTGCTTCACTTCGTTGGGCTGCGCCGCCAGAGCGGACTGCAGTGTGGGTAAGAGCGCGGCAGACACCAGCGCAGCCTGCGCGCGGCTGTTGGACAGCATGTAGGCGTAGTCCTGTGCGGTCAGCAGCGTGTTCACCGCCACCGGCACCACGCCGGCATGCAGCGCCCCTAGGAAGGCCACCACCCAGTCGCTGCTGTCGTGCATGAGCAGCAGCACGCGTTCTTCGCGGCGCAGACCGAGCGCACGCAGCGCGCTGGAGAAGCGCCGCACCTGGTCGGCCAGTTCGCCGTAGGTCAGCGTGCCCTGGTCGTCGATCAGCGCAGGCTTGCTGGCGCGGTCTGCGTTGAGCTCCAGCAGGTGGCGCGCGAAATTGAAGCGCTCGGGCGGTGGTGCGACGGTGTCGGGGTGGCTCATGGGTGTCTCCTGCGTTGTTGGGAAATTCCCCGTTCGGGCCGAGCCTGTCGAAGCCCGGCGCGAGCCGGGTCTGGATGCCCTTCGACAGGCTCAGGGTGAACGGTGAGGTGGGTGTTTCAGAGCTTCAAAGCGTAGGCAGATGCCGCCAGGGCGTCCAGCGCTGCGCTGCTGGCCTGCACGGCGGTGCGGCGGTGGTAGAAGCCCAGCGCGCGCAGTCCGCCCAGTTCTTCGCCACCGCCCGCGCGGCCCGGGCCACCGTGCAGCGACATGGGCATCACGTTGCCGTGGCCACTGTGGCTGGCGACGACGTCGGGCGAGATCGCATGCACGCGGCCGTGCGACGAGCCGAGCTCGAGCGTGGCGCTGGCGGTGAAGGCCGGGTCGGCGCTGTAGACCGAGCAGACCAGCGAGCCTTCGCCCCGGCGGATCAGCTCGTAGGCTTGCTCGATGCTGTCGTAGGCCATGAGCGTGGCCACCGGGCCGAACACCTCGACCTCGTGCAGCACGCGCGCCTTGGCCGGTTCGCGCGAACCCAGCAGCACGGGCGCCACGCACGCGGCCACGGCCGCATCGGCGTCCACCAGCGGCGCATTCGCACCGTCAAAGAGCACTTCGGCTTCGGCGCGCAGCGCGGCAATGCCGGCGAGCACGCTGGCCTTTTGCTCCTGGCTCACCAGCGAGCCCATGCGCACAGACTCCACGCGCGGGTTGCCCACGGTGGTTTGGCCGAGCTTGGCGGCGATGGCCTGCGCGGCGGCGTCAAACAGCGCGCGCGGCACGAACACGCGGCGGATGGCGGTGCATTTCTGCCCGGCCTTCACGGTCATTTCGCGCACCACTTCGCTCACCAGCAGGTTGAACGCCTCGCTGTCGGCGGTGGCGGCGGGGTCGAGCAGCGCGCTGTTGAGGCTGTCGGCCTCGATGTTGCAACGCACCGAACGCTCGGCCACGGCAGGGTGGCTTCGGATGACGCGCGCGGTGTCGGCCGAGCCGGTGAACGAGACCACATCGAACGGCTGCAACTGGTCCATGAGGCCGGCGGAGGAGCCGCAGACCACCGAGAGCGCGCCCGGCGGCAGGATGTTGGCGTCGATCACGTCCTTGACCATGCGCTGCGTGAGCCAGGCGGTGGCGGTGGCGGGCTTGACGATCACCGGCACCCCGGAGAGCAGGGCCGGGGCGGCTTTCTCCCACAGGCCCCAGCTGGGAAAGTTGAAGGCGTTGATGAACAGCGCCACGCCGTGCGTGGGCTGCAGCACGTGCTGTGTCTGGAACACCGGGTCTTTGCCCATGCGGATGCGCTCGCCATCGAGCAGTGCGCGCGCCGAACCCAGGGCCTCGCCCTGCTTGGCGTAGTAGCCCAGGGTGAAGATGCCGCCGTCGATGTCCACCGCGGAGTCTTTGGTGGTGGTGCCCGAGTTCGCGGTGGCGATCTCGTAGTAGGCGTCGCGGTGGGCCTGCAGCACCTTGACGATGGCCGCCAGCAGGCCGGCGCGCTCGCCGTAGCTCAGGGCGCGAAGGGCCTGGCCGCCTTGTTCACGCGCAAACCGGAAGCTGCTGGCGAGGTCCAGGCCTGCGCTGCTCACGCGGACGAGTTCGGTGCCCAGCACCGGGTCGAACAGCGGGGTGCCCGCGCCGGAGCCGGTTTGCCATTGACCGCCGAGGAAGTTGGGAAGCAGGGGAGAAGAGCTCATCGAGGTGGTCTCGTTCGTGGTGGGACGGCCCTGCGACAGTGGTCGAGGGAAGAGAATGGCGCTATAACTGCACTATCTTGCGTTTTGCAGATTGTGCATTAAAGTGCATGTTTTGACGCTTGGCAAGCCCCACAGGGTTTTCCTGTCCCGTCCACCCACAGAAAGATCGAGACACCATGGACGTCGTCGACCCCGGCGCGATGGCCACAGGCGAGCCCAGGCCGCCCGTGGCGGAAGAGGAGCCGCGCCACCCGTTTCTGGTTGCGCTGGGCGAGCGCGTGCGCACCCTGCGCTCGCGGCGGGGCATGACCCGCAAGGCGGTCGCCATCGCCGCCGATGTGTCCGAGCGGCACCTGGCCAACCTTGAATACGGCACGGGCAATGCGTCGATCCTGGTGCTCCTGCAGGTGGCCACCGCCTTGCAGTGCTCGCTGGCCGAACTGATTGGTGACGTGAGCACAAGCTCACCGGAATGGCTGCTGATCCGCGAGCTGCTGGAGAAGCGCAACGAGGCCGATTTGCGCCGCGCGCGCATCGCCATCGGCGGCCTGCTGGGCGGTGGTGCATCGCCTGGCGGTGACCCGGGGCGCAAGGCCCGCATTGCGCTCATTGGCCTGCGTGGCGCGGGCAAGTCCACGCTGGGCCAGCGCCTGGCCGACGACCTGGGTTTCGCCTTCATCGAGCTCAGCCGCGAGATCGAGAAGTTCGCCGGGTGCAGCATCAATGAAATCCACTCCCTGTACGGCACGCCCGCCTACCGCCGCTACGAGCGGCGCGCGCTGGAAGAAGCGATCCAGATCTACCCCGAGGTGGTGATCGCCACCCCCGGCGGGCTGGTGTCGGACGCGGCCAACTTCAACCTGCTGCTCTCCCACTGCACCACCGTGTGGCTGCAGGCCGATCCGGCCGACCACATGGGCCGCGTGGCAGCCCAGGGCGACATGCGCCCCATGGCCGCCAGCCGCGAAGCCATGGAAGACCTCAAGCGCATCCTCGCCGGGCGCTCGGCCTTCTATTCGAAGGCCGACATGGCGTTTGACACCAGCGCCTACAACCTGGAAGACGCCTTCCAGGCGCTGCGGGTGCAGGTGCGCGAGGCGCTGGGATTGATTTGAACAAACATGCATGAAAGTGCATTGACGGCTTTGAACTTGTGAATTATTATTCACGTCACCAGGTTCGGACCGGCGTTTGAGTGCAGGTCATCGGGCCTGATCCACCCCGCAGCCCGCTGCGGTTGCCCGCCGATTCCAGAGACCTGCCCGGAGACACCCCATGAGCGCCACCGCCATCGCGACACCGTCCACCGTCGACTACCGCACCGACCCCAGCCAGTACCGCCACTGGAAGCTGTCCTTTGATGACCAGGTCGCCACGCTGGCCGTGGACATCAACGAAGACGCCGGCATCCGCCCCGGCTACAAGCTCAAGCTCAACAGCTACGACCTGGGGGTGGACATCGAGCTGCACGATGCGCTCAACCGCATCCGTTTCGAGCACCCCGAAGTGCGCACCGTGGTCGTCACCAGCGCCAAGGACCGTGTGTTCTGCTCGGGCGCCAACATCTTCATGCTCGGTCTCTCCAGCCACGCCTGGAAAGTGAACTTCTGCAAGTTCACCAACGAGACCCGCAACGGCATCGAAGACTCCTCAAAGTACAGCGGGCTGAAGTTCCTCGCCGCCCTCAATGGCGCCTGTGCCGGTGGCGGCTACGAATTGGCCCTGGCCTGCGACGAAATCGTGCTGGTGGACGACCGCTCGTCCGCCGTGTCGCTGCCCGAAGTGCCGCTGCTGGGCGTGCTGCCCGGCACCGGCGGCCTCACCCGCGTGACCGACAAGCGCCACGTGCGCCATGACCTGGCCGACATCTTCTGCACCACCAGCGAAGGTGTGCGTGGCCAGAAGGCGGTGGACTGGCGCCTGGTCGACTCGATCGCCAAGCCGCAGAAGTTTGCCGACCACGTGAAAGAGCGCGCCGCTGCGCTGGCCGCCCAGAGCGACCGCCCGGCCGGAGCCACAGGCGTGGCGCTGCCGCGCATCGAACGCACCGACAGCGCCGACGGCATCAGCTACGCGCATGTGAATGTCGCCATCGACCGTGCCAAACGCAACGTCACGATCACGGTGAAGGCGCCCACTGGCGCGCAGCCCACCGACATCGCCGGCATTGAAGCCGCAGGCGCGGCCTGGTGGCCGCTGCAGATGGCGCGCGAGCTGGACGACGCCATCCTGTGCCTGCGCACCAACGAACTCGACATGGGCACCTGGCTGCTCAAGACCGAAGGCGACGCCGCGGCCGTGCTCGCCAGCGACGCACTGATGCTGGCCCACAAAGACCACTGGCTGGTGCGCGAAACCCTGGGCCTGATGCGCCGCACCTTTGCCCGCCTGGACGTGTCTTCGCGCAGCATCTTTGCGCTGATCGAATCCGGTTCGTGCTTCGCCGGTTCGCTCGCCGAGCTGGCCTTCTGCGCCGACCGTGCCTACATGCTGGCCCTGCCGGACGACGCCGATGCCGCGCCCAAGATGCAGCTCGGCGAGTTCAACTTCGGCTATCTGCCCATGGTGAACGAGCAGTCGCGCTTGCAGCGCCGCTTCTACGAAGAGACCGCGCCCATGGAAGCCGCACGCGGCGCCATCGGCAAGGCACTCGACGCCGACGCCGCCCTGGCGCTGGGCCTGGTGACGGCTGCGCCCGACGACATCGACTGGGCCGACGAGGTGCGCATGGCGCTCGAAGAGCGCGCGTCCATGTCGCCCGATGCGCTCACCGGCCTCGAAGCCAACCTGCGTTTCGCGCAGAAGGAAAACATGGCCACGCGCATCTTTGGCCGCCTCACCGCCTGGCAGAACTGGATCTTCATCCGCCCCAACGCTGTGGGCGAAAAGGGCGCGTTGAAGGTCTACGGCAAAGGCGACAAAGCGGCCTTCGATTTCAACCGCGTCTGATGGCCGTTTGAATTTTTGAGTCTTGTTGTGCGGTGGGTGTCCCGGTGGAGCCAGCCGCAACCTCAGAGCAGTCCACCGCACGAAGCATCCGCAGGAGCACAACATGTCCACAGTTGATTACAGCGACAAGATCCCCAACAACGTCAACCTGAGCGAAGACCGCACGCTGCAGCGCGCGCTGGAACAGTGGCAGCCCAACTACCTCAAGTGGTGGGACGACATGGGCCCGGACGGTTCGCAGAACTTCGACGTGTACCTGCGCACGGCCGTCAGCGTGGACCCCCAGGGCTGGGCGCAGTTCGGCCATGTGAAGATGCCCGACTACCGCTGGGGCATCTTCCTCAATCCCGCCGAACAGGACCGCAAGATCCATTTCGGTGACCACAAGGGCGAAGCCGCCTGGCAGGACGTGCCCGGCGAGTACCGCGCCAACCTGCGCCGCATCATCGTGACGCAAGGCGACACGGAGCCCGCATCGGTGGAGCAGCAGCGCCACCTGGGCCTGACCGCGCCCAGCCAGTACGACCTGCGCAACCTGTTCCAGGTGAACGTGGAAGAGGGCCGCCACCTCTGGGCCATGGTGTACCTGCTGCACAAGTACTTCGGCAAGGACGGCCGCGAAGAAGGCGAAGCCCTGCTGGAGCGCAACAGCGGCAACGCCGACAACCCGCGCATTCTGGAAGCCTTCAACGAAGAGACGCCCGACTGGCTGAGCTTCTTCATGTTCACCTACTTCACCGACCGCGACGGCAAGTTCCAGCTCTGCGCGTTGGCAGAAAGCAGCTTCGATCCGCTGGCCCGCACCACCAAGTTCATGCTGACCGAGGAAGCGCACCACATGTTCGTGGGCGAGTCGGGCGTGAGCCGCGTGATCAACCGCACCTGCCAGGTGATGAACGAGCTCAAGACCGACGACCCGGCCAAGCTGCGCGCCGCCGGCGTGATCGATCTGCCCACCATCCAGCGCTACCTGAACTTCCACTTCTCGGTGACCATCGACCTCTTCGGTGCCGACGAGTCGAGCAACGCCGCCACCTTCTACAGCACCGGCCTCAAGGGCCGCTACGAAGAAGGCAAGCGCGCTGATGACCACGTGCTCAAGGGCCAGACCTACCGCGTGCTCAACGTGCAAAACGGCCAGCTGGTGGAAAAGGAAGTGCCGATGCTCAACGCGCTCAACGAAGTGCTGCGCGACGACTACATCAAGGACAGCGTGGGCGGCGTGGAGCGCTGGAACAAGGTGATCGACAAGGCCGGCATTCCGTTCCGCCTGACCGTGCCGCACAAGGCCTTCCACCGCAACATCGGCTTGCTCAAGGGCGTGAAGGTCGCCCCCGATGGCCGCGTGATCTCCGAGTCCGAGTGGAACGCCAACCGCGACAACTGGCTGCCCAGCGAGTCCGACCGCGCGTTCGTGGCCAGCCTCATGGGCCGTGTGGTCGATCCGGGCAAGTTTGCCAACTGGATCGCGCCACCGGTGATGGGCATCAACCGCCAGCCAGTGGACTTCGAGTACATCCGCTTCGGCTGATGTCCCCCAGGCGGGCCGGGACACCCGGCCCGCCGTGCATTTCAACGGGCCACCTCTCTCCTACACTGTCTCGATCCCAGGAGACACGAACATGAACGCTGTTGCTGAAATCGCTGTCATCAAGCAGCACCTGATCGACCCGGAAATCTGCATCCGCTGCAACACCTGCGAGGCCACCTGCCCCGTGGGTGCGATCACACACGACAACGTCAATTACGTCGTGGATGCGGAGAAGTGCAACCTGTGCATGGCCTGCATCTCGCCATGCCCCACCGGCTCGATCGACAACTGGCGCACCATGCCGCGCGTGCGCGCCTACACCGTCGAGGAACAGCTCACCTGGGAGGAACTGCCCGCCGAGCTGCCACCCGAAGAGCTGGAGGGCTTGGAGGCGCCCGACGCCAGCGTGTCCGTGGCCACGCCGCCTGCCGCTCCCCCTGCCGTGGTGCAGGACCCCAGCGGTGAAGCGTCTTTCAATTCGTCCGCCTTTGGCGCAACGCTGCCGCCCTGGTCGGCCGCGCACGCCTACAGCAACCTCTACGGCCCCAAGGCCGCGCAGAAAACCGTGACCGCCACCGTGGTGGGCAATGTGCGCGTGACCGAAGTGGGCAAGACGGCGGGCAGCGACTACGACACCCACCACATCGTGCTCGACTTCGGCGCCATGCCCTTCCCGGTGCTGGAAGGCCAGAGCATCGGCATCGTGCCGCCCGGGGTCGACGAGATCGGGCGCCGGCACCATGCGCGCCAGTACTCCATTGCCAGCCCGCGCAATGGCGAGCGACCGGGTTACAACAACCTGTCGCTGACCATCAAGCGCGTGCTCGAAGACCACGACGGTGAGCCCGTGCGCGGTGTGGCCAGCAACTACATGTGCGACCTGAAAGTGGGCGACAAGGTCGAGGTGATCGGGCCGTTCGGCACCAGTTTCCTGATGCCCAACCACCCCAAGAGCCACATCGTGATGATCTGCACCGGCACGGGCAGCGCGCCGATGCGCGCCATGACCGAGTGGCGGCGGCGTCTGCGGGCCTCGGGCAAGTTCGAGAGCGGCAAGCTCATGCTGTTCTTCGGTGCCCGCACGCAGGAAGAGCTGCCGTACTTCGGCCCGCTGCAGAGCCTGCCCAAGGATTTCATCGACACCAACTTCGCGTTCAGCCGCACGCCGGGCCAGCCCAAGCGCTACGTGCAGGACGTGATGCGCGAGCGCGCGGCCGACCTCACCGTGCTGCTGCAGGACCCCAACGCCTACTTCTACGTCTGTGGCCTGAAGAGCATGGAAGAGGGTGTGGTGCTGGCCCTGCGCGACGTGGCGCACGGCGCCGGGCTGGACTGGGACACGGTGGGCGGTGCGCTCAAGCGCGAAGGGCGCCTGCACCTCGAGACGTACTAGACGTTCCACCCCCCGCGCCGCGCCTGCGGCGCGTCACCCCCCAGGGGGCGACACCTGATGCCCGGCAAAGCCGGTTCCTCGGTGTCCTGGTTCTGCGGCCTTTTCTGTCGTGCGGTTTTGTCAGGGTTTCCCCTTCCAAGCCGCAGTGGGCGGCGGGGAGATGCGGCTCGCGGTGGGCTACCCCCGGGGGGATGGCTTACATTGCGGTCTTCCTATGAAGATTGAACATATGTCGAGCGCCCCCCGTCAACGCCCTGCCATCGAGGTCGATGTCGTCATGCGCCGCGAGCCGGTGAGTGGGCCGATGAGCCGCTGGCAGGCCTGGCGCTGGGTGCTGGCCGACGTGATGGTGCGCAGCGAGCCCGAAGACACGGGCGAGCAGCCGCCCGACGAACCACACGAACCACAAGCCGTGGAGCCGCTGGACGCCAGCACCGCCGACGCGCAGTCCACGCACTGGCTGTTCCCGCGCTACCGGGTCGAGCTGTTTCGCGACGACGCCGAGGGCTACTTTCTCAACCTCAACAGCCCCGGTCCCTGCTTCTGGGTGTTCTGGCGTGCGGACGAGGCGCGCCTGCTCGACGGCGAGCCCATGGCGGTGCCACAGATCGTCACGCTGAGCTACCACGACGCGGGCCGCTGGCTCGATGCGCAGGAACGCGTGGACCAGGTGCCCGCGCCCGACGAGGTGGTGGCGTGGCTGCGCGGTTTTGTGGACACCACCTACCAGCCCGAGCCCAAGCGCCGCAAGCGCCCCGACAGCTTCAAACCCCTGACCGACCGCTTTGGCCAGCCCGTGCGCATCAGCACCGAGAAGCTGCGCGGCGGCGGGCCGCCCGGGCGCTGACCATGGCCCAGGAAGACGACGGCTTTTTCTCGCGCTGGTCGCGGCGCAAGGCGCAGGTGCGCACTGGCGAGCCGCTGCCCGCCGAGCCGCCTGCGCCTGCCGCCGCCGCACCGGTCGCGGCCGCGGTCACGCCCGCTGCCGTGGCTGCACCCGCTGCACCTGCAGTTCCCGCCGCGCCAGCCGAAGCCCCGCCCGAGCCCCCTCCACAGCTCACCCTGGACGACGTGGCCCGCCTCACGCCCGAGTCCGACTACGCCGCGTTTGTGGCGCGCGATGTGCCCGCCAACGTGCGCAACGCCGCCGTGAAGAAGCTCTTCACCGACCCGCACTACAACGTGATGGACGGGCTCGACATCTACATCGACGACTACTCCAAGCCCAGCCCGCTGTCGCCGCTTGAAGTGGCCAAGATGGTGGGTGCGCAGTTCCTCAAGCTGGTGGACGACCCCAACGAGCCGCCGCCCGCCGCCCTTGCTGCGGCGCAAGGCCCGGCAGCGCCAGCGAGCGCCGAACCTCTCACCGACACCCCTCAGCCGCGCGACCACGACGGCGTGGCCACCGCCCAAGACCCCACCGATTCCGAACCAACGGAACCTCCCCACGATGACCACGCTGATCTGCAACTGCAACCAGACGATGACGCTCAACCCCCGGGTACTGAGCGACGCGCTGGATGAAGACCTGACCCTGCACACCTCGCTGTGCCGCCGCGACGCGCCCGCCTTCCAGAAAGCCTGCCGCAGCAGCGACGAACTGGTGGTGGCCTGCACGCAGGAGAGCCGCCTCTTCACCGAACTCTCGGACCAGACCGAGGGTGCGGTGTCGCTGGATGTGCGCCCGATCCGTTTCGTGAACATCCGAGAAACCGGTGGCTGGAGCCGCGAGGGCGCGCAGGCCAGCCCGAAGATGGCCGCGCTGCTGGCCGCCGCGCGCCTGCCCGACGCCGAGCCCGTGCCCACCGTCACCTACAAGAGCGCCGGACGCCTGCTGATCATTGGCGCGCTCGACCAGAGCGAGGCCATCGCCGAGCGCGTGGCCGATGTGCTGGAGGTCAGCCTCATGAGCACCGGCGGCGCCGGCATGCAGGCGCGCCGCTACCCCGTGATGGCCGGCGAGCTGCAGCACGTGCAGGGCTGGCTCGGCGCGTTTGACGTGCAGTGGCAGACGAACAACCCGATTGACCTGGACCTGTGCACCCGCTGCAACGCCTGCCTGTCGGCCTGCCCGGAAGACGCCATCGGCCTGGACTACCAGATCGACATGAGCAAGTGCCAGAGCCACCGCGCCTGCGTGAAAGCCTGCGACGCGGTGGGTGCCATCAACTTCCAGCGCGACGCCCAGGAGCACACCGAGCGCTTTGACATCGTGCTCGACCTGCGCGAGGCGCCCGCATTCACCCAGCACGCCCATCCGCAGGGCTACTTTCACCTGCCGGGTGGCTTGCGGGCCGACGCGGCGCTGGCCACGCTCATGCAGCTGCGCGAGCTGGTGGGCGAGTTCGAGAAACCGAAGTTCTTCAACTACAAGCAGAAGCTGTGCGCGCACGGCCGCAACGAAACCGTGGGCTGCAACGCCTGCGTCGAGATCTGCTCGGCCCTGGCCATTCGCAGCGACGTGCAGCGCAACCAGATCGTGGTCAACCCCAACCTGTGCGTGGGCTGCGGTGCGTGCACCACGGTGTGCCCCACCGGCGCGCTGACGTATGCGTACCCGCGCGCCAGCGAGCAGGGCGTGAAGCTGCGCACCCTGCTGGCCACCTACGCGAAGGCCGGTGGCAAAGACGCAGCGCTGCTGCTGCACAGTGAAGTGGCTGGCGCAGCGCTTGTCCACGAGGCGGGCCGCTCGGCATCGCTCCAGCCCAAGGGCGCGCGCGGGCTGCCGGCGCGCGTCATCCCCATGCCGCTGTGGCACACCGCCTCCATCGGTCTGGACGTGTGGCTCTCGGCCTTTGCCTATGGCGCCTCGCAGGTGTGGGTGCTGATGACCGGCGAAGAAGCGCCGCAATACCGCGACGCGGTGCGCGAACAGATGGCGGTGGCGCAGGCCATCGTCAGCGGCCTGGGCTACAGCGGGCGCCACTTCCGCCTGATCGAGGCGCGCGACGCCAAGGCCCTGGAGGCCGCGCTGGCCGATGCGCCCGCGCAGACCGTCAAGCGCCGCGGCACCTTTGCCATTCAGGGCGAGAAGCGCGCCACGGTCGAGCTCGCGCTCGATCACCTGTTGCAAGACAGCGCGGCCCAACGCGCACCGGCGGAGGCCATCGCACTGCCTGGCGCTTCGCTGCTGGGTGCCATCAACGTCAACAAGGACGCCTGCACCCTTTGCCTGAGCTGCGTGAGCGCCTGCCCGGCCAGCGCCTTGCAGGACAACACCGAGCGTCCGCAGCTGCGCTTCATTGAAAAGAACTGCGTGCAGTGCGGCCTGTGCGCCAGCACCTGCCCGGAAGACGCGATCACGCTGCAGCCGCGCCTGCTGCTGGGCGAACAACGCAAGCAGCTGCGTGTGCTCAACGAGGCGCAGCCCTACCACTGCATCCGCTGCGCCAAACCTTTTGGCACGCTCAAGGGCATCGAGATGATGCTGGGCAAGCTCGCGGGACACTCGATGTTCCAGGGCGAAGCGCTGGAGCGCCTGAAAATGTGTGGCGACTGCCGCGTGGTGGACCTCTATTCCAATCCGGGCGAGTCCCGCATCACCGATCTCTGAACCGCACACCGCCATGAACAACGCCATTCCTGTCTCCTCTGCCCTGGACGAAGAAACCGCCCGCGCCGAGGTGTATGGCCTGCTGGCCGCGCTGTACTACGCGCCACCCTCGACCGAGTTGATGGCGCAGCTGCGCGTGGCCGTCACGGAAGCGCCTGCGGCGGGCGGCTTTCTTGAAGAGCCCTGGCGCGAGGTGGTCGCCGCCGCGCGTGCGCTGAGCGACGACGAGGTGGCCACCGAATACGACGCCCTGTTTGGCGGCGTGGGCAAGCCCGAGGTGTATGTGTTCGGCTCGCACTACCTGAGCGGCTTCCTGAACGAAAAGCCGCTGGCGGCGCTGCGCAACGACCTGGCCGCGCTGGGTCTGGCGCGCGACGAGGCGATGCCCGAGACCGAGGACCACGTGGCCTACCTGTGCGAGGTCATGCGCTACCTGATCGCGGGCGACGACGTGACGGTGGCCAACCTCACCCAGCAGCAAAAGTTTTTCACCACCCACCTGCAGCCGTGGGTGCTGCAGATGTGCGATGCCATTGCCGCGCACCACCGCGCGCGCTTCTATGCCGCGCTGGCTGGCTTCACCCGGGCGTTCGTCAACGTGGAGGCGCAGGGCTTTGACATGCTGACGTGACCGGTGGCGCCGCGTCGCGCGGCGTCATGCAGCGCGTCAAAGCGCCCCGGGTCTGCCGTCTCGCGTTGAAGCCGCATCCGGCGCCTGCGGCTCCGTCAGCAGGGCCACGCAAAACGCAGCGCCCTTCTCAGCTGGCCGGTTCCCCGCCGTGATGTGGCCGCCGTAGCGTTCCACCAACCCCTGGCTGATCCACAGGCCCAGGCCGTTGCCATCGTTCTTGGTGGTGAAGAAGGGCCGGAAGAGGCGCTCGAGCACCTCGGGTGAAAGCCCGCTGCCGCTGTCAAGCACGCACAAGCGCACGCCCACGCGGCCTTGTTCGTCCGCCCAGTCGCGCGTCTCCAGCCGCAGCGTGCCGCCCTCGGGCATGGCCTGGATGGCGTTGATCAGCAGGTTGATGATCACCTGTTGCAGCTCCTGCCGGTTGCAACCCGCGCGGCGTGAGGCCTGCAGGTCTTGCTGCACCGCAATGCTCGTCTGCGCGAGCAGATGCCCGACGAGCACCAGGCAGTCGTGCACGGTGCGGTTGATGTCCAGCGTCTCCACATAGCCCGCGTATTCGGTGGGCCTTGCGTATTGCAGCAGCTGCGTGACGATGATGCGCATGCGCTCGACCTGTTCGTCCAGCAGCTTGAGCTCCGACTTCACCGGCTCGCCCGCCACGCCCAGCGTCTCGCGCATCAGGTCGAGGTTGCCCTGCATCACCGCAATCGGGTTGTTGATCTCGTGCGCGATGCTGGCGGTCAACTGCCCGATGGCGGCCAGCTTCTCGCTCTTCACCAGTTGCTGTTGCGCCATCTGCAGCGACGCGTTGCTGGCCTCCAGCTCGCGTGTGCGCTCGGCCACCTTGTGGTCCAGCTCCTCGCCCCAGCGGCGCAGCGCGCTGGTCTTGTCGTCGATCACATCCAGCAGCTCGTCCAGGTGCCCGGCCAGCGCACCCAGTTCGTCGCGCGCCGCCAGCTGGCCCACGCGCGCCTGCGACTGGCCTTCTTCCACCAGTTGCATGGTGCGGTTCATGCGTTGCACGGGCAGAAAAATGCTGCGCGCCCAGCGCAGCGAGAACCACGCCGAGAGCGCCATCACGCCCAGGAAGATCAGCCCCATCGCACCCAGCATGGCGTAGCGCACGAGGCGAAAGGGCGCTTCCAGGTAGCCCACGTAGAGCATGCCGATGCGCTGGTCGTTGGCGTCGAGCAGCGGCTGGTAGGCCGAGACGTACCAGTCGTTGACCACGAAGGCGCGGTCCAGCCAGGTCTGGCCCCGGCCGAGCACGGCGTCGCGCACCGTTTGCGACACGCGCGTGCCGATGGCGCGCTGGTCCTGGAACAGCCGCACGTTGGTGGTGATGCGCACGTCGTCCATGAACAGCGTGGCCGTGCCCTGGCTGCCGAAGGGCAGCGCGCCTTCGGGGTAGACGATGCGGTTGATGTGGTCGATGAAATCGAGGTTCTGGTTCAGCAGCAGACCACCGGCCAGCACCGCGATGGTCTGGCCGGACGTGTCGCGCACCGGGTGCGTGGCCAGCATGACCATGGCGCGGTGCTCGGTTTCGCGCGTGGCGGGCGCGGCGTTGCGCGTGGCCACCAGCGGAATGCGCAGGCGCGGCGCCAGGTGGGGCGCAAGGGCTTCCAGCGCATCGGGCTCCAGCAGCAGCAGACGTGCGCGGGAGTCGTTGCGGGCCGCCTGCAGCGCGCCACCCAAGGCTTGCGGCATGAGCCCGATGGGTGTGCTGGCATCGCCACGGCTCAGGCCCGAGGGCACGGCGCGCGCCAGCGGTTTGCCCAGCGGGTCGTACAGCAGCAGGAAGTCGAGCGACAGCCGTTCGCGCGCCAGTGCGAGTTGCTCGTTGAGGCCGCCACGCGGTGCGCCGCCGCCAGGGCGCAAGGCGGCATACAGCGCCTGCGAGCCGGCCACACCGAGCGTGCCGGAGCCCACCTCGCTGAGCACCTGCTCGAAGTACCCGTGCGCCACCGCGAGGTCGCTGCGCACTTTGGTGATGAGCAGCCGGTCGTACGCCACATTGCCCCACAGCGCCAGCGCAATCACCAGCATGGGAAACGCCACCAGCAAGGGCAGCAGCGCCATGGCCAGCAGCTTGTTGCGAACCGAGCCGGCCAGCCAGCCGGGCGTGCGCCAGGCCAGGCGCGGCGCGGGTGATGTCACAGGCTGTTCCATTCGGCCACGCGCCGCTCCAGCGTGCGGCGCGAGACGCCCAGCAACTGCGCTGCACGGGTCTTGTCGCCCTGCACCGAGTCGAGCACGGAGAGGATGTGCATCTTCTCCAGCGTGTGCAGGTCGGTGGGGCTGGCGCTGGTGTCGGGCCGGCGGGGCTGGCCTGGGTAGAGCGCCGAGACGGTGAGGCCGCCCAGGATCAGCGAGCGCTCGATCAGGTTGCGCAGCTCGCGCACATTGCCTGGCCAGTCGTACTGGCGCAGGAAGTCCATCTCCTGCTCGCTCAGGGTGAGCGGCTCCACGCCCAGCGACGGCGCCAGCTGCGCGATGAAGTGCGCCACGAGCTCGGCTATGTCGTCCTTGTGCTCGCGCAGCGGGGGCAGGGTGAGGTCGACCACCTGCAGGCGGAAGTACAGGTCTTTGCGGAAACGCCCGGCTTCCACCTCGTGGCTGAGCTGGCGGTTGGTGGCAGCCACGATGCGCAGGTTCAGCGGCACCAGCTGCTCGCTGCCCACCGGCCGGATGTTGAGGTCTTCAATCGCGCGCAACAGCGTGGCCTGAATGGGCAAGGGCAGCTCGGCGATTTCGTCGAGGAACAGCGTGCCGCCCTGGGCGTAATGAAACAGGCCGTCGCGCGCGCGGGTGGCGCCGGTGAACGCGCCCTTGGCGTGGCCGAACAGCTCGCTCTCGATCAGCTCGGGCGAGACCGCCGCACAGTTCACCGGCACGAACGGGCCGCTGGCGCGGCTGCTGTTCGCGTGCAGCTCGCGCGCCACCAGTTCCTTGCCGGTGCCCGACTCGCCCTGCAGCAGCACGGTGCTGTTGACCGGCGCGACGCGCGCAATCGACCCGCGCAGCTGCTGCATGGCCGCCGAGCTGCCCACCAGCGCGCCACGCCCCGGCGTGCTGGTGACGGCGCGGCGCAGCACGAAGTTCTCGCGCCGAAGGCGCGAGCGTTCGTAGCAGTGCTTCACCGCGTTGAGGATCTGCGGGACACGAAACGGCTTGAGGATGAAGTCGGAGGCGCCCGCGCGCAGCGCTTCGATGGCGGTGTCCAGGTCGGCGAACGCGGTGATCAGGATCACCTCGCCCGTGAAGCCCTGTTCGCGCAACTCCTTGAGCCAGACCACGCCGCTTTTGCCTGGCAGCGAAATGTCCAGGATCACAAGGTCCACGTGGTGGCCGCGCAGCCACTGGGCACCGTCCTCCGCGCTGGAGGCGCTCATCACGAAATGGCAGCGGGGGGCGAGGGTCTTGACGAGGAAGTTGAGCATGCCCTGCTCGTCGTCGACGATCAGGATCGACCAGTCGGGCCAACCCTCCAGGGCGCGTTCGGGAGAAGGGGGAAGAAATGAGGTTTCCACCCGCGGGCATTCTACGGAGGAAGCTGACGAAAACACTGGGGTATTGGCGCATTCCTGACGCTTGCGCGCGGGGTTGCGGGGCGCTCTGCGCACGCGGCCTTGCGACAACTTGTCGCACCGTTGGAAGACAGCTTGGCGCAGTCCGTGCCAAGTGATGAATAAGTGGCAGGGGTTATCCCTGAGGTGGCCATGCAGTGGCGCCGCGCTGCACCCCGTCGTTGCAGGGGGAGCGCGTGTTTTGTCTTCGCGGGGCGGGACCGTCTCGGCCCGTGCTCAAAACATGGCACGGTTCTGGCTATGAAATCGGGAGCATATGAGCATGCTGCGGTGCGGCATTGAAGGATGAGAACGGCTCGCATTTCCCGGGAGGGCGCCGGCCTATGAGTGGCTTGCATAGGTGGTGGCGGGCGGTTAGATTCCACGTATGCAAAAGGCCCGCATGTTGTGATGCGCGGCCGGTACCAACAGGAGACATGCATGAACAAGTCCCCACGAAACCCGTCTGAAGAGTCCCGCCCGAGCCTGAAGCGCCGCACCCTGTTTGCCGGCGCATCCACCGTGGGCGCCCTGGCCGCGGCCGCCACGCTGATCCCGCGCGTGGCACCTGAAGAAACGGCTGCGGTCGAGCCCAAACCAGCGCCTGTCAAGGGCGGTGGCTACTCGCTGAGCGATCACGTCAAGCAGTACTACCAGACCACCCGCATCTGAGCGAACAGGAGCTCCCCCCATGTTGCTGACCAAAAAAACCTCTTCGGTGGCCCACGGCGTGCGCGCGTCGTCGGCCTCCGCTCTCGTGCACAACCTGCAGCGCGGTCTCTCGTCTGCCCTGCCCACCATGGACCGCCGCGCCTTCCTGCGCCGCTCGGGCCTGGGCGTGGGTGTGGGCCTTGCCGCCAGCCAGCTCACGCTGGTGAAGAAAGCCGAAGCGGCCTCCGGCAAGTCCATCGACGGCACCGGCAAGATTGAAGTCAAACGCACCGTCTGCACCCACTGCTCGGTGGGTTGTGCGACCGACGCCATCGTGGAAAACGGCGTCTGGGTGCGCCAGGAGCCGGTGTTCGACTCCCCCATCAACCTCGGCGCGCACTGCGCCAAGGGCGCTGCCCTGCGCGAGCACGGCCACGGCGAATACCGCCTGCGCTACCCCATGAAGCTGGTGAACGGCAAGTACCAGCGCATCAGCTGGGACGTGGCGCTCAACGAGATCACCGCCAAGATGAAGGAGCTGCGCGAGGCCAGCGGGCCCGACTCGGTGTACTTCATCGGCTCATCCAAGCACAACAACGAGCAGGCGTACCTGCTGCGCAAGTTCGTGAGCTTCT
Organism: Hydrogenophaga sp.; assembly: GCF_019264445.1. GTDB lineage: Bacteria > Pseudomonadota > Gammaproteobacteria > Burkholderiales > Burkholderiaceae_C > Hydrogenophaga. The sequence continues at coordinate 82,331 of NZ_JAHVAB010000062.1, forward strand.
GGGGCACCAACAACTGCGACCACCAGGCGCGCATCTGCCACTCCACCACCGTGGCCGGCGTGGCCAACACATGGGGCTACGGCGCCATGACGAACTCGTACAACGACATGCAGAACAGCAAGTGCGCGTTGTACATCGGCTCGAACGCCGCCGAAGCGCACCCGGTGTCCATGCTGCACATGCTGCACGCCAAGGAAACCGGCTGCAAGATGATCGTGGTGGACCCGCGCTTCACCCGCACCGCCGCCAAGGCCGACGAGTACGTGCGCATCCGCTCGGGCACCGACATCCCGTTCCTCTTCGGCATCCTGTACCACGTGTTCAAGAACGGCTGGGAAGACAAGAAGTACATCAACGACCGCGTGTACGGCATGGAAGCGGTCAAGGCCGACGTGATGGCCAAGTGGACGCCCGCCGCGGTGGAAGAAGCCTGTGGCGTCAAGGAAGAGCAGATGCTCAAGGTCGCCAAGATGCTGGCGGAAGCCAAGCCGGCCACCATCGTTTGGTGCATGGGCCAGACGCAGCACACCATCGGCAACGCCATGGTGCGTGCCTCTTGCATCCTGCAGCTGGCGCTGGGCAACATCGGCAAGAGCGGTGGCGGCACCAACATCTTCCGTGGCCACGACAACGTGCAGGGCGCAACCGACGTCGGTCCCAACCCCGATTCGCTGCCCGGCTACTACGGCCTGGCCGCTGGCTCGTGGAAGCACTTCGCCGCGACCTGGGGCGTGGACTACGAGTGGATCAAGAAGCAGTACGCCGAAGGCACCATGGAGAAGCCCGGCATCACGGTGTCGCGCTGGATCGACGGCGTGCTCGAGAACAACGAACTGATCGACCAGGGCCCGAACCTGCGCGGCGTGTTCTTCTGGGGCCATGCGCCGAACTCACAGACCCGTGGTCTGGAGATGAAGCGCGCCATGGACAAGCTGGACCTGCTGGTGGTGGTGGACCCGTACCCCTCGGCCACCGCTTCGATGGCGGCCATGCCAGGCAAGGCCGAAGACCTCAACCCCAACCGCGCGGTGTATCTGCTGCCGGCGGCCACGCAGTTCGAAACCAGCGGTTCGTGCACGGCATCCAACCGGTCGATCCAGTGGCGCGAGAAAGTGATCGAGCCGCTGTGGGAGAGCCGCAGCGACCACATGATCATGCATCAGTTCGCTGAAAAACTTGGCTTCGCCACCGAGCTCAGCAAGAACTACAAGATGCAGAAGGTCAAGGGCATGGACGAGCCCGTGCCTGAGGACATCCTGCGCGAGATCAACAAGTCGGTCTGGACCATTGGCTACACCGGCCAGAGCCCGGAGCGCCTCAAGGCGCACATGCGCAACATGAACGCCTTCGACGTGAAGACGCTCAAGGCCAAGGGCAAGGTGGTCGACAAGGAAACCGGTTACGACATGACCGGCGATTACTTCGGTCTGCCCTGGCCCTGCTTCGGCACCCCGGAAATCAAGCACCCCGGCTCGCCCAACCTGTACGACACCTCCAAACACGTGATGGACGGCGGCGGCAACTTCCGCGCCAACTTCGGCGTGGAGCGTGAGGGCAAGAGCCTGCTGGCCGAAGACGGCTCGCACTCGGTGGGTGCAGAGATCACCACCGGTTACCCCGAGTTCGACCACGTGCTGCTGAAGAAGCTGGGCTGGTGGGACGACCTCTCCGACGCCGAAAAGGCCAAGGCCGAGGGCAAGAACTGGAAGACCGATCCGACCGGCGCCATCATCCGCGTGGCCATGGCCCACGGCTGCCACCCGTTTGGCAACGCCAAGGCCCGTGCCGTGGTGTGGAACTTCCCCGACGCCGTGCCCCAGCACCGCGAGCCGATTTACGGCACCCGCCCGGATCTGGTGGCCAAGTACCCCAGCCACGACGACCAGAAGACCCGCTGGCGCCTGCCCATTCTGTACAAGTCGCTGCAGAAGAAGAACGTGGACGACAAGCTGTACGAGAAATTCCCGCTGATCATGACCTCGGGCCGCTTGGTCGAGTACGAGGGTGGTGGCGAGGAAACGCGTTCCAACCCCTGGCTGGCGGAGCTGCAGCAGGAAATGTTCGTCGAGCTCAACCCGGAGACGGCAGCGTCGCGAGGCATCCGCAACGGCGAGCGTGTGTGGGTGAGCAGCCCCACGGGCGCGCGCATCAATGTGCAAGCGCTGGTGACACCCCGCGTGGGCCCGGACACCGTCTTCCTGCCGTTCCACTTCTCCGGTCGCTGGCAAGGCCAGGACATGAAGCCCTTCTACCCCGACGGTGCCTTCCCCATCGTGCGCGGCGAGGCGGTGAACACCGCCACCACGTATGGCTACGACATCGTGACGATGATGCAGGAAACCAAAACGACGATCTGCAACGTCGAAAAAGCATAAGACCAGGAGCACCACATGGCACGAATGAAATTCATCTGTGACGCCGAGCGCTGCATTGAGTGCAACGGCTGCGTCACCGCTTGCAAGAACGAGCACGAAGTCCCGTGGGGCGTGAACCGCCGCCGCGTGGTCACCCTCAACGATGGCGTGCCCGGCGAGAAGTCGATCTCGGTGGCGTGCATGCACTGCAGCGACGCACCTTGCATGGCGGTCTGCCCGGTCAACTGCTTCTACCGCACCGACGAAGGTGTGGTGTTGCACGACAAGGACGTGTGCATTGGCTGCGGCTACTGCTCCTATGCCTGCCCGTTCGGCGCACCCCAGTTCCCGTCGCAAGGCACCTTTGGTGTGCGCGGCAAGATGGACAAGTGCACTTTCTGCGCCGGCGGCCCCGAAGCCCACGGTAGCCAGAACGAATTCGAGAAATACGGACGCAACCGCCTGGCCGAAGGCAAGCTGCCGGCCTGCGCCGAGATGTGCTCGACCAAGGCCCTGCTTGCCGGTGACGGCGACGTGGTGGCCGACATCTTCCGCAACCGCGTGCTGCAACGTGGCAAGGGCGCCGAAGTCTGGGGCTGGGGCACGGCCTACGGCACCGCACAAGGGACCAAGTCATGATGCGCCGCCTCACACTCAGCGCGGCCATCGCGGCCAGCCTGCTGGCCCTCGCTGCCTGCGGCGAGAAGCCACAGGAAGTCAATGGCGCCGGCGTCAAGCAGGACAACGCGCCGTACCAGGGCGTGGGCTCCAGCCAGTACGCCAACACCGGCTGGAAGGCCGGCGACAAGGGCAGCTGGGAGCAGCAGCTTAAGGCGCGCGCGCAATACGGGCAAAACGACTACACCCGCATGGGCAACAGCAAATAAGGCCGCAACACCATGTACAGGCACCTGATACAAGGCATGCGCCGCGTGGCATCGCCCGTGTTCTGGTCGGCGGCTTTGCTGGCGATCAGCGCCGGCTGGGCCAACGCCCAGGCCCTCAAGGTCGAGCCCGCGCAGGACGACCCGGCGCCCGCCGGCGCCTCTGCGCCGGCCAATGGCCAGGTGGGTGGCATTCGCGGCGCCAACATCTTCGAGATCGCGCCCGACGCCAGCAAGGACCCGAAATACAGCGAGCAGACCAACGCCGAGCGAGGCAAGGTCCAGCCGGGCAACAACGCGCCCATGTGGCGCGACGTGGGCAAGGGCGTGACGGGCTACTCCAGCCTGCCGTACCCCGAAGCCGGCAACCTGATCCAGCCCTTCGTGAACTACCCCGGTTCGCGCCTGACCAACGCCGGTGAAGCCTGGCGCCAGGTGCGCAACAACTGGATCATTCCGTACGGTGGTTCGGTGCTGCTGATCGTGCTGGTGGCCATCGGCCTGTTCTATGCGGCCAAGGGTTCGATCCCGACGCATGGGGCACCCACCGGCCGTGTGATCGAGCGTTTCACCTACTTCGAGCGCGCCGCACACTGGGTCAACGCGATTGCCTTCGTGGCGCTGGCGATCTCCGGCATCGTGATGGCGTTCGGCAAGTTCTTCCTGCTGCCCATCATCGGCAGCACGCTGTTCGGCTGGCTGACCTACGCGCTGAAGAACCTGCACAACTTTGCAGGGCCGCTGTTTGCGGTGTCGCTGCTGGTGGTGATCGTCACGTTTGTGAAAGACAACCTGCCCGCCAAGGAAGACATCCAGTGGCTGCTCAAGGGCGGCGGCCTGTTCAGCGGCGTGGAGGTGCCTTCGCACCGCTTCAACGCGGGTGAAAAGGTGGTGTTCTGGGCTGGCGTGTTCTTCTTCGGCTTGATCGTGGTGGGCTCCGGCCTGTTCCTCGACAAGCTGCTGCCCACGGTGGACTACACCCGCGGCAACATGCAGGTCGCGCACATGATCCACGCCAGCGCCGCGGTGCTCATGATGGCGCTGTTCATGGGCCACATTTACCTGGGCACCATCGGCATGAAGGGCGCTTACAAGGCCATGAAGACCGGCTACGTCGACGAGACCTGGGCGAAGGAGCACCACCAGCTCTGGCACGACGACATCAAGGCCGGCAAGATCCCGGCGCAGCGCAGCCCCGGCCCCATCGACGCCGTTGCCGCTGCCGAGGCCTCGAACGCCGTGAAGGCCTGATGCCCCAAGAACCACAAGAGACGACAAGGACGATCCCCATGAAACGCAGCCTCCTGTGCCTGACCCTGCTGGCGGCCTTCGCGGCCCACGCCAAGCTGCCCGCGCCGCCTGCGCCCACCGAAGAGGCCAAGGCCAAGGCCGCCGAAGCAGCCGCAAAGACCGCCTGGTCCGCCAAGGTCGACGCCTACAAACTGTGCGTCTACATGGACAAGGCCGCCAGCAATTACTTCAAGACCGCCGCGATGACGGGCAAATCGGTCAAGCCCGCCGCAGCGGGGGCTCCCGCCTGCACCGACCCGGGTCCCTTTGCTTACGTCCCACCCAAGCCTGCAGAAGCCGCGGGCGCCCATTCGCCCGCCGCCACCGCGGTGAGCCCGCCCAGCAGCCAGGCACCGGCCGGCGCCGCCACCCCTGCCAAGAAGTGAGCGCGCGCTGGCGACGGGGTGTCTGCAGATACCCCCTCGCGCCAGCCTCCCAAGGGCCGCACCTCCGGGTGGCGGCCCTTTTCATGCGGTAGTCTTCGTCCATGCCCTTGCCCCAACTGACCCAGGCGCGCGCGCCCCTGACCCGAGCGATCGAGGTCATTAACGAGCACGGCGCGCGCGAGACCATCTCCATTCCCGCCGAGCGCGACCTCACGGTGTACGTGGACAAGCGCGAGCTCGTCACGCTCATGACCCTGGGCGCACACCCCGAATGGCTGGTGCTGGGCTACCTGCTCAACCAGCGCCTGATCGCGTCGGTGAACGAAGTCGAGTCGATCACGGTGGACTGGGAGGTCAACGCCGCGTCGGTGAAAACCCGCCAGGGCATTGACCGCATCGAGGAACGCACTTCCCGGCGCGTGGTCACCACCGGCTGCGGGCAGGGCAGCGTGTTTGGCCACCTCATGGACGAGATCGACACCATTCGCCTGCCAGCCGAAGCGGGGCTGAAGCAGTCGGAGCTCTATGCCATCGTCAATGCGATCCGGCTCAAGGAGAGCACCTACAAGTCGGCCGGTTCGGTGCACGCCTGCGCGCTCTTCCATGGCGAAGCGCTGCAGCTCTTTGTGGAAGACGTGGGCCGCCACAACGCGGTGGACACCATCGCGGGCTGGATGGCCATGAACCCCGCCCCCACGCTCGACCGCTCGAACGGGTCGCAATCCTCCAGCGAGAAAATTTTCTACACCACCGGCCGCCTGACCAGCGAGATGGTGATCAAGTCGGCCCAGATGGGCGTGGCGGTGGTCATCTCGCGCAGCGGCATCACGCAGATGGGGCTGGACGTGGCCGAGCGCGTGGGCCTGTGCGCCATTGGCCGCGCCACCCACCAGCGCTTCCTGTGCTATGCCAACCCGCAGCGGCTCGAGCTCGACGCCATTCCCTCCGCCGCACCCGTCGCGCGCGAGCGCGCCGCGAGCCCTTCCTGAGCCTGCCCTGGCGGCAGGTTCGGGCATAAACTCGGTTCACTTTTTTTGCCGAGAGATTCGCCCATGAGCCGAGAAGTCCACGTTATTGACCACCCCCTGGTGCAGCACAAGCTCACGCTGATGCGCCGCAAGGACACCAGCACGAAGAGCTTTCGCGAGCTCGTGCACGAACTCAGCGCCTTGCTCGCCTACGAGATCACACGCGACATGCCCATGCAGGAGATCGAGATCGAGACCCCGCTGGAGAAGATGACGTCTCGCGTGATCGACGGCAAGAAGGTGGTGCTGGCCTCCATCCTGCGCGCGGGCAACGGATTTCTGGATGGCATGCTGCAGGTGATTCCCGGCGCGCGCGTGGGCCACATCGGCCTCTACCGCGACCCGGCCACGCTCAAGGCGGTGGAGTACTACTTCAAGATGCCGCAAGACATGCAAGAGCGCGACGTGATCGTGCTCGACCCCATGCTGGCGACCGGCAATTCGGCCGTGGCCGCCGTGGACCGCTTGAAGAAGACCGGCCCGCGCTCGATCCGCTTCGTCTGCCTGGTGACCTGCCCCGAAGGCATCAAGACCTTCCACGACGCCCACCCCGACGTGCCGGTGTACACCCCGGCGGTGGACCGTGGCCTGAACGACCACGGCTACATCGTGCCGGGCCTGGGCGACGCGGGCGACCGGATCTTCGGCACGAAGTAGGCCCACCCCCGCGCCGCGCCGGCGGCGCGTCACCCCCCAGGGGGCAACAGCAGCGGCCCGGCAAAGCCGGTTCCGCGCTGTTCTGGAATGACTACCGTTCGTTCGCGCGCTTCTTCAGCCAACGCATCAAGCCGCCCAGCACCGGCAATTTCTCATACAGCTCTTCAGCGGCGTCCCAGTAGTCGCGGTGATCGGTCACGCGGCCGTCGGGTGCCAGGCGCAGGTGGGAGCCGCCGCGCACCACCTGGGTGGTCACGGTGTCGAAGCGTTTGAAGCGAAAGCGGAACTCCCACACCAGAAAGCACTGCGCGCCGTCGACCACGCGGTCGGTCACCACGAAGCGCGGCTCGTGCAGGCTCTCGAACATGTGCTCGAAGATGTGCTCGATGGCGCTGACGCCCACCACTTCGTTGAACGGGTCCTTGAATCGGGCCTGTGGCGTGTAGAACTCGCCGAGTCGGCCGAGTGACGCGGGGGAGAGCGATTCGAACCAGACGCAGAGGCGGTCGATGGCGGCGCGGGTGTCAGGGCTTTCGGTTTGCATGTGCGCTTACAGCCCGGTGAAGCGGCGCACCGCCGGGAAGTAGGTGCGGTAGGGCAGCAGCCGCAGCAGTTTCATCCAGCGCGTGAAGCGCTTGGGGTAGTGGATGTCAAACGCCCCATGCTCCCAGCCGGCCACCATCGCCTGCGCGGCCTGCGGTGGCGTGATGAGTGCCGGCATGGTGAAGTCGTTCTGCGCGGTCAGGGGCGTCTGCACGAAGCCGGGGTGCACCACGCTCACGCCCAGCCCGAGGGGTTGCAGGTCGAGGTACAGCGTCTCGGCGAGGTTGGTCAGCGCCGCCTTGGTGGGACCGTAGGCGAGGCTCTTGGGCAGCCCGCGGAAACCGGCCACGCTGCTGATGAGGCTGATGTGCCCGCGACCACGCGCCGTCATGGTCGGCAGCACGGCGTCGAGCACGTGCAGTGCACCGATGTAGTTGATGTCGAGGTGGCGCTTGAGGTCGGCCATGTCCATGTCGGTGGCCCGCATCTCGCGGTAGTGGCCGGCGCAATACACCACCATGTCCAGCGGACCTTGCGCGAGGATCTCGCGCGCGGTGCGCGTGACGGCGGCGGCGTCGGTCACGTCGAGCGGCCAGGCTTGTGCGGCCGCGCCGTTCTGCGCAGGGTGGGCGGCCACGAAGGCTTGCAGCGCGTCGGCCTTGCGGGCCGAGACCAGCACCTGTGCGCCCAACGCGTGCAGCGCAGAGGCCGTGGCTTCGCCGATGCCGCTGGACGCACCCACCAGCCACACGCGCAGCCCGCGCCAGTCGGTGATGGCGGGGTTCATGGGGCTGAACAGCGAGAAGCCGCGCGTGGCGGCCTTCGATGCGGGTGCGGGTGTGTCGACGAAGGCGCGCGGTGTGTTCATGATGGACGCTTCACAAACGACAGGGTGACGTCGCCCAGCCGGATGCCGAACTTGCTCATCGTCGCCTTGTTGAGCATGACGCGGTCATTCATGAGGTACATCCAGTCGTCGAACTGCACCTCGTAAACCTTGCCGTCCACCGGTTGCAGCAGCGTGTAACCCCAGCGAAAGGCGTTGCCCTGCTGTTCGCCCAGCGCGGTGCCCACCACGTCGTCGGCTGTGCCGCTGTATTTGCCGTTGCCCAGGTGCTTCATGCGCCAGATGCGCTTCTGTGTCGTGCCGTCGGAGTAGATGAAGTCTTCGTCGAGCACGCCGTCATCGCCGTTCCAGCTGCAGCGCATGACCACGGTGAAACGCTTGATCACCGCGCCGGAGCGGTCGGTGAAGACGCCATAGGCATCGATCGTGCCGTTGAAGTACGTGCGCAGATCGAGCACGGGTTTTTCGCCGGCGTATTGCGCCACCTGCGGCGAGGCGCAGCCAGAGAGGGCGGCGGTGGCGGCGAGGCCAGCGGTGAGCAGGAGGCGTCTTTGCATGGGAAGTCTTTCAGTTCGTGGAAACGGGCGAGGACAGGGCAAGCTGGCGCTTCTCCGGGCGGATCACCAGCGTGTAGAGGGCGCCACCGGCGAGCAGCTTGAGCACGCAGGGCAGCAGGCAGTAAGCGACGGTGAGCGTCTGCAGCGCGGCGGGGTCGCGCGCGCCGGGCGTGTAGCCAAAGAGGGCGAGCAAGGGCAGCGCCAGGCCGGCGGCCAGCGCTAGGTTGAGCTTGGTGGCGAAGTTCCACCAGCCGAAGTAAGCGCCTTCGCGCTGGCCGCGTTCGCCGAGCTGGCCGATGAGTCCGGCGAGCAGTGCGCTGGGCAGCGTGAGGTCGGTGCCGAGAGCGATGCCCGAGAGCGCACACACGATGAGGAAGGGCACCACGTCGCCGGTGCCCAGCGTGGCGGCCCACACGAACACCGCCACCGACAGGCCCATGCCCACCAGCCAGGTGCGTGCCAGCCCCAGCCGGGCCACGACCCGCACCCACAGCGGGATGGAGAGCGCCGCACAGAGGAAGTAGATGGCCAGAAACGCCGGTTCGACGGTGGCGGGTGCCTGCAAACGGTCTTGCACGAAGAAGAGCACCAGCGTGGCGGGCACGGCGCTGGCGGTGCCGTTGATCACAAACACCGCGAGCAGGCGCAGGAATGCGGGCTGGCGCAGAGGCGAGGCACCCAAGCGCGTGACGGGTGCGCCAGAAGACGACGCCAGGGGAGGCGTGCTGCGGCTCCACGCCCACCAGCCCAGGGCGAGCAGAAGGGCAAAGGCGCTCACGGTGGCGCCCAGGCCGAGCGTGCCCGGGAGCACCGCGGCGGTGAGCACGCCCACCAGCGCCAGGCCTTCGCGCCAGGCCACCACGCGGCTGCGCTGCGTTTCATTGCCACCCAGGCGAGCGCCCCACGCCTGGTGTGCCACCGCCATCACGCTGTAGGCGGTGTACGTCACGGCCATCACCACGCCAGCCCAGGTCAGCAGCGCAGCGGTGCCTGCGCTGCGCACCGGTAGCGGCGGGAAGAGCAGCCCCCACAAGCCCAACGCCAGCACCACCGCGGCCATCGCCGAGGCGCGCAGCACCGATAGCGGCGAGCGTGCAAACCACCGGTCACACCAGCGGCCGATCCAGGGGTCCAGCACCGCGTCGATCAGCCGCGCCATCAGCAGCACGGCACCGAGCAAGGCCAGCGGCGCGCCGAAGTCGCGCGCGTAGTGGTTGGGCAGGATCACGTACAGCGGCAGCGCCACGAAGGCCAGTGGCAGGCCGAGCAGCCCGTAGCGCAGGCCGTGGCGCCACGCGCCCGGGCCGATGAACCGGGCCGCGGGCTCGCTCATGGCGCGCGCGGCGCACCGCTTACGGACTGCACCAGTTCTTCCCGCATGCGCGGTTGCGAGGTCTTGGGCGAAAGCCAGATGCCGAAGAAGCGGCGGGAGAAGGCGTCGTCGGCGATTTCGCCCAGCCACTTGTCGTTGAGGTAGAAACGCGCGCCGCTGCCGGGCGCGTGCACGCCGGTGATGCGGTCGCCGCGCTTGACGTCGGGGAACAGCGCGCCCATCGCGGCCAGCCAGAGCTGCGCTTGTGCGGGATCGAGCGCGGCCTGGCCCTTCATTTCGTCGATGGAGCGCTCGGCGATGTCCGCGCCCTTGAAGCTGCGCAGGTAACTCAGCTCCAGACCAAAGCGCTGGGCTTCGAAGCGTTGGGGGTCAAAGCCCGCGGGCGCGTACAGGTTGGCGTCGTACACGTCGAAGCCCCAGTAGCGCAGGCGCGCCGTGCCCACCTTGCCGAGGTTCTGGAGCGCCGCGCCCAGCGTGGGTTCGGGCGCGGCGGTCTGCGCGCTGGCGGGCATGCCCGCCAGACTGCACAGGAGCAACAGAACGAGGGAGAGGGACAGTCGGCGCATGGTGTGCACGCTCAGGCCGGTTTGCGCAGCGTGTACTGCACGACGTCGATGTTGTTCTGCTCGAACGCCGCTTCGCAGTACGCGAGGTAGAACTCCCAGATGCGCAGGAAGCGCTGGTCGAAGCCCAGCTGCAATACCTGCTCCTGCTCGTGCAGGAACCGCTCGCGCCAGATGCCCAGCGTGCGCGCGTAGTCCTGGCCAAAGGCGAATTCGTCCACCACCTCCAGGCCCGCTTGCGCGGCCTGGGCGCGAAACTCGCGCGGGCACGGCAGGCAGCCGCCCGGGAAGATGTACTGCTGGATGAAGTCGGTGCCCTTGATGTAGCGCTCGAAGTGCGCATCGTCGATCACGATGCTCTGGATGCACGCGCGGCCACCCGGCTTGAGCAGGCGCGAGACGGTCTGGAAGTAGGTCGGCCAGTACTCGCGGCCCACCGCCTCCACCATTTCGATCGAGCAGATGGCGTCAAAGGGCGCATCGTCGATGTCGCGGTAGTCCTGCAGGCGCAGGTCGGCGCGGTCGCCTCGACCGATTTTCTCCATGCGCTGCTGCGCGTAGGCCAGCTGCTCGGTGGACAAGGTGACGCCGACGACGGAGGCGTCGAACTCGGTGGTGGCCTTCTCGGCCAGCGCGCCCCAGCCGCAGCCGATCTCCAGCACACGGTCGCCCGGCTGCACGTGGGCCAGGCGCAGCGCGCGGCGCACCTTGGCGTGTTGCGCCGATTCGATGGACTGGTCGGCGGTTTCAAACCAGGCCGACGAGTAGTTCATGGTTTCGTCGAGCCACAGCGTGTAGAACGGGTTGCCCAGGTCGTAGTGCGCGTGGATGTTCTTGCGGCTGTTCGCCTTGGAGTTGCGGTTGAGCAAATGCTTGACGCGGTAGGCCAGGCGGCCCAGCCAGGAGCCGTAGATCACGTCTTCGACTTCGCGGCGGTTGGCCACCAGCAGCGAGAGCAGCGCCGTGAGGTTGGGCGTGCTCCAGTCGCCGGCGATGTAGCTCTCGGCAAAACCGATGTCGCCCGACTTGAGCGCGACGCCACACACGTTCCAGTTGTGCAGCTTCATGCTGGCGTGCGGGCCATCGACGTGACCGAAGCGCTGCACCGAGCCATCGGGCAGTTGCAGCGTGAGGCTGCCGCGCGCGAGGCGTTGCAGCAGTTGCAGCGTGGTGCGGGCCGCGGCAGGCGCGTTGCGGGGCAGCTCGAATCCGACGGGGCTGTGGCGGGCGGTGGTGCTGTTCATGGGTGGCGGGGTTGAGTGGTCACGGGGGACGCTGCGGGCACAGCGGCGGTCACGAAATCGCCAGGCGCTGGCGGCTGTCGAAAGAAGGGCGCCTTCTTGATCCACAGGCGCGCGGCCTGCCAGTGAATGCGTGCGATCACGCCAAAAGTCATCGCGGGATACGACCACAGTGCCCGGCGCAGTGTGCGCGCGTTCAGCGGGCTGAGTTCACCGTTCACGCTGGTGTTGAGCAGCGCGTCGTCGGTGGCGTCGTCGAAGTAGTCGATGCGCGCGACGGTGCGCGGCGTGAGGTCGTCGGTGCGCATGAAGACAAAGCGGTAGCGCCCGCGCACCGGGCAGAAAGGCGATACGTGAAAGACCTTGGTGGCTTCGCAGGGCTGGCCATAGCGAGGTGCGTCCAGCAAGTAGCAGTGGCGCTCGCCGAAGGTGTTGTTCACCTCGGCGAGCCCGGCGCGCAGCGCGCCATCGGCGCGGTGGCAGTTCCAGAAGCTCAC
>NZ_JAHVAB010000001.1 GCF_019264445.1 Hydrogenophaga sp.
GCGGGCGCGGCGCGGCCCCCATCCACCGCGCCATCGAAGCGGGCGATGCGCAGACCGGAGTGACCATCATGCAGATGGACGCCGGACTGGACACCGGAGACATGCTGCTCACGGAGCGCTTGCCGATCCGCGCCGACGACACCACGGGCAGCCTTCACGACCGCCTCGCGGTGCTTGGTGGGCGCCTGATTGTTGAAGCCCTGGAGATGGCTGCTTGCGGTGGTCTCCATGCGCAACCGCAACCCGCCGACGGCGTGACCTACGCGCACAAGATCGAAAAGGCCGAGGCCGCCATCGACTGGGCGCAGCCGGCAAGCGCGCTGGCGCGGCGGGTGCGCGCTTTCAATCCCTTCCCCGGTGCGTCCACCGGCCTGGCGGGCGAAGCCATCAAGGTGTGGGCTGCGCACGCCGACGATGCCGCTGCAGGCACACCGGGCGAAGTGCTGGCGGCGCACGCCGATGGCATTCGTGTGGCCACCGGCGAAGGTGCGCTGGTGCTCACCGAGCTGCAGCGTGCGGGCGGCAAGCGCTTGGCTGCGGCCGATTTCCTTCGCGGCTTCCCGCTGGCGGTCGGGCAGGTGCTGGACGCCGCGCCCCCGGCGAAGGCGGCCGGCTGATGTTCCACCGCCGCGAGTACCGGGAGCGCCCGGAGTACTGGGAAGGCGTTCGCGATCAGGTGTCGGTGGCCATGGGCATCGGCGCCTGGGGGTTGATGACGGGCGTGGCCATGGTGCAGTCGGGCTTGTCCGTGCTGGAGGCCGTGCTGATGACGCTCATCGTGTACGCCGGCAGCGCACAGCTCGCGGCGGTGCCGATGATCGCGGCCGGCGCGCCGCTGTGGGTGATCCTGGCCGCGGCCTTCTGCGTGAATCTGCGCTTCGTGGTTTTCTCGGCGCATCTGCGGCCCTATTTGATGCACCTGCCGCGATGGGAGCGCTTGACCAAGGGCTACCTCACGGGCGATCTCACTTATGTGTTCTTCGCGCGCCGCTACGCCCGTCCGGGCGAGACGCCCGAGGAACTGGCACAGCAGCAGGCCTACCTGATGGGCAACTGCGCCATGAACTACATCGCGTGGATGGGGGCGAGCCTGGCGGGCATTGCACTGGCCAATGCCATTCCCGTGGCCTGGGGACTGGGCTTCGCCGGCATCCTCGCGCTGCTGGGGGTGCTGTGCTCGCTGGCCTCATCGAAGCTGCGCATGGTGTCCGCTGGTGTGGCCGGCGCGGCGGCGGTGGCGGCGTGGGCCTTGCCCCTCAAGCTCAACATCCTGGTGGCCATCGCCAGTGCGGTGGCGATCTGCCTGGTGCTGGAAAAGCTCAGGCCTGATGCGCCGGGAGCGCACCATGTTTGACGTCGATCCCTGGACCCTGCTCACCATCGTGCTGCTGGGCTGCATCACGGTGATCACCCGTTGCTTCTTTTTCATCTCCGGCAAGCCCTGGAGCTTGCCGAACTGGGCGCAGCGTGGCCTGCAGTACGCGCCGATTGCCGCGCTGGCGGCGGTGGTCGTTCCCGAGATCGTGATGACGCACGGCGCGCTCATCGCCACCTGGAAGGACGCGCGGCTCTTTGCGGCGGCCGCGGGCATGGCCTGGTTCTTCTGGCGCCGGGGTGTGCTCGGCACCATCGTGTGCGGCATGGCGGTGTACCTGCCGCTGCGCCTTGGCCTGGGCTGGTGAGGCCGCGCGCCGCCTTCAGCGGTGCCACTGCTTCTGGTAGGCCCACTGCGCGTAGCGCGCGTGCGCCTGCGCCTTTTCCACCAGGCCCGGGTCGCTGCCAGCCGTGTCCTTGAGCTGCCCCTCGGCGTAGGTCATGAGCCGGGGTGCGACATCGGGCTGCAGCACCGCCACGCGCGAGCCTTCCATGTAAGCCTGGATCTTGTCGAACTGCATGATCGCGCGGCCCGGTCGCGCGCGCTGCGCGGGATCGGTCAGGTCGCGTCCGGTCAACGGGTGTTCGCCGCTCAGGCCCATCAGCGAAATCAGCGTCGGTGCCAGGTCGATCTGGCTGGCCACGGTGGCGATGCGCTCGGGCGTGCGGATGGCGCCGCCCAGGATCAGGCCGGGGATGTGAAAGCGCTCGATCGGGATCACCGAAGGGCCGTACACGCGCGAGTTGTGGTCGGCCACCACGAGGAACAGGGTGTTGTCCCAGTAGGCCGATCGCCTGGCCTTCTCGAAGAAGCGGCCCAGTGCGTGGTCGGCGTACTTCACCGCGTTGTTCACCGTGTTTTTGGGCTGCTCGTAGAGGTCGAAGCCGCCCTCGGGGAACTCGAACGGGGCGTGGTTGGAGGAGCTGAACACCAGCCCGAAGAAGGGCTTGTCGGCGGGCTGCTGCAGGAACTGCTGGTGGGCGACGTCGAACAGGTCGCCATCGGAGGCGCCCCAGGTGCCGATGAACGCACTGGCCGGCATGTCCTTTTGCTCCACCACGCGGTCAAAGCCGTTGCCCATGAAGTAGCTGCGCATGTTGTCGAAATGCGATTCGCCACCGTAGAAGAAGGTCGACTCGTAGCCCTTGGGTTTGAGGAAGCTGGCCAGTGTGAAGAAGTCGCGCTGGGACTTGGCCAGCTTGACGGTGCTCACCGCCGGTGTGGGCGGGAAGCCGGCCACCACCGCTTCGATGCCGCGAACCGAGCGCGTGCCGGTGGCGTACAGGTTGTCGAACCACAGGCCCTCGTTGGCCAGGCGGTCCAGGTTGGGGGTGAGCGGCAGGCCGCCCAGACGGCCGACGAACTCGGCGCCCAGGCTCTCTTCCAGCACGATCACGAGGTTGAGCGGCCTCGCGCGCGGGTGCAGGGTGGTTTGCAGATGGCGCAGCGGCGACTCGGGATCGTTGAACGCGGCGGCAGGCAAACCCGTTTCGCGCCGCACGACGTCGATCACCTGCGCCTGCGGCAGCTCGGCGTAGACGAGGCCGCCCTCCTCGCTCTTGCGCGACTGGTAGATGGCATAGGCGAGCGTGTAGAGCGAGCTCAGGGGCACTTCGTTGACGAGGTGGTCGGTGGTGACGGCTGCGCTGGCCGGGTTCGCCGGCCGGTGGCCCAGTGCCCCGCGCCCGCCCAGCGCGAGCGATGCAAACAGCAGCAGCGACAGGCCCAGCGCCTGCCACGCGCGCAGCGTCACGCCGTGGGCCACGGGGCGGGTCAGCCGGGCATAGACCCAGGCAAGCGTGGGCAGCAGCACGGCGGTGGCCAGCAGGTGGGGCCAGTAGTCCTTGAGGAGCGTGCCGCCCACCTCTTTGGCGTAACCCAGGTACTCCACAAACAGGTAGTTGGGGCGGCTGTCGTACTGCGCCATGAAGGCGGGGGTGGACAGCTCCATGAACGCCACGAGCAGCAACGCAATGCCGCCGTACACGCGCAACACGGTGCCCCACGCGCGCTGGCTGCGCTGCCCGAGTGCCAGCCAGGGCGTCAGCGTGGCGGGCAGCACCCACACCAGGCCCAGCAGCACCGCGTCGAACCGCAGCCCTTGCAGCCAGACATGGCCCCAGGCCTGCGCCTGCGCGATGCGGTCGGCCTGCCACGCCATCAGGCCCAGACGTGAGATCCAGAGCACCGCGAGCATGCAGGCCATGGGCAGCACCAGCGGGCGCAGCACCGCCGTGAGCGTGCGGCGGGGAGACGATGGTGGGCGCGGTTGCCCTTGTGCGAAACCTGTTCGCGTCGCGCGCACCGGCTCGCTGCGCTCGCCCAGCCAGGGCAGGGCCAGGCGCCAGCCCACCCACGACACCGAGGCGCAGATCAGCCACGTCCAGAGCGTGTGGCTGGGAAAGTGGGCGCCGCGCACCGTCTGCACCGCACCGGCCAGCAGCCCCACCCACACCACGGCAGCCAGCCAGCGCAGCCCCACCGCGCGACGGCGCACCGTTCCCGCAGGCGCCGCCAGCCAGGGCAGGCACAGCGCCAGGAACGCGAAACCGCTGGACGCGTGTCCGCCAGGGAAGCAGCGGCCCGACCCGCCGTCGCTCACGCCCCAGGCCCAGTGCGACACCAGCCGGGCAGTGCCCCCAAACGCCTGCAGGTCCCAGGGGCAGCTGGTGAGGCTGTGGTTCTTGACCAGGTTGACCGCCATCAACGACAAGGTGGCCAGCGCCACCACCGTCCAGCGCTCGCGCCGTGGCATTCGCAGGCCCGGCCACAGCGCCCAGGCGCAGAGCAGCAACCAGAAGCCCGTCATGACATGGCGCATGGCATCGTGCAACACGCGTTCGAGCAAGCCGTTGTGCCGCAGCGCAAAACCGTCGGCGCCGCCGAAGAGCTGCATGACGGCCATGTCCAGGCCGCTCATGTCCCAGAGCAAGGTGATCGCGAGCAGGCCCAGCAGCCACGGCGTGACGGCAGAGCGGGAGCGGGCGGTGGATATCCGCGGGGGGCTTGACAGTGCGTGCATGGGTCGCGAATGTGAGGGGCCCGGGTTAACGGTGCCTTAAGGACCGGCTAAGGCGCGAACCCATAATGCGCCTGCTCGACTCCAAAGAACAGACCCCTGCTTCAATATGCGTGCACTTGTGGTGGAAGACGACCCCGGTATCGCCAGCGGCCTGCAGGCCTCGCTGCGCCAGGCGGGCTATGCGGTGGACCTCTGCGCCACCATCGATGCTGCCTGGCTCGCCCTGGCGGTCGAGCCCTTTGACGTGATGCTGCTCGACCTCGGCCTGCCCGACGGCGAAGGCCTGGACCTGCTCGCGCGGTTGCGTCGCCAGCCCGCGGCCGCAGCGGGACGCGCCACACTGCCGCGCCCCGACATGCCGGTGCTGATCATGACGGCGCGCGACGGCGTGAGCGACCGCATCAGTGGGCTGGACAGTGGCGCCGACGACTACCTGGTCAAGCCCTTTGACGCCAACGAAATGCTGGCGCGCCTGCGCGCCATGGTGCGCCGCGCTGGCGGGCGCAGCAGCCCGGTGATTGCGCACGGCGAACTGGTCGTCGACCCCGCCGCCCACACCGTGCTGCGCGCCGGCGAGGCGGTGACCCTGGGGGCCAAGGAATTCGCCTTGCTGCTCACCCTGCTGCAGGCGCGCCCCCAGGTGCTTTCCAAGGCGCGGCTGGAGTCTGCGCTGTATGGGTTTGACGAGGGGCTGGAGAGCAATGCCATCGAGGTGCACATCCACCACCTGCGCCGCAAGCTCGGTGACGGCCTGATCAAGACCGTGCGCGGCGTGGGCTACTTCGTGCCGCGCGAAGACGGCGCGCCCACCACGCCGGCGCAGAAATGAACACGGTGGACGAACCGGCGGCCCCGCCCCGCCTCCTTCGGCACTACCTGCTCAGCTGGGCGCTGGGCGTGCTGGCGATCATGTGGTGTGCCCTGATCGCGCAGGCCTGGTACACGTCGTTCCACGAAGCGCGCAAATTCTCCGATGGCCAGATGGTGGCCATCGCCAAACTGTGGCTCACCGCCGCCCCCACGGGCGCAGCGCTCGACGCCCCGCCAGACGTGCCCGGCCTCAAGCACGAGTACCTGCAGGACGTGGCCGTGATGGCCTGGAACCACGGCGAGCTCGTGACGGACACGCACGACATGGCGCCGGGGCTGGACCTCACCGTGCTGCCATCGCAGGGATTTGTCACGGTCAACGTGCAGGTCGATGGCCTGTCCCCGCTGTGGCGGACCTACTCGGTGCAGGCGGGCGTGGGTCCCCTGCACCGCCGTGTGGTCGTTCTGATGGACATGCGCCAGCGCTACGAGCTGGGAAAGGACATCGCAGAACATGTGGCGCAGCCTGCGGTGCTGGTGCTGCCGCTGGTGGCGCTGTTGCTGTGGTGGGCCATCCGCCGCGGCCTGCGCCCGCTGGACCGCCTCTCCAGCGAAGTGGCCGCGCTCGACGGCTTTGCCGGCCAGCGGCTGGACACCCATCATCGCCACGCCGAATTTTCCAGCACCGTCTCGGCCATCAACGGCCTGGTGGACACCCTGCAGACGCGCGCGCAGCGCGAGCGCGAGTTTGCGTCCGACGTGGCGCACGAGCTGCGCACGCCCCTGGCGGCCATGGCGCTTCAGGCCCGCGCGGCGCAGCAAGACCCTTCGCCAGAGCGCCTCGAGCAGCTGGAGCAGGAGTCGCTGAAGGCGGGGCGCATCCTGTCGCAGCTGCTCGATCTGGCCCGCGCCCAGCGCAACGCCACCGACGCGCTGGCGCCTTCGCGCGTGGTGCTCGGCGAGCTGGCCGCGCGGCTGATTGCGTCGCACGCCCCCGCGGCCTACGAAAGCGGCCATGAACTCTCCCTGCTGGAGCCGCAGGAGCCGATCGCCGTGCTGGCGCAGCCCCTGCTGCTGGAGCTGGCCTTGCGCAACCTGATCGAGAACGCCTTGCGCCACACCCCCGGCGGGACGCAGGTGGTGGTGGCGGTGTGGCAGACGCCGCAGGCCGTGGGCGTTTCGGTGAGCGACGACGGGCGCCGGGCGCAGGCCGCCGCAGCGTTGCCCGCCGAAAAGGGCGGCCTCGGGTTGGGGCTGCGCCTAGTGGAGCGCATTGCCGAACAAATCGGCGCGCAGCTCGAGCGCGATGCGGGCGAACTGCCCATGACGACGCGATTCACGCTGCGCTGGCCGAGCGCATAAGGTTGGCTTAACGCAGCTTGCGCACAGTGCGTGCGCTGGCATGTGCCGGCATTCGGATGCCGGCCATGCAGCTCACCATGCCCTTCGGGCTTTCGCGCCCTGACTTCTTTCTCCAAACCGCCCCGCGTTCGCCAGCGGCGACCGGCACACGCCCGCTCGTGGCCGTGTGGGGGCTGGCGCTGTGGCTGGCCAGCGTGGGCAACCTGCCGTTGTGGCAGCGCATCCATGCCCTGGGCGGCACGCCCGGCCAGCGCCTGGGGCTGATGCTGGGTCTGGGCCTGCTGCTGACCGGCGCCCTGGTCGCGCTGCTCTCGCTCCTGATGGCTGCGCGCATGTTCCGCCCGGTGGCCAGTGCGCTGGTGCTCGTGGCGGCCTTCAACACGCACTTCATGTGGCAATACGGCGTGGTGATCGACCCGACCATGCTGGCCAACGTGCTGCACACCGACGTGCACGAAGTGCGCGACCTGCTGTCGTGGGCCATGCCTGGCACCGTGCTGCTGGTGGCGGGCGTGCCGCTGTGGGCGATCTGGCGCCGGCCACTGACCTTGCGTGCACCGCTGGCACAGACCGGGCGCAGCCTCGCGGGGGTGTTGACCGGGCTTGTGCTCGTGGTGCTGTCTGCGCTGCTGAGCTATCAAGGCCTGGCCTCGCTCATGCGCAACCACAAAGACCTGCGCTACATGGCCAACCCGCTCAACACCCTGTACGCCGGTGGCCGCCTCGCGGTGGACCAGCTCCCGCGACAAGTCAGCGCCCTGCAGCCCGTGGGCCGCGACGCCGAGCTTGGCGCGAGCTACGCACAGCAGACGCGACCGCCCCTGATCGTGCTGGTGATTGGCGAGACCGCGCGCGCACAGAACTTCGGCCTCGATGGCTATGCCCGCAACACCACACCCGCCCTGGCGCGCTGGCAGGCGCGGGGCAACCTGGTCAACTTCAGTGAAGTGCAGTCGTGCGGCACCAACACGCAGGTCTCGGTGCCCTGCCTCTTCTCGCCGCTCACCCGCGCCCAGGGCGGCAACAAGACCCCGGAACACGAGAACCTGCTGGACGTGCTGCAACGTGCGGGCCTGGCCGTGCTGTGGGTGGACAACCAGGCGGGCTGCAAGGGCGTGTGTGACCGCGTACCCAACGCCCGTGCCAACGACCACGATGTGCCCGGCCTGTGCAAGGACGGTGAGTGCCTGGACGAGGCCATGCTCGACGGACTGGACCAGCGCATCGCCGCGCTGGACCCCGTGCGGCGTGCGCGCGGCGTGGTGGTGGTGATGCACCAGATGGGCAGCCATGGGCCGGCCTACGCACGCCGCGCCCCCGACAACCGCAAGCCCTTCCTGCCGGAGTGCCGCAGCGTCACGCTGTCGGACTGCCCACCGGCGGAGCTGGTCAATGCCTACGACAACTCCATCGCCTACACCGACCACTTTCTCGACCAGACGCTGCAGTGGCTGCAGGCCCGCGCAGAGCGCGGCAGCGAAGACACGGGTCTGATCTACGTGTCCGACCACGGTGAGTCCCTGGGTGAAAACGGCTTGTACCTGCACGGCGTGCCCTATGCGCTGGCACCCACGCAGCAAACCCATGTGCCCATGGTGAGCTGGTTCTCGCCCGGCCTGCAGCAGCGCACCGGTTTGTCGATGAACTGCCTGCGCTCGCAAGCTTCAGCACCCATCTCGCACGACCACTTCTTTCACTCGGTGCTGGGGCTGATGGACGTGCAAACCCGCGCCTACCAGCCGGCGCTTGATGCGCTCATGCCCTGCAGCGCGGCCGCCCAGGCGAAAACGCCCGCGTCCGAGCAACCCGTCACGCGCAGCCCGGCGGTGTGACCGGCTGCGCCTTCGGGCGCGGGCGCGTTTCCTACAATGCGGGCTCCCTCAGCCGACCCAGCGCTCGCGCGCCCGCTCCCACCATGTCCTTTGTCCGCTTCTCCGATCTGTGTTCCCGTGGCCAAGTGAAGGGCCAACGCGTTTTCATCCGTGCCGACCTCAACGTGCCGCAGGACGACACGGGTCGCATCACCGAAGACACGCGCATTCGCGCGAGCATCCCGGCCATCCGCATGGCGCTGGACGCCGGTGCCGCTGTGATGGTCACCAGCCACCTGGGCCGCCCCACCGAAGGCGCCTTCAAGCCCGAGGATTCCCTGGCCCCCGTGGCCGCGCGACTGGGCGAACTCATGGACCGTCCGGTGCGCCTGGTGTCGAACTGGGTCGACGGCGATTTCTCGGTGGCGCCCGGTGAAGTGGTGCTGCTGGAGAACTGCCGCCTGAACGTGGGCGAAAAGAAGAACGCCCCCGAGCTGGCGAAGAAGCTGGGCGCGCTGTGCGACATCTTCGTGCACGACGCCTTCGGCACCGCGCACCGCGCCGAGGGCACGACCTACGGCATTGCCGAAACCGCACCCGTCGCTTCCGCCGGCCCCTTGCTGGCCGCCGAGATGGACGCCATTGCGAAAGCCCTGGCCGCGCCCAAGCGCCCGCTGGTGGCCATCGTGGCCGGCAGCAAGGTCAGCACCAAACTCACCATCCTGAAGAGCCTGGCCAGCAACGTGGACCAGCTCATCGTGGGCGGTGGCATCGCCAACACCTTCATGCTGGCCGCCGGCCTGAAGATCGGCAAGAGCTTGGCCGAGGCCGACCTGGTGGGCGAGGCCAAGGCGGTGATCGACGCCATGGCCGCGCGCGGTGCCGAGGTGCCCATCCCGACCGATGTGGTGACCGCCAAGGCGTTTTCCGCCGATGCGGTGGCCACCGTGAAGAAGGCCACCGAGGTGGCCGATGACGACCTGATCCTGGACATCGGCCCGCAGACCGCAGCCAGGCTGGCCGCGCAGCTGATGAAGGCCGGCACGATTGTGTGGAACGGCCCGGTGGGTGTGTTCGAGTTCGCGGCATTCGAAGGCGGAACCAAGACCATTGCCGAGGCCATCGCCCAAAGCAGCGCGTTCAGCATCGCGGGTGGTGGCGACACGCTGGCCGCCATTGCCAAGTACGGCATCGAAAAGGATGTGGGCTACATCTCCACCGGCGGTGGCGCGTTCCTGGAGGTGCTGGAGGGCAAGACCTTGCCCGCGTTTGAAGTGCTCGAGCGCCGCGCGAAGGGCTGAGTCAGGCCGGCGGTGCGCGCGTGGGGATGCGCGCCACCACCCAGGCGCCCACCAGGCCCACCAGCAGCAAGCCGCCCAGCGCCCACGGCTGGTGGCGAAACCCCCAGGCCGAGAGGCTGACCATCACCACCATGCCGGTGAGGGCGATGGTCTTGGTGCGGCGGGTGAGGCTGCGGTGTTGCTCCCAGTCACTCACCATCGGGCCAAACAGGCGATGGTTGAGCAGCCAGCCGTGCAGGCGCGGCGAAGCTTTGGCGTAGCAGGCGGCGGCCAGCAGCACAAAAGGCGTGGTGGGCAGACCCGGCAGCACCACGCCGATCACCCCCAGCACCAGCGCCACCGTGCCCGCGAGCCAGAGCAGCCAGCGCACGGTGCGGGAGAGAGGGGCTTGGGGCGTCACGCCGCCATCTTAGCCAGCGGCCCCGCCGTCCGTTCGGGTGTGGCTTCAGGCGGCCGGGCCGACGGTCAGCTCCACTTGGCCCACGCCTTCCACGTGGCCCGTGATGTGGTCGCCGGGCAGCACCGCGCCCACGCCTTCGGGCGTGCCGGTGTAGATCAGATCGCCGGGTTGCAGGTGGTAGAACAGCGAGAGGTCGGCAATGATTTCGCGGATGTTCCAGATCAGCTTGTCCACATCAGACTTCTGCTTCACCGCGCCATTGACCGACAGCTCGATGCCGCCGCGCTCGATCACCACGCCCGGCATCGGCACGATCTCGCTGCACACCGACGAATGCTCGACGTCTTTGCCCAGGTCCCAGGGGCGGCCCTTGTCGCGTGCCACCAGCTGCAGGTCGCGCCGCGTCATGTCCAGGCCGGCTGCGTAGCCGAAGATGATGTCGTGCGCGTCTTCGGCCTTCACGCGAAAGCCCGCCTTGCCCACCGCCAGCACCAGCTCCATCTCGAAGTGGTAGTTGTTCGTTTCGCTCGGGTAGGGCGTGGTCGCGCCGGAGAGGGCCAGCGTTTGCGGCGCCTTGGTGAAGTAGAACGGGCGCTCGGCGGTCTTGTCGACCGGCTTGCCCATTTCCACCGCATGCGCGTGGTAGTTGCGGCCCACGAAGAACAAACGGTTGACGGGGAAGTGTTCGGTCTTGCCGCGCACGGGTATCGAGGCCACGGGGGGCGGGGGGAAGAGGTAGGTGGTCATCTTGAAAGGCCTGTTCAGGGCATGCGAGGTTGGTTGTCGGGGCGTTCTTCGTAGACGCCGAGCTTGCGGTGCAGCGGCGATTCGTCGGCCAGGAAGAGGAACGCGGGCGCGGTGGCCGACGCATTGGTGAGCGTGGTGCCGGTGTAGCCGGGGATGCAGCAGGTGTCGGCCGCGACGAGGTCGAAGGCCTGGGCGTCGGTGGCCACGCGCGCGGCGCCTTCGATCACGTGATAGACCACGGCGGGCGAGCGCGCGGGCAGCTGCAGCGTCTGGCCGGGGCGCAGCATCAGCGCGTGAAAGCCGAGGATGTTCTCCACGTCTTCACCGGTTTCGGGGTTCACATAGGTCACCTGCACCGCGTCGATGTCGGGCCGGTCGGCGGCCATCGACTCCAGCGCCGCCTTGGCGTCGGCCCAGGGGTAGCGCAGCATGGGGTAGCGCCGGCCGCTGCGACCAAACACGGGCGTGGGCACCAGCCCACCGCGCGCGTAGGCGCGGTCGCCCTGACCCGGGTTGACGTCCTGGCGCGAGCCGTTGAGGTGGTAGCTCACCTCCAGGTAGTACGCCAGGGGCAGGTCCAGCACGTCGAGCCAGATCACGGGTTCGGTGCCGTCGTGGCCATGCTCGTGCCACAGGCCGGTGGGCGTGAGGATCAGGTCGCCGCGCGACATGGGGCACTTCTCGCCGTCCACGGTGGTCCAGGCGCCCTCGCCCTCGACCACCATGCGCACCGCGTTCGGTGTGTGCCGGTGGCTGGGCGCCCACTCGCCGGGCATGAGCAGCTGCATGCCGAGGTACATGGCCGCGCTGGCCTGCATCTTCTCCAGCGTGTGGCCCGGGTTGGCGAGCACCAGCACGCGCCGCTCGGCCTTCTCGATGGGGGTGAGCTCACCGGCCTTGAGCAGCAGCGGCTTGATGGACTGGTACGCCCAGTGCGTGGCCTGCGTCTGGCGCGTGGGTATTCTGGGCGGCAGCACGCCGCGCAGGCTGGGCCACAGCGGCACCAGGTTGAGCGCGCGCAGCTCGGCCACGTAGTCGGCGGGGAGGTCTTCGAGTCGTCCGAGGTCGTTCATGGTGTCTCCAGGGTGGGCGGTGTGGGCTTTTCTTGCAGATCTCGAATCCCGTTCGCCCTGAGCC
>NZ_JAHVAB010000005.1 GCF_019264445.1 Hydrogenophaga sp.
GGGGGGGGGGCGGCCGGCCCCCGGGGGTGCTACAGGCGCAACGGGTTCGCCCGGTCCTGCGGGTGCCACCGGTGCCACAGGCCCGGCGGGTGCAACTGGAGCCACTGGCGCGACCGGGCCTGCCGGTCCAGCGGGGCCAGCGGGGCCGACCGGCGCCACAGGCGCTACCGGTGCCACAGGTGCCACAGGCCCGGCCTCGTACGAGGTGAGCTGGTCGCTCGCCAGCACCAACACCGTCGCGGCGGGCACGTGGTCGGTCAGCACCATCGGGCAGGGGCTGAACCGGTCCAGTGGCAAGTTTGTCCAGCTGCTCAGCCAGAACTGCGCCAACGGCACGTTCCGGGCGGCCACGCTGGGCACACCGGCCGCCGGCCAGACGCACCAGTTCACGCTGTACCGCGCGGCGGGCCCAAACCCGCTGGACGCGCAGCTCAGCGCCACAGCGTATTCATGCCAGCTCGACAGCACTTCGCGCAGTTGCACCGTCAGCGGCGCGGCGGGGTTCAATGCAGGTGACGCGCTGGAGCTGGTGTGGACCAACAGCGCAACGGTGGCCGAGCAAGCCTCACCGGGCCCGATCGGCATCGCCTTCAGCTGTCAGTGAGGGCTCAGGCCTTCCAGAACCCCCGGTGGGGTTCGCTGGCCTCGTCCAGCAGCGCCGGCCCGATGCATTCGATCGGGTGCGGCGATGCGGCGAACACGTCGCGGCACGAGAGCTCGGCGTCGCGTTGTTCGGCCCGTTCGCCACGGAACACGCGCAGGCTCACCGCGTCGATGCCGAACACCACGCGCCCGATGTTGCTCCAGAAGATGGCGCCCGCGCACATCACGCAAGGCTCGGCCGACGAGTAGAGCGTGGACCGCGCGAGCGTCTCGCGGTCCACCACCGGGCTGAGCTGGCGCACCGCGTTGGTTTCGGCATGTCCGGTGCAGTCGCCGGTTTCGCTGGTGTTGCACCACGCTTCGGCCAGCACGCGCCCGTCCTCGGCCACCACCACTGCGCCGAAGGGCCGGTTGCCCCGGCTGCGCGCCACGCGCGACCAGGCAATGGCCTGGCGCAGGTAGGTGCCGTCGCGTTCGCTCAGGGCGCTCATGCCTTCACCGTGCGCTCGCCCGCGGCAGGCAGCATCGCGCGGTTGAAGATGCCTTCAACCCCCGGGCGCACCTTGAGGCCGAAGACATCCACCACTTCGTCCACCTGTTGCTCCAGCGTGCGCTTGAACACGTCGCCCAGGCCGTGGCTGCGTGTGTCGGCGGCGGCAATGTACTGCTGCGTGATGCGCCAGCGCTCCAGCTCGACCGCTTCATTGAGGATGGGTTCGCGCAGCTTGGTGGCGGCGACGGCGGCGGCCGGGTCTTTCATGCTGTCCAGAATCGCGCGGTTGGTGGCGCGCAGGAAGCCGGCCACGGCCGCGGGGTTCTGCGTGGTCATGGCGTTGCTCGCCAGGATGGCGTTGCCGTACAGGTTCACGCCGGCGTTGGTGTATTCGAGGATGGAGAGGTCTTCGAGCTTCATGCGCGCGAACAGCGAGACGGCCGAGTCGTGGAAGTAGGTGGCGCCGTCCACGTCGCCGCGCACCACCACGTTGTCGCGCGAGGCGAAGTCGGTGGTGGACCACTGGAAGAAGTTGTCTTTCAGGCGCAGCTTGCGCGCCACCATGGGCCAGGCGCGGCGTGTGGACTCGACCGCGGCGGCGGCAATCTTCTTGCCCTCCAGGCTGCGGAAGTCGGTGGTGATGCCGCGGTCCTTGCGGCCGATGATCGCAAACGGTGCGCGGTTGTAGTACTGGTAGACGGCCTGCACCAAAGGCGTGCCGCTCTGCGCCGCCTGGAACTCGATCAGCGAGCTGATGTCGCCCAGGCCCATCTGGTACACGCCGCTGGCAATGCGCGTGATGGAGGCCACCGAGCCCGAGCCCACGTCGATGCTCACGTCCAGGCCCTCGTCCTTGTAGTAGCCGCGTTGCTGCGCCAGGAAGAAGGGCGAGGTCTGCCCGGTGATGCGGAAGTCCAGCGTGAACTTGATGGGGGTGAGTTTGGGCGATGACTGGGCCCAGACGGTGGGGGCGGCCAGGGCCGAGACGGTGGCTGCAGAAGAGGCGAGGAAATGGCGGCGTTGCATGGTCATGCTCCGTTGAAAAGGTCTTGTGGCCACCCCTGCCAGCCGGGTGGCCACAGGGGACGTACAAGAGCAATTTCCGGGCGGGTGGTGTGGCACCCGCTGAACGCTTCTACTCTGCGGGGCCGTCGTATGCACGAGGCATGCCAGCGTTCGTTCCTCGAATCGGTGCACACGGATGGCCCATGTTTTGCTAGCATCCACGCCCAGAGTAGAAGCGTTCAACCCCGCGCCATGCGGGGTGGGAAATTGCTCTTGAGAACCCTCAAGCCATTTCTTTCAGGAGCGCTTCACCATGCTGGTCACGCAACAGCCCGTCTTCCGCCGCTACTGGCACGCCGTCATGCCGCTGACGATGCTGGCCGACGGCCCCAAGCCCTTCACCCTGCTCGGTGAAAACATCGTTCTCTTCCTCGACGAACACGGCGAGCCCGCCGCCCTCAAGGACCGTTGCTGCCACCGCACGGCGAAGCTGAGCAAGGGCTGGTGCAAGAACGGCAACATCCAGTGCGGCTACCACGGCTGGGTCTACAACCGCAGCGGTCGTGTGGTGATGATTCCGCAGTACCCGCCCGAGCGCGAGATTCCGAAGGACTACGCCACCACGGCCTACCACTGCACGGCGCGCTATGGCTATGCGTGGGTGGCGCTGGAAGACCCGGTGACCGACATCCCTTCCATCCCGGAGTTCGAGGCCGAGGGCTGGCGGACCATTTTTCAGTTTTACGAAACATGGAACACGAGCCCGGTGCGCGCGCTGGAGAACTCGTTCGACAACTCGCACTTCAGCTTCGTGCACCGTGCCACCTTTGGTGTGGCAGCGTCACCCGCGCCGAGCAAGTACGAGCTGGTGGAGAACGAAGCGGGCTTCTATGCCGAGACGGTGATCGACGCAGTGAACCCGGAAAAATTCCAGCGCATCAGCGGTGTGAAGGATGCGATCACGCAGCGCCACATGCGCAACGCGTACTACCAGCCGTTTTCGCGCCGGCTGGACATCGAGTACCCCAGCGGCATTCGCCACGTGATCATCAATGCGTTCACGCCCATCGACGATGGCCGCATGCAGCTGTGCCAATGGCTGTTTCGCAACGACTCAGAGGCGGATTGCCCGGCGCAGATGCTGATCGACTTTGACGACGAGATCACGCGCGAGGACAAGGACATTCTGGAGTCGACGGACCCGGACGCGGTGGTGGACCTGCGGCGCCGTGGGGTGGAATATTCGATGGACTCGGACCGGCCGGGCATCCTCATTCGGCGCAAGTTGATGGCGTTGTTGGCTTCTGCGGGTGAGGCGGAAGTTCATCGCTGAGGTTTTTTGCTTGCACCTCGCGGGCTCGCGCACGCGGTGGGCTCTGCTCCGCGGCTGTCCCCCGGACTGCCTTCGGCAGTCCTCCTCCTTTTATGCCCCTGCGCAGAGCCCACCGCGCCCGCGAGCCAGAAGTGATGCGTGCACGCCAACAGACCGAGTCCCAACGAGGTCATCGGTGATCGGGGTGGCCGGCGCAGCGACATAAAAGGAGGAGAGGCGGCGCAGCCGCCTCGGGGGACAGTCGCGGAGCCGGCCACCCCGGTCGCCGATGGCCGGAGCAGCCAGGCAAGAAACTCAGCGAGCAGCCCAGAACCCCTGATGCGGCGCCAGCATCTCGGCTTGCAGCTCAGGCACCGGGCCAATCACCTCGATCGACTTCTGCCCGCGCGCAAGCACCTCGCGGCACGGCAGCGACAGCGTGGGGTTTTCCTCGTGGCTGCCGGTCAGCGCGAGCAGCGCCTCTTCGCTCGCGCCGTACACCACGCGCCCGATGTTGGCCCAGTAGAGCGTGCCCGTGCACATCGCGCAGGGCTCGAAGGTCGTCACCAGCGTGCACTGCGCCAGATACGCACCCGGATAGGTGCTGGCCGCGTGGCGTGCCAGCGTCGACTCCGCGTGGTTCACCGTATCGATGTTGCCCTGCTCGGCCAGCACCGACTCGCCATCAGGCGCCACCAGCAA
>NZ_JAHVAB010000039.1 GCF_019264445.1 Hydrogenophaga sp.
GGCTTCGAGCTGGGGGGCGAGGCGCTGGTGAGCACCTGCAGGCCGTTGGTGATCAGTGCCGTGCGCAGCTCGCGCGAGACCGGCGTGTTTTCATTGCCGGCGATCCGAACCGTGTCGAAAGCAAACTTGGGCGCCTGGCGCAGCGCAAAGCCGCAGCCGGACAAGCCCAGCGTCGCTGCAGCCGCCGCCAGTTGCACGAGCGTGCGGCGCCGTGTGGCGATGGACATGGGGGAGCGAGGGGCTTGCATGCGGGTTCCTTCAAACGACCACGTTGACCAGACGGCCGGGCACGACCACCACCTTCTTCGGCGCGGCACCGGCCGCCTGCTTGACGAAGGCCTCGCTGGCCAGCGCAGCGGCTTCGATGGCGGCCTTGTCCGCACCCGCGGGCACCGTCACGCTGCCGCGCAGCTTGCCGTTGATCTGCAGCATCAGCTCGATCTCGTCGCGCTGCAGGGCGGCCTCGTCGGCCTGCGGCCAGGGCGCGTCCAGCAGCTCGCCGGCATAACCCAGCTCGCGCCAGAGCGCATGCGCAATGTGCGGCGTGGCCGGGTAGATGCAGCGCAGCAAGATGCCGAAGCTCTCGGCCAGCGCAGCGTTGTCGCCCGCCGAGCCGTCGGCCTTGAAGTCTTCCAGTGCGTTGAGCATCTTCATGGCGCCCGACACCACGGTGTTGTATTGCATGCGCTGGTAGTCGTAGTCCACCTGCTTGAGCACGGTGTGCATTTCCAGCCGAAGCGCCTTCGCGGCTTTGGACAGCGGCTGCTTCGACACGCCAGCGGCGAGGGCACCCAGGCCGCTCGTGGCCGAGAGCTTCAGCCCGAACGCCCACACGCGGCGCAGGAAACGGTAGCTGCCTTCCACCGCTGCGTCGTTCCACTCCAGCGTGGCCTCGGGCGGTGCGGTGAACATGGTGTAGAGCCGCGCGGTGTCGGCACCGTACTTCTCGATGAGGTCCTGCGGGTCCACGCCGTTGTTCTTCGACTTGGACATCGTGCCCACGCCTTCGTAGTCGATCGGCGTGCCCACGGGCAGCAGGCCGTCGCCGCTGGTGGCCGGGTTCTTCAGCTTGGCGCCCACGATCTTGCCGCCTTCATCGAGCACGTGCTCCACATCGTGCGGCCAGAAGTAGTCCTTGCCGCCCTTGGTGGTGCGGCGGCTGTAGATGTGGTTGAGCACCATGCCCTGCGTGAGCAGGTGCGTGAAGGGCTCATCGACCTTGATCAGGCCGAGGTCGCGCATCACCTTGGTCCAGAAGCGCGCGTAGAGCAGGTGCAGGATCGCGTGCTCGATGCCGCCGATGTACTGGTCCATGCCGCTGCCGCCGACCGCGGCGTTCGCATCCCGCATCCAGTAGTCGGTGCCTGCCCCGACCATCTGTTCGCTGTTGGTCGGGTCGCAGTAGCGCATGAAGTACCACGACGAGTCCACGAAGGTGTCCATGGTGTCGGTCTCGCGGCGCGCGGGCTTGCCACACACCGGGCACACCACGCCCGCATGAAAGCCCTCGTGCTTGTGCAGCGGATTGCCCGAACCGTCGGGAATGCAGTCTTGCGGCAGCACCACCGGCAGGTCTTTCTCGGGCACCGGCACGGCGCCGTGTTCGGCGCAATGAATGATGGGAATCGGCGTGCCCCAGTAACGCTGGCGGCTCACGCCCCAGTCGCGCAGGCGGAAGGTCGTCTTCTTCTCGCCCATGCCCTTGCCGGCGAGCAGCTCGGCGACCTTGTCCACGGCGGCCTTGTGCCCCAAGCCGTCGAGCACGCCCGAGTGCACGCACACACCGCGCTGCTTGTCGCCGTACCAGTCGGCCCAGGTTTCGGTGCTGAAGTTCTCGCCCTCGACAGCCACCACCTGCTTGATCGCAATGCCGTACTTGTTGGCGAAGGCGAAGTCGCGTTCGTCGTGCGCGGGCACGCCCATCACAGCGCCGTCGCCGTAGCTCATGAGCACGTAGTTGCCCACCCACACATCCACTTCCTCACCGGTGAGCGGGTGCGTGACGGACAGGCCTGTGGCCATGCCCTTCTTTTCCTGGGTGGCGAGTTCGGCCTCGGTGGTGCCACCGGTCTTGCATTCTTCGATGAACGCGGCCAGGGCCGGGTTGCTGGCGGCCGCGTGCGTGGCCAGCGGGTGCTCGGGCGCCACGGCGCAGAAGGTCACGCCCATGATGGTGTCGGCGCGCGTGGTGAAGACGTACATCCGGCCACCACCGATGGGCGCACCACCTGCGTCCTGGATCGTGTGCGGGAAGGCGAAGCGCACGCCTTCGCTCTTGCCGATCCAGTTCTCCTGCATCAGCCGCACCTTGTCGGGCCAGCCGTTGAGCGTGGCCTTGGGGTTGCCGATCTGCACATGGTCGAGCAACTCGTTGGCATACGAGGTGATGTTGAGGTAGTAGCCCGGGATCTCGCGTTTCTCGACCACCGCACCCGTGCGCCAGCCCTTGCCGTCGATCACCTGTTCGTTGGCCAGCACGGTCTGGTCCACCGGGTCCCAGTTGACCACCTGGGTCTTGCGGTAGGCAATGCCCTTTTCCAGCATCTTCAGAAACAGCCACTGGTTCCACTTGTAGTAGCTGGGGTCGCAGGTGGCCACCTCGCGCGACCAGTCGATCGCCAGGCCCATGGCCTGCATCTGCTGCTTCATGTACGCGATGTTCTCAAACGTCCACTTCGCGGGCGGCACACCGTTCTTCAAGGCCGCGTTTTCAGCCGGCAAACCAAACGCGTCCCAGCCCATGGGCATGAGCACATTCATGCCCTTCATGCGCAGCTGGCGCGCGAGCATGTCGTTGATGGTGTAGTTGCGCACGTGGCCCATGTGCAGCTTGCCGCTGGGGTACGGCAGCATCGAGCAGGCATAGAACTTCGGCTTGCTGGCGTCTTCCGTCACGCGGTAGGCGTCGGTGGCATTCCAGTGGGCGTGCGCGGCGCGCTCGACTTCCTTGTGGGCGTATTTGTCTTGCATGAACCAGGGCCCGGGCCAGCCGGGACGGTGAGAAAAGGGGAGACGGCGCAGGGTGCGCGCGGAGTTGCTGGATTTTAGGCCTTGCCCCGGGCCAGGGCTGCGGGCCGCTGCACTCAGCGCGCGGGCGGCGCGGGGGCTTCTGCGACAAAGCCGATGCGCGAGAGCCCGGCGGTCTGTGCGAGGCCAATCAGCTGCACCACCCGCCCATACGGCACGGCGGCATCGGCGCGCAGCTGCAGCTCGGTGTCGGGGTTGCGTTGCGCTGTGGCCTGCAGGCGCTGGCGCAGCGCGTCTTCGGCCAGGGGCTCGTCGTTCCAGTGCAGCTGGCCTTGCGCGTCCAGCGCGATCGCCACCGACGCCTCGGGTGCGGCTGGTGCGGCAGCGGGCACCTCTGCCTTGGGCAGCTCCAGCGACAGCCGGCTGGCCATCAAGGGCGCGGCAATGATGAAGATCACCAGCAACACCAGCATCACGTCCACCAGCGGGGTCACGTTGATGTCGCTCATGGGCTTGTCTGCCCTGGAGCGCTCCAGGCGACCGAAACTCATGTCGACGTGCCGCCCTGTTGCGCCAGCAACTCGCGCAGGTCGCGCGCAAAGCCTTCCAGGTCGGCCTCGATGCGCGCGATCTGGCGACCCAGCACGTTGTACGCGAGCACGGCCGGAATGGCCACCGCGAGACCCGCCGCCGTCATCACCAGTGCCTCGCCCACGGGGCCGGCCACCTGCTCGATGCGGAACGGGCCGTCGAGCCCGAACCCCGAGAGGGCGTGGTAGATGCCCCAGACCGTGCCGAGCAAGCCCACAAACGGCGCGGTGGAGCCCACTGTGGCCAGCAGCACCTGGCCGAACTGCAGGCGGTGCAGCACGCGGTGCAAGGCATCACGCAGCACGCGGGTGAGCTGCTGCGAACGGTCGCCCGCGGCGGCCAGCGTGTGGGGCGCGGCGTTGTCCAGCCCGCGCGCGGCTTGCAGCAAGGGCAACACGAGCTGCTGTGGGTCGAAGCGCTGCAGGCGCGCCTGCGCATCGGTCAAATCGGCCGCCTGCCAGAACGCAGCAGTGCTCAGGCTCAGGTCGGCCACCGCACGGCGCAGGAGCCAGCCTTTCCAGACGATCACCACCCAGCTGGCCACCGACATCGCCAGCAACAGCAGGGCCACCGCGCGGCCCAGCGCATCGGCCTGGGCTAGGGTGCTCAAGAGACCGGCTGGCGCTTGGGCGTCCATGGGGCGCGCAGGCTCGCGAGCGGCTCAGCGCAGGCCGAGCACGTCGAACATGTCGTACAGCCCGGCGGGCTTGCCGGCCAGGAAGCGCACCGCGCGCAGGCTGCCCTGGGCGTAGGTGGCGCGGCTGCTGGACTTGTGCGTGATCTCGATGCGCTCCCCGGTGCCGGCAAACA
The DNA here is from genome assembly GCF_019264445.1 of Hydrogenophaga sp. Classification (GTDB taxonomy): domain Bacteria; phylum Pseudomonadota; class Gammaproteobacteria; order Burkholderiales; family Burkholderiaceae_C; genus Hydrogenophaga. The sequence goes on from NZ_JAHVAB010000039.1 coordinate 4,369, forward strand.
GCACCGTGTGGTCACCCACGATGTCACCGCCACGAATGGTGGCGAAGCCGATGGACGACGGATCGCGCTCCCCGGTCACTCCTTCGCGCGCATACACGGCGCAGTCCTTCAGATCGCGGCCCAGCGCGTCCGCGATCACCTCGCCCATCTTGAGCGCGGTCCCGCTGGGCGCATCCACCTTGTGGCGGTGGTGGGCTTCGATGATCTCGATGTCGTAGCCCGTGGCCATCGCCTTGGCCGCCATCTCCAGCAGCTTGAGCGTGACGTTCACGCCCACGCTCATGTTGGGCGCCATGACGATCGGGATCTGTTTTGCGATCTCGGCGATCTCGGCCTTTTGCACATCCGAAAAACCGGTGGTGCCGATGACCACGCCCACGCCGTGCTTCACGCATTCGCGCAGGTGCGCCATCGTGCCTTCGGGACGGGTGAAATCGATCAAAAACTGGCTGCTGGCGAGCCCGGCTGACAGATCGGCCGTGATGGCAACACCACTGGCCTGGCCGGCAAAGCCCGCCGCGTCCTGCCCGATGGCCGGGCTGCTGGCGATGTCGAGCGCGCCCGAGAGCACGGCATCGCCACTGGCACGAACCGCCTCCACGAGCATCTGCCCCATGCGGCCACTCGCTCCAGCCACACAGATGCGCAGCGGCTGAACAGCCGACACGGCGGCGCTCATCGTGCAGCTCCCGGTGTCGACTCCAGCGGCGGATAGGACACATCGGGCGAAGCCGCAGGCGGCGTTGGCTCAGGCGACACGGGTGTGTTCTTTTCCTGGAACGATTTCAGCTGCGCTTCGGTGGCCTCCAGCGGTGGCACCTTGCCAAACTTGCGCCGCGAGTCGAGCGAAGCGACGAATTCGGTCTCGCTGGGCAGCTCATCGCCTTCAAAGCGCTCCAGGACATCGCCCTTGAAGAACACCGCCAGCCTGCGCTGCTGGGACTCCTGGCCCTGGCGCTTGAAGGTGAACACGTAGTCCCAGCGCTCGGCGTGGAACACACTGGCCAACAGGGGCGAGCCGAGAATGTCGCGCACCTCGCCCCGCGACATGCCGGTCTTGAGGGCTTGCGCCTGCTCTCGCGTGACCACATTGCCTTGCACGATGTCAATCTTGTACGGCGTGATCAGCGTGGGCATGCGGTTGCTGATGCTCGAACAAGCCGAGAGCGCCGCCACGGCCAGCACGGCACACAGCACATGCACCGGACGCGAGGTCGGCTTCAGACGAAGGGCTGGACGGGGGGGAAAGAGGTGCATGTGGGCTGACCCTGGAGGCAACGCGACTCAAACCACACAGAGGGAAATGCGGCGCGGCGCGAATGCTGGCGATATGATCCGGGCATTGTAGCCCCGGGGTCCAGCGCCCGAGCGGGCACCGCCAGTGCAGCCAGCAACGACCACCGGCGCCCGTTTCAACCCCAGCAACCGCCCAGCCCGCCATGACCAACATCGAAGAACTCAAGAGCACCGGGCTCAAGGCCACTTTGCCCCGGCTGAAAATCCTCGAGGTGTTTCAGAACGCCAAGCAGCGGCACATGACGGCGGAAGACGTGTTTCGCGTGCTGCTCGAAGACCGCTCGGACATCGGTCTCGCCACGGTGTACCGCGTGCTGATGCAGTTTGAACAGGCCGGCCTGCTCACGCGCAGCAACTTCGAGTCGGGCAAGTCGGTGTTCGAGCTCAACGAGGGCCAGCACCACGACCACCTGGTGTGCCTGGACTGCGGCCGGGTGGAAGAGTTTTTCGATGCCGAAATCGAAAAGCGCCAGCAGATGGTGGCCAAGACCCGTGGCTTCGTGCTGCAGGAGCATGCCCTGTCGCTGTACGCCAACTGCAGCAAGACCGACTGCCCGCACCGCAGCAGCGGCAGCGGCAGCGCACACCGGGCGGCTTGAGCCGCCCTCACTCGCCGCGCGACATGGCCGCGCGGTGACGCGAGACGAACTCCTGATAGGTATCGATGCCGCGCAGCTGCAGGATGGTGTTGCGTACGGCGGCCTCCACCAGCACGGCGATGTTGCGGCCCGCCACCACTTGAATGACCGCCTTGCGCACGGGCACGCCCAGCACGTCCTGATACAGCGGTTCGTGCGGCATGCGCTCGTAGTCGCGCTCCATCGTCTCCCGACGCACCAGGTGCACGATCAGCGACAGGCGCATCTTCCGGCGCACGGCGGTCTCGCCAAAAATCGCCTTGATGTCGAGCAGGCCGATGCCTCGAACTTCCAGAAGGTTCTGCAAGAGCTCGGGACAGCGGCCCTCGATGCTGGTCTGGTTGATGCGGTAAAGGTCCACCGCATCGTCGGCCACCAGCCCGTGGCCACGTGAAATCAGTTCCAGACCCAGCTCGCTCTTGCCCAAGCCGGATTCGCCGGTGATGAGCACCCCCATGCCCAGAATGTCCATGAACACACCGTGCATGGACGAGCGGTCGGCGAAATGCCGCGACAAGTAGGCGCGCAACACATCGATGACAAAGGCCGCCGACTCCTGGGTGGAGAACATGGGGATCTGCGCCCGCTCGCACATGGCGGTGAGCGCATCGGGTGCGGTCTGCCCGTCGGCCACGACCAGCACAGGCGGTTCCAGTGTCACGATGCGCGCCACCCTTCGGCGGTTGTCCTCGTCGCTGGGACTGGTGAGGTAGGCCACCTCACGCTCACCGAACACCTGCACCCGGTAGGGGTGGATGTAATTGAGGTAACCCACGAGATCGGCGCCCGAGCGGGCCGCGCGGATGGCCACCTCGTCAAAGCGGCGCTCTGACGCGCCAAGCCCCGCAATCCACTGCCATTTCAGGGCGTCCCGATGGTCCTCGAACAGGACGTCGGCACTGACAACCGTGGGCTTCATGGCAGCCGGATCGCCACGAGGCAGACGCCTGGCTGTTCAGCCCAGAGGGCCGCGAACTCGGACAACCACCGCTCGAGGGAGCTCAAAATGTCACGCGGCGGCGTGCGCCGACTGCCAGGATGTGATCAGCCTGTGAAGCTCGTCGGCAGCGCCGGAGGTCTTCATCTGCTCGCGCAGTGCGCTGTCGCTCAACATCTCGGCGATCTCGGACAGGATTTCCAGGTGCTTCTGCGTGGCCACCTCGGGCACCAGCAGGAAAATCATGAACTGCACGGGCTGTTCGTCCGGCGCGTCGAAGCCGATCGGGCTGGCGAGCTGGAACACCGCGGCCAGCGGTTGCTTCAGGCCCTTGATGCGGCCATGCGGAATGGCCACACCGTGGCCCAGGCCGGTCGAACCCAGGCGCTCACGGGCGAAGAGGCTGTCGGTGATCAGGGCGCGGTTGAGTCCGTGTTCGGTCTCAAAAAGCAGGCCCGCTTCTTCAAATGCGCGCTTCTTGCTGGTGGCATCGACGCCGACGAGCACCTGCACGGCGGGCAATATGGCGGAAAGTCGGTTCATGTGGGCCCTTTCGGACCGCAAATTATGCCGAGTTGAGGCCCCTTGGCTAGACTGCGGGCACAAAAAAGCCGCTTGACATATCAAGCGGCTTGCTGCATTGCAACATACGTCACGCACCCTCTGGTCGAGGGGCGTGACAACGGTCACATCAGGCGTTTGACCGAGTCGTGGTGATGGTCTTGCGTCTTGTCCTTGTACCGCAGCACCTGGCGGTCCAGTTTGTCGGCCAGGTCGTCGACAGCGGCGTACAGATCGGCATGAACACTTTCGGCGAACAGGTCGCGCCCTTTGACATGGATGTTGCATTCGGCCTTTTGTCGCAGGTCTTTCTCTTTGAGGTTGTCCACCGTCAACAGCACCTTGATGTCGACCACCTGGTCGAAATGCCGGGAGATGCGTTCCAGTTTGGTGGTGACGTAACCGCGCAGGGCGGGCGTGACCTCGAGGTGGTGACCGCTGATCGTCAGGTTCATAGATGAGCCTCCATATGCTCCGGGTTGACACAAGCCGCCTGGGGCAAGACCTCCCGACGGCCACGGGGATGTCTTGAACCCACTATGCCCATGAACGCCATCCGGCGCAAGCCGGAGGGCGCAACAAAGCGTGAGAAATCGGTGAAACCCCCTGCAGGCGCGGGCGAGCGGCTCACTGGAGCGAGGCATCAGGCCACCTGCGGTTGAGGCGATTGGGTAGCATGTGTGGACGTCCATCACCGCCCAAAATCCTTGTCCCTCGACACCCTCATCACCCACAACACCTTGCCCGCTGGCATGCCCGAGTACGGCGCCGATGCCTGCGCCCTGGTGCTCATGGGGGGTGGTGCCCGCACGGCCTACCAGGTGGGTGTGCTCAAGGCGGTAGGCGCGATGCTGGCCAAGCATGCAACGACCCCGCAGGCCGCTGCGGCATTCCCGTTTCAATGGCTGTTCGGCACCTCGGCGGGCGCACTCAACGCCAGCTACCTCGCGAGCATCGCCACCCAGGGCATGGGCGCACTGTCGCAGCTGGCCACCTTCTGGAGCGGCTTGCGCTCCGAGCGCGTTTACCGACTGGAAGCGCCCGGGTGGGTGCGCGCCAACCGTGTGGTCGCCGGGCTGACGCTGGCTCGGCAGGTGCGCAAGCACCGCGCCTTGCTCGACACACTCCCGCTGGTGGACACGCTGCACCGGGCGATCGATCTGCACAGCGTGGAGCGCGCGCTGGATCAAAAACTGATTCATGCGCTGGGCGTCACCGCATCGAGCTACACCACCGGGGAGCACTGGACGTTCTGCCAGACACGGGCGAACCATCCGGTGCAACCGTGGCACCGGCCGGGGCGCCGCTCGGAGTTTCAGCCCATCACCATCGAGCACCTGATGGCATCGAGTGCCATCCCCTTTCTCTTTCCTGCCGTGCCCTTGTGGGTGGACGGTCACAAGGAGCACTTCGGCGACGGCTCCATGCGCCAACTGTCTCCGCTGTCGCCCGCCATTCAGTTTGGTGCGCGCCGCATTCTGGTCGTCGGTGTGGGACAGCCGCAGCGCTCCGGCATGGCGTCGCGCCACGGGGGCGAGCCCACGGCGGGCACCATCGCGGGCCACGCCATGGCCAGCGTCTTCCACGACACGCTGCAAGCCGACGTCGAGCAGGCGCAGCGGGTGAGCCAGACGCTGGCGCGCCTGCCGCCCACACTGGCAGCGGCGCTGCCGTATCGGCCGGTTGAAGTGCTGGCGCTGCAGCCGAGTTTTTCGCTGGACGAGCTGGCGAGCAAGCACATCCGCGAGCTGCCCGCGCCCACGCGCAACACGCTGGCAGGGCTGGGTGCACTGGACACCCGGCGCGGCGCGGCCGGCAGCGCGGCGGCGCTGGCCAGCTACCTGCTGTTCGAGCCTGGCTTCGTCAACGCCCTGATCGAGTTGGGCGAACACGATGCCTGGCGACGAAAGGATGAATTGATGCGCTTCTTCGGCGCATCCGGTCACATGGACGCCGGCACCGCGGTGCCATAATTCCCAGCTTCAAACACGGAGAGACGCATGGACAGCACACCCCCCAGTTGTGTGCTTTCAGCCACCCCCGAGACCGTCTGAACGCCGCCTGCGCGCGGCTCTGGATCAGGCGGCCGGCTGGCTGAAAGCAGCACCCCACCGCCCCCAAGGCCGGCCTCGCCCGCCTTGACTTTTGCCAGACAGATCCCACCGGGAGCGCCGCCATGCTCAACGTATTCACCCTGGCCAACGGCCGCCTGTTCCAGGAAGAGATCGAGTCACTCGAAGAGCTGGCCCGATTCAAGCCCATCTGGGTCGACCTCGAAGACCCCACGCCCGAGGAGCGGCGCTGGGTCAAGCAGCACTTTGGCTTGTCGATTCCCGAAAACGCGATGGACGAGGACATCGAGGAGTCGGCGCGCTTCTTCGAGGAAGACAACGGCGAACTCCACGTGCGCTCGGACTTCTTGATCGACGACGACGAAGACCCGCGCGCCGTCCGTGTGGCCTTTATCCTGAATGAGCACAACGACACGCTCAAGAGCCAGGGCGTGCTGTTCTCCATCCACGACGAAGACGTGCCCGTGTTCCGGCTCCTGCGCATGCGCGCCCGGCGCATGCCCGGCCTGATCGAGGACGCCAAGGATGTGCTGCTCATGCTGTTCGACGCGGATGCCGAGTACTGCGCCGACACGCTGGAAGACATCTACGACGAAATCGAAACCGTGAGCAAGAAGGTGCTCAACAGCAACGCATCGGACGATCTGCTGAGTGAGGCACTGTCGGCCATCGCTCGGCACGAGGACATGTCGGGCCGCATTCGCCGCAACGTGATGGACACACGCCGCGCCGTCAGTTTCATGATGCGCAGCCGGCTGCTGAACGCGGAGCAGTTCGAAGACGCACGCCAGATTCTTCGCGACCTGGACTCCCTTGACGGCCACACCGCGTTCCTCTTCGACAAGATCAACTTCTTGATGGATGCGACCGTCGGTTTCATCAACATCAACCAGAACAAGATCATCAAGATCTTTTCGGTGGCCAGCGTGTCGCTGCTGCCCCCCACGCTGGTGGCCAGCAGCTATGGCATGAACTTCGACTTCATGCCCGAGCTGAAGTGGCACTACGGCTATCCGCTGGCGCTTGTGCTGATGGTGCTGTCGGCGGTGGTGCCGATGCTGTACTTCCGCAAGCGCGGCTGGTTGAGGTAGGCCACCCCACCGCCCTTGAGGGGCATCACGTCATCCGCAGCAGCGTTTCGATGATGGCGCTGCTGTAGCGGCTGGCCACCTCGCGCAGGAAGCGAGGAAAGTCCACGTGGGCCGCGTCGTCGGCGCGGTCTGAGATGGTGCGCACCACCGCGAGCGGCACGCCGTAGTCGTGGCACACCTGCGCGAAGGCAGCGCCCTCCATTTCCACGGCAAGCGCGTCGGGCAGCGCGTCGCACAAGGCCCGGCTTTCGGCGGTGGTGGAGACAAAGCGGTCGCCGCTGATGAGCAGCCCCTCGTGGCAGCTGGGCGCGCCGATGGAAAAGGAGCGCAAAGTCTCTGCATCCAGCTGCGCAGGCATGTCTCCAAGCACTTGCTCGCAAGCCCGCGCCAGCCGGGCGGTCAGGTCCGCATCGGCCTCAAACGTGGAGCGGCCATAGCCCGGCACCTCGTGCCGGGGGAAGATCGGCGACGCATCCATGTCGTGCTGGAGAAAGTGCCGGGCCACCACCACATCGCCGACGCGCACGCCCGCTGCCAGACCGCCCGCCACGCCCGTGAACACGATGCGCCGCACGCCAAAACGTTCGATCAGCGCGGTGGCGGTGGTCGCTGCCGCCACCTTGCCAATGCCCGACAGCACCGCGACCACCTCTTGTCCATGCAGGTGCCCGTGCCAGAAGGTGCGTCCACCCACCACCTTCTGCTGCTCGTCGGGCATGAGCGCCAGCACGGCGGCGAGTTCTTCGTGCAAGGCGCTGACGATGGCCATGGTGGTCAAGAGACGGTCCTCCAACAACGGTCGGGCAAAAGAAAAGGCGGCCAAAGCCGCCTTGCATTGTCGCGCAGCGATGCGCTACTTCTTGTCCCTCAGCTCGCGCCGCAGGATCTTGCCCACGGGAGTCTTGGGCAACTCGGTGCGGAACTCCACCACCTTGGGCTGCTTGTAGCCGGTCAGATTCGACTTGCAGTACTCGCGCACCGCGGCCTCGGTCAGGGCCTCGTCCTTCTTCACGATCACCAGCTTGACCGCTTCACCCGACTTGTCGTCGGGCACGCCCACCACCGCGCATTCGAGCACGCCGGGCAGTTGCGCCACCACGTCCTCCACTTCGTTGGGGTACACGTTGAAGCCACTGACCAGCACCATGTCCTTCTTGCGGTCCACGATCTTGAAGTAGCCGCGCGCGTCCATGATGCCGACGTCACCACTCTTGAAATAGCCATCGGGCGTCATGACCTTGGCGGTTTCATCGGGACGCTGCCAGTAGCCCGCCATCACCTGCGGACCCTTGATGGCGATCTCGCCGGGCTGGCCCATGGGCACCTCGTGGCCATCGTCGTCGAGGCACTTCATGAAGGTGTTGGGCAACGGCACGCCGATGGTGCCGCTGTACTCGGTGCTGGTGGTCGGGTTGCAGCTGGCCGAAGGGCTGGTCTCGCTCAGGCCATAGCCTTCACAGATCGGGCAACCCGTCTTCTCCAGCCAGAGCTTGGCCACCGCACCTTGTACCGCCATGCCGCCACCGACCGACACCTTCAGGTTGCTCCAGTTGACGGTGTTGAAGTCGGGGTGGTTGGCCAGGCCGTTGAACAGCGTGTTGACCGCCGGAAAGCTGTGGAAGGTGTGCTTGCTCAGCTCCTTGAGCACGGCAGGCAAGTCGCGCGGGTTGGGGATGAGGATGGTTTTGCCGCCGGTGCGCATGGACAGCATCATGTTCACCGTGAACGCGAAGATGTGATAGAGCGGCAGGGCACACACGCTGGTGGGCTGCTCGCCAACGGGCACCTGCTTCATCACCGGGTCGTTCCAGGCCTCGGACTGAAGCACGTTCGCGATCACGTTGCGGTGCTGGAGCACCGCGCCCTTGCTCACGCCGGTGGTGCCGCCGGTGTATTGCAGCACCGCCATATCGTCGGGCTTGATGTCAGGCCGCTTGAGCGTGCCGCGTGAGCCCTTGGCAATGGCGTCGTTGAAGCGCACGGCCTGCGGCAGGCTGAAGGCAGGCACCATCTTCTTGACGTTGCGCACCACGTAGTTCACCAGGGCGCCCTTGAGCAGGCCCAGCTGGTCGCCCATGGCCGCAAGCACCACGTGCTTGGTGGGCGTGTTGGCGATGCACTGCTGCAGTGTGTTCGCAAAATTCTCAATGATCACGATCGCCTTGGCGCCCGAGTCCTTGAGCTGGTGCTCCAGCTCACGCGGCGTGTACAGCGGGTTGACATTGACCACCACGAAACCGGCGCGCAGGATGCCCGCCACCGCCACCGGGTACTGAGGCACGTTGGGCATCATGATCGCCACGCGATCGCCTTTGACGAGGCCCAGGCCCTGCAGATAGGCGGCAAAGGCCTGCGAGAGGCTGTCGGTCTGGGCAAAGCTGACGTCCTTGCCCATGAAGCTGTAGGCCGTGCGGCCACCGTGCTTCTGGAAGCTCTCTTCCATCAAGTGGACCAGCGACGGGTACTGGGCCACGTTGATGTCGGCGGGAACGCCCGCAGGATAGGCGCTGAGCCAAGGGCGATTCGCCGCAGATTCGGTCATTCGGTCTCTCCTCGTTCTCGTGAAAGCTACAACCGCGCATTGTCCTTGGGAAGCACGTGAAACGCCCTCGTGTTTTTCCCTTACGCAGTTCTGACAGGCTACCCCAAAACACGGCGCAGGCCGTGTTCATGCTACAAAAACCAGAGGGCCGGTGTCGCCACCGGCCCTCTGGTCATGCACTGTCTCCAGGCCTTACTCGATGGCCTTGGTCATGTCTTCAACGACCTTCTTCGCATCGCCAAACACCATCATGGTCTTGTCCATGTAGAAGAGTTCGTTGTCCAGGCCCGCGTAGCCCGCGGCCATGGAGCGCTTGTTCACGATCACGGTCTTGGCCTTGTAGGCCTCCAGGATCGGCATGCCGTAGATGGCACTGCCCTTCTGCAAGGCGGCCGGGTTCACCACGTCGTTGGCCCCCAGGATGATGGCGACGTCGGCCTGACCGAACTCGCCGTTGATGTCTTCCATCTCGAACACCTGGTCGTAAGGCACTTCGGCCTCGGCCAGCAGCACGTTCATGTGGCCCGGCATGCGCCCGGCCACCGGGTGAATGGCGTACTTCACCGTGACGCCTTTTTCAGTCAGCTTGTGGGCCAGTTCCTTCACGGCGTGCTGCGCGCGCGCCACCGCCAGGCCATAGCCGGGCACGATCACCACGGTCTCGGCGTTGCCCAGGATGAAGGCCGCGTCGTCGGCGCTGCCGCTCTTGGCGGTGCGCTGCACGCCGCCACCGGCGGCGGCGGTGGCCGCGTCGCCGCCAAAGCCGCCCAGGATCACGTTGAAGAACGAGCGGTTCATCGCCTTGCACATGATGTAGCTCAGGATCGCGCCCGAAGAGCCCACCAGCGAGCCCGCGATGATCAGCATCGAGTTGTTCAGGCTGAAGCCGATGCCGGCCGCCGCCCAGCCCGAGTAGCTGTTGAGCATGGACACCACCACCGGCATGTCGGCCCCGCCAATGGGGATGATGATCAGCACGCCCAGGATGAAGCCCAGCGCGATCACCAGCACGATGTCCATCCAGCTCTGCGAGTGCCAGAAGCCGAAAATGAAGAACACAGTGGCCAGGCCCAGCAAGAGGTTGAGTTTGTGCTGACCCGCGAAGGTGACCGGCGCGCCCTGGAACAGGCGGAATTTGTACTTGCCCGAGAGCTTGCCGAAGGCAATCACCGAACCCGAGAAGGTGACCGCGCCGATGAAAGCCCCGAGCGCCAGCTCGATGCGGTTACCGCCTGGGATGGGGTCGCCCTTGGCGACGATCGCAAAAGCCCACGGTTCGGCCACCACAGCCACCGCGATGCACACCGCGGCCAGGCCGATCATGCTGTGCATGAAGGCGACCAGCTCGGGCATCTTGGTCATCTCGACCCGGTTGGCCATGACGGCGCCGATGCCACCACCCACCAGCAAACCACCCAGCACCCACACCATGCCCTCGGCCTTGCCGCCGGAGAGCTCAACGATGAGCGCGGCGGTGGTCAGCACGGCGATGGCCATGCCGGTCATGCCGAAGACGTTGCCCCGGATGGAGGTGGTGGGATGCGAGAGCCCTTTGAGGGCCTGGATGAAGCAGACGCTGGCCACCAGGTACAGCAGCGTGACGAGGTTCATGGACATTATTGGGCCCCCACGTTCGTCACTGGCGTGTACTCACTGCCCCCCGAGGGGGTGCGAGCTTGCTCGAAGCGGTTCTGCGCGGCGCTCATTTGTGCGCTCCTTCAGCGGCAGCAGGCGCCTTGCGCTCCTTCTTCTTGAACATCTCCAGCATGCGCCGCGTGACCAGGAAGCCGCCAAACACGTTGACCGCCGCCAGCGCCACAGCCATCACGCCCATGGCCTTGCCCAGGTTCGTCTCGGTGAGAGCCGCAGCCAGCATGGCGCCGACGATGACGATGGCAGAGATGGCGTTGGTCACGGCCATCAGCGGCGTGTGCAGCGCTGGCGTGACGTTCCACACCACGTGGTAACCCACGTAGATGGCCAGCACGAAGATGATGAGGTTCAGGATGGTGGGGGATACGGCTTCCATGGGGTCTCCTATGTCAGTTGAGGACAGCGCTGAAGGTCTGTCCCGCAAATTCACTGCGCTCGCTTGACTGCGCCACCCTGGGTCATGAGGCAGGCGGCGACGATGTCGTCGTCCATCGGCACCTGCACGGCGGTGGCGTCTTTGGGCAGCACGAGCTTGAGGAAGTCGAGCACGTTGCGGGCGTAGAGCGCGGAAGCATCGGCGCCGACCATGGCAGCCAGGTTGGTCTCGCCCACCAGCGTCACGCCGTGCTTGACGACCGTCTTGTCCGCCTCGGTCAGCGGGCAATTGCCGCCCACACTGCCGTCGGCGTTGGGCGCGCCCTTGCCGGCAGCCAGGTCCACGATCACGCTGCCCGGCTTCATGGACTTGACCATGTCTTCGGTGATCAGCACCGGTGCGGCGCGCCCCGGGATAAGGGCGGTGGAGATGACCACGTCGGCCTGCGCCACCCGCTTGGCCACCTCGGCCTTCTGCCGCTCCAGCCACGAGGGTGGCATGGGCCGGGCGTACCCGCCCACGCCCTCGGCGGCTTCCTTCTCTTCGGCGGTTTCGTAGGGCACGTCAATGAACTTGCCGCCTAGCGACTCGACCTGCTCCTTCACGCTCGGGCGCACATCGGAGGCCTCGATCACCGCACCCAGGCGCTTGGCGGTGGCAATGGCCTGCAGGCCCGCCACGCCCACGCCGAGGATGACCACGCGCGCAGCCTTCACGGTGCCCGCTGCCGTCATGAGCATCGGGAAGAAGCGTTGGTAGTGGTGGGCCGCGACCATCACGGCCTTGTAGCCCGCGATGTTGGCCTGGGAGGACAGCACGTCCATGCTCTGCGCGCGCGTGGTGCGTGGTGCCGCTTCGAGCGCAAAGGCGGTGAGGCCGGCCGCCGCGAGGCGCTGCAGGCCCGCTGCATCAAAAGGATTGAGCATGCCCACCAGCGTGGTGCCGGGCTTCATCAACGCCAGTTCGTTGTCGAAAGGGCTGCGCACCTTGAGCACCAGATCGGCACCCAGGGCGCCCGCCGCGTCGGTGATGTCGGCACCCACAGCCGCGTAGGCCGCGTCGGTCACGCTGGCCGCCAGACCAGCGCCGGACTGCACGCGCACCGTGTGGCCCTGCGCCACATACTTCTTCGCCGTCTCCGGGGTCACGGCCACTCGGGTTTCGCCCACTGTGGTCTCAGCGGGTACGCCTATCAGCATGGAAGTCTCCTCACCCAGGGGGTTGAATGAAAGTCGGGGCGAGCTTACCCGAAAGCCGTCTGACGGCCCATGGGGTCCGCCCTGCCACCCATAATGGTGCGCCATGAACATTCGATGGAAACCCAGTGTCACCGTGGCGGCCGTCATCGAGCGCGATGGCCGGTTCCTGCTGGTGGAAGAGCACACGGCCGAGGGGCTGCGGCTGAACAACCCGGCAGGGCACCTCGACCCCGGCGAAAGCCTGGTGGATGCGGTGGCACGGGAAACCCTCGAAGAAACCATGCACGCCTTCACGCCCACGGCGCTGGTGGGCGTGTACATGTCGCGCTTCCAGCGCACGGGCCGCGATGGCGCGGCCGATGAAGACATCACCTACCTGCGGTTCGCCTACTGCGGCGAGCTCGGAGACGTGGTGCCTGGCCGCACGCTGGACACCGGCATCGTGCGAACCCTGTGGATGACGCCCGACGAGGTGCGCGCCAGTGCATCGCGCCACCGCAGCCCGCTGGTGCTTCGCTGCATGGAAGACCATCTCGCCGGCCAGCGCCACCCGCTCTCTGTGGTCTTCACCGATCCCACGGTCACGCAGGCGCTCACACCACCGCGCTGACGGCAGAAGGGTCCGCCGGAGCCTCCCCGCACGGCGGTGCGGGTCCCGTTCGTCCATTCGGCGCGCCAGCGGATTGCATGCCCGCCCAAATAATGCGAGCGCAGTATGTTTCAAGCTGGGGGCGCCACCTATGCTCCGCCACTTGAGTTCGCTGCCACTGCCATGAATGGGTATTGCAGGGCGACGTCTGCGGACGCACTTCAAAGGTGGTGAGTGCCGTGCAAAAGCCATTCGAACCCGTTCAATTCTTTGCCTTCACCTGCATCGCCGTCACGGCCATGACGACAGCAGCGGTCGCCAGCAGCCACATCTGGCTGCCCGGGCTCTCCGCCTTCACCCGAGACATGAGCCTGGTGGCCCTGGGCTGGCTGGCCTTGTGCGCCCTGCTGTTCGGGATCGCCCTTCGCGCGCAATCCACGATCCGGCAACAGGCCGAGGAGATCGAAACGCAGCAGCGGCTGAGCCCATCCCTGACCACCGCATCGCTCCATGAACTCGTGGCGGGCGTGGCCAGGCTCCTCAACGGGCCACTGACCCTGTCCAAGGGGCATACGCTGTTCGCCATTCGCGTGCTCAACGACATGCTCGCGGGCCTGCACGCCGCACCCCGCCCCGCACTGGGTCTGGCCGGAGGCACAGTGGGCACCGACCCCATCGCCAGCGAGATCCGCGCCGTTCAGGAGGTGCTGAACGACGTGTTGCTGGGGATTGATCAGGCGCACGGTCTGGTCGACAACCTGAGCAACGCCGGGCAGGCGGGGCAGGACGCGCAGCACGTGGTCGACCTGAATGCCGCGCTGTCCAGCGTGATGTACATCGCTCAGGCGCTCATTCCCCAGGGCATCCGGCTGGTACCGCAGCTGGGGCGTCTTCCCCCGCTGGCCTGCAACCTCGCGCAGCTCGATCAGGTGTTCCTGAACCTCATCGTCAACACCGCGCACGCCATGGACGGCCCAGGCACCCTCACCGTGACCACGGCAAGCCACCGCCAGATGGCAAGCGTGGCGATCCACCACTCAGGGCGCGCGATCACCCAGGACGCCTTGCCCCGCCTCTTTGACCCCTGCTTCACCGCACTGGCGGGCGGCGACACGGCCGGGCAGGGACTTGCGACGGCCCTGGGTGTCGTGAAGGACCACGGCGGTGAGATCGTGATCGACCCGAACGGCGGCGCCAGCGCGCAGTTCCAGATTCTTCTGCGCCTGCAGCCGTCCAAGCTCCTGCGGCACGACAGACGCGGTGCGCGCGGCCCCCATGCGGCGCGCCCTTCACGCGGCGCACGCAGCGCCGCCTGAGTCGACGCGCGGTGTGCGCATCGGCGTCGCCGAATCGCATACATTGGAAACCCCGCGCCACGTCGTCCGCCCATGACCGACTTTGCCAAGCTCACGCCGCCTTCGTCTGAACCGCCCGCTTCGCGAGGTGTGCTGCCACCCGACGACGCCCTGCGTGCAGAGCTGCACAACGAGGTGCACGCGCGTCCCGCTGCGCGCATCCGGTTGCCCGCACTCATCGTTTTTGTGGCCGTGCTCAACGAGGGGGTGAGCCGCGAACAGGAGTGCGAACATCTGCGGCGCTTGCCGGGGCAGCAGGCGCTGTCACCCGACCAGATGCGCGACAACTTCCTGCGCCTGCATTTTGGTCACTACACGCTGAAATGGGAGCGGCACACCGAGTTCACCCGCTACTCCATCGTGCAACCCCTGCCGCCAGGCACGGGCCTGGGCGAACGCGAACCCGAGTTGTTGAGTGCGCTGGTGATGCCCGAACACTGGCTGCGCGACATCCCGGGGCGCACGGTGGCCGCCATCACCCTCGCAATGCTGCACGCCGAGATGCCACAGCAAACGCCACAGCCGCAGGCGGTGCTCATGGCGCAGGCACAGCGCTGGTTTGGGGGGGAACGCACCGTGGTGGCGTCGCAGGTGGGCGGCGGGCATTCGTGGGCGCTCACCGACTTCCACCTGCTGCCCTCGGGCTTCGAACGCATGCTGGTCATCACCTCGCCAGACACGACCGAGACACGGGCGGGTCGCATCTCCCAGCGCTTGTTCGAGGTCGAAACCTACCGCCTCATGGCGCTGCGGGGCTTGCCTGCGGTCAAGGCGCTGGGGCCCATGCTGTCGCAGGCGGAAGCGCAGCTCGCCAGCATCACGGCCCAGCTGGAGAACAAGTCGTCTTCAGAGCAGGACTTGCTCGATCAACTCGTCTCGCTGGCGGTGCGCGTGGAGCGCGCCACCGCCGAAAACAACTACCGCTTCGGTGCCACGCGCGCCTACGACGCCCTGGTCAAGCAGCGCATGGGTGAGTTGCGTGAAAAGCCGATTCCCGGCACGCAGACGATTGGCGAGTTCATCCAGCGGCGACTGTCGCCAGCCATGGCCACGGTGGCCGCCAGCGCGCAGCGACTGACCTCTCTGTCCGAGCGCATTTCGCGCGCCAGCGCTCTGCTGCGCACGCGGGTCGACATCGTGACGGAGGCACAGAACCAGCAGCTGCTGGAGAAGCTCACACGCGGCCAGGAAATGCAGCTGCACCTGCAGACCACCGTGGAAGGCCTGTCGATTGCCGCCATCTCGTATTACGTGATCAGCCTCCTGCTGTACCTGGCCAAGGGCGCCAAAGCCGCCGGGCTGCCAATTCACCCTGAAATCGCCGCGGGTGCACTGATTCCGCTGGTGCTGTGGGCGGTCTGGCGCACCACCCGGCGCATCCACGCCAGGCTCGGCGCGCCGGCCAGCACGAAACCCTGAAGACGGCCCCTCAGGCCGACAGAAGCCGCGCGCGCGCAGGCGCCGTGTCGAACACAGACGCGGCATCGGTGGTGATCACGCCACCGCCCAGGCACACGTCGCCGTCGTAGAGCACGGCACTCTGCCCGGGCGTGACCGCCCACTGCGGGTCGGAGAAGCCCAGTGAGAAGCCCGCATCGCCTTCAGCGTCGAACCGGCAGGGCGAATCGGCCTGGCGGTAGCGCGTCTTGGCGGCCAGTTCGGTCTGGGCGGGCGCATGTCCGGCCACCCAGCTGGCGTCTTGGGCACGCAGACGGGGTGTGAGCAACCACGGGTGGTCATGCCCCTGTACGACCCACAGGGTATTTTTCTGGACGTCTTTGCGGGCCACGAACCAGGGGGCGTGTTCGTTGCCGCCTTTTTGCGCACCCTTCTCGCGCACACCGCCAATGCCCAGACCCTGACGCTGGCCCAGCGTGTAGAAGCTCAGGCCCACATGCTGGCCGAGCACGCGGCCCTTGTGGTCCTTGATCGGCCCGGGTTCCTTCGCGATGTAGCGGTTGAGGAAATCGCGGAACGGCCGCTCGCCGATGAAGCAGATGCCGGTGCTGTCCTTCTTTTTCGCATTGGGCAGCGCAATCTCGGCCGCGATGCGGCGCACCTCGGTCTTGGGCAGTTCACCCACCGGGAACAGCGTCTTGCTCAGTTGCGCCTGGTTGAGCCGGTGCAGGAAGTAGCTCTGGTCTTTGAGCGGGTCCTTGCCCTTGAGCAACTCGAATGCACCGTCGCGCTCGCGTACCCGCGCGTAGTGGCCGGTGGCAATCTTCTCGGCACCCAACCGCATCGCGTGGTCCAGAAAGGCCTTGAACTTGATCTCGGCGTTGCACAGGATGTCCGGGTTGGGCGTGCGACCGGCCTGGTACTCGCGCAAGAATTCGGCGAACACACGGTCTTTGTACTCGGCCGCGAAGTTGACGTGTTCGATGTCAATGCCCAGCACATCGGCCACGCTGGCCGCGTCCAGGAAGTCCTGCCGGGTCGAGCAGTATTCGCTGTCGTCGTCGTCTTCCCAGTTCTTCATGAAGATGCCGATGACCTCGTGGCCCTGCTGCTTGAGCAGGTACGCGCTCACCGCAGAGTCCACGCCCCCGCTCAACCCGACCACCACACGCTGTTTGCTCGCCATCGCGCGATTATCCCAGCGCGGCTGTGCGGCACGCGGCGCAGGGACATCGCCCGGCCGCGAGTTACGGTTGCTGACACGCGTCACAAGTCATTTAAGGCTGTCTTCAAGTTGGGTGGTTGCAATGCCTCCTCCCGCACTTCTGCGGGGATTCATTGCACAGGAAACCATCCATGAAATCGCTCGTTCTCTCCGCATTGCTGATCGCCGCCGCCGGCACCGCCATGGCCTCGCCCACCTGCACCGCACCGAAGGATCAGTGGCAACCCGAAGCTGCGTTCAAGAAGAACCTCGAAACCCAGGGCTACCAGATCAAGACCTTCAAGGTCACCAAGGGCCAGTGCTACGAGATCTACGGCACCGACAAGGCGGGCAAGAAAGTGGAGATCTACTTCGACCCCGTCAGCGGCAAGGCCCTGGAACAGAAGTGACCCCCGCTGCGGTCACCGACTCCAAGCGCGTATGGGACCCGCTGGTGCGGGTCTTTCACTGGTCTCTGGTGACCTGCGTGCTGCTCAACCTCTTTGTGGTGGACGACGGCGAAAACCTGCACCAGTGGCTGGGTTATGCGGCGTCGGCGCTGGTGGTGGTGAGGACGGTCTGGGGATTTGTGGGTTCACGCCACGCACGCTTCGCCGACTTCTTTCCCACGCCCACGCGGCTGTACGAGCATGTGCAGGCGATGCGGCGCGGCCAGATGGCACATCACTGGGGACACAACCCCTTGGGCGGTCTGATGGCCCTGGCGCTCATGGGCATGGTGCTCGCCCTGGGTCTTACCGGCTGGATGCAATCGCTGGATGCCTTCTGGGGCGAAGAATGGTTGCAGGACCTGCACGAAGGACTGGGCGAGTGGTTGATGCCCATGGTTGGCGTCCATGCCGCGGCGGCCATCATCATGGGCCGCATCGAGCGCACCCGCCTTGTCAAAGCCATGGTCACCGGGGTGAAAGAGCGCTACTGACGCAACGCCACATGGCAAACTGGGGCGATGCCGATCACCATCGATCCTGCCGAGGTGGAGTTCACCGCCATCCGCGCCCAGGGCGCGGGTGGCCAAAACGTCAACAAGGTCTCCAACGCCGTGCACCTGCGGTTTGCGGTGCACGCGTCTTCGCTGCCCGAAGCGGTGAAGGCGCGCCTGCTGGCGCTGAGCGACCAGCGCATCACCACCGAAGGCGTGGTGGTGATCAAGGCACAGACCAGCCGAAGCCTGGAGCAGAACAAGGCCGACGCCATCGAGCGCCTGCAGGCGCTGGTTGAGAGCGTGGCCACCGTGCCCAAGGCGCGCAAGGCCACCCGACCCACGTTCGGGTCTCAGCAGCGGCGGCTCGAAGGCAAGGCCTCGCGCTCGAACGTCAAACAGTTGCGGGGCCGGGTGCGCGGCAGCGAGTGATCTCGTCTACTTCACGGCTTCGCTGGGCGCGCGGCTGTGTTCGTTGTTGGTGTGCACCAGCAGGCACAGCAGTTTCATGAATTCGGCCCGCTGGCGCTCGGTCAGCGGCGCCAGGATGTGCTCCTGCGCGCGCAGCATGGCAGGCACCGCATCGGCCAGCACGGCGGCGCCGGCAGCGGTCAGCACCAGCTGGCGCGAGCGGCGGTCTTCGGCTGATGTGCGCCGCTCCAGCCAGCCGCGCGCCTCCAGGCGGTCCACCACGCCACCGGTGGTGGACGCGTCCAGCGCGATGGTGCGCGCCAGCGTGCGCTGGTCCATGCCGGGGTGGTTGGCCACGGTCTGCAGCGCCGCGTATTGCACCGGCGTGATGCCCAGCTCACCAAGCTCCTGCAAGAAGATGCCCACCGAAATCTGGTGCAGGCGCCGGATGTTGTGGCCGGGCTGGTCGTCGATGTCGATGGCCGGGGGCTGGCTGCGCTTCATGGGGTGAATCCGGGGAACTCGGGACGGTCTGCAAGATGGAAGGGGGTTGCTGGAATCCTAGCATCGACCCTACAATAAGTACACTTATCGTCAGTGTGCAATTCAAATGCAGGAGACCCGCATGACCTCGCCTTCTCAAGACATTCCCGTTCTCGTGGCCGGCGGTGGCATCGGTGGCCTGGCCGCGGCGCTCGCGCTGGTGCGCCAGGGCTTTCGGGTGAAGGTGCTTGAGCAGGCGCCCGACATTGGCGAGATCGGCGCCGGCATGCAGCTCGGCCCCAACGCCTTTCATGCATTCGACGCCCTGGGCGTGGGTGAGCTGGCGCGAAGCCGCGCCGTCTACACGGACTTCATGGTGATGCACGACGCGCTGGACGAATACCAGGTCGGCATGATCCCCACCGGCGAGGCGTTCCGCCAGCGCTTTGGCAACCCGTATGCGGTGATCCACCGCGCCGATGCGCACGGCTCGCTGCTCGAAGGTGTGCAGGCCAGCGGCCAGATCGAGTTCCTCACGTCCACGCGCGTCGAGCGCATCGAGCAAGACGCCGACGGCGTGACGGTGCACGACCAGCACGGCCGCGCGCACCGCGGCCTGGCGCTGATCGGCGCCGACGGCGTGAAGTCGGTGGTGCGCCAGCAGTTTGTGGGCGACGAAGCCCGCGTGACCGGCCATGTGGTCTACCGCGCCGTGGTGGACAAGGCGGACTTTCCACAGGACCTGCAGTGGAACGCCGCCAGCATCTGGGTCGGCCCCAACTGCCACTTGGTGCACTACCCGCTGCGGGGCGGCGAGCAGTACAACGTGGTGGTCACCTTCCACAGCCGCGAGGCCGAACAGTGGGGCGTGACCGAGGGCAGCAAGGCCGAGGTGCAAAGCTACTTCCAGGGCATCTGCCCGCGCGCTCGCCAGCTGATCGATTTGCCCAAGAGCTGGAAGCGCTGGGCCACGGCCGACCGTGAGCCCATCGACCAGTGGAGCTTTGGCCGCGTCACGCTGCTCGGCGACGCCGCCCACCCGACAACGCAGTACATGGCGCAAGGCGCCTGCATGGCGATGGAGGACGCGGTGACGCTGGGCGAGGCCTTGCGCGTCCATGGCAACGACGTCGAGAAGGCCTTCGACCTGTACCAGCGCTCGCGCATCGCGCGCACGGCGCGCATCGTGCTGAGCTCGCGCGAGATGGGCCGCATCTACCATGCCAAGGGCGTGGAGCGGCTGGTGCGCAACGACCTGTGGCGCGGCCGCAGCCCTGAACGTTTTTACGATGCCATGGAATGGCTGTACGGCTGGAACGTCCAGAACTGCCTCGCCGCTGCTGCCTGACACCTGCCGATTTTTCCGTTCGCCCTGAGCCTGTCGAAG
>NZ_JAHVAB010000079.1 GCF_019264445.1 Hydrogenophaga sp.
AGCCCCCCGGAAAGCCCACGACGATCTTGAGCGGCCGGTTGGGCCACACCGATTGCGCGTGGGCGCCCTGCAGCAGGGTGGGGGCGGCGAGCGCAGCCGCCGTGGCGATGGCCTGGCGGCGGCTGATGGGGGTGTTCTGGAACGTCATGTCGGCCTCGGGCGTGGGAAGGGTTTCAGGGTGTGGGCAACGGCTCGGGTGGCCCATCGTAGAGCCACGTATTCTCCAGCAATCGTTCGCCCAGCAGGCCCATGGCGGCGTCGCGTCCCCAGCGCAGCCAGCCCTGGGCATGGAACACGGTGCCGTTGCGGCGCGACAGTGTCTGCACGCGCGCGTTGCGTTGCCAGCGGGTCTGCGCAAAGTGTTCCAGCCATGCAGGCCAATCGCCTCCAGCGGGCGCTTGCTGCACCACCCGCCCCAGCGTCCACGCGTCTTCAATGGCCATGGCCGCGCCTTGCGCGAAGTACGGCCGCATCGGGTGCGCCGCATCGCCCAGCAGGGCCACACACCCACGGGCTTGCTCCTGCGCACCTCGCAAGGGTGGCCGGTCATTGAGCTGCCACAGGGTCCAGTCGGGCACGGCGTCCACCATCGCCATCAATTCGGCGCTGGCCGGGCCGAGCCATTGCCGCAGATCGGCCGCGTGCGCCTCGTGCGTCCAGGCCTGTGCATCGTCGCCACCGGGCAGGCTGCCATGCACCACTGCCACGATGTTGAACCAGTCGCCCTGCTTCACCGGGTAGTGCACCACGTGCAGGCGCGGGCCCAGCCAGGCCGTGATCACGTTGGCCCGCAACGCCGCGGGGAGGTCGACCGCGCGCACCATGCCCCGGTAAGCCAGCTGGCCGGTGGCGTTCACCGGCTGCTCGCCCAGCAAGCCGGCGCGCACGCGGCTCCAGAGACCATCGCAGCCCATGAGGGCGCTGCCCGGGAGTGTCTCGCCGTTCTCCAGCGCGACCTGCACGCCTTCGCCGTTGTCGACGAAAGACGCCAGCCGCACACCAAGCCGCAGCTGCACCTCGGGCCGGCGCTGCACGGCACCCAACAGCAGGCTGTGCAGATCCGCGCGGTGCAGTGTGGCGTAGTGTTGGCCGTGGCGCGCCAGCGCCATCGCACCCAGGCGCAAATGGCCGAGCTGGTTCGCGCGGTGGGCGTCGCGCACCCGCAAGGCTTCCGGGAACGCCGCGCACGCCTGCACCGCATCCATCAACCCCCATTCGGCGAGCACACGAACCGCGTTGGGTCCGAGTTGCAAACCGGCGCCCACCTCGCCAAACGCCGCGGCCTGCTCCAGCACCACCGACGACACGCCTGCCCGCGCCAGCGCCAGCGCACACGCCAGCCCGCCAATGCCACCGCCCGCCACGATCACTTGTTGGTTCATGCGCGAGATTGTGCCGGGGCCGGGGCCGGCTCGCGGGTCAGGGGCGCATCACGCGGTCCTCAAAGAATCCGGTTGAACCACAGCACCGACAACCCGGCCGAGAGCAGCGCAAGGATGGCTGCGGCCAGTGCGAGCAGGCCGGAGATTTCGGTTTCCTTTTTCTCCACCGTCAGGCGCGAGCTCAGGGTCTCGTACACCTTCTTGAGGTTCTCGGCGGTGCCGGCGTAGAAGTACTCGGCCTGCGTGGTGCGCGCCACGTCTTTCAGGCTCTCTTCGTCCAGGCGCACGCGCATGGACCAGCCCTCAAAGCCGATGATCTCGCCATCGACCGTGCCCACACCCACCGTGTACACGCGCACACCCCGGTCGGCCGCCATCTTGGCGGCCTCGGCCGTGTCCACGCCGGTGGTGCGTTGGCCGTCGGTGAGCAGAATGATCGCGGCCGACGAGTACGAGCCCGGGGCCACGGGCGTGAAGGTCTTGCCGTCGGGCTTGGGCTGGTCCAGCGCACGGCCCTTGGGCGCAAACGGATCGGTGTTGCGGCTGTAGGTCATGTCGCCGAGGTTGATGCGCTGGTCGGGGAACAGCTCGGAGAGCGACACCACGATGGCGCTGCCGATGGCGGTGGCGCGCTGCAGCTGGAATTTGTCGATGGCCGCCACGAGGTCTTCTCGGCTGAGCGTGACCGGCTGCACCACCTGCGCGGAGCCGGCAAAGGCCACGATGCCGACCTTCACGTGGCGCGGCAGCTCGGCCAGGAAAGCTTTGGCCGCGTTCTGCGAAGCCACCAGGCGGTTGGGCTGCACGTCTTCAGCGCGCATGCTGCCCGAGACGTCCATGGCCAGGATGATGGTCTGCTGGTTGGACGGCAGCACGATGGTGGCCATGGGCCGCGCAGAGGCGATGAGCATGGTGGCGATGGCCAGCAACAGCAGCACGGGCGGCACGTGGCGGCGCCAGCCGCCGCCTTTGCCCATGGCCTCGCGCACGATCGACAGGCTGGCGTAACGCAAGGCGGTCTGCTTGCGGCGGCGCAGCAGCCACACATAGAGCAGCACCAGCAGCGGCAGCGCGAGCAGCAGCCACAGCAACTGCGGCCAGACAAAAGTGACAGGCCAGCTGGACATCATGGGCGGGCTCCTTCGCTGGGGGTGGCGCCAAGGCTGCGGCGGTCCCGGGTGGGCAACTGGGTGGGGACATGGCGCGCGCTGAGTCCCTGGCGCGTTTCGCGCTGGCGGCGCTTGCGCAGATCGATGAAGCGCAGCACGGCGTCGGCCAGGTCGTCTTCGGTGGAGAGTTCGAGCGTGTCGACACCCGCGCGGCCCAGGCTCTCGCGCAGCTGCGCTTCGCGCTGCGCGGCAATGCGCGCAAAGCGCTGGCGAAAGCCCGCGTCGTGGGTGTCCACCATCAGTTGCTCGCCGGTCTCGGCATCGCGGATGGGAATGAGCCCAAGGTCGGGCAGGTCCAGCTCCAGGGGGTCGAGCAGGCGCACGGCGACCACGTCGTGCCGGCGCGCGAGTTCGCCCAGCGGTTTTTCCCAGCCGGGTTCGCTGATGAAGTCCGACACCACAAACACGGTGGCGCGCTGGCGCACGGTGTGCACGGCCGCGGAGAGTAGGTCCGAGAGTTGGGTCACCCCGTTCTTCTGGGGTGCATCGGCTTTGGTAGGCGGCTGTAACACCATCTGCATGAGGCGAAGCACCTGCGTGCGGCCACCGCGGGCGGGCAGCACCGCGTCCACCACCGGTTGCCCACGCGAGCCATACAGCACGGCGCCCACGCGGTTGCCGTGGCGGCCGATCAGACGTGCGAGCACGGCGGTGAAGTCCAGCAGCACCTGGCTCTTGCGCTGGCTGCCCGAGCCGAAGTCCACCGAGGGGCTGAGGTCGAGCAGAAACCACGCGGCCATTTCGCGGTCTTCGGTGAACACGCGCACATGGGGTTGCTGCAGCCGCGCGGTCACGTTCCAGTCGATGTGGCGCACATCGTCGTGGTGCTGGTATTCGCGCAGGTCGGCCAGGTCCAGGCCGGAGCCGCGCATGAGCGTGCGGTAATCGCCCTGCAACAGGCCGTCGAGCCGGCGCAGCACGGTCCACTCCAGCCGGCGCAGCAGCGTCTCGGCGCGGCGCGCCACCGGCGTCGCGGTGGCCTGGGCCACCGCTGCCGCCGGCGCATGGCCTTTTTTGCCGAAGAGCCGCGCGAGCATGTCAGGCCACTTTCTTCTCGTGCTCCAGCGGCCGGGCGGGCGCGGGAATGTGCTTCATGATGCGCGCGATCAACGCCTCGCTGGTGAGGCCTTCCGACAGGCCTTCGTACGACAGCACCACACGGTGGCGCAGCACATCGGGCACGAGATCGGTCATGTCTTCGGGCAGCGCGTAGCTGCGTCCGCGCAGCATGGCCAGGGCGCGTGCGCCTTCCACCAGGCCGATGGTGGCGCGCGGGCTGGCACCAAAGGTGATGAGGTGCGCCATGTCCTTGATGCCGTGCTTCTCGGGCGTGCGCGTGGCCGACACCAGCTTGACGGCGTACTGCACCAGCGACGGATCGACATAGACCTGCTTGCACTGGGCCTGCAGCGCGGCGAGCTGGTCGGTGGTGGCCACGGCATTGACCTGCACCGCCGGGCCGGTGACGCGTTCGACGATGACGAATTCCTCTTCGTCGGTGGGGTAGTCGACCATCACCTTCATCATGAATCGGTCGACCTGCGCTTCGGGCAGCGGATAGGTGCCCTCGGTCTCGATCGGGTTTTGCGTGGCCATCACCAGAAACGGGTTGGGCACCTTGTGCGTTTCGCCCGCAATCGTGACCTGGCGCTCCTGCATCACTTCCAGCAGCGCGCTCTGCACCTTGGCGGGCGCGCGGTTGATTTCGTCGGCCAGCAGCAGGTTGGCAAACACGGGCCCGAGCGAGGTGCTGAAGTCACCGGTTTTCTGGTTGTAGATGCGCGTGCCCACGAGATCGGCGGGCACGAGGTCGGGCGTGAACTGGATGCGCTTGAAGCCACCCTGCACCACGCTGGCCAGTGTCTTCACGGTGAGCGTTTTCGCCAAGCCCGGCACGCCTTCCACCAGCAGGTGGCCCTGGGCCAGCATGGCCACCATGACGCGCTCGAGGAACCGGTCCTGCCCGACCACCACGCGCTTGACCTCATACAGGATCTGCTCCATGAGCTGGGCGGTGTCGGGGGCGGTGCTTTGATCCATGGAGCGCTCCTGTGGGTGGGTGGAACTAGAAGGGTGGCAAACCGGCGGCGGACGCTGCGCTCTCGATGGGCACAGCAAAACCGATGCCAACAAACGTGCGGTGGCTGGTGGGGTTGAGGATGCCGGTGACGATGCCCACCACCTCGCCGTCCATGGTGACGAGCGGACCGCCCGAGTTGCCGGGGTTGGCCGCTGCGTCGAACTGGATCAGGTTGCCGATTTCCTGCTCGCCTTCAGGCGACTTGAAGGCGCGGCCAAAGCCGGAGATCACCCCGGCCGAGGTGGACGGGCCGATGCCGAAGGGGAAGCCCACCGCCACCACTTCGTCGCCCGGCACGAGGTCGCTGGTGGAGCGCATGGTGGCGGCAATGAGGTCGTCGGGGATGGTGTGCGCCTGCAGCACGGCCAGGTCGTTCTTGGCCTGCACGCCGGTGACGCTGGCGGCGGATTCGGTGCCATCGGCAAACACGAGCTTGATGGTCTGCGCGCCCTGCACCACATGCAGGTTGGTCAGGATGATGCCCTTGTCGACGATGACCACGCCCGTGCCCACGCCCATCTCCTGCTCCACGCCCTTCTTGTCCTTGCCATACGACATGACGCGCACCACGGCGGGGCGAATCTTCTCGGCCGCGCGGGCCGCGGGCGACGGCATGTTCTGCGTGGTGAGCGTGCGCAGCACCGCCGCGTCGATGTCCTTCTGCGTGAGGGCCTGGGGGCCGTGGGCGCGGTTGTGCCAGACGCTGGTGGCCAGCAAGGCCGCGAGCAAGGCCAGCGCCGACCACATCACCCGCGGGCTGGCCGCAGCACGCGCGGCATTCGCGCGCCAGCGGCGGGGCCTTTTCACCAGTGCGTCTGCCGCCGGCTCCGGGGGAGGCATGCCATGCGCACCCGCCTGCGGGACCACCGGGCGGGTGGACGGGCTGTACAGGGCAGGTTTTCGCATGGCGGCTCCCGGTGGACGGAACGAAAACACATCATGCCGCGTTGCGGCAGGCGGCTCAAGCGCTCAACAATTGCCTGAGCACGTAGGGGAGGATTCCGCCATCGCGGTAATAGTTCACCTCCACCGGGGTGTCGATGCGCAGAATCACGCTCAGCTCGCGCCGCTCGCCGTTGGCGCGCGTGATCACCAGCCGCGCTTCGCTCTGCGGCAGCAGCTCGGGGTGGGGCACCACGTCGACGGTCTCCTCGCCCGTCAAACCCAGCGTTTCCCATGAGTCGCCTGCCTTGAACTGCAGGGGCAGCACGCCCATGCCGACCAGGTTGGAGCGGTGAATGCGCTCGAAGCTGCGCGCCACCACGGCCTTGATGCCCAGCAGCTGCGTGCCCTTGGCCGCCCAGTCGCGGCTGGAGCCAGTGCCGTATTCCTCGCCCGCAAAAACCACCGTGGGCACGCCCGCTGCCTGGTAGCGCATGGCCGCGTCGAAGATGCTCATCTTCTGGCCCTGCCCCACGCCGTCGAGCTGGTAGATCGTCCAGCCGCCCTCCTCGCGCGAGCCATCGGCCCCGGGCGCGAGCATGAGGTTCTTGATGCGCACGTTGGCAAAGGTGCCGCGCATCATCACGTCGTGGTGGCCGCGGCGCGCGCCGTAGCTGTTGAAGTCCGCCTTGAGCACGCCCCGCTCGAGCAGCCACTTGCCGGCGGGCGAGTTCTCGGCGATGTTGCCGGCTGGCGAAATGTGGTCGGTGGTGATGGAGTCGCCAAACAGCGCCATGACACGCGCACCGCGCACGGCCGGCGCCTGCGTGGCGGCCGTGGCTTCGAGCTTGAAGGTGTCGAAGAAAGGCGGCTCGGCGATGTAGGTGCTCTCGGGCCAGGTGTACGCGTTGCCCGACACGCCCTTGATGTGCTCCCACAGCTTACCGGGCTCGCTGGCCACGCGCGCGTAGTTCTCGCGGTAGGCCTTGCCGTTCATGGCGAACTTCATGAGCTTGTAGATCTCGTCGCTGCTGGGCCAGATGTCGCCCAGGTACACCGGCTTGCCGCCCTTGCCTTTGCCCAGCGGTTCGGTCATGAGGTCTTTCATGACGTTGCCCGCGATGGCGTACGCCACCACCAGCGGCGGGCTGGCCAGGAAGTTGGCCTTGAGGTTGGGGTGGATGCGCGCCTCGAAGTTGCGGTTGCCCGAGAGCACGGCCGCGCAGATGAGGTCGTTCTCGGTAATGACGGCGTTGAGCTCGGGCGTGAGGTCGCCGGCGTTGCCAATGCAGGTGGTGCAGCCGTAACCCGCCAATGCGAAGCCCAGCTTCTCCAGGTAGGGCAGCAGCCCGGTCTGGGTGAGGTATTCGGTGACGATGCGCGAGCCAGGCGCCAGCGACGTCTTGATGTGCGGCTTGACTTTCAGGCCGGCTTCCACCGCCTTCTTCGCCAGCAGGCCGGCGGCCAGCAGCACGCCGGGGTTGCTGGTGTTGGTGCAGCTGGTGATGGCGGCGATCAGCACGTCGCCGTTGCCAATGGTCAGGTCGTTGCGCGGCGCCTTGGCAGGCGCGCTGGCGCGCACCGGCCGGTTGGCCACCATCTCGGCTTCAAAGCGCGGCGCGCCTTCGGGCGTGGGCTGGGCCGACGGCACGGGCGCGGCCTGGCCGTCGTGCGCGTGGTAGCGCGTGTGCAGCAATTCGGCCGGGCGGTTGAAGCCGTTTTGCGCATTGGGCTTGCTGAACAGGTCGCAGAACTGCTGCGCCACCTTGCCGAGTTCGATGCGGTCCTGCGGACGCTTCGGGCCGGCCAGGCTGGGCGTGACCAGACCGAGGTCGAGCTTGACCACCTTGGAGTAATCGATGTCGCCGCTGGCGGGCACGCCAAACAGGCCCTGCGCACGGAAGTACGCCTCGAAGGCCTCGATCTCGGCCTTGCTGCGGCCCGTGCCGCGGAAGTAGTCGAGCGTCTTGCCATCCACCGGGAAGAAGCCCATGGTGGCGCCGTATTCGGGGGCCATGTTGGCGATGGTGGCGCGGTCCGGCAGGGCCAGCGAGGCGGTGCCTTCGCCGAAGAACTCCACGAACTTGCCCACCACCTTGTGCTGGCGCAGGATCTCGGTGACGGTGAGCACGAGGTCGGTGGCGGTCACGCCTTCGCGCAGGCGCCCGGTGAGCTCGAAGCCCACCACGTCCGGCGTGAGGAAGTACACCGGCTGGCCGAGCATGGCGGCCTCGGCCTCGATGCCGCCCACGCCCCAGGCCACCACGCCGATGCCGTTGATCATGGTGGTGTGGCTGTCGGTGCCCACCAGGGTGTCGGGGTAATACAGGCCGCCCTTCATGTGCACGCCGCGCGCGAGGTACTCCAGGTTCACCTGGTGCACGATGCCGAAGCCCGGGGGCACCACGCCAAAGGTGTCAAAGGCCTGCATGCCCCACTTCATGAACTGGTAGCGCTCGTTGTTGCGCTGGAATTCCAGCTTCATGTTCAGGTCGAGCGCGCTCTTGGTGCCGTAGTGATCGACCATCACCGAGTGGTCCACCACGAGGTCCACGGGCACCAGCGGTTCGATCTTCTTGGGGTCTTGGCCCAGGCGCTGCGCCACGCTGCGCATCGCCGCCAGGTCGGCCAGCAGGGGCACGCCGGTGAAGTCCTGCAGCACCACGCGGGCCACGGTGAAAGGGATCTCGTCGGTGCGCGCGGTGTTGGGCTGCCACTGCGCCAGTTGTGCCACGTGCTCGGGCGTCACACGCTCACCATCGCAATGGCGCAGCACGCTCTCCAGCACGATGCGCAGCGACACCGGCAGGCGCTTGACCGAGGGGTACTGCTTGGCCAGCGCCGGCAACGAATAGAACCGGCCGCTCTTGCCCGAGGCGGT
The DNA here is from genome assembly GCF_019264445.1 of Hydrogenophaga sp. Lineage (GTDB taxonomy): Bacteria > Pseudomonadota > Gammaproteobacteria > Burkholderiales > Burkholderiaceae_C > Hydrogenophaga. The sequence goes on from NZ_JAHVAB010000079.1 coordinate 8,395, forward strand.
CTTGAAGGTCTTGACGGTGGAGGCGAAGGGATGGGCGAAATGGCTGGTGGTGGGCATGGGGGCTCCTGCGGAAACGGTGAAACACCGGCCCATTCTGTCAGCAGCACGCATTTCCGTGCGAGCAGGCATGGATTGACCGCGCCCACAAAAATGCCCCCGGCACTGGCAAGCCGGGGGCATGGCCGTTCAAGGGCAGGCCCGGGAGGGCCACCCCGACGCGCTTACAACCTGCCGGTGAGCAGCATCACGATGACCACCACGAGCACGATGCCCAGCACACCACTGGGCCCGTAGCCCCAGCCCTTGCTGTGCGGCCAGGTGGGCACAACACCCAGGAGGATCAGCACGAGAACGATGAGGAGGATGGTTCCGAGGGTCATTTTTTTCCTTCCGCGAAGGGGGCCGATTGCCCATTGACGGACCGTCCATCAGTGGCGCATCACCACCGTACCGGTTTGGGGTGCGGCCATCTGTTCGCTGCCGCACACGGCTCAGGCCATGGCCAGCGAGCGCTGGCGCCGCAGGGCCATCCATTGCAACTCGGCCAGCACCAGCACGGCCAGCGCCTGCACCACCAGGTACGCCTGGCCCCATGGCGTGGGCGACAGCGCACCGCCCAGCAGCAGCGCCACGCAGGCCACCACCCACACAAAGTTGCCCAGCACCAGCGCGCGCAGCCCGGCGCGCGATGGCGTCACCTGCAAGGCCAGCGACCCCGCCAGCGCCACAAACAGCAGCAACACGAAGCCGCTGGCGTGCAGCAAGCCCGCAGGCAAGCCGAGCCAGGCCGCCAGAGGCGCTGCGAGCGCCAGATGCAGCGCGGCGGTGGCGGAGCCCGACAACGCATCGGCCCAGAGCACGCGGCGCAGGCCGGCGGTAGAGGTGAGGTGATCGATCAGCGACATGGTGCACTCCTTGAGGTGGTGGAACGAAGGGAATCCGGGGGCATGGTCGTGCGCGACCGGCACCGCGTCCATGACGTGGGAGGTCATGGCCTTGCGCCCCAACCGTGGCCTACCATGCCGCCCATGAACGCCCTGACCGCACTTCGCAGCGCCCCGTCATCCACCCCCTCGCCCTTTGGCGAGCGCCTGCGCCACTGGCGCCAGCGGCGGCGCCTGAGCCAGCTCGATCTGGCGCACGTGGCCGAGGTGTCCACCCGCCACCTGAGCTACGTGGAGACTGGCCGCGCCAGCCCCAGCCGCGACATGGTGCTGCGCCTGCTGGACCGGCTCGACATTCCGCTGCGCGAGCGCAACGCCCTGCTGCAAGCGGCGGGCTACGCCCCGATGTACCGCGAGCGCGCGCTGGACGCACCCGACATGGCGGGCGCGCGCGACGCGGTGAAGCGCATCCTCGATTGCCACGAACCCTGGCCCGCGCTCGCCATGGACCGGCACTGGAACCTCGTCATGGCCAACCGCATGGTGCAGATGCTGATGGCAGGTGCCGCGCCGCGGCTGCTGGAGGCGCCCATCAACGTGCTGCGCCTAAGCCTGCACCCCGAAGGCCTGGCGCCCCGCATCGCCAACCTGCAGCAGTGGCGCGGGCATTTGTTTGAACGCCTGCGCCAGCAGATCCACGCCACGGGTGACGACACGCTGGCCGTGCTGCTGGCCGAACTCAAGGGCTATCCGGAAACCGTGGGTCCCGACGCTGGCGCCTTGCCGGGCGAGCACCACGGTGTGCTCATGCCCTTTCAGTTCGACACCGGGCACGGCGTGCTGCACCTGGTGAGCACCACCACCGTTTTCGGCTCACCGGTGGACATCACGCTGCAGGAGCTGGCGCTGGAGACGTTTTTCCCGGCCGACGAGGCGTCTGCCGCGTTGCTGCGGCGGCTGGCGGCGCAGGCCTGAACCGACACCGATGACGCACGCCTGCCGTTGCGCGGGTCGCTATGCATCCCCCTGCAGATTGGTTCATATAATGAACTTCATTTCATTGAGCAAAATCTGTGATGGATCGACTGCCTGAAGCGCGCCTTGCGGCGCACGTGCACGCACTGCGTGACCGCCCTCTGTCCACCGCCACGCGTGAGCGACTGGCGCAAGCGCTGCTCGACTGGTTCACCGCCGGCTGGGCGGCGCTGGACATGCCGGCCACGCCAACGCTGCAGGCGCTTGCGCGCATCAGCGTGCCCGGGACGGGTCCATCGCCGGTGTTCGGTGGCGGCGGCTTGCAGCCGATGGGGGCGGCCTTCGCCAATGCCGGCATCGCGCACTTGCGCGAAATCGACGACGCGCACCGCGCGGCGATGCTGCACCCAGGTGTGGTGGCCATCTCACCCGTGCTGGCACTGAGCGCAGCGCACCACATGCCCCTGCGGCGCTTGGCTGACGCGATCATCGCGGGCTATGAAGTGGCGCTGCGCGTGGGTGAGGTGCTGGGCACTCGCCATGCGGCTCACTTCCATGCGACCGCCACCGCCGGTGCGGTCGGCGCCGCTGCCGCCAGTGCGGTGGCATTGGGCCTGTCACAAGACCAGTTGCACCACGCCATGGGCATCGCGGCCACGCAGTCCGCGGGTTTGTGGCAACTGGTGGACGATGAGGCACACGCCTCCAAGTCGCTGCACCCGGCGTTTGCGGTGCGCAACGGGATGATGGCGGCCTGGGCCGCGCAGGCCGGCTTCCCCGGTGCCCGCGCGTTCGTCACCGGCCAGCGCGGGCTGTACGCCCTGCTCGCGGGCGACGGTTCGCTGGCCGCGCTGGACGGCGATCTCGATGCACCCGAACGGGTGAACACGGCCACCATCAAAGCCTGGCCTTGCTGCGCTCAACTGTTCACGCCACTGGATGCCACGCTCGAAATCCTGGACGCGCACCGGCCGGTCGTGGACGACATCGCGACCGTCGAGGTGGTGATCTTTCCTCACGCGCTGAAGATCGCTGGCGTGCACTGGCCGACCCATGCGGGCGAGACGCCCTTCTGCCTGCGTTATGTGATCGCCACGCTGTTGAGCAAAGGCCACCTGGGCATCGCAGAAATGGAAGCGCCGGACCTGCAGTCCAGCGAGCTGCTGGCGTTGGCCGAGCGCATCCAGGTGTCCACCAGCGATGAGTTCCAGCGCGCGTTTCCGCACAAACGCCCAGCGCAGGTCACCCTGACCACGAAGAACGGCGAGCGCTGGAGCGTGCTGCGCGAGCTGCGGCGCGGCGACCCAGAAGATCCGTTCACATGGGCGCAGCTGCAGGCGCGCATGCGCGCCTTCGCGCCCGAGATGGACGACGCTCAGGCCGGGCAACTCACCCGGTGGTGCGAGACGTTTGCTGATCCGGCACTGGACGACATGCCTTGCACCTTGAGCGCGTCGCTCTTTGGCTCCTCGCGCGTCACACCGGCGTAGGCTGCCAGCCGCTGGGGGCCTTGCTCGTAAAGCCCTGCAAGGCGAGCTGCTGGCGCACGATGTCTGCGGCTTTGCGCTGCGCCGCCACGCCATGGCGTGAAGCCAGCCCGATCACCACCAGTGCACCCAGAAACGCGCCGTCGCCATCGAATACAGGCAGCGCCACCGATGCCATTTCAGCCACGCGCTCCGAACGCGTCATGGCATAGCCCTTGGCGTCGATCTCTGCGCGATGCGGCGTGTCACCGCCTGTGAAGGCAAGCAGGATGTGCGCCGACGAACCCCCGGCGTCCAGCGCAATGCGCGTTCCCACCTCGACGTGGTGGCGCACCTCCTTGGCCGTGTTCTCACGGTACAGGCACACGCGCTCGTTGCCGCTGCGAATGTAGAAAGCGACCGTCTCGCCGGTCTGCCGCATCACCTCGTGCAGCACCGGCTGCAGCCGTGTGCCCAAGTCGAAAGTGCTGCGGTAGAGCATGCCCATGTGAAGCAGTGCCGGGCCTGGCGCGTAGCTGCCACTGTCGAAGCGGTGCAGCATGCGCGCGCGCAGCAGCACGCCCAGCAAACGAAGCAGCGTGGCCTTGTCCAGCCCGGTGCATTCGGCCAGCTCGCGCAGCGACATGCGCAGCCGGTCTTCACGAAAGCATTCCAGGATGGAGATACCGCGCTCCAGCACACCCGCAGGCGGCCTGGGAGCGCTGGCATCGGCAGCTTCGTCCAGTTCCTCATTGGCAGCGATCGTGGTCTTTGGGTTCTTCATGGTGGGCGTCCTGTGGTGGCGAATTATCCGTGTTGACAGCTCGCAAGGCTGCGCTTATAGTTTCATTCATTGAATCATAGTTCATTCAATGAAATGATTCGACAAATCAAAACGCACGAGACAACCACCGCGACACCGCCCTTTTTCATGTCGACCTTGCCCGACCCCCTTGTTGCCGACCTCGTTGCCATCGTCGGCGCCGCGCATGTACTGACCGACGCGGCGGACACCGCCCGTTACGTGTGCGACTGGCGCCGCACCTTCCCCGGCATCGCCCGCGCCGTGATCCGGCCCGCCAACACCGACGAGGTGTCGCGCGTGGTGTCGCTGTGTTCGGCGCAGGGGATTTGCGTCGTACCTCAGGGCGGCAACACGGGGCTGGTGGGCGGCTCTACGCCCGACGCCTCCGGGCGCGAAGTGGTGCTCAGCCTGGAGCGCATGTCAAAAGTGCGCCGCATTGACCCCCTGGACAACAGCATGACGCTGGAGGCGGGCTGTACCGTGCTGGCCGCGCAGCAGGCCGCCACCAACGCAGGGCGGTTGTTTCCTTTGTCCCTGGCCTCTGAGGGCAGCGCCACCGTGGGCGGCGTGGTGTCGAGCAACGCCGGGGGTGAACAGGTGCTGCGCTATGGCAATACGCGCGACCTCACGCTGGGCCTGGAGGTGGTGCTCGCCGACGGTCGCGTGCTCAATGCCTTGGGCGCCCTGCGCAAAGACAACACGGGGTACGACCTAAAGCAACTTTTCATCGGGGGCGAAGGCACGCTGGGCATCGTCACTGCCGCCACCTTCAAGCTCTACGCTCAGCCCCGCAAGGTGGTCACCACCTGGGCGGGTGTGCGCGACCCGCAAGCCGCGGTGGAACTGCTCGCGCAGCTCGGCGGTGCCGTGGGCGAACGGGTGACCGCTTTCGAGCTCATCGGGCACCACGCACTGGCCCAGGTGCTGGCGCATGGCACACCGGGCATGCGCAACCCTTTGGCCGGCCAGCACGCATGGTGTGTGCTGTTCGATGTGTCGGAAACATCGGCCCACATCGATCCCACGGGAGCGGTCGAAGAGGTGCTGGGCAGCGCGATGGAACAAGGCCTGGTGCTGGACGCAGTGATTGCCGCCTCTGGCCAGCAGGCGCACGACCTTTGGGCCTTGCGCGAGCACGTGCCCGAAGCGCAACGGCTCGAAGGGCCGTCGATCAAACACGACATCTCGGTGGCCGTCTCGCGCATTCCCGAATTCATCGATGAGGCGGGCGCTGCCTTGCAAGCGCTGATGCCGGGCATTCGCGTGGTGTGCTTCGGCCATGTGGGCGACGGCAACCTGCACTACAACCAAAGCAAGCCGGCAGGCATGACGGACGCCGAGTTCCGCGCCCGCGAGGATGCTGTGCACGACACCGTGCACGCCATCACCGCGCGCATGCAAGGCTCGATCTCGGCAGAACACGGCATCGGTCGGCTCAAGCAGGCGGCCTTTCTGCACCACAAGCAGCCGCTGGCACTCGAACTGATGGCGCGCATCAAGCACGCACTGGACCCGACCAACACCTTCAACCCGGGGCGCATGCTGCCCCTCGCCCCGCCACACACCCGTTCCCTCCCCTAGCTCTTCAGGACAACCATGCCCGTTTCCGTTTTCGACATGCAATCGCTCCAGCATCTGTGGGGCACCGACGAACTGCGCACCATCTTCGGCGAAGAAAACCGCATCCAGAAATGGCTCGACTTCGAGGCCGCGCTCGCGGCAGCACAAGCCGAGCTCGGCATCATTCCTGCGGCAGCTGCCAAAGAGATCGCGGCGCAAGCCAAGGTCGAGAACATTGACATCGCACAGATGTCCGCCGAGATCCGCCGCATCAAGCATTCGCTGGTGCCTGCGCTCAAGCAGCTCCAGGCGCGTTGCACCAGGGAAAACGGCGAATGGGTCCACTACGGCGCGACCACGCAAGACGTCGTGGACACCGGCGTGGCGCTCCAACTCAAGGAGTTTCATGCCGTGGCCATGCGCGACCTCAAGGCCGTTGGCAATGAACTGTCGCGTCTGGCCACCACGCACCGCGACGTGCCAATGGCAGGACGCACCCATGGCGTGCAAGCCCTGCCCATCACGTTCGGTCACAAGTGCGCCATCTGGCTGGACGAGCTTGGCCGTCACCATGAGCGCCTCGTGCAGGCCGCGCCGCGCGTGCTGGTGGGCATGCTGGCGGGTGCAGTGGGCAGCCAGGCCTCGCTGGGGCCCAAAGCGCTGGAGCTTGAACGCCTCATGCTCGACAAGCTGGGGCTGGGAACGCCCGACATCAGCTGGGCGCCCGCGCGCGACCGCTTCACCGAATACGCCAACCTGCTGGCCATGCTCGGCGCCACCTTGTCCAAGATAGGCAACGAGCTCTTCAACATGCAGCGCAATGAGTTCAGTGAGGTGGAGGAAGGTTTCTCCGATGGCAAGCTGGGCTCGTCCACCATGCCCCACAAGCGCAACCCGACGTCGGCTGAAAACCTGGCCGGGCTGTCCCGCCCGCTGCGCTACAACGCCGCGATGATGATCGAAGGCATGGTGCAGGAAAGCGAGCGCGACGGCATCGCCTGGAAGATGGAATGGAAGGCGCTGCCCGAGTGCTGCCTGATCGCGGGCGCCATGCTGTTTCAAGCCAAGAACCTGCTGGCGGGACTGAAGGTCAACGCCGCCAACATGGCCGCCAACCTTGACATGATGCGCGGCTACCTGCTCTCCGAGCGGGTGATGCTCGAGCTGTCCGAGCGCGTGGGCAAGCAAACCGCCCACGAATGGATCTACGAGGCCTCGATGCACGGCATCACCTCCAAGCTCAGCTTTGCCGATGCGATGCGCCAGCACGAGGGCTTGTCCGGCTTGCTGAGCGATGCCGACATTCGCAACTTCACCGACCCCCTGCAGTACCTCGGCCAATGCGGCGCCACGGTGGACCGCGTGGTCGCCGCGCAGGCACCCTGGCTGCAGGCCTGAATTTCCCGGCCCGTCCAACGCCACACAACAACAGGAGACATGACCATGACGACATTCGCACGCCCCACACTGCGCCGGCGCACCGCATTCGCACTTGCCGGGGTGCTGGCACTGACCGCCCTGCCCTCGCTGGCCGCCTACCCCGATCAACCGGTGAAGCTGATCGTCGGCTTCCCACCGGGCGGCGGCGGTGATCTGTATGGCCGCTTGATCGCGGGCGCGCTGAGCAAGACCCTGGGTCAGAACGTCATCGTGGACAACCGCACCGGCGCTGGCGGCAACATCGCCGCCGACCTGGTGGCCAAGTCCAAGCCCGACGGGTACACACTGTTGCTGGCCATGAGCGGCAACCTGGCCGTTGCACCGGCCATCAAGCCGCAGTCAATCCCCTACAAGGTGCCCGATGACTTCGCGCCCATCGGCATGATCCTCGAGGCGCCACATGGTCTTTTCGTGGCCAACAACTCCCCTTTCAAGACCGCCCGCGAACTGCTCGATGCGACCAAGACACGCAAGCTCAGCTTCGCTTCGACGGGCACGGGCGCTGCCGCCCACATTGGCATGGAGATGGTGAAGATGGCGGCCGGCGTGGACATGCTGCACGTGCCGTACCGAGGCTCCGGCCCCGCCATCACCGACATGATGGGCGGCCAGGTTGACAGCTTCTTTGCCACCGCATCGCCTCTGGTGAACCAGGTGCGCCAAGGGCAACTGCGCCTGCTCGCGATCACGGGCAATGCGCGCAACCCCGCCATTCCCGATGTGCCCACGTTCAAGGAATTGGGCGTGAACGTCCCCGTGACCCAGTGGTATGGCCTGGTGGCACCCGCCGGCACGCCCGAGCCGGTCATCAAGCACCTGGCCGACCACTTGAGCCGCGCGCTGGCATCGGCGGAGGTGCGCGACGCCATCCGCCGCGATGCGGCCACTGAGCGCGATCTGCCCACGCAGGGCTTTCGCAAGTTCATTCAGGAAGACATCGAACGCTACAAGGGCGCCGTCACGCCCGCGCTGCTCAAGGAAATTTCTCAATAGACCGGCACGCCCTCGTGCCCGCCAGCCTGGACCTTCATATGATGTTTGACACCCTGATTTCCGCCAACGAACTGGCGGTCGCGCAGAACAGTCCCGGCTCGCTGCTGGTGCTGGACTGCAGCTTCGAGCTCAACGATTTGCAGGCTGGCCAGCGCGCGTACGACGCTGGCCACATTCCCGGCGCGCACTACCTGCACCTGGAACACGCGCTGTCTGCACCGAAGACAGGCCGCAACGGAAGACACCCGCTGCCCAGCCGAGAAACCTTTGCCACCACGATGGCGGCGCTGGGCCTGAACCAGCACACGCAGGTGGTGGCCTGCGACAACGCCGGCGGCATGTACGCGGCGCGCTTGTGGTGGATGCTGCGCTGGGTCGGCCACCGCGCTGTTGCAGTGCTTGACGGAGGTGTGGCCGGCTGGGTCGCCCAGGGTCACGCCCTCAGCACACACACGCCTCCCGCTCTGCCTCCGGGCAACTTCGCCCTGCGGCCATCGCTGGTGACCACCGTGACCTTCGACGACGTAAAAGCCAACATCGATCAACCGCAACGGCTGGTGCTGGACGCGCGTGCACCGGACCGCTTTCGCGGTGAGAACGAAACCATGGACCCGATCGGCGGCCACATCCCGGGCGCGCGCAACCGCCTGTTCAAGGACAACCTCGGTGCCGACGGTCACTTCAAACCAGCGGCCCAATTGCGCCAGGAGTTCGACGCCATCACAGGTGGACGCGCCGCCACACAACTGATCAACCAGTGCGGCTCAGGCGTGACCGCCTGCCACAACCTGCTGGCCATGGAGGTGGCCGGTCTGCAAGGCGCGGCGCTCTACCCTGGCTCGTGGAGCGAATGGAGCGCGCAACCGGGTGCACCCATTGCCACCGGCGCGGCCTGACCACCACGCACCCTCAACACAACAACACCGCTGGAGACACACATGAACGCACATTCCTGGACAAGGCGCTGCGCCGCACTGGCTGCGGCCGCCTGCCTGCTGGGCCTGACAACGGCCGCAAGCGCCAATGGCTACCCGGAACAACCCATCCGATTGCTGATCGGTTTCCCCCCAGGTGGCGGCGGCGATCTGTACGGCCGAACCATCGCCAACGAACTCGGGAAACACATCGGCAAGCCCCTTGTCGTGGAGAACAAGCCCGGGGCGGGCGGCAACATTGCCGCCGAGTTGATGACGCAAGCCAAGCCCGATGGCTACACCTTGCTGCTCGCCATGAGCGGCAACTTGGGCAGTGCCCCAGCCATCCGCAACAACCTGACCTACAAGGTGCCCGACGATTTCGTCTTCATCAGCCAGCTGGTGGAAACGCCCTACGGGCTGGTGGTCAGCGGTGACTCCAAAATCAAGACCATCCAGGACTACATCACAACGGCCAAAGGCGGTCAGCTCAGCTACGCATCCACCGGAACGGGCGGTGCGGCGCAGATCGTGATGGAGATGGTCAAGCAACAGGGCAATCTGGATGTGCTGCATGTGCCTTACAAAGGCTCCGGGCCGGTGATGACCGACTTGATGAGTGGCCTGGTGGGCAGCTTCTTCGCGCCCTACACCCCACTCATGGGGCAGATCAACAGCGGCAAGCTGCGCGTGCTGGCCGTGAGCAGCGAGAAACGGGTCCCCAGCATGCCCAACGTACCCACGCTCAAGGAGTCCGGCATCGATGTGGTGATGACCCAGTGGTACGGCCTTGTCGCACCCAAGGGCACACCGCAGCCGATCATCGACAAGATCACGCAGGCGGTGAAGCAAGCCATGCAGACGCCTGAGGTGCAGCGCGTGTACAGGGCAGACGGCGCACAGGAGTCGACACTGACCGGCGCCGCCTTTCGCGAGTTCGTGCTCAAGGACATCGCCAACTACAAGCGCGGAGTGGAACGGGGCAACCTCAAGGTGGAGTGAAGCCGCCATTCGCGCAACCCGACGCCTCCTGCCCACTGAACACCCCTGCATTCCGCCGTGCCACCGCTCCCCCTGACACCGAACGCCCACCCCCAGATGCACCCGCACAGCGCACACTGGGGGGTCTTTTCTGCCGGCTGGCACAACGGCACCCTGGTGGTGAAACCCCACCCGGGCGACCCCGACCCCAACCCGCTGATTGAGAACTTCACCACCGCCTTGCACCACCAGGCGCGGGTCACGCAGCCCATGGTGCGACGCGGCTGGCTTGAGCGAGGTCCCGGACCCGACGCCCGACGAGGCCTTGACGGCTTCGTACCCATGGCATGGGATGAGGTGCTCGATCGTCTGGCCGCCGAGTTGCGCCGCGTACAACAACAGCATGGCTGCGAAGCCATCTTCGGTGGCTCTTACGGCTGGTCCAGTGCAGGGCGTTTCCACCATGCACAAAGCCAGGTGCACCGGTTCCTCAACACGTCGCTGGGCGGCTACGTGCGCTCGGTCAACAGCTACAGCGCCGGGGCCTCGGGCCCGATCCTTCCGCACGTCATCGGCACCATGGAAGAGGTCGCCCGGCGCAACGTGACCTGGGAACAGATCGTCGAACACACCGACGTGGTGCTGGCGTTCGGTGGCATGGCGCTCAAGAACTCGCGCGTGGCCTCAGGCGGGATCAGTCGTCATATCGAGCGCGAGTCGATGCGCGCGGCAGCCGCGCGCGGCTGCCGCTTCGTGTCCATCAGCCCGATCAAGAGCGATCTGCCCGAAGAAGCGGCTTTCGAATGGCTGCCCGCCGTGCCCGGCACCGACACCGCCCTGATGCTGGCGCTCGTGCACCAGCTGGTGAGTGACGGTGCGCATGACCGCGCCTTCATCGACAGGTATTGCGACGGCTGGAACACCTTCGAGGACTACCTGCTCGGCCGCAGCGACGGCACACCCAAGGGCTGCGCCTGGGCAGCGCCCATCTGTGGCGTGACTGAAACCCGGTTGATCGCTCTCGCACGATCACTCGTCGGCAAGCGTGTGCTGGTGGTGGTGGCGCATTCATTGCAACGCGCCGAACACGGTGAGCAACCGGTGTGGATGGGCGCTGTGCTCGCGGCAGCACTGGGCCAGCTGGGACTGCCCGGCGGCGGCTACAACTACGCACTGGGCACATTGGCGCACTACGGCAAGCGCAACAACGCTGTGCCCGCCGCCGCGCTGCCGCAAGGCGACAACAGCGTGCGCGCATTCATTCCTGTGGCCCGCATCAGCGACATGCTGCTCAACCCGGGACAACCGTTCGACTACAACGGCCAGCGACGAATCTACCCCCACATCCGGCTGGCGTATTGGGCCGGCGGCAATCCGTTCCACCACCACCAGGATCTCAAGCGCCTGGCGGACGCCTTTCGAACGCTGGACACCTTTGTCGTGCACGAGATCGCGTGGACGGCCACCGCAAGGCACGCCGACATCGTGTTGCCCTGCACGATGACGCTGGAACGCGAAGACATCGGCGCCACCCCCACCGACCCCCTGCTCGTGGCCATGCACCGCATCACTGAGCCGCACGGCCAGGCGCGCGACGACTACGACATCTTTTGTGATCTGGCCCAACGGCTGGGCGCACTCGACGCGTTCAGCGAAGGCCGCAACACGCGTCAATGGCTCGCCCATCTCTACGAGCGGACCCGTGCGGGCCTGGCGGGGCTTGGCCTTGAAGCGCCCGACTTCGACACCTTCTGGCAACGCGGCGAGCTCACACTGCCGCAGAAGGACGACGACGGCGGGATACTTCGCGCTTTTCGCCACGACCCTGTCGGCGCACCCCTGGCCACGCCCAGCGGCAAGGTTCAAATCAGCTCGCCGGTGGTGACCTCGTTTGGCTACTCGGACTGCCCAGGGCACCCGGCCTGGCTGCCTCCGGCCTTTCCCCCCGACCACAAACACCCGCTGTGGCTGGTGGCCAACCAGCCCCACACCAAGCTGCACAGCCAGCTCGACTTTGGTGCCCACAGCCAGGCCAGCAAACGCCAGGGCCGAGAGGTTTGCACGATGCACCCCAACGCCGCCAGCGCCCGTGGCATCCACGAAGGCGACATCGTTCGCCTGTTCAATGAAGTGGGCGCCTGTCTGGCCAGTGCGCACCTGTGCGCCGACATGCGCGAGGACGTGGTGCAACTGCCGACCGGCGCCTGGTACGACCCCATACACGATGCGCAGGGTCGCCCGATGTGCGCGCATGGCAACCCCAACGTGCTCACACGCGACGTCGGCACCTCGTCGCTGGCGCAGGGTTGCGCGGGGCAGCTGGGCACCGTCCAGGTCGAGCGCCACGAAGGGCCGCTGCCCCCGATCCGGACCTACGAGCCGCCCACACCCCACAGCGCTTGGTAAGCGCCGCAAACTCACAAAAAAAAGCCGCTGCATCTGCAGCGGCTTTTTTTCTCCCGCACCGCCAGCGCGGTGCGCGGCAGGCCTTACGCCGTCACGCCTTTGGCGGTGTCCGCGTACTCCTCGATCTGGTCGAAGTTCAGGTACTTGTAGATCGCCGCGCCGTCCTTGTTCACCACACCCATGGCTTCGTGGTATTCAGCCACGGTGGGGATGTGCCCCAGCTTGGACGCAATCGCGGCCAGCTCGGCCGAGGCCAGGAACACGTTGGTGTTCTTGCCCAGGCGGTTGGGGAAGTTGCGGGTGGAGGTGGACACCACGGTGGCGCCTTCGCGCACCTGCGCCTGGTTGCCCATGCACAGCGAGCAGCCCGGCATTTCGGTGCGCGCACCGGCCGCGCCGAAGTTGGCGTAGTGGCCTTCCTTGATCAGCTCGCTCTCGTCCATCTTGGTGGGGGGTGCCACCCACAGCTTGACGGGGATGTCGCGGCTGCCACCCAGCAGCTTGGCGGCTGCGCGGAAGTGGCCGATGTTGGTCATGCACGAGCCGATGAAGGCTTCATCGATCTTGGTGCCGGCCACGTCCGACAGGGTCTTGGCATCGTCCGGGTCGTTCGGGCAGCACAGGATCGGCTCCTTGATGTCAGCCAGGTCGATTTCGATCACGGCGGCGTACTCGGCGTCCTTGTCGGCTTCCAGCAGGCTCGGGTTCGCCAGCCAGGCTTCCACCTTTTCGATGCGGCGCTTGAGGCTGCGCGCGTCGGCGTACCCTTCGGCGATCATGTTCTTCATCAGCACCACGTTGCTGGTGAGGTATTCCTTCACCGGCTCGGGGTTGAGCTTGATGGTGCAGCCAGCGGCCGAGCGCTCGGCGGAAGCGTCGGACAACTCGAACGCCTGCTCCACCTTCAGGTCCGGCAAGCCTTCGATCTCCAGGATGCGGCCCGAGAAGATGTTCTTCTTGCCGGCCTTGGCCACGGTCAGCAGACCGGCCTTGATGGCGTACAGCGGGATCGCGTGCACCAGGTCGCGCAGGGTCACGCCGGGTTGCATCTGGCCCTTGAAGCGGACCAGCACGGACTCGGGCATGTCCAGCGGCATGACGCCGGTGGCGGCACCGAAGGCCACCAGGCCGGAGCCAGCCGGGAAGGAAATGCCGATCGGGAAACGGGTGTGCGAATCGCCGCCCGTGCCCACCGTGTCAGGCAACAGCAGGCGGTTGAGCCAGCTGTGGATCACGCCATCGCCCGGACGCAGCGCCACGCCACCGCGGTTGCTGATGAACGCAGGCAGTTCGCGGTGGGTCTTCACGTCCACCGGCTTGGGGTAGGCGGCGGTGTGGCAGAAAGACTGCATCACCATGTCGGCGCTGAAGCCGAGGCAGGCCAGGTCCTTCAGTTCGTCGCGGGTCATCGGGCCGGTGGTGTCTTGCGAACCCACGGTGGTCATCTTGGGCTCGCAATACGTGCCAGGGCGCACGCCCTGACCTTCGGGCAAACCGACCGCACGGCCAACCATCTTCTGCGCCAAGGTAAAGCCAGCCTTGGTGGCGGCCGGTGGCTGCGGCAGACGGAACACGGTGGATGCAGGCAGGCCCAGGAACTCGCGCGCCTTGGCGGTGAGCGAACGGCCGATGATCAGGTTGATACGGCCACCCGCGCGCACTTCGTCAAACAGCACATCGCTGCGCAACTGGAACTCCGTCACCAGGGCGCCGCCCTTGGTGATCTTGCCTTCGTAGGGGTGGATGTCGATCACGTCGCCCATTTCGAGCTTGCTCACGTCCACTTCGATCGGCAGCGCGCCCGAGTCTTCCTGGGTGTTGAAGAAGATCGGCGCGATCTTGCCGCCGAGCGTCACCCCGCCAAATCGCTTGTTCGGCACAAACGGAATGTCCTGGCCCGTGGCCCAGATCACCGAGTTGGTGGCGCTCTTGCGGCTGGAGCCCGTTCCCACCACGTCGCCCACATAGGCGACCAGGTGGCCCTTCTTCTTCAGGTCGTCAATGAACTGCATCGGGCCGCGCTTGCCATCTTCCTCGGGCTTGAAGGCCGCGCCTTCACGCGTGTTCTTCAGCATGGCGAGGTAGTGCAGCGGAATGTCGGGGCGGCTCCAGGCGTCGGGCGCGGGAGACAGGTCGTCGGTGTTGGTTTCGCCGGGCACCTTGAAGACGGTGACGGTGATCGTCTTGTCCACTTCGGGGCGGGTCGTGAACCACTCGGCATCGGCCCAGCTCTGCATCACTTCCTTGGCCTTGGCATTGCCGGCCTTGGCCTTCTCGGCGACGTCGTTGAAGAAGTCGAACATCAGCAGCGTCTTCTTCAGGCCTTCAGCGGCCACGCCAGCCACTTCCGCGTCGTCCAGCAGCTCGATCAGCGGGTGCACGTTGTAGCCACCCACCATGGTGCCCAGCAACTCGGTGGCCTTCGCTTTGGAGATCAGCTTGACCTGCATGTCGCCATGGGCCACGGCAGCCAGGAACGAGGCCTTGACCTTGGCGGCATCGTCCACGCCGGGGGGCACGCGGTGCGTGAGCAGGTCCAGCAGGAAGGCGTCTTCGCCAGCCGGGGGGGCCTTGATCAGCTCGATCAGCTCGGCCACCTGCTTGGCTTCAAGCGGCAGCGGCGGAATGCCCAGCGCGGCGCGTTCGGCGGCGTGGGCGCGGTAGTCGGTGAGGAAGGTGGACATGGCGATCTCCAGAGGACAGTGAAATTCGTGGGTCGGAAAACAGATGGGGCGGATGCAAGCAAGCTCAATGCCGCCGCGCAGCGGGCTCATCGAAACACGCTTGAAGCACGTTGGGCAAAGACTGGCCCGTCTGGTGTGCGCGCTCAAGCACTTGCCAGAAATAGCGGTAACTCGCCCGGTCATGCAGGCGGTTTTCGAACTGCACAGGGGCCCACTCGGCGGCCATGGCGCGCTCGATGAGCGCAGCTGCAGTCGCCACCTCGCGCTCCGAGGGCGCAAAGGCCTTCAGGATCGGGCGGATCTGGTCAGGATGGATGCTCCACATGCGCGTGTAGCCCAGCTCTCGCGACGCCTGACGGGCGGCTTGCTGCAGCGCGTCCAGGTCCTTGAACTCGGTCACCACGCAATGCGAAGGCACCTTGCCGTGCGCATGGCAGGCCGATGCGATCTCCAGCTTGGCTCGCACCACCAGCGGATGCGTGAACTGCCCGGCGGCGCTCATGCCATCGGCCGGTATCGCACCGCCGTGGGCAGACACAAAATCCATCAGCCCGAAGCTGATGCTCTGCACGCGCGGGTGCGCGGCGATGTCGAAGGCGCGGTGCACCGCTGCCGGCGACTCAATGAGCACGTGCAGCGGCAGGCTTGTCGCACCAGCGGCATCCAGCGCTTGGGCGGCACGCTGCACGTCGGCCACAGACTCGACCTTGGGCACCATGAGATGCGCGAGTCGGTGCCCAGCAAGCCCTGCAATGGTGGCCACATCGGCACCGAACGCGGGGTGATCGACCGGGTGCACGCGCACCGCCACACGCGCTTGCGGCGCGGCGGCCAGCGCCAGCTCAGTGACCAGCGCAGCGTGCTCCGCTTCGCCGCCCACGGGCGCGCCGTCTTCGCAATCGAGCGTGACATCGAACACGCAGGTGCCGAACTCCTCGGCCATCTCCGCCTGCAGCGCAAGGCTCTTGCGCATCCGCGCCTCGACCCCGCTGTAGTGGTCACAGACCGGCAGCGACAACGCCCCGGCCTGGGCACCCAGCAGGATGGATCGGGGATGCATCACGCGCGCTTACCTGCCGATCACAGCAGGTGCTTGACGCCGTCCTGCTCGCCCACGAGCTCGGCCAGGGTCTTGTCGATGCACTTCTGGCTGAATTCGTCGATGGCCAGACCTTCGACGATCTTGTACTTGCCGTTCTCGGTGGTGACCGGGAAACCGAAGATCACGTCCTTCGGAATGCCGTACTCGCCGTTGGACGGCACACCCATCGTGACCCAGTGGCCCTTGGAGCCCAGCGCCCAGTCGCGCATGTGGTCGATAGCGGCATTGGCAGCCGATGCGGCCGACGACAGGCCACGCGCTTCGATGATGGCGGCGCCGCGCTTGCCCACGGTGGGCAGGAAGGTGTCAGCGTTCCAGACCTGGTCGTTGATCAGGTCCTTGACGCTCTTGCCGCCGATGGTGGCAAAGCGGTAGTCGGCGTACATGGTGGGCGAGTGGTTGCCCCAGACGGTGAGCTTCTCGATCTCGCCGACCTTGCCCCCAGTCTTGGCAGCGATCTGGCTGGCGGCACGGTTGTGGTCCAGGCGCAGCATGGCGGTGAAGTTCTCGCGCGGCAGGCTGGGCGCGCTCTTCATGGCGATGTAGGCGTTGGTGTTGGCGGGGTTGCCCACCACCAGCACCTTGACGTCGCGGCTGGCCACCTGGTCCAGGGCCTTGCCTTGGGCCGTGAAGATCTGGGCGTTGGCCGCCAGCAGGTCGGCGCGCTCCATGCCCGGGCCGCGGGGGCGGGCGCCCACGAGCAAGGCGTAGTCGGCGTCCTTGAAAGCCACCAGTGGGTCGCCCGTGGGGATCACGCCGGCGAGCAGCGGGAAAGCGCAGTCTTCCAGTTCCATGATCACGCCCTTGAGCGCCTTCTGGGCCTTCTCATCAGGAATCTCCAGCAGCTGCAGGATCACCGGCTGGTCCTTGCCGAGCATTTCGCCAGAGGCGATGCGAAACAGCAGGGCGTAACCGATCTGGCCAGCGGCGCCAGTGACGGCAACGCGAACGGGCTTCTTGTTCATGGTGAAAACTCCGGAAAAGGACGTTGGGAAAAGAGAAAAAGCGAGGTGACGAGGCGGGAGCGGGCCGGGAAGTGCACCCGGAGCGCACTGGCAAAACCTGCTGCCCCAGCTTCGGGGTCAGCCCGGGAGTGTACCCTCGCAAACCCTGATACGTCAATTTGTCTTATGTCTTATATAAGATATGATTCAAGCCCCTGAGCACCCTCCCGCGGTGTCGTGAACGCATGGCCACTCCACCCTCAAACTCCACCGAAGCGTCCCCAGCCGAGCCGGCCGCTCAGAGCGTGTTGGACAACGTCGCACCCGCGTTCAGCCCGCTGTACCAGCAGATCAAGACGCTGATCCTGCGCAGCCTGCAGGCCGGCGAGTGGAAACCTGGGGACATGATCCCGAGCGAGTTCGATCTGGCCGCCCGGTTTCGGGTCAGCCAGGGCACCGTGCGCAAAGCCATCGACGAGCTCGCCACCGACAACCTGCTGGTGCGCCGCCAGGGCAAAGGCACGTTTGTGGCCACACATGCCGAGCAGCACATCCAGTACCGCTTTCTGCGTTTGCTGCCGGACACCGGTTCGCTGGAAGAACAAGGCCCGGCCGAGCGGCGCATCATCGAATGCCGCCGTCAACGGGCTCCGGCCGAAGTGGCGCGGCAATTGGCCATGCGCACCGGCGATGCGGTGCTGCAAGTCAAACGCGTGCTGACCTTCAACGGCACACCGGCCATCCTCGAAGAACTCTGGCTGCCCGGTGGCCCTTTCAAGGGCCTCACGACCGAGACCTTGTCCGATGACAAGGGCCCCATGTACGCCCTCTTTGAAACGCAGTTCGGCGTGC
The DNA here is from genome assembly GCF_019264445.1 of Hydrogenophaga sp. Lineage (GTDB taxonomy): Bacteria > Pseudomonadota > Gammaproteobacteria > Burkholderiales > Burkholderiaceae_C > Hydrogenophaga. The sequence continues at coordinate 26,401 of NZ_JAHVAB010000079.1, forward strand.
GCATGGTGCGTGCAGTGGAAAAAATCAAGGCGGTCAGCGCCGACGACGGCACCGCCTCCTTACTGGGGGTCACGCCAGGTCACCCGCTGCTCAGCGTCGAACGTCTGGCCTACACGTACAACGACGAGCCGATGGAACTGCGCCGCGGCCTCTATCGCACCGACACGCGCCATTACCACAATGAGTTGAGCTGATGCCCCTGTAAATCCTCGTTTGCAACGCAAGCATCCGACCTTCGGCCTCTGGCATGGTGCGTTGCAATAGAATTTGACGTGCCTTGGCAGAAGTTACCAATGAGTTACCAAGCGCCTCGAACCCTCCTCCCCGGAAGAAAGCCCCCACCATGACCGAGTTGACCAAGAAGCGGCCCGAGTTCCGCAACATCAACGCTTTCAAGGATCTCACCACCTACCGCCTGCCACCGGCCGGCTGGGTGTCGATCCTTCACCGCGCCAGCGGTGGCCTGATGTTCATCCTGCTGCCCCTCATCGTCTGGCTGTTCGACACCTCCGTGTCGTCCGAGCTCTCCTTCGAACGATTCAGCGCGGCCTTCACAGCCGGCATTGGCTTCGTGCCGGGCTGGCTGTTCAAACTCGTGGTGCTGGCCATCATCTGGGCCTACCTGCACCACCTCATCGCCGGCCTGCGCCACCTGTACATGGACGCCTGCCATGCCGTGAGCAAGGAATTCGGCAAGACCTCGGCCCTGGTCACGCTGGGCCTGAGCATTGGCCTCACGCTGCTGCTGGGCGCCAAGCTGTTTGGTGTGTATTGATTGCGGGTCAGGTCTTCAGCACCGACCCCAACTGATTAGGAAACTGACCCATGTCCGTCAATTACGGTTCCAAACGCGTCGTCACCGGCGCCCACTATGGCCTGCGCGACTGGCTGGCCCAGCGCATCACGGCGGCCCTCATGGCCCTCTTCACGCTGATCGTGCTGCTGCAGGTGCTCTTCATCAGCGGGCCCATCGGCTACGACAGCTGGGCTGGCATTTTTGCCAAGCAGTGGATGAAGGCACTGACCTTCGCTGTGTTCCTGGCACTGGCCTACCACGTGTGGGTCGGCATGCGCGATATCTGGATGGACTACGTCAAGCCCGCCGGCATCCGCCTCGTGCTGCACGTCTTCACCATCGTCTGGCTCCTGTCCTGCCTGGGCTGGGCCGTTCAAGTTCTCTGGAGGCTCTGAAGCCATGACCGCAACCGCATCCCTTCCCAAGCGTCAGTTTGACGTCGTCATCGTCGGCGCCGGCGGCTCCGGCATGCGCGCCTCGCTGCAACTGGCGCGCGCCGGCCTCAAGGTGGCCGTGCTGTCCAAGGTGTTCCCGACCCGCTCCCACACGGTCGCCGCTCAGGGTGGCATTGGTGCCTCGCTCGGCAACATGAACGAGGACAACTGGCACTACCACTTCTACGACACCATCAAGGGCTCTGACTGGCTGGGCGACCAGGATGCCATCGAGTTCATGTGCCGTGAAGCACCCAAGGTCGTGTACGAGCTCGAACACTTCGGCATGCCCTTTGACCGCAACCCGGATGGCACGATTTACCAGCGCCCGTTCGGTGGTCACACCGCCAACTACGGCGAGAAGCCCGTGCAACGTGCCTGCGCGGCTGCTGACCGCACCGGCCACGCCATGCTGCACACGCTGTACCAGCAAAACGTGCAGGCGCGCACCACTTTCTTCGTCGAGTGGATGGCGCTGGACCTGATCCGCGACGCCAGCGGCGACGTGGTCGGCGTGACCGCCCTGGAAATGGAAACGGGCGAGACCTACATCCTCGAAGCCAAGACCACGCTGCTGGCCACCGGCGGCGCAGGCCGCATCTTCGCGGCCTCCACCAACGCGTTCATCAACACCGGTGACGGCCTGGGCATGGCGGCGCGCGCTGGCATCCCGCTGCAGGACATGGAGTTCTGGCAATTCCACCCGACCGGCGTGGCCGGCGCGGGCGTGTTGCTCACGGAAGGCTGCCGCGGCGAGGGCGCCATCCTGCTCAACAGCGAAGGCGAACGCTTCATGGAGCGCTATGCGCCCACGCTGAAAGACCTGGCACCGCGCGACTTCGTCAGCCGCTGCATGGACCAGGAAATCAAGGAAGGCCGAGGCTGCGGTCCCAACAAGGACTATGTGCTGCTCAAGCTCGACCACCTGGGCGCAGAGACCATTCACAAGCGCCTGCCGTCGGTGTACGAGATCGGCGTGAATTTCGCCAACGTGGACATCACACGCGAGCCCATTCCTGTGGTGCCCACCATCCACTACCAGATGGGCGGCATTCCGACCAACATCCATGGTCAGGTGGTCACACCCGACGGGCAGGGCAACCAGAAGGTCGTCAATGGCCTGTACGCGGTGGGCGAATGTTCCTGCGTGAGCGTGCACGGTGCCAACCGCCTGGGCACCAACTCGCTGCTGGACCTGCTCGTGTTCGGCCGGGCTGCTGGCAACCACATCGTCCAGTTCAACGACAAGAACAAGACGCACAAGCCGCTGCCCGCAGATGCGGCCGACAAAACCCTGGCCCGCCTGGCCCGTCTGGACAACGCCGCCGGTGGCGAATACGCCCAGGACGTGGCCAATGACCTGCGCGCGGCCATGCAGCAACACGCGGGTGTCTTCCGCACCCAGGCCAGCATGGACGAAGGCGTTGCCAAGATCAACGCCATGCGTGCACGCGTCGGCAACATTGCCTTGAAGGACAAGTCCAAGGTCTTCAACACGGCACGCATCGAAGCACTGGAAGTCGAAAACCTGATGGAGTGCGCCCAGGCCACCATGACTTCGGCAGCTGCACGCCACGAATGCCGTGGCGCCCACACGGTCAACGACTACGAGCGCCCTGCGGACGACGCGCAGTTCCCGCTGGGACGCAACGACGCTGAATGGATGAAGCACACGTTGTGGCACAGCGCCGACAACAGCCTGACCTACAAGCCCGTCAACCTCAAGCCCCTCACCGTGGAGTCGGTGCCGCCGAAGGTTCGCACCTTCTGAGGCCCCCGCCTTCCGCACCCACGACACACGGAGAAACACCATGGCCAAACGCACATTCAAGATCTATCGCTACGACCCGGAAAAGGACGCCAAGCCGTACATGCAGACCATCGAGGTGGAACTCGACGGCCACGAGCGCATGCTGCTGGACGCATTGATGAAACTCAAGGCGGTCGACCCCTCGATTTCCTTCCGCCGCTCCTGCCGCGAAGGTGTCTGCGGCTCGGACGCCATGAACATCAACGGCAAGAACGGCCTGGCCTGCCTGACCAACATGAACACGCTGCTTGGCGTGATCACGCTCAAGCCCCTGCCCGGCTTGCCCGTCGTGCGCGACCTGATCGTCGACATGACGCTGTTCTTCAAGCAATACAACAGCATCAAGCCGTATCTGATAAACGAAACCGTTGCCCCCGAAAAAGAGCGCCTGCAGAGCCCTGAAGAGCGGGAAGAGCTCAACGGCCTCTACGAGTGCATCCTGTGCGCGAGCTGCTCCACGAGCTGCCCGAGCTTCTGGTGGAACCCCGACAAGTTTGTTGGACCCGCCGGCTTGCTGCAGGCCTACCGCTTCATTGCCGACAGCCGCGACCAGGCCACCAGCGAACGCCTGGACAACCTCGAAGACCCGTACCGCTTGTTCCGTTGCCACACGATCATGAACTGCGTGGACGTGTGCCCCAAAGGCCTGAACCCCACCAAGGCGATCGGCAAGATCAAGGAAATGATGGTGATGCGCTCGGTTTGAGCGCATGCCAACGAATGCCATGACCGACACCGACCTGCAGGACGCCTTGCTGGACGAACGCGCGCTGAGCAAGCTGCGCTGGCGGTGTCGTCGTGGTCTGCTCGAGAACGATCTGTTCATCGAGCGATTTTTCGCCAGGCACGAAACTGGCTTAACGGTGCGCCAGGCAGATGCACTCGGGCTCTTGATGGACTTGTCCGACAACGACCTGCTGGATCTGCTGCTTGGCCGAAAGCCACTCCAAGGCGATCTCGAACGCGAGGACGTGACGCAAGTGCTTGCCTTGCTTCGCACCCCGCAACCTCTCCCATCTTCCGAGGAACCTGCATGAAACTCGTAGACAACAAAGCCACCCTGTCGTTCTCCAATGGCAGCCCCAGCGTCGATCTTCCGGTGTATGCCGGCAGCATCGGTCCGGACGTGATCGACATCCGCAAGCTCTACGCGCAGACGGGCATGTTTACCTACGACCCGGGCTTTCTGTCCACGGCTTCATGTCAGTCAGCGATCACGTACATCGACGGTGACAAGGGCGAGCTGCTGTACCGCGGCTATCCGATCGAACAGCTCGCGACCCAGTGCGACTACCTGGACACCTGCCACCTGCTGCTCAACGGCGAACTGCCCAACGAGACGCAACGCGCCGACTTCCACAAGCTCGTGATCAACCACACCATGGTGAACGAGCAGATGCAGTTCTTCCTTCGTGGCTTTCGCCGCGATGCCCACCCGATGGCCGTGCTGACCGGTCTCGTGGGCGGCCTGTCGGCCTTCTATCACGACAGCACGGACATCAACAATCCGAAGCACCGTGAAATCGCGGCCATCCGCCTGATCGCCAAAATGCCCACCCTGGTGGCCATGGCCTACAAGTACGGCATCGGCCAGCCGTACATGTACCCGAAGAACGACCTGAGCTACTCGGGCAACTTCCTGCGCATGATGTTCGGCACGCCGTGCGAAGAGTACGTGGTGAACCCCGTGCTCGAACGCGCCCTGGACCGCATCTTCATCCTGCACGCGGACCACGAACAGAACGCCTCCACCTCCACGGTGCGCCTGTGCGGCTCTTCGGGCACCAACCCGTTTGCCGCCATTGCCGCTGGCGTGGCCTGCCTCTGGGGCCCTGCACACGGTGGCGCCAACGAAGCCTGCCTCAACATGCTGGAAGACATCCAGCGCCAGGGTGGTGTTTCCAAGGTCGGCGAGTTCATGGAGAAGGTCAAGGACAAGAACTCCGGCGTCAAGCTCATGGGCTTCGGCCACCGCGTGTACAAGAACTACGACCCCCGCGCCAAGCTCATGCAAGAAACCTGCAACGAAGTGCTGCAGGAGCTCGGCCTGGAAAACGACCCGCTGTTCAAGCTCGCCAAGGAGCTGGAAAAGATCGCGCTGGAAGACGAATATTTCGTCTCGCGCAAGCTGTACCCGAACGTGGACTTCTACTCCGGCATCGTGCAACGCGCGATCGGCATCCCGGTCAACCTGTTCACCGGCATCTTCGCGCTGGCCCGCACGGTGGGCTGGATCGCCCAGCTCAACGAAATGATCAGCGACCCCGAGTACAAGATCGGCCGTCCGCGTCAGCTGTTCACCGGCTCGCCCCGTCGCGACGTCAAGCCCATCGGCAACCGCTGATTCGAGGTTCCTCAAGCAAAAGCCCGCCTTGTGCGGGCTTTTTTTTCGTTTGAGGCTTCGTGCTCCAGCATCTTGGCCATCGCGTTTGGAGATGCCAAAGGGCAAGATACTGAAGGAAAATCGTCAAAGCATCTCAGAACGAGACGCCCCATCTCATGCTCTCCGAACGCAACTTCGCCCGCCAGATCGATCTCACCTCACTGCAGCTGTTCGTGGCTGTGTGCGAGTTGGGCAGCATCGGGCGTGCGGCCGAGCGGGAATTCATCGCCGCGTCTGCCATCAGCAAACGCCTGTCTGATCTGGAGGGTGCGCTGGGCACTACGCTGCTTCACCGGCACACGCGCGGCGTGCGACTCACGCCTGCAGGGGAAGGACTCCTGCACCACGCCCGGGCCGTGCTCTTCGGTCTCGAAAAGATGCAGATGGAATTGGCCGAATACGCCGATGGCGTTCGCGGCCATGTGCGTGTGCACGCCAGCATCTCGGCCATCGTGCAGTTCCTGCCGGAAGATCTGGGCGCATTCGCCCGCCTGCACCCCCAGGTCAAGATCGACCTGGAGGAGCACCTCAGTCCGGAAGTGCTCCGCGCGGTGCAGGAAGGGGCAGCCGATCTCGGCCTGTGCAATGGCGCCATGGGCACGCATCAGTTGCAAAGCCTGCCGTATCGGAAAGACCGGCTTGTGCTCGTGGTGCCGCATGGGCATGCGCTGGATCAGGCGCAACCTGTGTCATTCGCAGACACCTTGCCGTTTGACCACGTCGGACTTCACGCCAACAGCTCCATTCACCTCGCCACACACCAGGCAGCCACGCTGGCAGGCACCACGGTGCGCGTGCGCATTCGAGTCACCGGGCTGGACGCCATGTGCCGCATGATCGCCAACGGCCTGGGCGTGGGCGTGATGCCCGAACGCGCGTTCGACCTGTTGCACACAGGCGCTGCACTGCGATCGGTACCACTCTCCGATGCCTGGGCGCGGCGGCAGCTTGTGCTCGTGGCCCGGGACTTCTCCAGCCTGCCGGCCACCGCACGCCTGTTGGTCGATCACCTGACCGCCGACACGGCCATGCTGGCCGCATAAAATTCAATCCAACTTCAAAGCCCCACGCCATGCCACGCACGCTCTACGACAAGATCTGGGACGAACATGTCGTCCACACCGAAGAGGACGGCACATCCGTGCTCTACATCGACCGCCACCTTGTGCACGAGGTCACCAGCCCGCAAGCCTTTGAAGGCTTGCGCCAGGCGGGCCGGAAGGTGTGGCGGGTGAGCTCGGTGGTGGCCACGGCCGACCACAACACGCCCACCAACGGCTGGGAACTCGGGTACGACGGCATCACCGATCCGATCAGCAAGGAACAGATCACCACGCTGGACAGCAACATTGCCGAGTTCGGTGCGGCCGCGTTCTTTCCCTTCATGTCCCAGCGCCAGGGCATCGTGCACGTCATCGGCCCTGAAAACGGTGCCACGCTGCCGGGCATGACCGTCGTCTGTGGCGACAGCCACACCTCCACCCACGGCGCGTTTGGTGCCCTGGCCCATGGCATTGGCACCAGCGAAGTCGAGCACGTGCTGGCCACGCAAACCCTGCTGGCCAAGAAGGCCAAGAACATGCTGGTGCGCGTGGACGGCCAGCTGGCCAAAGGCTGCACCGCCAAGGACATCGTGCTGGCCATCATCGGCAAGATCGGCACCGCCGGCGGCACCGGCTACACCATCGAATTCGGCGGCGCCGCCATCCGGGCACTGAGCATGGAAGGGCGAATGACGGTGTGCAACATGGCCATCGAAGCCGGCGCTCGCGCCGGTCTGGTGGCTGTCGACGAAAAAACCATCGAGTACGTCAAAGGCCGCCCACTCTCCCCCACCGGCGTCGAGTGGGACCAGGCGGTTGCTTACTGGAAGACCCTGCACTCCGACACCGATGCGAAGTTTGATGCGGTGGTGGAGCTTGATGCCTCGCGCATCGTGCCGCAAGTGACCTGGGGCACGTCGCCCGAAATGGTGCTCGGTATTGACGGCACCGTGCCCGACCCCGACCGCGAAAAGGACGCCAACAAGCGGGGCGCCATCGAACGTGCCCTGACCTACATGGACCTCGCGCCTGGCAAGCCGCTCAACGACATCTTTGTCGACAAGGTGTTCATCGGCTCGTGCACCAACAGCCGCATTGAAGACATGCGCGAAGCGGCTGCCGTGGTCAAGAAAATCGGTCAAAAGGTGGCCAGGAATGTGAAGCTCGCCCTGGTGGTACCGGGCTCCGGCCTGGTGAAGGCACAGGCCGAGCGTGAGGGTCTGCACGAGATATTCAAAGCGGCCGGATTCGAGTGGCGTGAACCGGGCTGCTCGATGTGCCTGGCCATGAATGCCGACCGCCTTGAACCCGGCGAGCGCTGCGCGTCCACCAGCAACCGCAACTTTGAAGGCCGCCAGGGTGCTGGAGGCCGTACCCACCTGGTTTCCCCCGCGATGGCAGCCGCCGCTGCAGTGCACGGCCACTTTGTGGATGTGCGCACCATCGCATGACTGTTCCATTCCGCAACCCACCTCAGGAGACCCACATGAAACGCTTTGCAATCATCGCAGCCGCATTCGCTCTCTCTCTGACCCTGGCCGCGTGCAACACCTGGAGCGGTGTCAAGCAGGACGCCAAGGAAGTTGGCCAAGCCGCGGGTAAAGGCATCGAAAAAGCCGGCGAAAAAGTCCAGGACATCGCCAAATAACCGGTCGAAATACGCATGCAGAAATTCACCCGCCACAAGGGCCTCGTGGCCCCGATGGACCGCGAGAACGTCGACACCGACGCCATCATCCCCAAGCAGTTCCTGAAGTCGATCCGCAAGACGGGCTTTGGTCCCAACCTGTTCGATGAGTGGCGCTATCTCGACAAGGGCGAACCAGGGCAAGACCCGGCGAGTCGCAAACCCAATCCCGACTTCGTGCTCAACCAGCCCCGTTATGCGGATGCATCCGTGTTGCTGGCCCGCAAGAATTTTGGCTGTGGGTCGAGCCGCGAACACGCGCCTTGGGCCATTGACCAATATGGCTTTCGAGCCATCATCGCGCCCAGTTATGCCGACATCTTCTTCAACAACTGTTTCAAGAACGGCCTGCTGCCGATCCAGTTGCCAGATGCACAAGTGGCGCAACTGTTCGATGAAGTCGCGGCCTTCCCGGGCTATGAACTCACGGTCGATCTTGAGCGTCAGGTCGTCGTCAAGCCGCAAGGCGAGGAGCTGCCCTTTGAAGTGCAGGCGTTTCGCAAGTTCTGCCTGATCAATGGCCTCGACGACATCGGACTGACCCTGCGCTACAAGGACAAGATCTCCGCCTTCGAGGCCGAGCGCCTGGCCACCAAACCCTGGCTCGCACACACCATGCCGGTCTGAGAGACCGTTCGCCCTTTTCGAGACCTGCCCTGGCATGAAGCCAGGCATCACATTGGCATCACATGAAAATCGCAGTTCTTCCCGGCGACGGCATTGGCACAGAAATCGTCGCTGAGGCGGTCAGAGTCCTGCAGGCGCTCGAGCTACCGGTCGAGATGGAGTCGGCCCTGGTGGGCGGCGCTGCCTACGAGGCCCACGGCCATCCACTCCCCGAATCGACGCTGAAACTGGCCATGGACGCCGATGCGGTGCTGTTCGGTGCCGTCGGCGACTGGAAGTACGACAAGCTGGACCGTCCGCTGCGCCCCGAACAAGCGATCCTCGGGCTGCGCAAGCATCTCGGCCTGTTTGCCAACTTCCGCCCAGCCATTTGTTATCCCGAGCTGGTCGGCGCATCCAGCCTCAAGCCGGAGCTCATTGCGGGCCTGGACATCCTCATCATCCGTGAACTGACCGGTGACATTTATTTTGGGCAGCCGCGCGGCAGACGCGTCGCCACCGACGGCCACTTCCCTGGCGCGGAAGAAGCCTTCGACACGATGCGCTACAGCAAGCCCGAGATCGAACGGATTGCGCACGTGGCTTTTCAGGCCGCCCGCAAGCGAAACAAGAAAGTCACCAGCGTCGACAAAGCCAACGTGCTGGAGACCTTCCAGTTCTGGAAAGATGTGGTGACCGAGGTGCATGCCCAGTACCCTGACGTCGAGCTCGAGCACATGTACGTGGACAACGCGGCCATGCAACTGGTCAAGGCACCCAAGAAGTTCGACGTGGTGGTCACTGGCAACATGTTTGGCGACATCCTCTCGGACGAAGCCTCCATGCTCACGGGGTCGATCGGCATGCTCCCCTCGGCTTCGCTGAACACGAAGAACCAGGGTCTGTACGAGCCCAGTCACGGCAGCGCACCTGACATCGCTGGCAAGAACCTGGCCAATCCTCTGGCTACAATACTGTCCGCTGCCATGATGCTCAAATTCACCTTCAACCAGACCGAAGCCGCCGACCGCATTGAACGTGCGGTCAGCGACGTGCTTGCGTCCGGGCTTCGCACCACCGACATCTGGTCGGAAGGTACGACCAAGGTGAGCACCCGCGGCATGGGCGATGCCGTTGTGGCCGCCATCACCAAAACCATTACCAAGGGCTGATCCAGCTCCGGTTCGTCACGCCCCTCCCCGGCCAGACGAGCCGGGGCAAACCGGTTTTTTAACCAAAAGGCGTTGACATGACGAAACAAGTATCGGGAATGAAGCAGCCTCTCGTCGGGCTGGTAGGCTGGCGCGGCATGGTGGGCTCCGTGCTCATGGACCGGATGGTGGCAGAGAGCGACTTCGATCTGATCGAACCGCTGTTCTTCTCCACATCCAACGCGGGTGGCAAGGCACCAGCGATGGCCAAGAACGAGACGCAGCTGCAGGACGCACACGACATCAATGCGCTGAAGCGATGCGAGGTGATCATCACCGCGCAAGGCGGCGACTACACCAGTGAGGTCTATCCCAAGCTGCGCGCGGCCGGCTGGAATGGTCACTGGATCGACGCGGCATCCACGCTGCGCATGGACAAAAACGCCGTCATCGTCCTGGATTCGGTCAACCTGCCCGTGATCGAGAACGCATTGGCCCAAGGAGGCAAAGACTGGATCGGAGGCAACTGCACCGTGAGCTGCATGCTCATGGGCGTGGGCGCTCTCTACAAGGCTGGCCTGGTCGAGTGGATGAGCACGCAGACCTATCAAGCGGCATCAGGCGGCGGAGCCCAGCACATGCGCGAGCTGCTCACGCAATACGGCACGCTCAATGCTGAGGTCAAGGCGCTGCTCGACGATCCCAAAAGCGCCATTCTGGAAATCGATCGCAAAGTCATTTCCAAGCAGCGTTCGCTGTCGGGCGCTGAAACCGCCAACTTCGGTGTCCCACTGGGTGGCTCCTTGATCCCCTGGATCGACAAGGATCTGGGCAACGGCATGTCCAAGGAAGAGTGGAAGGGCATGGCTGAGACCAACAAGATCCTGGGCATGGGCGAAGGGTTCAGTGCGCCCGCCATCCCGGTTGATGGCTTTTGCGTTCGTGTGGGCGCCATGCGTTGCCACAGCCAAGCCCTCACCTTCAAACTCAAGAAGGACGTGCCTTTGGCCGACATCGAAGCCATGATTGCGGCCGACAACGCGTGGGTCAAGGTGGTACCGAACACCCGCGAGGCGACCATCAAAGACCTGACGCCTGTGGCGGTCACCGGAACCATGACGATTCCCGTGGGCCGTCTCCGCAAACTGGCGATGGGGCCTGAATACCTCGGCGCATTCACCATCGGAGACCAGCTGCTCTGGGGTGCCGCTGAGCCGCTGCGGCGCATGCTGCGCATCCTGCTGAACCGCTGAGTGGACTGGCGGCGCTTGTAACGGCGACAGGAAGCGGGGGCGCTCTCGTTGCGCCCCTGCAACGTAAACAACCCGACCTAAGACGACAGAGGGTCGACTGAGAAACTCAAGCGGATTCTCAGCTTGTCACTGTAATGCGTTGATGTTAAGGTCAATTCTCGGTTTTTTACGTCGAGGTCAAAGTGCCATCCAACTCCCGCCACACACCATCCCAACAGGCCCGCCAAGTGCAACAAAGTGCTGGCTCTCGCGGCCTCGCGAGGTTGCATGCGGTCGCTGCGGCGGCACTGCTGTGTGCGAGCCTGACCCACCACACGGATGCGTCGGCACTGGCGCTGGGTCGTGTTGTCGTGCAATCCGCGCTGGGCGAGCCCTTGCGCGCCGAGATCGACGTTCCCGACATCAACGCGGAAGAAGCCGCCAGCCTTCGGGTTGGCCTGGCTTCGGGAGATACTTTCCGGGCAGCCGGCGTCGACGTGAATCCTGCGCTCGCCAATCTGCAGATCAGCCTGCAACGCCGCCCTGACGGCCGGGCCTTCCTGCGTCTGACCAGCTCTCGGCCAGTCACCGAGCCGTTCGTGGACCTGATTGTTGAAGCGAACTGGTCATCCGGACGTGTCGTGCGCGACTACACCCTGCTCTTTGATCCGCCAAGCCTGCGTGCCGCCACGCCGCAGCCGACCCCGATCGCACCGGGTGTGTCTTCGGCCGCGCAGGCACCCCGTGCCGCGCCTGCTCCCAGCGCTGTTCAGCCACAGGCTCAAGCCCCCAGGGCCGTTGCTACAGCGCCTGTCGCGCCACCCGCAACGCCCAGACCAGCCCCCGCCGCTGCACCGGCGCCCGCGCCCAGTTCGGCGGGCGGTGGTCAGGTGCGCGTGCAGGCAGGTGATACGGCAGGCGCCATTGCTGCAGCCAACAAACCTGCGAGCGTGTCGCTCGACCAGATGTTGGTGGCGATGCTGCAGCAAAACCCCAATGCGTTCATTTCGGGCAACGTCAACCGCTTGAAGTCGGGCGTCGTGCTCGACTTGCCAAGCGCTGCCCAGGCCAGCGCCGTGGCCCCAGGCGAGGCCCGTCAAACGATCAACGCCCAAAGCCGCGACTTCAACGAGTTCCGCAGGCGGCTTGCCGGCAGTGCGCCTGAAGCTGCCGTGGCAGCGGCCGACCGCCAGGCATCGGGGCGTGTGCAAACCGAGGTGAAGGACGCGAAGCCCGCGGCACCCGCTGCCGACAAATTGACACTGTCCAAGGAGGCAGCGCCAGGCCAGGCCGCCAACGAGGACAAGATCGCCAAAGAGCGTCAAGCCAAAGAAGCCTCTTCGCGCGTGGCAGAGCTCTCGCGCAACATCGAAGAGCTGTCCAAGCTGGGCAACCCGCCTGCCGCTCCGGCGGCACCCGCGGCCGCACAGACGCCGCCGCCGGCAGCGCCAGTGGTTGCACCACCCGCCGCGCCCGCACCGGCGCCCGCCCCCGCTGTCGCTGCACCCACCCCGCCTGCGACCGCAGCCACGCCAGCAACGGAAGCACCCGCTCCGACACCTCCCGCGGAGGCGCCTGCTGCAACCGCACCATCCACCACGCCCGCGCCCGTAAGGCCCCCGCTGCCCGCGCCTACGCCGCTGCCCGATGAACCCTCCTTCCTGGATCAGCTGCGCGAAAACCCGCTGACCTTGCCATTGGCGGGTGGCTTGCTGGCGCTGCTCGCGGCGTTTGGTATCTACCGCATGCGCCAGCGCAAAAATGGCTCCAGCGTGGACAGCTCGTTCCTCGAGAGCCGCCTCCAGCCAGACTCGTTCTTCGGCTCCAGCGGCGGACAGCGCATCGACACGGCTGAGTCGGTCGCTTCTGGCTCTTCCATGGTGTACTCGCCGAGCCAGCTCGACGCCGCCGGCGATGTGGACCCGGTGGCTGAGGCCGATGTGTACCTTGCCTATGGTCGCGACCTTCAGGCCGAAGAAATTCTCAAAGAGGCCATGCGCAGCACGCCGACGCGCGTGGCCATTCACAACAAGCTGCTGGAAATCTACGCCAAGCGCCGAGACGCTCGCGCGTTCGAAGTGGTGGCCACCGAGGCCTACGGTCTCACGCAGGGCCAGGGCCCCGAGTGGGAACATGCTTGCGAACTGGGCAAGGAGCTCGATCCTTCGAATCCGCTGTACCAACCCGGCGGCAGCCCTGCCGTCAAGGTCTCTGCCACGGCGGGTATTGCAGGCGCCGGCCTGAACACCATGCCCTTTGGCGCCAGCACCCTGGCCGAAACTGGCAAGCAGGCACTGCCATCGGGCATGGCCGATCTGGATCTCGACCTCGACTTTTCTCTGGATGAACCTGAGGCGCCCGCACCTTTGGCATCGCCTGTGGCGCCTGCCAGCACCGAGCCGCCGATGTCCAGCATGGATGACCTGAATGCCACGGAATCGCTGACCAGCCCAGTGGCCGAGAAAGACGGTCCTCCGTCGTCCATGTCGATGGACTTCGATCTGGACTTCCCGTCCGGTCCGGCGCCGTTGCAGGAAAACGCGCCTGAACCGATCTCGGCAGCAGAACGGTCTCCAACGCAAGACGCTCTGGATTCGCTCCCTTTCGACGACGGGCCGATCCTCAACCTCGACACACCAGCGGCGAACAGCGAGAGTGCTGCCAGCCCACCGCCTGCCGTCCCAGACATGATGTCGTTCGACCTGAACGGCATCAACCTGGACCTGGACCCTCCCGCAGCGGGTGAAGATGGCGATGCCGAAGGTCGCCTGACGGAAGAGAATCCGCTGGAGACCAAGTTGTCGCTTGCGGAAGAATTCCGCGCGATTGGTGACTTCGAAGGCGCCCGCTCGCTGGCCGAGGAAGTGCTGGCCGAAGCCTCTGGCTCGCTGAAGACCAAGGCGGGCACGTTCCTGGCCGACCTGGCCTGACGCGCGCTCGTCCCGGTTTCCGTCTTTGCCTTCAACCGCCCTGGAGCCGGACCGAACGCGCATTGCGCTGGGCGTCAGCTACAACGGTCGCGGGTATGAAGGCTGGCAAAGCCAGCCCAGCGGACGCACGGTACAAGACCAACTCGAACTGGCGCTGACCCGCTTCAGCGCCCAAGAGGCGGTTCACACCCTCTGTGCTGGCCGCACCGATGCTGGCGTGCACGGCCTCATGCAGGTGGTTCATTTCGACACGGCCCTGGATCGCCCCGAGAACGCCTGGGTGCGAGGGACCAACAGTTTTCTCCCCGATGACATCGCCGTGCAATGGGCGCGGCGCGTGCCGCTCAGCTTCCATGCCCGTGCAAGCGCCCGTTCACGCCGATACGCCTACGTATTGCTCGAGGCGCCCGTGCGGCCCAGCACCGACTCCGGCCAGGTGGGCTGGGTGTTCCGGCCACTCGATCTGGAGCCCATGGTCCTGGCAGCGCAGTCGCTGCTGGGCGAGCACGATTTCACGTCGTTTCGTGCAGCCCGCTGCCAGGCGCATTCGCCGGTCAAGCGCCTGATGCGGCTGGACATCTCCAGGCGAGGCAGCTACTGGCGATTCGAGTTCGAAGCCTCGGCTTTCCTGCATCACATGATCCGCAACATCATGGGATGCCTTATTGCCATCGGCAGCGGCAGCCGACCCGTCACGTGGATGTCGGACGTGTTGCTTGCCCGCAGCAGAGACGCTGCCGCGCCCACCTTTTCCCCCGACGGCCTGTACTTTCTCGGGCCCGTCTACGATGAAGGCCTGGGTTTGCCAGACCGCACGCCCGCCTTCGACTGGTTGCCATGACACCCCAACGCACGCGCATCAAAATCTGTGGACTCACCCGCGAAGCGGACGTCGACGCAGCTGCTCTCGCCGGGGCCGATGCCGTGGGATTCGTGCTGTATCCGGCGAGCCCGAGGCACGTGACCGCGCAACGCGCCAGTGAACTCGCACGACGCCTGCCGCCTTTCGTCACGCCGGTACTGCTGTTTGTGAACGCGGCGACACGAGACATCCAGCAGGCGTGTGAAGCCGTTCCGCAGGCATTGCTGCAGTTCCATGGCGACGAAACGCCCGCCGCGTGCGAGGCCGCTGGTCGCCCTTACCTTCGGGCGGCCCGCATTCCCACCGGACCCGCCGGGGCAGGCTTCGATCTCCTAAAATACGCGTCGGATTTCTCCACGTCTCAAGCCATCCTGCTTGATGCCCTCGTTGACGGCTATGGCGGCGGAGGTCAATCCTTCGACTGGAATGCCTTCCCTTGGTCACATCCGCTTCTAAACGCCAGCTCTCGCCTCGTTTTGTCTGGTGGACTCACGCCTGCAAACGTGATCGATGGCATCTCACGCGTACGGCCTTGGGCCGTTGACGTGAGCTCCGGGGTGGAAGCCGCCAAAGGCATCAAGGACCCCGACAAGATGCTCGCTTTCGTGGCCGCCGTGCGGGCGGCCGATGCACAGATTTCGCACCCGACCTGAATCCCCATCATGGGTGCAGACGGGCGCACCGACCGAGACACCCCATGACCGACTACCAGCAACCCGACACGAAGGGCCACTTTGGCATTTACGGCGGCAGTTTTGTGAGCGAAACCCTCACACACGCCATCAATGAGCTGAAGACCGCTTACGCCAGATACCAGCACGACCCCGAGTTTCTCGCCGAGTTCAAGCGCGAGCTCGCGCACTTCGTGGGCAGGCCCAGCCCGGTTTACCACGCGGCACGCATGAGCAGGGAAACGGGCGGCGCACAGATTTTCC
This sequence comes from Hydrogenophaga sp., assembly GCF_019264445.1. Lineage (GTDB taxonomy): Bacteria > Pseudomonadota > Gammaproteobacteria > Burkholderiales > Burkholderiaceae_C > Hydrogenophaga. The sequence goes on from NZ_JAHVAB010000079.1 coordinate 42,270, forward strand.
TCAAGCGCGAAGACCTCAACCACACCGGTGCGCACAAGGTCAACAACACCATCGGCCAGGCCATGCTGGCGCGCCGCATGGGCAAGCCGCGCATCATTGCCGAGACGGGTGCCGGCCAGCACGGCGTGGCCACAGCCACCATCTGCGCCCGTTACGGACTGGAATGTGTGGTCTACATGGGCAGTGAAGACGTGAAGCGGCAAAGCCCGAACGTCTATCGCATGAAATTGCTGGGAGCGACCGTGGTACCGGTCGAGTCGGGCAGCAAGACCCTCAAGGACGCGCTCAATGAAGCCATGCGCGACTGGGTGGCCAATGTGGACAACACGTTCTACATCATCGGCACCGTGGCGGGGCCGCACCCGTATCCGATGATGGTGCGCGACTTCCAGAGCGTGATTGGTGAGGAGTGCCTGGTGCAGATGCCCCAGATGCTGAACGAGGCCGGCTGCAGGAGCGAACAGCCCGATGCGGTGGTGGCCTGCGTGGGAGGTGGCAGCAACGCCATGGGGATCTTCTATCCCTACATCAATCACGGCAGCACGCGGCTGATCGGTGTCGAGGCCGCGGGCGAGGGCCTGGACAGCGGCAGGCATTCGGCATCCCTGCAAAAAGGCAGCCCGGGTGTGCTGCACGGCAACCGCACCTATGTGCTGCAGGACGACAACGGCCAGGTGACCGAGACGCACAGTGTGAGCGCCGGCCTGGACTACCCGGGCGTCGGGCCCGAACACGCGTTCCTCAAAGACATCGGCCGCGCGGAATACGTGGGCATCACGGACACCGAGGCGCTGGAAGCGTTCCACTACCTGTGCCGCACCGAGGGGATCATCCCGGCGCTCGAGTCGAGCCACGCCGTGGCCTATGCCATGAAACTGGCGAGGACGATGACGCCGGATCAGTCGATTCTGGTGAACCTGTCCGGCCGTGGCGACAAGGACATCGGCACCGTCGCCGACCTCTCCAACGCCGACTTTTACTGCCGTCCGAGCTGCCGGGGGCAGTCGGTCAAAGGCGGTGTGGCCACCATCGAGGTGAAGAAATGAGCCGTATCGAAACGACCTTTGCAGCCTTGAAGAAGCAGGATCGCAAGGCCCTGATTCCCTTCGTCACCGCCGGCTTCCCCTACGCCGACATCACACCCGACCTGATGCACGGCATGGCGGAGGCAGGTGCCGACGTGATCGAGCTTGGCGTGCCCTTCTCCGACCCTTCGGCCGACGGCCCGGTGATCCAGAAGGCAGGTGACCGCGCACTTGCTGCCGGCATTGGTCTGGTTCAGGTGCTGTCCATGGTGCGCACGTTCCGCGAGCGCAACAGCACCACCCCCGTGGTGCTCATGGGCTATGCCAACCCGGTCGAGCGCTACGACCAGAAGCATGGTGCAGGTCATTTCGTGCGCGATGCGGCCGCCGCCGGCGTGGACGGCGTGCTGATCGTGGACTACCCACCCGAGGAGTGCGAAGCGTTCGCCACGTCACTGCGCGAACACGACATGAACCTCATCTTCCTGCTCGCGCCTACCTCCACCGATGAGCGCATGGCGCAAGTAGCCCGGGTGGCCAGTGGCTACGTGTACTACGTCTCGCTCAAGGGGGTCACGGGCGCTGGCACGCTCGATGTGGGCCAGGTCGAAGCCATGCTGCCGCGCATCCGTTCGCATGTGAGCGTGCCCGTGGGCGTGGGCTTTGGCATTCGGGATGCCGAGACCGCGCGCGCCATCAGCCGCACGGCCGATGCGGTGGTGATCGGCAGCAAGATCATCCAGTTGATCGAGAACGAACCGCACGAGAAAGTGGTCGCGGTCGCGGCCCAATTCCTTCGCACCATTCGGAAAGCGCTCGACGCATAATCCGCCCTCTGCGCCTTGCGGCGCCTCTGCACGGAGAACACCATGTCCTGGCTTGAAAAACTGCTGCCGCCCAAGATCACGCCCACCGACCCGACCGAGCGCCGCAGCGTGCCGGAAGGTCTGTGGATCAAGTGCCCGAGTTGCGAGGCGGTGCTCTACAAAAACGACCTGGAGAAGAACCAGAACGTCTGCCCCCACTGCAGCCATCACCACCGGGTGGGCGCACGCGCGCGGCTCAACGCCTTCCTTGATGCCGAAGGCCGTTATGAGATCGCCCAGGAAGTCATTCCCGTCGATGCGCTCAAGTTCAAGGACAGCCGCAAGTACCCGGAACGTCTGAAGGACGCGCTGGAGACGACCGGTGAAACCGACGCACTGATTGTCATGGGGGGCGCGGTGCGGGGCGTCAGCGTCGTCGTGGCCTGTTTCGAGTTTGATTTCATGGGTGGCTCCATGGGGTCGGTGGTCGGCGAGCGCTTCGTGCGCGGTGTCGAGGAAGCCATCGCACAAAAGGTGCCTTTCGTCTGCTTCACAGCCACCGGTGGCGCACGCATGCAAGAGGGTCTGCTCTCGCTCATGCAGATGGCCAAAACCAATTCAGCCCTCACGCGTCTGGCCAAGAAGGGCCTGCCGTACATCAGCGTGCTCACCGACCCGACCATGGGCGGCGTGAGCGCAGGCTTCGCCTTCCTGGGCGACGTGGTGATCGCCGAGCCCAAGGCGCTGATTGGCTTCGCAGGCCCTCGGGTGATCGAGAACACCGTGCGCGTGAAGCTGCCTGAAGGCTTCCAGCGCGCCGAATTCCTGCAGACCAAGGGCGCGGTGGACTTCATCTGTGACAGGCGCGAGCTGCGCGCCACCATCGCCAACGCGTTGGCGATGCTGCAGCGCCAGAGCGCCGATGCGGTGGTCGACGATTGAATTCCACGCCGGGTGCTGAGGCACTGACGCTGTCTCAACTGCCGCTGTTCCCCCTGCAAACCGTCCTGTACCCGGGCGGTTGGCTTCCCCTTCGCATCTTTGAGGTTCGCTACCTCGACATGATCGGCCGCTGCCACAAGGCGGGTGCGCCGTTTGGCGTGGTGTGCCTGAGCGAAGGCAGCGAAGTCAGGCGCCTGGATCCGGCCGCGCTGCCCAGCGGCGACGGATTTGCCAAAGAGGTGTTTCATGCCGTGGGCACACTGGCCCACATCGAGAGTCTGGAGCGCCCACAGCCTGGCCTGATGATGATCCGCTGCCGGGGTTTGCAAGGCTTTGACATTCAGCGCCGGCAGCAGCTACCGCACGGTCTGTGGGTGGCTGATGTTCAGTTGCGCCCGCCAGAGCCCGTGGTGCCCGTGCCCGAGCATCTCGCGCCGACCCGCGAAGGTCTTCAGCGCCTGCTGCGCAGCCTGCAGGAACGCGACCCCATGAGCCTTGAGCAACTGCCACTGCAGCCGCCCTACCAATGGGACGACAGCGGCTGGCTGGCCAACCGATGGGCCGAACTGCTGCCAGCCCCGGCCGAACTCAAACAGCGCCTGATGACGCTCGACAACCCGCTCCTGCGCCTGGAGCTGGTGTCGGATCTGCTGGACAAACTCGGGCTCGACAACGGCGCCTGATGCGCGACGCTTCAGGGCGTCAGCCCGGCAGCAGAGAGAGCGCCTGCATGTAGCGCTCGCTCACCATCAAGTCGTCCCACGGCACAGCGGCCATGCGGGGCAACAACGCGAGACGACGCTCCTCGCTCGCGGCACTGGGTTGCCAACGCCCATCCAACACCGCCTGCGACAGGGCGTTGATCGCCTCATCGATGGGCGCTCCCCCCTCCACCACCGACTGATTGCACAGCAACACGAGATCGCCGCCTGCGGTGAGGGCCGCAAGTGCCGCCTCGGTGAAGCTCACCTCATGCCCTGCGATCTGGCGAGCGGCCGCCATGCTGAGGTCGTCGCTGAAGATCGCGCCAGCGAAACCCAGTCGACGGCGAAGGATGTCTTGCAGCCAACGTGCCGAAAAACCCGCCGGGCGTGCGTCCACCTTCGGGTAGATCACATGCGCGGGCATCACCGCCTGCAGGCTGGCCGAGAGCCAGCCATACGGCGCAGCGTCCTCGGACAGGATGGTGCTGAGGCTGCGCCGATCCACGGGCACCGCCAGGTGAGAGTCGGCCTTCACGAAACCGTGTCCGGGGAAATGCTTGCCGCAGTTGCCCATGCCACTTTGCAGCAAGCCGTGCATGACGCCTTGCGCCAGCAGCGTGACCATGCGCGGGTCGCGCGCAAAGGCGCGGTCTCCAATCACCGAACTCTCGCCGTAATCCAGATCGAGAACCGGGGCAAAGGTCAGGTCCACACCACAAGCGCGCAGCTCGGCACCCAGAACGTAGCCACAGGCGGTCGCTGCGTTGATGGCGTGCAGCGCGGAGGCGCCCTCCGGCTCACCGGCCTTCGCGGGTCGCTGCCACCATTCGCCGAGCGTGGCCATCGCAGGCACATGGGTAAAGCCATCGGTGCGAAAGCGCTGCACGCGCCCACCTTCGTGATCCACCGCGATCAGCAGGTCGTGCCGCACGGCCTTGATCTGGCGGCACAGCGCAGTGAGCTGAAGGCGGTCCTTCCAGTTGCGCCCAAACAAGATGACGCCTCCCACCAGTGGGTGGGCCAGGCGCCGGCGGTCTGCGGTGGTCAGGCTGTGGCCAGCCACGTCAATGATGAGGGGTGCGTGTGAGTGCATGGCATGTTTGTTGATGGGAGGCAGGGCGCGTCATTCACGCTCCACCACCACGAAGCTGGCGGCGTAGTCGGTTTCGTCGGTCACCGTGACGTGCGCTCGCAGGCCCTGCGCTTCGAACCAGGTTTTCAGATCGCCGTACAGCACGATCACCGGTTGCCCGCTGGGCAGGTTGGCCACCTCGCAGGCTCGCCAGGTCATGGGCATGCGAATGCCCAGGCCCACCGCCTTGGAGAACGCTTCTTTCGCAGAAAAACGCGTGGCCAGGTAGCGCAGCCCGCGCTGCGGCCAGCGTGCGCTGCGCTTTTGCCAGACGGTGAATTCCGCATCGGTGAGTACCTTGCGGACGAAGCGCTCGCCTTGGCGCTGCAGCACGGCCTCGATGCGCCGTATGTCGCACACATCCGTGCCAATGCCGTAAATCATGGCGCGAAGGCGTCGTCTATGCAGCGGTTGTAGCTTGCCACCGTGGCGGCATAGCCCAGCTCAAGCGCATCCGCGATCAATGCGTGACCAATGGACACCTCCAGCACGCCGGGGACTGTGCGCAGGAATGCGGTGAGGTTGTCGCGATTCAGATCGTGTCCGGCATTGATCTCCAAGCCGGCTTGCGTGGCCGCTTGCGCCGCGGTCTTGAAGCGCTGCAGTTGCACGTTGCGCTCGGGTGTATTCCATGCAGCCGCATACGGCTCGGTGTACAGCTCCACCCGGTCGGCACCCACCGCTCTCGCCGCTGCCATCTGCCCGGGCTCGGCATCCATGAAGAGGCTGACGCGCGCGCCCAGTGCCTGCGCCTCGGCCACCAGGGGGCGAAGCCGCTCGGCATCAGCCGGGAATCGCCATCCGTGATCGCTGGTGAACTGACCTTCGCTGTCGGGCACGAAGGTCACCTGGTGCGGGCGCACCTCGCGCACGAAGCCCATGAGGTTGTGAAACGGGTTGCCCTCGATGTTGTATTCGCGATCCGGCCAGTCCTTGAGCAACGCCGCGAGCTCGCGCACATCATGGGCGCGGATATGGCGCTCGTCGGGCCGGGGATGGACAGTGATGCCCCTCGCACCGGCCTGAAGGCACAGCGTGGCCGCGCGGGTGACCGAAGGAATGCCCAGATGCCGGGTATTGCGCACCAGCGCCACCTTGTTGAGGTTCACCGACAGGGCGGTGGGCTGGTGCAAGGAGCGGGAAGCCTCGGTCATGATTCGGTCGCGGTGGGCAGAGGATCTGAAGTGGAGCCAGCGCCGTGGGGCGCTTCGGGCGGTCGGGTCATGGCCTGCACATCGAGCATCAGCTGACGCGTCTTGAACACCCGTACGCCGCAATGGTAGTGCAGCAGGTTGCGCAGCGGGATGCGTACTGCCTGCAAACAACCGGCGCACGCGCGCAAGGCAGGCAGGAAAGGGTCGGGCTCGTCCAAGGCGCTCTGCAAATCACCCCACTGCTCGCCCGTCAGGGCGTGTGGGTCAGCATCGTGCGCGGGCGCCAACCCGCTCTCGGGCACCAGCACATAGCGGCGCTGCCCGTCGAGGGGAGCCAGCGTCCCGCCCTCTGATGCCAGATCGGGAAGCAAGCCCACATCGCGCAGCAACAGAAGCTCGAACGCTCGCAATATCAACGGCTGGGCATCGGCCTTCTCTGCCAACAGCTGCACAGCCATCGCGAAGTGGTCAAACAATCGCTCATGGGGGTCGTCGCGCGCCAGCAAGCGCATGAGCAACTCGTTCAGGTAGCCGCCTGAAATCAAGGCCTCGCCCGTGGGCATGACGTGCCCGCCTTGCCACTGCGCCGCCTTGAGCGTACGCACTTCGGCATCCCCACTCCAGGAAATGAGCAAGGGCTGCAAAGGCAACAACACGGGACGGAACTGTGAGGTGGGCCGCTTCACCCCTTTGGCCACCAGAGCGACACGCCCGTGACGCCGGGTGAACACCTCCAGCACGAGACTGGTCTCGCTCCAGTCGTAGCGGTGCAGCACAAAAGCCGGCTCGTCGGAAAAGCGTTTCAACGCCATGCAGCACGGCCTCGTGTGTGCGCGGGCACCTCGGCAGCCTTGGGCTTTACTCGTAGCCGAACGAGCGCACCCGTGCGTCGTCGTCCGCCCAGCCCGAACGCACCTTGACCCACAGCTCCAGGAACACCTTGCAATCCCAGAGCTTCTCCAGCTCCTGCCGGGCTTCGGTACCGATGCGCTTGAGCTTTTCGCCCTTCTCACCGATCACCATGCCCTTGTGTCCCTCGCGCTCGACCACGATGGTGGCCGCGATGCGCTTGAGCGAGCCCTCTTCCTCGAACTTGTCGATGATGACCGTGGAGGTGTAGGGCAGCTCGTCGCCCGTGAGACGAAAGAGCTTCTCGCGCACCATCTCGCTGGCCATGAAGCGCTCGCTTCGGTCGGTCAGGTCGTCAGGATCGTGCATCCAGGGTTGCTGGGGCAGGTATTTTTCGCAGATGCCGAACAAGCGTTCGATGTCTTTGGCAGCCTTGGCCGACATCGGCACGAATTCCGCAAAGGGATGGCGCTCCTGCATGGAGCGCAACCAGGGCGCCAGATCGCCGCGACGGTGCACGAGATCGAACTTGTTGGCCACCAGCATCACCGGCACGTTGGCCGGCAGCAGCGACAACACCTTGGCGTCGGCCAGGTTGAATTGCCCCGCCTCAACCACAAAGAGAATAAGGTCGACATCGTTCACGGCCCCCAGCACGGTCTTGTTGAGCGCGCGGTTGAGCGCGTTGCCATGGCGCGTCTGAAAGCCGGGGGTGTCCACGAACACGAACTGCGTCGGCCCCACCGTGCGCATGCCGGTGATGCGGTGACGCGTGGTCTGCGCCTTGCGCGAGGTGATGCTGACCTTCTGACCCACCAGCGCATTGAGCAATGTGGATTTGCCGACATTGGGCTTTCCCACGATCGCCACGTACCCACACCGCTGGCTCTCCGGATCGGCAGGCGCAGCCGTGAGCGGCACTTCTTGCGGGTCTGCAGATTCAGCCGGCGAAGCGTGGTCGGCAGGAGGCGTGCCCTTGCCCAGAACGCGAGCCAGCATGGCGTCCAGATCGGGATTGGAAGGAGGTGAAGCGGGAGAGTGGGCCATGGATCAGGGTTGCGTGGCGGTTCGGGGAACGGCCGGGGAGTCGGAGGCCGCAGAGGTTACGCCCGCTGTCAAATGTTGCAGCATGGCCGCGGCGGCAGCTTGTTCGCCGGCCCGCCTTGAAGCACCGATCCCCCGCTCGCTGCGCCCAGTTTCAGTCACCGTGCACTCCACGTCAAAAGTCTGCTTGTGCGCCTCGCCGAGCGTGGCGACCACGCGGTAGACCGGCAGCTTCATTTTGCGCGCCTGCAGCCACTCCTGCAATTCGGTCTTGGGGTCTTTGCCCATCGCGCTCATTTGGGCATTGAGCTCGACACCGCTGTAGAGGCGGTGCACCAGCGCGGCAGCCACCTCAAAACCAGCATCGAGATACACCGCGCCAATCACGGCCTCCAGCGCATCGGCAAGGATGGAAGGTCTTTTGTGACCACCCGACCGCTTTTCTCCATCGCCCAGCCGCAGGCATGGCGACAAGCCGAGCTGCGAGGCAATCTGGAACAGCGTTTCCTGCTTGACCAAATTGGCCCTGACTCGGGACAGGTCGCCCTCAGGAAGCTGGCTGAGCTTTTCGAACAGCAAACCCGACACCGCCAGATTCAGCACAGAGTCTCCGAGAAACTCCAGTCGCTCGTTGTGATCGGCCGTAAAGCTGCGATGCGTGAGCGCGCGCTCAAGCAGGCGCGGGTTGGCAAAGGGGTGTTGGAGGCGCTGTTGCAGCGCCAGCATGTCGGGGCTCAAGGGGCGCTGCGCCCAACGGTGCATCTGCGCTGTACAACGCTCATCACTTAGAACGGCCTTCGTACTTCATCACGAGGTGCGCGGGACCTGCGAGGTGAATCTCGCGCTGGTAGGCAAAAGACACCACCACGCGATCCCCCTCTTTACCCACCGTCAAATCCTTGCCCGCGACGGTGCGAATGTCATCGATGCTCGCCGCCTTGTCGAAAAGACTGCGCACTTCAGCCACCGTGCTACCGCTCGCCGCCTTGTCGACCGCCTTCTGCACGGCGAGGTACTCGATATACGTGGGGGCCACCTGGGCCAGGATGACACCAGAGTAGGCGAGGAGGATGCCGACGATGAGCAGGCCGACAAAGGTCAGCCCCCGTTGTTTTTGTCTCAGTTTCATGCGTTCACCCTGTTGAAACCACCAACGGCCTCACTCGAACGACCCGATACGTCCGAGATCGCCAAAATTCATCCAGACAAAAAAAGCTTTGCCAACGATGTTCGCCTCTGGCACAAAACCCCAGTAGCGGGAGTCCAGCGAGTTGTCGCGATTGTCGCCCATCATGAAATAGTGGCCAGGCGGCACCTTGCAGGTCACCCCCTCCACCGTATACCGGCAGGCATTGCTGAACGGAAACTGCGCCGTACCTTGTATGAAGGCGGGCCGATCGTCGTCGTTGAGCGTGTTGTAGCTGCGTGCGTCGAGCGTCTCGCGGAACTGACGGGCGTAGCGCATGGTTTCGCTGTCAAAGAACTCTGGCTGTGCCACACGGGGAACTGGCTTTCCGTTGACCGTGAGCTGCTTGTTCAAGTAAGCAACCTCATCGCCCGGAACACCAATCACGCGCTTGATGTAGTCCAGGCTGGGCTGAGGCGGGTAGCGAAAGACCATAACGTCGCCCCGCTTGGGTTCGTTGTTGGCCAGAAGCTTGGTGTTGAACACCGGCAAACGCACTCCGTAGTGAAATTTGTTGACCAGTATGAGGTCGCCCACACGCAAGGTGGGAATCATGGAACCAGACGGTATCTTGAAGGGCTCGAACAGAAACGAGCGCAGCACGAACACCGCCAGAATCACCGGGAAGAGCCCCGCCGTCCAGTCCAACCACCAAGGCTGGGCCAGCAACTTGTGGCGCGCGGTTTCCACATCGCCTTCAATGTGCGTGAAACCTTGCTTGAGAAGCGCCTCCTTGCGGGTGTTGTGCTCCAACAGCAACTGGTCTGCCGCTCGCCGGCGTTTGGGCAGGAAGACCAATTTTTCGATCACCCAGTACACGCCCGTCACTGCCGTGGCGAGCATCAGCAACACGGCAAAGTTGCCCTCCACGACGCCGGTGTACCAGGCCCCCGCATAGGCAACAAATGCCGCGAGGATCACCGCAGTGATCGTTCCCATGACCGCCGGCATCAGTCTTGCACCTGCAAAATGGCGAGGAAAGCCTCTTGGGGAACTTCGACCGAGCCAATCTGTTTCATGCGCTTCTTGCCTGCTTTCTGTTTTTCGAGAAGTTTGCGTTTGCGGGTGATGTCGCCGCCGTAGCATTTTGCCAGCACGTTCTTGCGCAGCGCCTTGATCGTTTCGCGCGCGATCACGTTGCCACCGATGGCCGCCTGAATGGCCACATCGAACATCTGGCGACTGATGATCTCACGCATCTTCGCCGCCACCGCACGACCCCGGTACTGCGCCTGCGTGCGGTGCACGATGATGGACAGCGCGTCCACCTTCTCGCCGTTGAGCAGGATGTCGACCTTCACCACATCGGAGGCGCGGTACTCCTTGAACTCGTAGTCCATCGAGGCATACCCACGGCTGACCGATTTCAGTTTGTCGAAAAAGTCCAGCACGATCTCACCGAGCGGCATGTCGTAGGTCAGCATGACCTGCTTGCCGTGGTAGGCCATGTTGATCTGCAGGCCGCGCTTCTGGTTGGCCAGCGTCATGACCGCACCGACATACTCTTGAGGCATGTAGAGGTGGACGGTCACGATAGGCTCGCGAATTTCATCGATGCGGCCCTGATCGGGCATCTTGGATGGGTTCTCCACCATGATCACCTCGCCGTCGGGCTTGACGACCTGGTAGACCACGCTCGGGGCGGTGGTGATCAGATCCTGATCGAACTCGCGCTCCAGCCGCTCCTGCACGATTTCCATGTGCAGCAGTCCCAGGAAGCCGCAGCGAAAACCGAAGCCCAACGCCTGAGAGACTTCAGGCTCGTAGTGGAGCGACGCATCGTTGAGCTTGAGTTTTTCCAGTGCGTCGCGCAGAGCGTCGTACTGGTTCGCTTCTGTGGGATAGAGGCCCGCAAACACCTGTGGCTGCACCTCCTTGAACCCGGGCAGCGCTTCGGCAGCAGGTCCGGCGTTGTTCGGCAGCTTTTTCTCCAGCGTGATGGTGTCACCCACCTTTGCCGCTTGCAGCTCCTTGATGCCCGCAATGATGTAACCGACCTCACCCGCCTCCAGCGATTCGCGCGGCTCGTTGGCTGGCGTGAACACGCCAAGGTTATCGGCGTTGTAGACGGTGTTGGTGGCCATCATCTTGAAGCGCTCGCCCTTCTGCAACCGCCCGTCGACCACCCGCACCAACATCACCACGCCGACATAGGCGTCATACCAGCTGTCCACGATCATGGCGCGCAATGGTGCGTCAGGCCGGCCCTTGGGAGGTGGGATACGAGCAACCACGGCCTCCAGGATGTCTTCCACACCCAGACCCGTTTTCGCCGAGCAAGGGATCGCATCGGTGGCATCGATCCCGATCACATCTTCGATCTCGCTTTTGGCGTTCTCTGGATCTGCGTTGGGCAAATCCATCTTGTTGAGCACCGGCACCACTTCGACACCCAAGTCGAGCGCGGTGTAGCAGTTGGCCACTGTCTGCGCCTCAACACCTTGACTGGCATCGACCACCAACAACGCGCCTTCGCAGGCGGACAGGGAGCGCGACACCTCATACGAAAAGTCGACATGCCCGGGCGTGTCGATCAAGTTGAGGTTGTAAACCTCGCCGTTGCGGGCCTTGTACTTGAGAGCAGCCGTCTGCGCCTTGATGGTGATACCGCGCTCTTTCTCGATGTCCATCGAGTCGAGCACCTGCTCGCTCATCTCACGGTCGGACAACCCACCGCACAGGGAAATGATCCGGTCAGCGAGCGTGGACTTGCCATGATCGATGTGCGCGATGATCGAAAAATTGCGGATGTGGTTCATCAGGAAACGACTCGGGAACGAAAAAACCGCAGGTTCACGCAGGAACGGGCGGCCATAAAAAAGGGCGCGTCAGCTGCTGACGCGCCCGTAACCAACAATCAATGGCAACTGCGATAGTTGGGGTTTCATTGTAGGCAAAAAGCCCGGAATGCACACCCCAAACCCGCCAGGATTGCCCTGTTGCAGCGCAGCAACATTCAAATTTTTGCACAGGTTATCCACAGAAAGAGAGGGCAACTTGTGCGTGGCTTGTGGATGAACCGATCCAGAGGCGCTGGACTTCCACATCGTGAATCGTCCTGCCAACACCAGATGTGAATCAGCTCACAACCGCTCGCATTTTAGCGAATTCAGACACAAGACAGGTAATGATTGTGAGCATTCACTAACAAACAGGATGCTGAGACGCTCGGAGGGTGGGCAAAACAAGATGTGGTGAATCAGCCACCGCGCTCAATAACCCGCATGCCCTTCAGCACTTCAGGGGTATTGAGCGCGAACACGAACTTCAGCGGGGCGCCCGGATGACGGCGTACTGCGCCCACTCGCCGCGGCGGAACAGCACATTGATGGGTCGCGATTTCTCCAACTTGCTCAGTGCCGCCTCCACATCTTTCACGCTGGCGGTCTCGACATTGGCAATCGCCACAATCACGTCACCCTCACGAAGCCCCGCACGTGCCGCAGCGCCCTCTGCCGATGCCACGCGCACGCCGCCTTTGAGATTGAGCTCTTTTTTCTCTGCCGCCGACAACTCGGCCAGGCTCAAACCCAATGCCTGGAGCGCATTGCTGGCCTGCGGTTTGACCGCCTCTGGCGCAGAGGCCTTTGCCTCCGTGCGTTCAGGCTCGAGCTCGGCCACGATGATCGACAGCTCACGCTGGCTGCCGCGCCGAAAGACTGTGATGCTGCTCTTGTTGCCCGGCTTGGTGTTACCCACCAGCCGCGGCAGATCGACCGACTTGTCGATGTCCTTGCCATCGAACTTCACGATGATGTCACCGGGCTCAACCCCCGCTTTGGACGCAGGCGAGTTGGGTTCCACACCCCTCACGAGAGCGCCCTTGGGCTGCCCCAGGCCAATGGCCTCCGCCACGTCCTTGCTGACCTGATCGATCTGGACGCCGATGCGGCCACGGGTCACACGACCGCTCGTCTTGAGCTGATCGGACACACGCACGGCTTCATCGATTGGAATGGCGAACGAAATCCCCTGGAAACCGCCTGATCGGGAATAAATCTGGCTGTTGATGCCCACCACTTCGCCACGCATGTTGATCAGCGGCCCACCCGAGTTGCCTGGATTGATGGCCACGTCGGTCTGGATGAACGGGAGAAAGTCACCGGTATCGCGCTGCTTGGCGCTCACGATGCCGGCCGTCACCGTGTTCTCAAGACCAAACGGCGAGCCAATGGCCATCACCCATTCGCCCACGCGCAGACGGTTGACGTCGCCAATCTTCACTGCGGTCAGGCCGGTGACGTCAATCTTCACCAGCGCCACATCGGTGCGCTTGTCCGCGCCGACCAGCTTGGCCTTGAACTCGCGCTTGTCGGGCAAGGTGACGATGAGTTCATCCGCGCCGTCGACGACGTGTGCGTTGGTCATGATGAGGCCATCCGCACTCAACACAAACCCCGAGCCCACGCCGCGTGGTTGAGCCTCCTCCGAGGGGGCACGGTCCTGGCGAGGCGTCCTGGGTGTCACACCCGGTGGAATCGGGATACCGAAGCGCTTGAAGAACTCGAGCATTTGCTCATCTGGGGAGCCGCCAGCGGCGCCCTCTTTCGCTCGCTCCAGAGTCCGGATGTTGACCACTGAAGGACCCACCAGGTCCACCAGATCGGTGAAGTCAGGCAAGCCACGCACGCTGGCCGCAGGCGGTACCGTCGGCACGACAGGGGCTTGAGCGAGGGCGGAGGTGTGAAAAACCAAAGCGGTGCCGCCGCCAGCTGCGAGGACGATCGCGGGCAGCAAGGCGCGCAGAGATGAGCCAGTGGTGCGGACATGCGTCATGGTGATCCTTTAACAGGTACGCAAAGCAAGGAAGAAAGCAAAACAAATGACAGCCACCCGGCGGCAACGCCTCGTGGCGAAGTGAAGCGCCTCCGGCGGCTCCCGGGCCAGCTTACCGTGTTCGCTCCAGTGCAGCGGCGAAACGCCGCAACGTGGGCGCAGGCACTTCGCCAATGACGGTGAGCCAATAATCACCCACGCGACGGTTCACGGAATGTGTCGCGCCCACCTCTGCCATGGATTCTTGGGAGTGTCGTTGCGAATCGAAGGGCTCCACAAACAAAGACACGGAAGCAAGGCCATCTGAAAACACCCATTGCATGGATGAGGCACTCGACCCTTGCGCGCCAGCGCCGGGCGTATCGCGCGTGTGGCAACTCATGGGGGTGAAGCCAGGAACCGGCTCCTTGAGGCGCCAACCTTCCGCTTCGGCGGTGGTCTTTTTCAAAATGGGCTTGTGAACTTCGTAGCCCCGCGTGTCCTTCATGAGCTTGGTGAGCTTTTCCATGCTCACAGGCGCATCAAGCTGCAGCTCGGAGAATGCCACTTGCTCCAGAACCGTGCCGCGCTCACCCAGGGTTTGCAGCTTCACGACAAGCCCGGTCTGGCGCTCGGACCAGATGCGATATCCAAAGCGCAGGTCATCGCGCGGCAGGATTTCGACCATGTCTGCCACATGACCAGCGATCCGCTGAACACCCACTTCCTGGGCGCTGTAAAACTGGGGAATCACGTTGCTGGGTGTGCGCAGCAGCTCTGGAAACATTCCCAGCGACTCCCGCTTCTCCACGATCGCCGTTTTCGCGTCGGGCACGAAGGTGATGACTTCCTTGTTGCGGCGAATGGTGGTTCGCGGGGCACCGGTCAACGTATCCACCCGCTCCATCTGCTGAGCGCCGTCGCACACGTGCCAGATCTTGGAGGCCGACATGGAACTGCCCGCCGACACCACCAGCGTACCGATGTAGGAACGCTGACGCGAGGCTTCATGCATGCGGGTGAGCCACTCATTGACACTGCGCGCGTTCGCAGGGTTCTGCAGCGCATTCTGCGCGTGCACTGGCGACATGAATCCAGACGCCAAAGCGACCAACGCGGCCGCCCCCCACCGCCGCATGACCGGCCTGCGAGCATCCAGGCCGCGCGATTGCAACGCGGAACGTGCGTCGTCACCATGAAAAGGCAGAGGCGAAGCAAACGTCATGGCGCTTTAGCGTCCTTCGGACTCATAGGTGGCGTTGCGGATGAAGCCGGTGGGATTTTGCAGCGCCGACATACCACCGTTTTGCCGGTGCTCGGCGAGCAGCTGTTCGAGGCGCGCATCTCGGATCAGGGTGCCCTGCCCCGTGTTCACCACCACAGCCGTGGCAGCAGGATCGCTGGACTTTGTCGAAGCCGCCAATGCCGGCGCGGAACCAGCCGGCACGGCTGCGATTTGCGGGGATGCATCGCCCCCCACGCCGCGAGGGGTGCTGCTGAGCACGCTCCAGCTCACAGCCATGACCGCTGCCAATGAAGCCAGCCCAGCGACCAGTTTCCACCGGAAGACCGCGTCATTCGCAGCAGGCGCCGATGGTGCAGCCAGATAGCGCGTTTCCCCTTTAGGGTTTGCGCGCGGCATCAGATGCAAGGGCGAGGCTTCCTGCTCCAGACGGCCGCGCACACCCGCCAGAAAATCGCTGGGGCGCACCAGGGACGCCAAAGGCGGCTCGCCACGCAACACATCGCCGATCAGCTGGTACGCGTGCCAGCTCTCCATCGCCTCGGGCTGGAGCTGGTCCAGCTTCAAGAACAGGCCGGGGAGTTCCCCGGCATCCAACTCACCATCAACCAAAGCAGACAGTGCTTCGTCCAGCAAAGGCGGTTCAGCGGCCTTCAGCCCTGCGGGGTTCGTGTTGACTTGTGCGGCATTCATGATGACTTCCTGAACTTCCCTAATCGCTGGGCTACCGGCAAGCTGCATTTCAGCGGCCAGCTTGAGCCCTTCTTACCAGCGTTTGCCCGTCTGGCGCTCGAGCATCGGCTTGATGCGCCCTGAAATGGCCTCGCGCGCCCGAAATATCCGGGAACGCACCGTACCGATGGGGCAATCGAGGGCTGTGGCAATTTCTTCATAGCTCATGCCCTCGATTTCCCGCAGGGTGATCGCCATGCGGAGCTCTTCGGGCAACGCATCCATCGCCGCGTTGACGGCTTGCGCGATTTCCTTGCTGGCCAGCACCGCTTCGGGCGTTTCGGTATCAGCCACACCAGAATTTAGTTCGCGTTCCGGCCCGGAAGTTTCATCATCGTCGCCGGATTTCATCTGCGACTGAAAAACCAGGGGGTCGCGCTTGAGCTCCATCAGCTGCTTTTTCGCAGTATTGACCGCGATGCGGTAGAGCCAGGTGTAGAACTGTGCGTCACCCCTGAATTGAGCCAACGCACGGTATGCCCGGATGAACGTCTCCTGGGCGATATCCTGAACCAGATCGGAATCGCGCACCATCCGACCGATTAGGCGCTCAACGCGCCGCTGGTACTTGACGACCAGCATCTCGAAGGCCCGCTGCTCGCCCGCAAGCGTGCGTTGCACCAACATGACGTCGCTGTCTGGCGGTGGCGGGGCGGTGTGGTCTTCGAGAGTCATGCGCGCGGAAATATAACCGACGCAACCTGTGCCACCGGAGCGCTCAAGCTCGTGCTGCCCACAGCGCACGGCGGAGCTCGGTCCAGTGCGCGGGGTCGCGGATGCGCTCCACCCAGACCCAGCGGGTGAGCGAGTCCGCATTGTGCAAGCGCAAAAGGAGGCAGACCTGTAGGTCCAGCACGAGCTCCACGCGCTCGATGGGCGCCCCCTCCGGACATGCGGCACTCAACCAATGCCACTGGCCTGGCATCGCGGCGACGGCGCGCCTTTCGGTCGCCCGCCAGGCAATCCGACCCTGCGGCGTACGCCGCCAGCTGCCGAGCGCGAACGCCACCCACATCAACCAGACGGCGCTCGCCATGCTCCCGGCCCATGTCGGCACGGGTGCATATATCCACCACGCTACCAGCACAAGCCCGCCCAACGCCGCGAGCGCTCCCAACAACCCAGCATATAAAGCGCAACGCCCCACCGGGAATATCACCGATGGGGCGTTGTGCATGGGTGCGCTTAAAGATAAAGACGGCCGGTACGTTCAGATGCGACGGAATACCAGCGTGCCGTTGGTACCGCCAAATCCGAAGTTGTTCTTGAGCGCCACATCCATCTTCACATCGCGTGCGACGTTGGCGCAATAGTCCAGGTCACATTCAGGATCCTGATTGAAGATGTTGATGGTGGGTGGCACCTTCTGATGGTGCAAAGCGAGCACGGTAAACACGGACTCGATGCCGCCAGCCCCACCCAGCAGGTGCCCCGTCATCGATTTCGTCGAGCTGACCAACATCCGTTTGGCGTGGTCGCCCAACGCCGCCTTGATCGCATTGGTTTCGTTGATGTCACCCAGCGGCGTCGACGTACCGTGCGCATTCAGGTAGTCGACCTCGTCCGGATTGACGCCAGCATTGCGCAAGGCCCCGAGCATGGCCCTGCGGGGGCCATCCATGTTCGGCGCGGTCATATGGCCTGCGTCGGCACTCATGCCAAACCCGCTCAATTCCGCATAAATCTTCGCACCGCGCGCCTTGGCGTGTTCGTACTCTTCAAGCACCATGACGCCAGCACCCTCGCCCAGCACGAACCCATCACGGTCCTTGTCCCAGGGTCGGGAGGCGGTTTTCGGGTCCTCATTGCGGGTGGACAGCGCGCGCATTGCAGCGAAGCCGCCGATCCCCAAGGGCGAAACCGTGGCCTCGGAGCCGCCCGCAATCATCACGTCGGCGTCGCCATATTCGATCATGCGCCCGGCCTCGCCAATGCAATGCAGGCCAGTGGTACAAGCTGTGACGATGGCAATGTTCGGGCCTTTAAACCCGAACTTCATCGACACGTGACCAGAGATCATGTTGATGATCGAGGCGGGCACGAAGAAAGGCGTGATCCTGCGAGGGCCCCGATTGGTCAGCTCGGCGTGTGTCTCCTCGATCAGAGGCAGACCACCGATACCGGAACCAATCACACAGCCTATACGGGTAGCCTGCTCATCGCCAAGCTGGTCGCCAGTTGGCAAGCCAGCGTCGGCCACAGCCTGCATGGACGCAGCGACTCCATAGTGAATGAAAGTGTCCATCGTCCGCGCTTCCTTCGCGGTGATGTACTCGTCCAGGTTGAACCCCTTGACCTCTCCTGCAAACTTGCAGGCGAAGTTCGACGCATCGAACTTTGTGATGAAGTCGATGCCGGATTGCCCAGCCAGGAGGTTGGCCCAGGAGTCGGCCACCGTGTTGCCCACGGGGCTGATACAACCCAGGCCGGTCACGACGACGCGGCGACGGCTCATCTGTGCTTCAGGCTTTCTGGTGAGCCAAGGCGTAATCGATGGCCTTTTGAACGGTGGTGATCTTCTCTGCTTCTTCGTCGGGAATTTCGATACCGAATTCGTCTTCCAGTGCCATCACCAGTTCAACCGTGTCCAGCGAATCAGCGCCCAGGTCGGCAACAAAGGCCTTTTCATTTGTGACCTGCCCCTCTTCCACACCGAGTTGTTCGGCAATGATTTTCTTCACACGTGCTTCGATATCGCTCATAGGTCCCTCTGAGGGTGGTTGAAATACAGACCGCCATTTTAGCCGCGCCGGGGTGGTGACCCCAGACGGCCCGCCGGGCGGCTGGCGCGGCGCAAAGGATTCGATGGATGCGGCGAGCGTCAGGACATGAACATGCCGCCATTGACGTGCAGCTCCTGTCCGGTGACGTATGCAGCCTGCGGGCTCGCCAGGTAAGACACAGCATGCGCAATGTCGGCGGGCTTGCCCAGGTGGCCCAGGGGAATCTGACCCAGCAGCGCCTTCTGCTGCTCTTCGGGCAGCGCTGCAGTCATATCGGTTTCAATAAAACCAGGCGCCACGCAATTGACCGTGATGTTGCGACTGCCCAACTCGCGCGCCAGCGCACGCGTCATGCCAGCCACACCGGCTTTGGCAGCCGCGTAGTTGGCCTGGCCGGCGTTACCCGACGCGCCCACCACACTCGTGATACTCACGATACGACCGTAGCGCTGCTTCATCATCGGACGGATGACCGCGCGACTCATGCGAAACACCGCCTTCAAGTTGGTGTCGAGCACCGCATCCCAGTCATCGTCCTTCAGGCGCATTGCCAGCATGTCGCGGGTGATGCCGGCGTTGTTGACCAACACATGAAGACCCCCGTGGGTTTTAACGATTTCGTCAATCAGTGCCTCGGCAGCCGCGGCGTCATTGACGTCCAGTTTGGCACCACGGCATTCGCCGCTCGCGCCAGGTGCCGCAGTAAGTGCTGCTCCAATCCGCGCCGCGCCATCTTCGCTCGTCGCCGTTCCGATCACGATCACGCCCCGATGGGCAAGCTCCAGTGCAATCGCTGCACCGATCCCGCGTGAAGCACCGGTGACCAGAGCCACTTGGCCCGCGAATTTGATTTCAGACATGGGGTACTCCAGCTTCAGGCAAGCAAGGCCTGGACCTCAGCCAATGTGGCGGGATCAAAGAGGGCGGCACTGGTCAGCGTGGGATCGATGCGCTTGATCATCGATGCGAGCACCTTGCGAGGGCCGCACTCGACCACGATATCCACGCCACTCGCCTTGATGGCACCGACACATTCGACCCAACGCACGGGCCCAAAGGCCTGCCGATAGAGCGCATCACGAATACGATCAGTATCGGATTCCGCAACGACATCAATATTGTTCAGCACCGGTATCTGCGGTGTCGCGAAGGCCGTGGCCGTGAGCTTTTCTTTCAGCTTTTCCGCTGCTGGCTTCATCAGACTGGAGTGAAAGGGTGCCGACACAGGCAAGGGCAGCGTGCGCTTGGCGCCCTGACCCTTGAGGACTTCACACGCCTTCTCCACAGCAGCCTTGCTGCCGGCAATCACAGTCTGCATCGGGTCGTTGTAGTTGACGGCTTCAACCACCTCGATGCTGCCGGGCCCGAAGCTCGCCTGAGCTTCACGACAACCCGCCACCACCGCATCCGCGCTCAGCCCCAGCACGGCAGCCATTGCACCCGCACCCGCTGGAACGGCATCCTGCATGGCCTGCGCACGGAAACGCACCAAGGGAGCAGCCTGCGCGAGCGTGAGCACACCCGAGGCCACCAAAGCGGCGTACTCGCCCAAAGAATGCCCTGCCATCACGGAAGGTACCGCGCCTCCTTCAGCACGCCAGACGCGCCAGGCGGCGATACCGGCAATCAGCATCACAGGCTGTGTATTGACCGTCATGGCCAACACGTCTGCGGGGCCTTCTTGAATCAGGCGGCCCACATCTTCGCCCAAGGCCTCCGAAGCCTCAGCCAAGGTGTCTCGCACCGCTGGGTGTTCGCCCCAGGCGTCCAGCATGCCCACGGCCTGTGAACCCTGGCCGGGGAATACAAAAGCAAAATTTTTCATGGCGTAATCAAAACGAGAGAGAGGTGCGCTTGGTCAGAAATCGAGCAACACAGAGCCCCAAGTGAAGCCTCCACCGACACCTTCCAGCATGACGGTGTCCCCTTTTTTGACCCGGCCAAGGCGCACTGCATGGTCGAGTGCCAGGGGAATCGAGGCGGCCGAGGTGTTGCCGTGCTGATCCACGGTCACAACCACTTTGTCCAGCGGCAGCTTGAGCTTGCGAGCCGTGCTGTGCATGATGCGGATGTTGGCCTGATGCGGGATCAACCAGTCAATATCTTGCGTGGTTTTCCCCGCCTTGGCGAGCGTGGCACGCGCGGTGTCTTCCAGCACACCGACGGCCAGCTTGAACACGGCCTGGCCGTCCATCTTGAGCAACGGGTCGCCGAGAATCTGCCCGCCGGACACGTGCCCGGGCACACACAGAATGCCCGTATGCTTGCCATCGGCATGAATATCCGTCGCGAGGATGCCAGGCACATCTGAGGACTCGAGCACCACCGCGCCAGCACCGTCTCCAAACAAGACACAGGTCGTGCGATCGTTGAAATCCAGCAAACGGCTGAAAATCTCACTGCCCACCACCAAGGCTTTGTTCGCTGTGCCAGAACGGATCAACGAATCGGCAACCGTCAGGGCATAAATGAAACCACTGCAAACGGCCTGGACGTCAAACACCGGACAACCTGCAATCCCCAGCTTGTGCTGAAGGATGGCCGCGGTAGACGGAAACACCATGTCTGGCGTGGACGTGGCCACAATAATCAAATCGATCTCTGAAGGCTCAACGCCTGCCGCAGTCATTGCCCGCTGAGAGGCTTCGACCGCCAGGTCGCTGGCGTAAACGCCCTCAGCCACGAAATGGCGTGCGCGTATGCCTGTGCGCTCGACGATCCACTCGTCGCTGGTGTCCACGCCACGCGGCGCCAGCATTGCGACCATGTCGGCGTTCGTCAACCTCTGGGGCGGCAGGGTGCTGCCGGTGCCTGTGATGCGGGCGTAGCGTGTCATGCAGACGGGTCGGGAAGATTCAGAGCGTTGGGATGCTTTTCAACTCGCTCGGCAAAGCATCGGGCGAGATCAGCGGCTTTGCGTGGGCGATACGCTCTCGAACATTGTTGAGCAGTTGATTGTGGGCCGCATCATAAGCCCGGGCCAGCGCCTGTTCAAAAGCGAACGCGTCGGCGGATCCATGGCTCTTGAAGACCAGACCTTGCAGACCCAGCAAGGCCGCACCGTTATACCGCCGGTGATCTACCCGATTTTTGAACGACTTTAGGACCGGATAAGCGATGATTGCACTCAATTTCCGGAACAAGCTCTTCGAGAACTCCTCACGGATGAAGCCACTGATCATGGATGCCAGGCCTTCACTTGCCTTCAACGCCACGTTGCCGACAAAGCCGTCGCACACCACGATGTCGGTCGTACCCTTGAAGATATCGTCACCCTCGACATTCCCAAAAAAATTCAAATCGCCGGTGTTGGCCGCATTTCGCAACAATACGCCCGCTTTTTTGATGACTTCACTGCCTTTGATCACCTCTTCGCCCACATTCAGCAGGCCCACGCTGGGCTCCGGCCGACCGGTGGCCGCCGCCACCAGCGCCGAGCCCATGACGGCAAACTGAAGAAGGTGCTCTGCGGAGCAATCGACATTGGCCCCAAGGTCCAGCACGGTGGTCGCCGTACCGCGGGCATTGGGCATCTGTGTGGCAATTGCAGGCCGGTCAATGCCATCCATGGTTTTCAGGACATACCGGGCAATCGCCATGAGCGCACCCGTATTGCCTGCAGACACGGCCGCCTGAGCCGCCCCGTCTTTCACTTGATTGATGGCAACGCGCATCGACGAATCTTTTTTTCGCCGCAATGCCACCTCCACAGGGTCATCCATGGTCACCAACTCGCTTGCGGGCACAACACTGCAGCGAACGTTGTTGAGCAACTGCGGCCAGGCTCGAAAAACGTCTGCCTTGCCCACGAGGAGCACTTGGGCCTGAGGGTGACTGGCGAGGAAAGCCGCACAAGCCGGCAGGGTGACCGCAGGCCCGACATCGCCCCCCATGCAATCCACTGCGATGGTGATCATGACAACACCCCGGATCGGACGCAGCACGCGCCCCGAGAATGAAAAAAGCCCGCATTTGGCATGCGGGCCTGTGACTTCATTGCCAGCCTGACCCCGTTCGCGACACCGCGGCGAGGCCAGTGGCAGCCCGTCATTTAGGCTTCAGACTTGTTTTTCAGCACCTGGCGGCCACGGTAGAAGCCGTTGGGGCTGATGTGGTGGCGCAGATGGGTTTCACCAGTGGTCGGCTCCACGGCAATACCGGGAACGTTCAGTGCATTGTGCGAGCGGTGCATGCCGCGCTTGGAGGGGGACTTTTTGTTTTGCTGAACAGCCATGGTGGGCTCCTGAAATCGGTAAGGTCAAACGGGGTGGCACAAACGGAGCGCCATTGTTGCCCCGTTCAACCGGTTGAGCGCCTGACCCGTCACGTCAACGTGCGAATGGATGCCAGCGCAAAGCCAAGGATTATAGCCCGAAGCCGCCGCCTCGCCAAAGTCACTTTTTCAGGCGCGCGAGATCGGCAAAAGGATTCTTGCGCGCAGCCGGGGCCTCATCGGATTCAGCAGAAAAGTCTTCTGATTGAAGCTTCACCGGCTGCGGGCAGTTCTCGTGCATGGGAACCAGCGGCAACTCCATGAGGAGTTCGTCTTCGAGCACATCGTGCAAGTTCGGCCGCGGCTCCAGCGCCAACAGGTCTTCTTCGCATTCATCGTCCTCAGCCGCAGCCGTTGCCTCGTCGGCTACAAAACGGTACCAACGGTCGACCGCCAACGGCGTATGAACAGGCCCCAGGCATCGCTGGCACGTCAAAGGGACAACCGTCGTCGCCTCCAGATGCAGCCAAACCGACGGTGCGCCACCGCTGTCAGCGGGCCTCATTTCACCGCGTGCCTGCCAGGTGACGCTGGAATGCGGCTCGGCGTCGTCGCTTGTCACGTCTGCATACAGACGCTCAAACTGAGGCAATTCTTCAGTGGCCGTCAAGCTGGCGCCTGCCTGGGCGAAAGCTCTGGCGTCGAGACGCTGCGGATTCCAGGCAGACTTTGAGGTGGATTTCATCCGGGCAGTGTAAAAGAATGCGGGGAGAATACCGGCATGAACGATGCTCCAGACATGCCCGCCACCGCCTCACGAGCCCTCATTCTGGGCTCGACGTCACGCTACCGCCATGAGCTGCTCTCCAGACTGCGGCTTCCCTTTGATGCGGTGGCACCACGCGTCGATGAAACCCCAAATCCGGGCGAGCAGCCGGCGGAACTCGCACGGAGACTGGCTTTGGAGAAGGCACGCGATGTGGCTCAACGGCACCCTCAAGCGGTCGTCATTGGCAGCGACCAGGTCGCGGACCTGAACGGTCAGCCACTTGGCAAACCTGGAACGCACGAACGTGCGGTCGAACAGTTGCGCCGTATGCGCGGCCAGACCGTGGTGTTTCAGACCGCATTGGCCGTGGTCTGCGAGGCGACGGGGTTCGAGCAATGCGATATGGCGGCGGTCAGCGTGGTGTTTCGCGACCTGAGCGACCGTGAGATCGAGCACTACCTGCGCACGGAACAACCCTATGACTGCGCAGGCAGCGCCAAGAGCGAGGGTCTGGGCATCGCGCTGCTGGAGCGCATTGACAACGACGATCCTACGGCCTTGGTGGGACTGCCTCTTATCCGGACCTGCCGCCTGATTCGAGCAGCTGGGGTGGAGATTCTGTGACGATGCACCCTGCCGCGCGCGGCACGCTTTATCTCGTACCGACGCCGCTGGACTTCGGCATCAAACAGGACGTGCCAGCCTCTGCGGGTGAATGGCTACCAGCAGAAACATGGATGACGGCAAGCCGTATCACCCACTGGATCACAGAAAACGCCAAGAGCACCCGTGCATTCCTCAAGCGTATCGACGCCGTGCATCCACTGGCCGCGCCACTGCAGGCGCAGCATGTGGTGGAACTGCCCAAGGCAGCGCACAAAAAAGGCGATCACGTCCCACATGCGGATGTGGATGCACAGGCCCGAGAACTGCTCTCACCTGCTGAGCTCGGGCACGACATGGGGTTGGTCAGTGAGGCAGGCATGCCAGCCATAGCGGATCCGGGCAGCTCCATTGTTCGCGCCGCACACACGCTGGGGGTGCGCGTGGTGCCGCTCACGGGCCCCATTTCGCTGATGCTGGCACTCGCGGCCAGCGGCCTGAACGGACAGAGCTTCGCCTTCGTCGGGTACGTGCCCCAAGACACGCTTGAGCGCGCCCAAAGGCTCAAAGAGCTTGAATCCCTCGCACTGAAAACCGGTCAGACGCAAATCGTCATTGAGACGCCGTACCGCAACGCCGCGCTGCTTCAAGGCATGCTCCAAACCTTGCACCCGCACACGCGCCTGGCGGTGTGCGGCGCACTCACGCTGCCTCAGCAGGTCTGCCGCAGTGCGCTCGTCAACGACTGGAAACGAGACCCACGTCTGGCGGCCAGCCTGCCGCTCGAAGCCCCTTGCGTTTTCCTGCTGGGACGCTGAGTCCGCGCGCTCAGACCGCCAGACGCTTGAGGTGCGCACGCACCGAGCCGCTGAGCTCCGCGTTGGCCAATGCAAGATCGATCGTGGCTTCCAGAAAGCCTTCCTTGCTGCCACAGTCGTAGCGCTTGCCGTCGTAGCGGAAGGCCTGCACTTTCTCCGTACCGATCAAGTCCGCAATGCCATCGGTGAGCTGGATTTCGCCGCCGGCGCCACGCGGTTGACGGCGAATACTTTCGAAGACGCCCGGCGTGAGGATGTAGCGCCCCGCCACCGCGAGGGTCGACGGAGCCACTTCAGGGGCCGGCTTCTCGACCATCGCAAACACCTCAGCAAGTGCCTGGTTGGCGCCATGGACGTCCACCACACCATACCTGCGCGTCTCGGCACGCGGCACGTCCTGCACGGCGAGCACAGTGCCCGGGCTGGACTCATAAGCCTGCACCATCTGCTGCAGCACGGTCGGCCCACCTTGTCCCTGGTCCTTGCCCATCATCAGGTCGTCTGCCAGCAGCACGGCAAAAGGCTCATTGCCGACCAGGCGTTCGGCACACAGCACGGCATGACCCAAGCCCAACGCGCGTGGCTGACGCACGTACACGCAGTCCATGTCTTCGGGCTTGATGGAGTGCACCAACTCGAGCAGCGCTGATTTACCGGCCGCTTCCAGCTCCATCTCGAGTTCGTAAGCGGTGTCGAAGTGATCTTCGATCGAGCGCTTGTGGCGGCCCGTGACGAAGATCATTTCGCGGATACCAGCCGCGTAAGCTTCCTCCACGGCGTATTGCATGAGCGGTTTGTCGACCACCGGCAGCATTTCCTTCGGGATGGCTTTGGTGGCTGGGAGGAAGCGGGTACCCAGGCCACCCACAGGAAATACGGCTTTTCGGATTGTCATGTTGGCTTGCGCTCGCGCGTTCGTGAAGAAAGACGCAACATATTAAACGCCAACGTGCCGGCGTCCATCGAAAGGCTACACTGCAGCGGATTGAAGGCGGGGCGAAGCCCCAAATACTCCACATCCAACGCGCATGAGCATCACCCCCGTCATCCTTTGCGGAGGCTCAGGCACCCGCCTGTGGCCGCTGAGCCGTCAGAGTTTTCCCAAACAGTTTGTGCCCCTTGTCGGCAACAAGAGCCTGCTGCAACTGACACTGGACCGACTCGCCTGGTGTGACAACCCCGTCATTTGTGTGGCCGCCGAAGACCATCGCTTTCTGGTGGCCGATGCGATTGAAGCGGAAAACGTGCCGGGCCAGGTGCTGCTGGAGCCCGCCGCGCGCAACACGGCCGCTGCGATGGCCTTGGCAGCATTGCTTGCCCGTGCGGCAAACAACGCCGACCCGCTCCTGCTGTTCTGCCCCTCAGACCACCACATACCCGATGCGGCCGCCTTCGCCAAAACCATTCGCGAAGGTGTTCCGGCGGCTGAGGCGGGTGCCATCGTCACCTTTGGTGTGGTGCCCAGCTTCCCCAGCAGTGCTTACGGCTACATCCAGCAGGGAGATGAGCGGGCAGATGGCAGCCGCCAGGTGGCGCGCTTCATCGAAAAGCCCGCTCCGGCCGCGGCGCAGGCCCTGCTGCTGCAGGGCCATGTGCTGTGGAACGCGGGCATCTTTTTGACCCGGGCCAGCACACTGCTCGCAGCGCTGGCGCAACACGCTGCCGACATCCTGCAGTCGTGCGAAAACGCGATGGCAGCGCCGCGCGAGGACACGGTGGGTCAAATCCACTTTGTGCGGCCGCAGGCCGAACCGTTCTTGTCCTGCCGATCGCAGAGCATCGATTACGCGGTCATGGAGCCCCACGACAATGTGGCGGTGGTCCCCTTCCAGGGACAGTGGAGCGACGTCGGAAGCTGGAACGCCGTGGCCGAACTCACCGATGCCGACGATGCGGGCAACCGCATCACCGGGCAGGGGCATGCGCTGAACGCGCGCAACACCTTCATCCACGCGCCGGGCCGAACAGTGGTGGCGCTCGGCACACAAGACCTTCTGATCATCGACACGCCAGACGCCTTGCTGGTCGCCCAACGCGACCATGCCGAACAGGTGAAAGACGTGGTGGCCCATCTCGCACAGCGACAGATTCCCCAGGCCGCCATGCACCGGCGCGTGGCCCGTCCCTGGGGTTGGTACGACAGTGTCGACATGGGCGAGCGGTTCCAGGTCAAACGCATCGGCGTCAAACCCGGTGCCTCCCTTAGCCTGCAGAAGCACCATCACCGCGCCGAGCACTGGATCATTGTCAAGGGGACCGCAGAGGTCACGCGGGGCCAGGAGGTCTACCTGCTCTCTGAAAACCAGTCCACCTATATTCCCATCGGCGAAGTGCACCGGCTGCACAACCCCGGGAAGATGGTGCTGGAGATGATCGAGGTGCAATCGGGCAGCTACCTGGGCGAAGACGACATTGTTCGGCTCGAGGACATCTATGGCCGCCAGCCCGAACCTGCCAAAAAATGAGGCCATGAAGATTCTGCTCACCGGAGGCGCGGGCTACATCGGCAGCCACACCGCCGTGGCCTTGATCGAGGCAGGCTTCGAGCCCGTGGTGCTCGACAACTTTGCCAACAGCCATCCGCTGGTGCTGGATCGCCTGGCGCGCATCACAGGCCGGCCGGTGTCTCTGGAGCGCGGTGACGTGCTGGACACCGCGTGGCTGCAAGATGTGCTGCGCCGCCACAGGCCCGTCGGGGTGATTCACTTCGCGGGAGACAAAGCGGTGGGCGAAAGCGTGGCCCAGCCCCTCAAGTACTTCCACAACAACATCGGCGGTGCAGTCAGCCTGATGCGTGCAATGAGCGCGGTGCACGCCGAGGACACCACCCTGACGCCCACACTGGTGTTCTCCAGCAGCGCCACCGTGTATGGCGACCCGGCTTCAGTGCCCATCACCGAGAGCTTCCCGCGAAGCCACACCAACCCATACGGTCACAGCAAGCTGGTCATTGAAGACATGCTGGCGGCGGTATGCGCTGCCAACCCGGCGTGGCGGGTGGGCACCCTGCGTTACTTCAATCCGGTGGGCGCACACCCCAGCGGTCTGATGGGCGAAGACCCCAGCGGCATTCCCAACAACCTGATGCCGTACGTGGCTCAGGTGGCCGTGGGGCAGCGCGAGCACCTCAACGTGTACGGCAACGACTACCCCACGCCCGATGGCACAGGTGTGCGCGACTACATCCACGTGCAGGACCTGGCCGCCGGACATGTGGCAGCGATCCAGGCCTTGCTGGGCCGGAGCGAGAGCTTCACCGTGAATCTGGGCACTGGCCAAGGGCACAGCGTGCTGGACGTTGTGCACGCATTCGAAAAGGCCAGTGGACGCCCCATTCCCTACCAGATCGCACCGCGCCGTGCGGGCGACGTGGCGCAATGCTGGGCCGATCCGGCATTGGCCTTGCGCCTGCTGGGTTGGCAGGCGAAGCACTCGCTGGATGAAATGTGCGCCGACACCTGGCGCTGGCAGAGCGCCAACCCCACGGGCTACAGGGGTTGAGAACGGCGGGCTGCTGCGCCCGCCGGATTCGCGTTACTTGAGCTGAACGCCCGCTGCGCGGGCTGCCAGGAACATGCCTTCACCCATGCTGGCGCCAAAGCGCTTGGCCAGGCGCAGGCCCACGTTTTCACGGCGGGTGTAGTCCACGATCTCCTCGGCCTTGATGACCTCGCGCGCCACGTAGTCCAGGTTGCCCAGACCGTCGGCCAGGCCCAGAGCGACCGCCTGTTGACCATTCCACACCAGCCCGCTGAACGTATCGCTGGTCTCTTTCAGGCGCGTACCGCGCCCTTTTTTCACCACCTCGATGAACTGGGTATGGATTTCGCCGAGCATGTTCTGGATGTAGGCACGTTGAGCCTCGTCCTGCGGGCTGAAGGGATCCAGCATGGCCTTGTTGGCACCGGCGGTGACCAGTCGGCGTTCAATCCCAAGCTTGTCCATCAGCCCTGTAAAACCGAAGCCATCCATGAGAACACCAATGCTGCCCACCAGGCTGGCCTTGTCGACGTAGATGTCGTCGGCGGCGGCAGCGATGTAGTACGCGGCAGACGCGCAGGTTTCTTCAACCACCGCGTACACCTTCTTGTTGTGCAGGGCCTTGAGGCGCGTGATTTCGTCGTTGATGATGCCGGCCTGTACCGGGCTGCCACCGGGCGAGTTGATCAGCAACACCACCGCCTGCGCGCCTTCGTCCTCGAATGCGGACCGCAGCGAAGCCACCACATACTCTGCGCTGGCCTCCGCCCCGCTCGCGATCTCGCCCTTGATGTCCACCACCGCCGTGTGGGGCGTGCTGACCGTCGTGGTCGTGTTGCTGGTGTAGGCAAACCAGGCGATCGCGCCAAAGATGGCGAGCCAGAGCAGCCGGCTGAACATCTTCCAGCGGCGCGCAGACTGCTGTTCACGGATGGTCGCGAAGACCAGCTTTTCCAGTGTGGCGCGCTCCCAGGCGACGCTCTGTGTGCGATCGCTGGAGGCGTGGGCGGACGGGCTGGACAGGTCGTCGTTCATGGTTCAAGGCTCTCAGAATTCAAGGGGTTTGAGGTGGTATTGTGACCGCCAGTGCACCACGCCGTCGTGCTCGACCAGCTCGATCTTGACCAGCCCGCCCCGGCATGGCCCGCCGCTGCAGGCACCGGTGTCCGGGGCATAAACGGCACCGTGGGTGGCGCACAACAGCCATTGGCCGCTGTCGTCGAAGAATCGGTCAGGCTGCCAGTCCATTTCCATGGCCACGTGGGCACACCGGTTCAGGTACGCATGCGGCTGTCCCCGGTAGCGCACGGCAAACGCCCGGCAGGTCTGGCCAGCGTACACCACGTCGAACGACACCGCCCGCCCCCCGTTGACCAGGTCCCTGCTGTTGCACAGTGGGTAGACCGGATCGTCGGCGGGGATGGTCATGATGGCCTCAGGCGTGCGCGTTGAGCCAGTCGTGCAACTCGCGCACCGAATGCGCGATGTGCAACGGGTTGAGGACGGCAAAGCTGTCAGGCTCGTGGGCGCCGTAGCTCACCCCCACGCTGGCGCATCCCGCGTTCACCGCCATTTGCAGGTCATGTGTGGTGTCGCCAATCATGAGCGTGCGCTCCGGCGCAACGCCGAACTCACGCATGAGTTCGTGCAGCATGCGCGGGTGGGGTTTGCCTGCGGTTTCATCGGCCGTGCGCGACCCATCGAACACGCCCTGCAGCTCCACGGTGCGCAACACCTCGTTGAGGCCCTGACGGCTTTTGCCGGTGGCCACCGTGAGCCAGTGCTGCCGCTGCTTGAGTTCGGCCAGCAGGGGCAGCACGCCCTCAAACAGACTGAGCTCGTGCTGCTGTGCAATGTAATGGTGCCGGTAGCGCTGCCCCAGCTCCGGGTACTTTTCAGGAGGCACATCGGGTGCGGCGTGCGCCAGCGCCTGCATGAGCCCCATGCCGATGACGTAGCTGGCGGCCTCGCGCGACGGCGGCGCCCCTCCCACATCGACGACGGCTGCCTGGATGCAGCGCGTGATGAGCGCCGTGGAATCGAACAGGGTACCGTCCCAGTCGAAAGCGATGAGGTCGAATTGGCGTGCACGCATGGGTTCAGTGGGCCGCCAGCGTCTGCGCGTGGTGGCGCAGATGGTCTTCAACAAAGGTGGCAATGAAGAAGTAACCGTGGTCGTAGCCTTCGTGTCGGCGCAGCGTCAGCGCTTGCCCTGCCCGCTTGCAGGCCGCCTCAAACAAGTGCGGGTGCAACTGGGCAGCCAGAAAGTTGTCCGCCAGGCCTTGATCGATCAAGAGCGGCGGCACCTTGCGCCCGGCTTTCACGAGCTCCGTGGCATCGTGCTCCGCCCAGGCGGCGCGGTCGTCGCCCAGATAACCGGTGAACGCCTTTTCGCCCCAAGGGCACTGGGTGGGCGCGGCAATGGGGGCTAAGGCCGACACGCTTTGAAAAAGTGAGGGGTGGCGCAAGGCCAGCGTGAGTGCGCCGTGCCCGCCCATGGAGTGGCCGAACACCCCCACACGGTCGGCGCGCGCCGCAAAGCTCGAGAGCACACACTCACGCAGCTCCTGGGTGATCCAGCTCTCCATGCGGAAGTGCTTCGCCCAGGGGGCCTGCGTGGCATCGAGGTAGAAGCCGGCACCGTGGCCGAAATCCCACGCGGCGCTGGCGCCTTCAATGCCGGTGTCGCGCGGACTGGTATCGGGCGTCACCAGCATGAGTCCTAGCTCGGCGGCAACGCGCTGCGCACCCGCCTTGATGGCAAAGGTTTCCTCGGTGCAAGTGAGTCCCGCGAGGAAAAACAACACCGGTACCGGCCCCTGCGCAGCCTGCGGTGGCACGAACACGCCGAACTTCATGGGCAAGCCGATCACCGCCGACGCATGCCGGTAATAGCCCTGTACGCCGCAAAAGCAGCGGTGCTCGCTGAGCGTCTCCAGCGCCATCAGAACTCCACCACCGCGCGGATGGATTCGCCGCGCTTCATGAGCGCGAAGCCTTCGTTGATGTCGGCCAGCTTGAGCTTGTGGGTGATCAGGTCGTCGATGTTGATCTTGCCTTCCATGTACCAGTCAACGATCTTGGGCACGTCGGTGCGGCCGCGCGCGCCACCAAAGGCCGAGCCTTCCCACTTGCGACCGGTCACGAGCTGGAACGGGCGGGTGCTGATTTCAGCGCCCGCTTCTGCCACACCAATGATGATGCTGCGGCCCCAGCCTTTGTGCGTGCACTCCAGCGCCTGGCGCATGACCTGCGTGTTGCCGATGCACTCGAAGCTGTAGTCGGCACCGCCGTCGGTGAGCTGAACGATGGCGTCGACCACGTTCTCGGTGTTCTTCGGATTGATGAAGTGCGTCATGCCGAACTGGCGCGCCATGGCTTCGCGCTCGGGGTTCAAGTCGACGCCAATGATCTTGTCCGCGCCCACCATCTTGGCGCCCTGGATCACGTTCAGGCCAATGCCACCCAGACCGAACACCACCACGTTGGCGCCCGCCTCCACCTTGGCGGTGAAGATCACCGCACCGATGCCGGTGGTCACACCGCAACCGATGTAGCAGACCTTGTCAAAGGGCGCGTCTTCGCGGATCTTGGCCAGGGAGATTTCAGGCGCCACCGTGTAGTTGCTGAACGTGCTGGTGCCCATGTAATGGAAGATGGGCTTGCCGTCGATGCTGAAGCGGCTGGTGGCATCGGGCATCAGCCCTTTGCCTTGGGTGCCGCGAATCAGCTGGCAGAGGTTGGTCTTGCGGCTCAGGCAGAACTTGCACTGGCGGCATTCCGGCGTGTAGAGCGGAATGACGTGGTCGCCCTTCTTGAGCGAGGTCACGCCGGGTCCGACGTCCACCACGATGCCGGCGCCTTCATGACCCAGGATCGCCGGGAAGATGCCCTCGGGGTCGGCGCCGGAGAGCGTGTAGTAGTCGGTGTGGCAGATGCCTGTGGCCTTGATTTCGACCAGCACTTCGCCGAACTTCGGACCCTGCAGGTCCACGGTTTCGATGGTGAGGGGTTGGCCTGCTTTCCAGGCCACGGCGGCTTGCGTTTTCATGGTGTGCTCTGCTCGAAGGTAGTGAAATCGGTCACGAGGTTACCGCAGATCAAATACCTTCATGTGGCGCCCGATGAACCCATCGCGCCCCTGCGCCAAGCGCAACCAGGCCGCGCCGGCCTCACTCCACCTTGGCGCCCGCCTTGAACCACTGCCCGATCAGCGCGCGCTCTTCCTCCGTCAGGCCGGTGGCGTTGTTCATGGGCATGGCGCGGGTGACCACCGCCTGCTGATACACCGCCTGGGCGTGCTGCTTGAGGGCATCAGGCGAATCAAGCCGAACGTTTTTGGACTGCAGCGCTTCCCCGTGGCACATGGTGCAACGTTGCTCGATCACAGGCTTGATCTGCGCATAGCTCACGGTGGCAGGCACCGCCACCGCCTGCACCGGCGCGGGCCTGAGCCAGACGATGAGGGCCAGCAGCGCCACCACACCCGCCACGGCGTAGGGCCAGGGGTGCTTGTTGCGGCCCAGCTTGTAGCCGTGGCGCATGACGAAGAACTGGCGGATGGCAGCGCCGGCGAACATCATGCCGATGAGGATCAACCAGTTCTGGGGGTGTGAGTAGGTGAAGCTGTAGTGGTTGCTCAGCATGGCAAACACCACCGGCAGCGTGAAGTACGTGTTGTGCACGCTGCGCTGCTTGCCGCGCTTGCCGTGGATGGGGTCCACAGGGCGGCCTGCCTTGAGGTCGGCCACCACCGTGCGCTGGCCCGGGATGATCCAGAAGAACACGTTGGCGCTCATGGCGGTGGCGAGCATCGCACCCATCAGCAGGAACGCCGCGCGCCCGGCAAACAACTGGGTCGCCAGCCACGCGGCAAAGCACACCAGCACGAGCACCAGCGCCCCCACCTTGGCGTCACCGTTGTCCTTTTGACCCAGCGTGCGGCAGATGGCGTCGTACAGCAACCAGAACACCACCAGGAATGCCAGCGCGGTGGCAATGGCCGCAGCCGGCGACCACACGAACACCTTCGGGTCGATCAGGTAGACGCTCGGGCTCCAGAGGTAGGAAATGAGAAAGAGCGCGAAGCCCGAGAGCCAGGTGGAGTAGCTCTCCCAGTAGAACCAGTGCAGGTGCTCGGGCAGCTTCGGCGGCGACACCGCGAACTTCACGGGGTGGTAGAAGCCGCCACCGTGCAGCGCCCAGAGCTCACCGCTCACGCCGTCTTTCTTGAGTTGCTCGTCTTGCGGCGGCGTCAGGCTGCTGTCCAGAAAGACGAAGTAGAAGGACGAGCCAATCCAGGCGATGGCCACGATGACGTGCAGCCAGCGAAGCAGCAGATTGGCCCAGTCGAGCAGGTAGGTTTCCATGGCACCTCAATGCAAGGTCAGAACTTGCGACTCACCACCGCGGGCGCTCTGAGTCGTCTGAGGGCCGCGCATGGGCGTGGAGTTTCCACACCCAGCTCCGCTGCGACCGGATCGCCAAAGTGTATACACTTTCTGAAGACAACCGCTGCCGGGTTAACCCTGAGCCCTCGCCTGTTGGCAAGCACGTGTCGTGCCACCCTGTCCCACTCACATCATCAGCGCGTTAACCAGATCGAGCTGTCGATCTGGCCGGTCCTGGTTCAGATCCAGGCTGGCTTCGAGGCGGTGCAGGTGCTCCATCATGTTGGCCACCGCGTCGTCCACCTTGCCGGACTCGCAGATGCGCAGGAACTGCTCGTGCTCGTCGGTGGAGCAATGCGCGTCGTTGGTGCTCTGGTAGAGCATGGCAATCAGCGAGCTTCGCGCCACAAGTTCGGTGACGATCTCAGCCAGCACCTGGTGACCGGCGGCCTCCGCCAACGCGACATGAAAGTCGCCCAGCAGCTTTTCGCGCACCACGCCCAGCGCCGGGGCTTTGAGGGTGGACCGTTCCACCCGCACGTGCTGGCGCAGCCGCTCGTAGTCGGCCCGCCTGGCCTTGGCGACAAACAGGCGCACGATCTGGCTTTCGACCAGCCGGCGCGCTGAAAACACCTCGCGCGCCTCCTGCACGCTGGGTTGGCACACAAAGGTGCCTTTGTCGGGAATGGTCTGGACGAGTTTGTCCTTGGCCAGCATCAGCAGCGCAGCGCGCACCTTCGTGCGGCTGACCGCATACACCCGGCCCAAGGCCTCTTCGCGCAGCCAGGTGCCGGGCGGAATGCGCTTTTCCACGATGGCCGAGGCCACATCCTGGGCAATGCGCTCGACCGTGGGTCCGCGCTCTGCCGCGTCCAGCGCATCACCGGTGGGGACTGGGGCTTCACTCACCGGATCGCTGCGTTTTCTGGCCATGCGCGGATTCTAGGGTCAGGCCCGGCGCCCGCCTGCGGGCATCGACGTGCCAGCGACCTCGGATCCGTCCAGGAAGCGGCGGCATGGGGCCCAGTGGTTCATGAGGAGGTAATACGCCAGCCCGGCTGGCAGCAGGCTGGCGTACCAGCTGACCGCAGAGAAACTCAGCGCCACGCTCGCGCCCACACCCGTGGCGATGATGCCCGCCCAGTTCACCCCGCGGTAAGGTCCGTTCTCGTCGTACAGCTTCTGGATGTCGAGCCGGCGCCCGCGCAGGATGTAGTAGTCGACCACCAGCACAGCAAAGATGGGGCCAAGGAAAGCTGAATAGGTCTGCACAAAAATCTGCAGGCCACTGGCAGATTCATCGCGCACCAGCACCCAAGGGAACGTGCAAAACGCGAGCAGGCCCACGACCACCGCCGACTTGCGAAACGACAGCTTGAACATGTCCATCAGCACATACGCGGGGGGCACCACGTTGTTGAGCACGTTGGTGGTCACCTGCGCAAAGGCAATGAACAACAGCGTGGTCACCAGCAGCGGGGTGTTGTCCACGGCACTGGAAAACACCTTGATCGGATCGGCCACACCCGTGGCACCCGACACCATGAGCCCGATCAGGCCCATGAACAGCGTGGCGGGCAGGATGGACATGGAATAGAGGGTGGTGAGCAAACCCGGGCGCACCTGCTTGTGCAGCTCGCGCGAATAGTCGCTGACGTTGAGCATCATCGTGCTGTAGATGCCCAGGAAGAGCATCGTTGCGCCCCAGAAGGGCATGCCCCAGGTGCCTTCGATGCTGGTGATCTTCTCGTTGATCTCGCCACCGAACTTGGCAATGACGGCGTAGAACATGTAGATCAGCGAAGCGAGGATGAACACGCTGCCCACGTTCTCCAGCCACTTGATGCCCTTGAAGCCGTACACCGACAGCGCAATCTGCAGCAGCTGAAACACGATGAACCAGACCACCAGGTTGTCGAAACCGAGCAGCGTGGCAGACACGGCATTGAGCGCCCCTGCGCCCACCCAACTCTGGAAGCCAAACCACACCACGGCGGGCACAGCACGCACCAGACCCGGGAAGCGCGTTCCGGCAAAGCCAAAGGCCGTGCGCGCCTGCACCATGAACGGAATGCCGTATTTGTGGCCTGCCGCGCCATTGATGGTGAGCGCCACGCCAATGACAAAACAGCCAATGGCGATGGCCACCGCCGTCTGCAGCAGGTTGAGCGTTCCCACCAGGCTTGAGCCCATGGCAAAGGTACCGATCGACACGCATCCCCCCAGCCACGCGAGCAGGTAGGACCAGCGGTCCATGATGCGGGTTTCCTGTGGCGCCAGCGATTCCTCGCCGGCGGCCTTGTCGTTCGATGCACTCATGAGTTGTCTCCTCGGTGGTGATGAAAGGATGCGCTTCTCAGGCGCTGAAATGCCTGAACTGGCCCGCAAAGGCCTTCGGGCGTGGGAAATCAAGATCGCCGTGCTTGCTGGTCTGCAGACCCAGATGAACCAGCGATTCGGCCAATTTCACGGCAGCGGTGACGCCCTCGACCACGGGCAGTCCCACTGCTTTGGCAATGGTGTCGGTGAGGTCGGCCATGCCGCCGCACCCCAACACAATGGCGCCAATGCCGTCCTCTTCCTTGGCGCGCTGGCTTTCCTGAATGATCCGGCGCAAGGCCGCTTGCGGGTCGTGCTCCAGATCGAGCACCGGGATTTCAGCGGCGCGAACGCGGCGGCACTGATGCGCGAACCCGTACTGCGCGAGCAAGTGCTCGGCAATGATCCCGGTGCGCCCCAGCGTGGTCACCACCGAGAAGCGGGTTGAGATCATCGCGGCGAGGTGAAAGGCCGCTTCCGCAATGCCGATCACTGGCGCGCGGGTGAGTTCGCGCGCCGACAGCAAACCCGGGTCGCCAAAGCAGGCGATGACGTACGCATCGGTTCCGTCACGTTCCCCCGCCATCACTTCTTCGGCGACGCCGACTGCGGCGACCGCTTCATCGAAATGGCTCTCGATCGACACCGGACCACCGGCGGGCTGGGTCGCGACGATCTGCGTGCCTGGCCCGGCAACCCGTCGCGCAGCCTGCGCAATGGTGTCGGTCATGGCGGCGGTGGTGTTGGGGTTGATCACCCGGATCTTCATGTCGCACTCCAGTTTCGGATTCAATATTCGTGAACATATTTTGTATACAACTATTGAATCCAGCAAGCGCCGATCATCCGAACGGGGTCGGGGTTTTCCCGGGGTGGGAGCTGGGGATGGGCGCGGCCTGGGCCGCCGGCGCTCAGGCGCCGATCGTCTGCAGCAACTGCGCCACCACCGAGGCTGCAATCACCGCAGGCGCCTTGCCCGCAATGCCGGCCAACCCGATCGGGCAGGTGATGCGGGCCATTTCCTCGTCGCTGTAGCCGCGCTGGCGCAGTCGGCTGCGAAAGGTGGCCCATTTGGTGGCGCTGCCGATGAGGCCAATGAAGCCGAGGTCGTGGTGCTCGCGCAGCCGCTGCAGGCAGGCCGCGACGATGTCGAGGTCTTCCGCGTGCGAGAAGCTCATGATCAACACGCTTGCCCCCGGCGGCACATCACGCACCGCCGCCTGCACGGGATTGGAGTGCTCGGTGCGGACATGCGTGGGCACATCGGCGGGAAACACTTCGTCGCGGCTGTCGATCCATGTCACATCGAACGGCAGGGGCGCAAGTGCCTTCACCAGCGCATGGCCCACGTGTCCGCCGCCAAAGAGCGCCACCGGCGAGTGACCTTCGCGCAGACGTTCACGCAGCGAAGCGATGTGGGAAGCGTCCACCCGCTCGAAGTGCAACGTCAGGGCACCACCACAGCATTGCCCCAGGCTCGGGCCGAGCGTGACCGGCTGCGTCCATCTGTCTGCAGTGGCGCTGGCGGATGCCAGCGCCTCGCGCGCCTGGCGCATCGCGTCCCACTCGAGGTGACCACCGCCAATCGTGCCGATGGCACCGCCCGTCGCACCTGCAAAAACGGCCATCCACGCACCAGACTCGCGCGGCACAGAACCGCGCGTGGCGCCCACCGACACCAGCACGGCCGGTTCGCTCGCCAGACGGAATACAAAGGTTTCAAGCGCTTCGGACATGTGTGGCGCCGACGTCAAAAAAGATGTATGGAGACGTAATCGGGATCAAGGCTGGCCAGTATCCGCCGTACTGTACGCACGCCCTGTCAAAAACGCCCATACACTCCATCCGCCTCGCCATATGGTCCGCTCGAAGACCAGGGCACGGCACCCGATCAGACTTACTGGCCTGCCCACATGAGAGACATCGCTTCTGCCCCGCGTCCCGCCCAGCGCGACGCCGCCACCCGCCAACGCTCCCCGTGGAGCTGGGCTGGCATCTGCACCGCCGCACTGCTGGCCGCCTGCGCCGCACCACTGCCTCCCCCGCCCCCACCACCCCCGCCACCACCACCGGCGCCCGTGCCGGCACCGCCACCTCCCGTTAGCGCGCTGCCCGCACCGACCCTCGTGTCGCATGCCGTCTCGCCGCTGGACTACCGCAAGGACGGCGCGCGCCACATTTACGAACGCAACAGCCACCGCATCTACAAGGGCCAGCTGCCCCCGCTGATGCATGCCGTGGGCGTTCTGCAGGTGCAGGTGGATGCGCGCGGCAATGTGCAGAACATCAGCTGGATGCGCGCGCCCAGCCACGTGCCCGACGTGATGCGCGAGATCGAGCGCACCGTGCGCGCCGCAGCCCCGTTCCCTGCGCCCGTTCGCATGGGCAGCGTGACCTACACCGATGTGTGGTTGTGGGACAAGAGCGGCAACTTCCAGCTCGACACCCTCACCGAGGGCCAGCGCAACCGCTGAACACCGTCGAAAACGCTAGAAGAACCCGCCCCATCCGGCGGGTTTTTTCATGGCCGATCAACTGCCCCGGTAGGTGGAGTAGCTCCACGGGCTCACCAGGAGCGGCACGTGGTAATGCTGGTCTGCGTGCGCCACACCGAAGTCCAGCGCCACGCGGTTGAGGAAGTTGGGCTCGGGCAGGGTCACGCCCTTGGCCGCGAAGTAGCCCTTCACATCAAACACCAAGCGGTAGGTGCCGGTCTTGAGGCTGCTGTGGTCGTACAGCAGGCCATCGGGGTTGCGGCCATCCTGGTTGAGGGTGAAGCGCTTGACCAGCGTGGCCTCATCGCCAGCGGTGGTGTGCAGTTCCACCACCATGCCGGCGGCGGGGCAGCCGTGCATCGTGTCCAGTACGTGTGTGCTCAAGCCCATGGCTGTGTCCTTGGTGTGTTTGACGGTCGACCGAAAGTGTATACACTTTTTGTTTTTCTGGATATGATGACCTCATGGAAACCTCCAGCACCCTGCACATCGTCGAGTCGTTGACACGGGCCATCGTGGAGCACCGTTTGCACCCGGGCACCAAGCTGGCCGAGCAAAAACTGGCGGACCACTTCGGCGTCTCGCGCACCCTGGTTCGCCAGGCCCTCTTCCAGCTTTCCCAGAACCGGCTGATCCGGCTGGAGCCCGCGCGGGGTGCCTTCGTGGCCACGCCTTCGGTGGAAGAAGCACAGCAGGTGTTTGCCGTGCGCCGCATGCTCGAGGTGGAAATGACGCGCGCTTTCGTCAAGACCGTGACCAACGCCAAGCTCAAGGCGCTGCGCGAACACGTGGCGCAGGAAAAGCTAGCGGTGAACAACGAAGACGTGGCAGGCCGCACCGAGTTGCTGGGTGACTTCCACGTGCGCATGGCCGAGCTCATGGGCAACCAGGTGCTGGCCGAGCTGCTGCGCGAGCTCATCTCGCGCTGCGCCTTGATCACGCTCATGTACCAGAGCAACCAGGCCGCCGAACATTCAAACGATGAGCACGCCGACATCGTCAAGGCGCTGGCTGCGCGCGACGAAGAGCTGGCGGTGCGCCTGATGAACGAACACCTGCTGCACGTCGAGGAAAACCTCACCTTCGACCGCAAGCTGCCGACCAACGACATCTCCATGGCCCTGTCATGACCTACGACTCCACCGCCCCTTACCCCCGCGATCTCGCCGGTTACGGCCGCGACGTGCCGCATGCCCGTTGGCCCAACGGCGCGCGCATCGCGGTGCAGTTCGTGCTGAACTACGAAGAAGGCGGCGAAAACAGCGTGCTGCACGGGGACGATGCGTCCGAACAGTTTCTGTCCGAG
Source organism: Hydrogenophaga sp. (assembly GCF_019264445.1). Classification (GTDB taxonomy): domain Bacteria; phylum Pseudomonadota; class Gammaproteobacteria; order Burkholderiales; family Burkholderiaceae_C; genus Hydrogenophaga. Next base: position 81,958 of record NZ_JAHVAB010000079.1, read on the forward strand.
ATGTTCAACCCCGCCGCCTTTCCCGCGCGCCACATCAGCATGGAAGGCATCTACGAATACGGCTCGCGCGCGGGCGTCTGGCGCATCCTGCGCGAGTTCGAACGGCGCGGCCTGCCGCTCACGGTGTTTGGCATCGCCACCGCGTTGCAACGCAGCCCGGATGTGACGGCCGCCCTGAAGGAGCTGGGCCACGACATCGCCTGCCACGGCTGGAAGTGGATCCATTACCAGAACGTGGACGAGGCCACGGAGCGCGCCCACATGGCGCAGGCCATGCAGCTCATCGAGCAACTCACCGGCAGCCGCCCGCTGGGTTGGTACACCGGGCGTGACAGCCCCAACACCCGCCGGCTGGTGGCGGACTTCGGTGGCTTCGAATACGACAGCGACTATTACGGCGACGACCTGCCCTTCTGGATGAAAGTGCGCAAAACCGATGGTAGCGACGCGCACCAGTTGATCGTGCCCTACACGCTGGACTGCAACGACATGCGCTTCGCCCTGCCCCAGGGCTATTCGCACGCCGACCCGTTCTTCCAGTACATGAAGGACACCTTCGATGCGCTCTACGCCGAAGGCGACCCCGCCGGGCTGGACCGCCCCAAGATGATGAGCATCGGCATGCACTGCCGTCTGCTCGGCCGCCCGGGTCGCATCACCGCGTTGCAACGCTTCCTCGATCACATTCAGCGGCACGACAAGGTCTGGGTGGCGCGGCGCCTGGACATCGCGCGCCACTGGAAGGCCACGCACCCCGTCAGCACCACCTGAACACGCCGCCCGAGACCCCTTCATGCCCATCACCCTGCAACAACTCAACGACGCGCCGCTGACCGAGGCCGCGCAGATGCTCGACGGCCTGTACGAGCACTCACCCTGGATTGCCCAGCAGGCGCTCGCGCAACGGCCTTTTGCGTCCCTGGCCGCGCTCAAACACGCCATGGTGACCGTGCTCGCCCAGGCCAGCACCGACGCCCAGCTCGCGCTCATTCGCGCCCACCCCGAGCTGGCGGGCAGGGCCATGGTGAGCCAGTCGCTGACGGTCGAATCCACCAACGAACAGACGAAGGCAGGCCTCACCCATTGCACGCCTGAAGAATTCGCGCACATCCAGCAACTCAACGCGCAGTACAACGCGAAGTTTGGTTTCCCCTTCATCCTCGCCGTGCGCGGGCCGCGCGGCACAGGCCTGCCCAAGCGCGAGATCATCGCCACGTTCGAACGCCGCCTGGGCAACCCGGCGGACTTCGAGCGCGCCGAGTGCCTGCGGCACATCCACCGCATCGCCGAGATTCGGCTGAATGACAAGTTCGGCTTCGAACCCGTTACCGGCCACACGGTGTGGGACTGGCACGAAGACCTGGCCCGCCACAGCGACCCGGGCTTTGCCGAGCAGGGACAGCTCACGGTGACCTACCTCACCGACGCACACCGCGCCTGCGCGGCCGACATCGCAACCCGCATGCGCGAATGCGGCTTTGACGACGTGGGCATCGACGCCGTGGGCAACGTGGTGGGGCGCTACCACGGCAGCACCGCCGACGCCCCCGCCCTGCTCACTGGCAGCCACTACGACACGGTGCGCAACGGCGGCAAGTACGACGGCCGCCTGGGCATCTTCGTGCCCATGGCTTGCGTGCAGCGCCTGCATGCCGCGGGCCGGCGGCTGCCGTTCGGCATCGAGGTGGTGGGCTTCGCCGAAGAGGAAGGCCAGCGCTACAAGGCCACCTTTCTTGGCTCGGGCGCGCTCACCGGTCACTTCAACCCCGCCTGGCTTGACCAGCAGGATGCCGACGGCGTGACCATGCGCCAGGCCATGCAACACGCCGGCCTGCCCGGCACGCTGGAGGCCATCGGCACGCTGCAGCGCGATCCGTCGCGGTACCTGGGCTTTGTCGAAGTGCACATCGAACAAGGCCCGGTGCTCAACGAGATGGACCTGCCCCTGGGCGTGGTCACCTCCATCAATGCCAGCGTGCGCTACCTGTGCGAGGCCATCGGCATGGCCAGCCACGCGGGCACCACGCCCATGAACCGCCGCCGCGACCCCGCCAGCGCCGTGGCCGAGCTCGCGCTTTATGCCGAGCAGCGCGCCAGTGCCGACGGCGACTCCGTGGCCACCATCGGCATGCTGCAGGTGCCCGGCGGCTCCATCAATGTGGTGCCGGGCCGTTGCACCTTCTCGCTCGACCTGCGCGCCCCCAGCAACGCCCAGCGCGATGCGCTGGAGCGCGACATCCTCGCGCAGCTGCGCGCCATCTGCGAGCGCCGTGGCATCGGCCTGAAGACCGAAGAAACCATGCGCGCCGCCGCCGCCCCCAGTGCACCTGCCTGGCAAGCCCGCTGGGAGCGTGCTGTGAACGCGCTGGGTGTGCCGCTGCACCGCATGCCCAGCGGCGCGGGCCACGACGCCATGAAGCTGCACGAAGTGATGCCACAGGCCATGCTTTTCGTGCGCGGCCTCAACAGCGGCATCAGCCACAACCCACTGGAATCGTCCACCAGCGACGACATCGAGCTGAGCGTCAACGCTTTCTCGAACCTGCTCGAACAACTCGCCACCGAACACACGCACTGAACGCCATGACCATCGAACAACAACTGGATGCCTGGATCGACGCCCACTTCGACGAGGAGGTGCGCTTTCTGCAGGAACTCGTGCGCGTACCCACCGACACGCCACCTGGCAACAACGCGCCACACGCCGAACGCACCGCCGAGCTGCTCGCCGGCATGGGCCTGATCGCCGAGAAGCACGCGGTACCCCAGGCCGAAGTGGAAGCCGCCGGCCTGCAGACCATCACCAACCTGATCGTGCGCCGCCCCTACGGTGCTGGCAAGACGATTGCCCTGAACGCCCACGGCGACGTGGTGCCGCCCGGCGAGGGCTGGACGCACGATCCCTACGGCGGCGAGATCGTGGACGGCAAGATCTACGGCCGTGCCACGGCGGTGAGCAAGTGCGACATCGCCAGCTTCACCTTTGCCATCCGCGCGCTCGAATCGCTCAACGCGAAGCTCGCCGGCAGTGTGGAACTGCACGTGACTTACGACGAGGAATACGGCGGCGAAGTCGGCCCCGACTGGCTGCTGAAGAAGGGCCTCACCCAGCCCGATCTGATGATCGCTGCCGGCTTCAGCTACCAGGTGGTGGTGGCGCACAACGGCTGCCTGCAACTGGAAGTGACCGTGCACGGCGACATGGCGCACGCGGCCATTCCCGACAGCGGCACCGACGCGCTGCAAGGCGCCACGCACATCCTCAACGCGCTCTACGCCCTCAACGCCGACTACCTCAAGGTCACATCGAACGTCGAAGGCATCACCCACCCGTATCTCAACGTCGGCCAGATCGCCGGCGGCACCAACACCAACGTGATCCCCGGCAAGGTCGTGCTCAAGATCGACCGCCGCATGATCCCCGAGGAAGACCCGGCGGAAGTGGAAGCCTCACTGCGCCGCACCATCGAGCAGGCCGCGGCCAGCTTCCAGCCGCCGCGTGGCGGCAAGCAATTGAAAGTGGACGTGCGCCGCATCCTGCTTGCCCGCGCCATGAAGCCGCTCGCGGGCAACCAGCCGCTGGTGCAAGCCATCCAGAAGCACGGCAAGGCGGTGTTCGGTGAAACCATTCCTGCGGTGGGCACGCCGCTCTACACCGATGTGCGCCTGTATGTGGAGCGCGGCATCCCGGGCGTGATCTACGGCGCTGGCCCGCGCACGGTGCGCGAGTCCAACGCCAAGCGCGCCGACGAACACCTGCAGCTTGAAGACCTCCGGCGCGCCACCCAAGTCATTGCGCGCAGCTTGTTCGACCTGCTGCAGCCGGCCTGAAGCGGCCATCGCCTCATCCTTGAAACACGGCGCGCCGCTGCGCCTGGCGGGGCCATGTGCGTGACACAATGACCTCGCTTTCACGCCTACACGGAGACCCCATGACCCCAGCAGAACAAGCGCTGCGCGACGCCGCATTCGAATACCACCGCACCCCCTCGCGCGGCAAGATCGCCGTCACTCCCACCAAGCCCCTGTCCAACCAGCGCGACCTCTCGCTGGCCTACTCACCCGGCGTGGCCTACCCCTGCCTGGCCATCGAAGCCGACCCCGCCACCGCCGCCGAGTACACCTCGCGCGGCAACCTGGTGGGTGTGATCACCAACGGCACGGCCGTGCTCGGCCTGGGCGACATCGGCCCGCTGGCCGCCAAGCCGGTGATGGAAGGCAAGGGCTGCCTGTTCAAGAAGTTCGCCGGCATCGATGTGTTCGACATCGAGCTTGACGAGAAGGACCCGGACAAGCTGGTCGAGATCATCGCGGCGCTGGAACCCACGCTGGGCGGCATCAACCTCGAAGACATCAAGGCGCCCGAGTGCTTCTACATCGAGAAGAAGCTGCGCGAGCGCATGGGCATTCCGGTGTTCCACGACGACCAGCACGGCACCGCCATCATCTCGGCCGCTGCGCTGCTCAACGGCCTGGAACTGGTCGGCAAGGACATTGCTTCGGTGAAGCTGGCCGTCAGTGGCGCCGGTGCGGCCGCCATCGCCTGCCTGGATGTGATGGTGGGCCTCGGCGTTTCGCGCCACAACATTTTTGTGTGCGACTCCAAGGGCGTCATCTACGAAGGTCGTCCCGGTGGCTACGACGAATCGAAGGCGCGCTACGCACAAAAGACCGACAAGCGCACGCTGGCCGATGCCGTGGACGGCGCCGACGTGTTCCTGGGCTGCTCGGCCGCGGGCGTGCTCACCGCCGACATGATGAAGAGCATGGGGCCCAAGCCCATCGTGCTGGCGCTGGCCAACCCCGAGCCGGAGATCCGGCCCGAGCTGGCCAAGGCCGTGCGCCCCGACGTCATCATCGCCACCGGCCGCAGCGACTACCCGAACCAGGTCAACAACGTCCTGTGCTTCCCGTACATCTTCCGTGGCGCGCTGGACTGCGGCGCCACGCGCATCACCGAAGAAATGAAGCTGGCCTGCGTGCGCCAGATCGCCGATCTGGTGAAGAGCGAGACCAGCGAAGAAGTGGCCAACGCCTACGCCGGGCAAGACCTCAGCTTCGGCCCCGACTACATCATCCCCAAGCCGTTCGATTCGCGCCTGATCCTGCGCATTGCGCCCGCCGTGGCGCAGGCCGCCGCCGACTCCGGTGTGGCCACGCGCCCGATCACCGACATGGACGCCTACCGCCAGCAACTGGGCCGCTTCGTGTACCAGACCGGCATCCTGATGCAGCCGATCTTCAACGCCGCCAAAGCCGCGCCGAAGAAGCAGCGCGTCGCCTATGCCGACGGCGAAGACGAGCGCGCGCTGCGCGCGGCGCAACTGGCCATTGACGACCAGCTCGCCCAGCCGATCCTGATCGGGCGCCCGGCCGTGATCGAGGCGCGCATTGCCAAGGCGGGCCTGCGCATGAAGCTCGGGCAGGACGTGCAAAACGTGAACCCGGAAGACGATCCGCGCTTCCGGCAGTACTGGGAGCACTACCACCAGCTCATGGGCCGCGAAGGCGCCACGCCCGAAGTGGCCAAGGCCGCCGTGCGCCGCTCCAACACCATCATCGGCTCGCTGATGGTGTCGCTGGGCGATGCCGACGCGCTCATCTGCGGCCTGGTGGGCGGCTACATGACGCACCTGGAGCGCATCCACAACGTGCTGGGCCGCCGCGAAGGCGCGGGCCTGTACGCCTCGGTGAACGCCCTCATGACCGACCGCGGCCCGGTGTTCATTGCCGACACGTATGTGAACGAAACGCCCACGGCCGAAGAGCTGGCCGAGATCGCGTGGATGGCCGCGCAGGAAGTGCAGCGCTTCGGCCTGCCGCCCAAGGTGGCGTTTCTGTCGCATTCGAGCTATGGCTCGAGCAAGCGCCCGTCGGCGCGCAAGATGGCGCAGGCGCGAGACCTGTTCGTGGCGGCTCACCCGGAGATCGAATGCGACGGCGAGCTGCACGGCGACGCCGCGCTGCAGCCCGAGATTCGCAGCGCGTACCTGGCTGAGAGCACGCTCACGGGTTCGGCCAACCTGCTGATCTGCCCGAACCTGGACGCGGCCAACATCCTCTACAACGTGATGAAGACCACCACCAGCGGTGGCGTGACCGTGGGCCCGATCCTCATGGGGTCGGCGGGCACGGTGCACATCCTGACGCCGGCGGCCACGGTGCGGCGCGTGCTCAACATGACGGCGCTGGCGGCAGCCAGCGGCGCGGCACGCAGCTGAGCTCACGCCCACTGAAAAAGGGACGCCACGGCGTCCCTTTTTTTCGTCGGTACCACTGGTCTGAAACCGGGTTTCCCCTAGCTGCCCCCTATCAGATCGCACACATAAACTGTATACACATTTGCATGCATTGAAGACCACATACGCCCCCAAAGGAACCCCACATGTCCACTGCCGTTCACCCGGTTGACGAAGTTCTGCCCACTGGAAAACTCACCGCCCTCGGGCTGCAGCATGTTCTGGTGATGTACGCCGGCGCGGTCGCGGTGCCCCTCATCGTGGGGCGCGCGCTCAAGCTCAGCCCCGAGCAGGTGGCCATGCTGATCTCGGCCGACCTTTTCTGCTGCGGCCTCGTCACGCTCATCCAGGCGCTGGGTGCCACGCAGTGGTTCGGCATCAAGCTGCCGGTGATGATGGGTGTGACGTTTGCCTCCGTGGCGCCCATGGTCGCCATGGCCAACAGCAACCCCGGCGTGCAGGGCGCCGGGCTGATCTTTGGTTCCATCATCGGTGCGGGTGTGGTCTCCATCCTGATCGCGCCCATCGTCAGCCGCATGCTGCGCTTCTTCCCGCCCGTGGTCACCGGCACCATCATTGCGGTCATCGGCATCAGCCTCATGCGCATCGGCATCAACTGGATCTTTGGCAACCCCTTTGGCCCGACCGCGCCCAGCATCCCCAACCCCGAGCACCTGAAGTGGCTCGACACCGTCAAGCAGGCCGCCGCCAGCGGCGCGGTGCCCGCCGTGCCATCGGGCATGGCCATTGTGGGCAGCGTGCCCAACCCGGCCTACGCGCAGATGCCACACATCGCCATCGCGGCCATCGTGCTGGCCGCCATCCTGCTCATTGCGAAGTACGCGCGCGGCTTCATCGCCAACATCTCGGTGCTGCTGGGCATCGTCATCGGGGGTGTCATTGCCACCGCGTCGGGCCTCATGAATTTCGACAAGGTGGGCAAGGCGAACTGGTTCGACCTCGTGCTGCCCTTCGAAATCGCCGCCCCGATCTTCGACCCTATCCTCATCCTCACCATGAGCCTGGTGATGATCGTGGTGATGATCGAATCCACGGGCATGTTCCTCGCGCTGGGCGACATGACCGAGCGCAAGATCGACCAGAAGGCGCTCACCGCCGGCCTGCGCACCGACGGCCTGGGCACGCTGATCGGCGGCATCTTCAACACCTTCCCCTACACCAGCTTCTCGCAGAACGTGGGTCTGGTGGGCGTGACGGGCGTGAAGAGCCGCTTTGTGTGCGTGGCCGGCGGCGTCATCCTCATCGTGCTGGGGCTGCTGCCCAAAATGGCGGCGCTGGTCGAGTCGCTCCCCACCTTCGTGCTCGGTGGCGCGGGGCTGGTGATGTTCGGCATGGTGGCGGCCACGGGCATCCGCATCCTGGCGGGCGTGGACTACAAGGGCAACCGCAACAACCTTTTCATCGTGGCGGTGTCGATCGGCTTCGGCATGATCCCGCTGGTGGCGCCCAACTTCAAGCAGTGGATGCCCCACGCCATCCACCCGCTGATCGAGTCCGGCATCCTGCTCGCGTCCATCAGCGCGGTGGCGCTCAACCTGTACTTCAACGGCGGCCAGGGCGATGCCCGCGCGGCGGTCGAGGCGGCCAAACACGCCGATGCGCATTGAGCACCCGCCAGCACCGCGCCAACAGGCCCCTCACGGGGCCTTTTTTTCGGGGTCATGCCGCCCCGACATGGTGCAAGCCCCGATGTGGTGCGCACCATTCAGGGTTAGTCTCGATGCCGCACAGCGCGCTCCCCGCAAGAATCTGTATACAAATTCTGTGCTCAAAAAGGCGCCCGGGCGCCTTTTTGATGCGCCGCACCGCTGGCACCTTTATTGCTGACGACACACGCATGCCCGGGTGACGACTGAGCCGACCCCTGCAAACCCACCACCACAGGAGAAACCATGAACAAGCGCCACTTCATCAAGACCACCGCCGCCCTGGCAGCGGCCGCCGCTTTCGGCAGTGCCCACGCCCAGACGCCGATCAAGTTCCAGCTGGACTGGCGCTTTGAAGGTCCCGCCGCGCTGTTCCTGCAGCCCGCCGCCAAGGGCTACTTCAAGGCCGCCGGCCTGGACGTGACGATCGACTCCGGCAACGGCTCGGGTGGCACCGTCACCCGCGTGGCTTCGGGCAGCTACGACCTGGGCTTTGCCGACCTGGCCGCGCTCATGGAGTTCCACGCCAACAACCCGGACGCACCCAACAAGCCGGTGGCCGTGATGATGGTCTACAACAACACGCCGGCCGCCGTGCTCGCGCTCAAGAAGAGCGGCATCACCAAGCCCGCCGACCTCAATGGCAAGAAGCTGGGCGCGCCGGTGTTCGACGCCGGCCGCAAGGCCTACCCGATCTTCCAGAAGGCCAACAACATCAGCAGCGTGAACTGGACGTCGATGGACCCACCGCTGCGCGAAACCATGCTCGTGCGCGGCGACATCGACGCCATCACCGGCTTCTCGTTCACCTCGCTGCTGAACCTGGAAGCGCGCGGCGTGAAGGCCGAAGACGTGATCATCCTGCCCTACGCCGACTACGGCGTGAAGCTCTACGGCAACGTCATCATCGCCTCGCCCAAGATGATCAAGGAGAACCCGGCCGCCGTGAAAGCCTTCCTGACCGCCTTCGCCAAGGGCGCCAAGGAAGTCATGGCCAACCCGGCTGCCAGCATCGAGACCGTGAAGGCGCGCGACGGCATCATCAACGTGCCGCTGGAAACCCGCCGCCTGCAACTGGCCATCGACTCCGTGGTGGCCAGCCCGGACGCTCGCAAGGAAGGCTTTGGCCAGGTCAACCCGGGCCGCCTCTCGCTGATGGCATCGCAGGTGTCTGACGCCTACGCCACCAAGACCCGCATCGACCCCACGGCGATCTGGAACGGCTCCATGCTGCCAACGGCTGCCGAACTCAACGTGCTGCCGCCCGTCAAGAAATAAACACCGGCCCCGAGCCTCAGGCTCAGGCCAGCCACCCCGCGGCGGCTGGCCTTTTTTTCAGGAAGACTCGCATGCAAGACGCCTCCAGCGACGCGCCCTTTGTCGATTTCGACCAGGTCTGGCTGGCCTACAACGAAGACCTGCGGGCGCAGAACATCTTCGCTGTCGAAGACATCAACCTCAAGGTCAAGCGCGGTGAATTCATCGCCATCGTGGGGCCTTCGGGCTGTGGCAAGTCCACGTTCATGAAGCTCACCACGGGGCTGAAGATGCCCAGCATGGGGCGCATCCGCATCGACGGTCAGCCCGTCACGGGCCCGCTGAAGATCTCGGGCATGGCGTTCCAGGCGCCGTCGCTGTTGCCCTGGCGCACCACGCTGGACAACGTGCTGCTGCCGCTGGAAATCGTCGAGCCGTTTCGCAGCCAGTTCAAGGACCGCCGCAAGGAATTCGAAGAGCGCGCCAAGAAGCTGCTGGCCAGCGTGGGCCTGGGCGGCATGGAGAAAAAATTTCCGTGGGAGCTCTCGGGCGGCATGCAGCAGCGCGCCAGCATCTGCCGCGCGCTCATTCACGAGCCCAAGATGCTGCTGCTCGACGAGCCCTTTGGCGCGCTCGACGCCTTCACACGCGAAGAGCTCTGGTGCACGCTGCGCGACCTGTGGGAGGCACAGCAGTTCAACGTCATCCTGGTCACGCACGACCTGCGCGAATCGGTGTTTCTGGCCGACACGGTGTACTGCATGAGCAAGAGCCCGGGCCGTTTCGTGGTGCAGCGCGAGATCCCGATCCCGCGCACGCGCGACCTCGAGGTGACCTACACCAAAGAGTTCTCCGACATCGTGCACGAGCTGCGCGGGCACATCGGTGCCATGCGCAAGGCCGGTACCGTGATCAACCAATAAGAGGGAGTGAGCAACATGCACAACAAACACATGGAGCGCTGGTCGCCCTTCCTGCTGCTGCTGGCCATCATTGCGCTGTGGGAAATCATCACGCGGGGGTTTGGTGTCTCCGAGTTCATCTTTCCCAGCCCGTCGCGCATCTGGGAGCAGACGCTGGAGCACAAGGTCACCATCCTCGGGCATGCGTGGCGCACCTACTGGGTGACGATGGCCGGCTTTGGCATTGCCATCGTGGTCGGGGTGCTGCTGGGTTTCCTCATCGGCAGCTCGCGCCTGGCCTACGCGGCGGTGTACCCGCTCATGACGGCGTTCAACGCCCTGCCCAAGGCCGCCTTTGTGCCGATCCTGGTGGTGTGGTTCGGCATCGGCGTGGGCCCGGCCATCCTCACGGCTTTCCTCATCTCGTTCTTCCCCATCATGGTGAACATCGCCACGGGTCTCGCCACGCTGGAGCCCGAGCTGGAAGACGTGTTGCGCGTGCTGGGCGCCAAGCGCTGGGACGTGCTCACCAAGGTTGGCCTGCCGCGCTCCATGCCCTATTTCTTCGGCTCGCTGAAGGTGGCGATCACGCTGGCGTTTGTGGGCACCACGGTGTCTGAAATGACGGCGTCGAACGAAGGCATTGGCTACCTGCTGATTTCGGCGGGCTCGTCGATGCAGATGGGTCTGGCGTTCAGCGGCTTGCTGGTGGTGGGTGTGATGGCCATGGCGATGTACGAGCTGTTCAGCTTCGTCGAAAAGCACACCACGGCCTGGGCGCACCGCGGTTCGCAGAACACGTGAACGCGGATCAGATCACCCGGCACC
>NZ_JAHVAB010000080.1 GCF_019264445.1 Hydrogenophaga sp.
CGCGCCGACTGGGTGCGCGTGGAGCGTGAAGAAGGCGTGAGCGGCTGGATCGCCCGGCAACTGCTCTGGGGTTTCTGACGCCGGCCTGCCCGCGCGCGGGCCTCAGCCGTTCTCGCGCACCGCGAGGTACGCGGGACGGGCCATGCAGCGGCGCAGCCAGTCGTGTGTGAGCGGGTTCGCGTCCATCAAGGCCTTGGCCGGGCGCGCCCAGTTCAACACGCTGGCCACACACAGGTCGGCCACGGTGAAGCGCGCAGCAGCCAGGAACGGCTGGCCGGCCCGGGCTTGCTGCGCCAGGTGGTTTTCGATCACGCGAAAAGGCGTCGCCAGCCGGCGTTCGGCTGCGGCGGCCAGTTCGGGCTTGCGCCGCTCGGGCGGCATCACGAACAGGTGCATCAGCACGGTGAGTGCGTCCGCCTCGGTTTCGGTCATGGCCCAGAAGCTCCAGCGCAGCGCCTCGGCGTCTTCGCGCGGTGTGGCGGGGGTGATGCCCTGGCCGTCGGCCACGCCGTGGTGGCGCGCAATATAGAGCGCGCAGGCCATGCTCTCCCACACCACCACATCGCCCTCGGGCCGCGCGTCCACCACCGCAGGCACATGGCCGTTGGGGTTGATCGCCAGGAAATCGGGCGCGCGCGCGCCGCCGCCCTGGTAATCCAGCTCGATGTGTTTGAAGTCCAGGCCCAGCTCGTGGGCCGCCCACAGGGGGCGCACGGCGCGCGAAGCGGCAATGCCGTAAATGGTCAGGCTCATCGGTTCAATCCAGTTGCCGGCACAAGGCCATGAGGTCGGTCACGGTGGTGTGGGGTTGCAGCGGCGCGTGCGCCCAGGGGTGGCCTGCCCGGTTGAGCCAGGCCACCTGCATGCCGGCTCCCAGGCCGCCCACCACGTCGAGTTGCGCGTCGTCGCCGATGTGCAGCACCTCGTGCGGCTGCACGCCGGCGCTGTCTGCCGCTGCGTGAAAGATGCGCGGATCGGGCTTGCCCACGCCAAACTCGCGCGCGCTGAATGCGGCGTGGAAGTGCTCGCCCAGGCCCACGCGGTGCACATCGGCATTGCCGTTGGACAGGGCCACCACCGGGTAGCGCTGCGCCAGCCATTGCAGCGCGGGCAAGGCATCGTCAAACAGCTCGACGCGCTGGCGCTCGGCGAAAAACACCTCGAAGGCGGGTTCGGCCAGGGCGGGGTCGTCGCCCGCGCGCTGCAACACCAGGCGGATGGACTCGCGGCGCAGCGCGCTCAGGTCGTGCGCGAGGTCGGGGCGCGTCAAGTGCATCTGGTTGCGCACTTCGCGCAGGGCCGCCGGGTCGCCCCACTGCGCGGCGGTGGCTGGCGCATGCACCGCCAGCCAGGCGCCCAGCGTGGCTTCGGCGCGTTCGATGATGGGCCAGATCGGCCACAGCGTGTCGTCCAGGTCGATGGTGATGGCGCGAATGCGGCCAGGCGCCAGCGTCGCAGGTACGGGGGTATTCATGTGTGCGGGAGAATAGCGCATGACTTTCAGCCCAGAACCGAAGATTTCCCATGGCCGAGCGGCCCGCACGGCCATCGTCTTCTGCAACCTCGGCACGCCCGACGAACCCACCGCGCCGGCCTTGCGCCGCTACCTCGCCGAGTTCCTGAGCGACTCGCGGGTGGTCGAAATCCCCAAGCTGCTGTGGTGGCCGATCCTGCACGGCATCATCCTGCGCCTGCGGCCCGCCAAGTCGGCCGCCAAATACGCCAGCGTGTGGTTGCCCGAAGGCTCGCCGCTGAAGGTCTGGACCGAAAAGCAGGCCACGCTGCTGCGCGGCTACCTGGGCGAGCGCGGCCACCAGGTCACGGTGCGTTACGCCATGCGGTACGGCAACCCGTCGATTGCCTCGGTGCTCGATGAACTCAAGGCCGAGGGTGCCACCCGCGTGCTGGTGCTGCCCGCCTACCCGCAGTACAGCGGCACCACCACGGCCAGCGTGGCGGACGCGGTGAACACGTGGGCGCTGTCGGTGCGCCAGCTGCCCGAGTTTCGTTTCGTGAACCGCTACCACGACGACCCGGGCTACATCAAGGCCCTGGCCAAGACCATCCGCGCACACTGGCTGGCCCACGGCCAGGCCGAGCAACTCGTGATGAGCTTTCATGGCGTGCCCGAGCGCACGCTCTACTTGGGCGACCCGTACCACTGCGAATGCCACAAGACGGCCCGCCTGCTGGCCGAGGAGCTGGGCCTGGCCAAGGACCGCTACACGCTCACCTTCCAGTCGCGCTTTGGCAAGGCCAAGTGGCTGGAGCCCTACACCGAGCCCACGCTGGTGGCGCTCGCACAAAAAGGACTGAAGAGCGTGGACCTCGTCTGCCCGGGCTTCACCAGCGACTGCCTGGAAACGCTGGAAGAAATCAACATGGAAGCGCGCGAAGCCTTCCTGCATGCGGGGGGTGAGCGGTTCGAGTACATCCCTTGCGTGAACGATTCGCCCGAATGGATTCGCGCACTGGCCGACCTCGCCGAGCGCCACCTGCAGGGCTGGCCCACGAAGGTGGCAGACAACCCGATGGAACTGCAGGCCAGCCGCGAGCGCGCGCTGGCACTGGGCGCCCAGGACTGAGCGGGCGCATCGGCGGGAGAGGAGCGAGGGAGATCAGGTTCTGGTCAGGTTGGCGCCCGTAAGCTGATCCGACCGTCTTGCAGAACCTGCGGCAGGCACGGCTTCGCGCGGCGCGCACAGGCGCACCGCACCGTTCCACCACGGCGCCCCGCGCGCCCGCTCCCTCCATGAAAACGACCCGAGACATTCACGATCTCGTCGGCGGCCTGTTCATGACAGCCGTCGGCCTCTTCTTCGCCCTCTACGGGCAACAACACTACGACTTCGGCAGCAGCGCACGCATGGGCCCGGGCTACTTCCCCGTCATGCTGGGCTGGACGCTGACCGTGCTCGGCCTGCTGGTGGCAGTGCCCGCCTGGTGGCGCCGCGGTGGGCCGATCACCGTGCAGTGGAGCAACCTTTTCTGGTGCGTACTGAGCCTGGTGGCCTTCGCCCTGGCCTTGCGCACGCTGGGCGTGGTGCTGGCCTCGTTCGTGGCCGCGCTGATCTCGCTCATGCCGTCGGCCATGCGCCTGCGCACCCGCCTGACAGTGTGTGCCGTGGTGGCGTTGCTCACGACGCTGATCTTCCCGATCGGGCTGCAGATGATCCTGCCGCTCTGGCCGTGGAGCCTTTGAAGAGAGCACGCACATGGAACTCCTCTCAAACCTCTGGCTTGGCCTGCAAGTGGCGGCCGCGCCCGTCAACCTGCTCTACTGCTTCTTCGGTGTCTTCCTGGGCACCGTGGTGGGCGTGCTGCCCGGCATCGGCGCATTGGCCGCCATCTCGCTGCTGCTGCCGCTGACGTATCACATCGAACCCACCGCCGCCATCATCATGCTGGCCGGCGTGTACTACGGCGCGCAGTACGGCGGCTCCACCGCATCGATCCTGCTGAACCTGCCGGGCACGCCATCCTCGGCCGTGACCTGCCTCGATGGCTACCCCATGGCCAAGAAGGGCAAGGCCGGCGTCGCGCTGTTCGTGACCACCATCGCCTCGCTGGCCGGTGCCATGTCCGGGCTGATCCTGCTCACGCTGTTCTCGCCGGTCATTGCCGAGGTCGGGCTCAAGTTCGGCCCAGCCGAGTTCTGCTCGATGATGCTGCTGGGCCTGGTCGCCGCCTCCTCCATGAGTTCGGGCTCGGCCGCCAAGGGCCTGTGCGCCATGGTGCTGGGCCTGCTGATCGGCATGGTGGGCACCGATGTGAACAGCGGTGCCGCGCGCTACGCGTTCGACGTGCCCGAGCTCACCGACGGCATCAACCTGGTGGCGCTGGCCATGGGCCTGTTTGGCGTGGCCGAAGTGGTGCGATGCATCAACTCGGCCGACACCAACCGCAAGCTGGAGAAAATCTCCCTGCGCTCGATGGCGCCCAGCAAGGAAGAATTCAAGGCGACGCTCAAGCCCATGGCGCGCGGCTCGGCGCTGGGTTCGGCACTGGGCGCGCTGCCCGGTGTGGGTCCGTCCATTGCGGCGTTCATGTCGTACGCGATCGAAAAGCGCCTGGCCAAAGACCCCAGCCGTTTTGGCCAGGGCGCCATTGAAGGTGTCACCGCCCCCGAATCGGCCAACAACGCCGCGGCGCAAACCGCCTTCGTGCCCTCGCTCTCGCTGGGCATTCCGGGCGATGCGGTCATGGCCATCATGCTCGGCGCGCTGATCATTCACGGCATTCAGCCCGGGCCCATGCTCATCACCGAGCAGCCCAGCCTGTTCTGGGGCCTGGTGGTGAGCTTCGCCATCGGCAACATCATGCTGGTGATCCTGAACCTGCCGACCATCGGCCTGTGGGTCGCGCTGCTGCGCATTCCGTTTGCATGGATGTACCCGGCCATCCTGGTGTTCGTGGCCCTCGGCGTGTACAGCGTCAACAACAACACCTTCGACATCTACTCGGTGGCCGTGCTGGGTGTCATTGGCTACCTGCTCATGGTGCTGCGCTTTGAGCCCGCGCCGCTGCTGCTGGGCTACATCCTGGGCCCGCTGCTGGAGGAATACATGCGCCGCGCCATGCTGATCTCCCGCGGCGACGCCATGGTGTTCCTGCAGCGCCCCATCAGCGCCACGCTGCTCGCCATCACCGCCGCGCTTCTGTTGTGGGCCATCTGGTCCACCGTGCGCAGCAGCTTGCGCGCCAAGCAGGAGCTGGATGTGGCGCGCGCCCTGCCGGATTGAACCCGGTGCTCCACCCTTCTGCTAGCCTCGGGCCCATGCGGATCCTGCTGGTAGAAGACGACGCCGTGCTGCGCGATGTGATCACACGCAGCCTCGAACACGCGGGCCACCGCGTGGACGCGGCGGGCAGCGTGCAGGCGGCCAGCCACCTGTGGCGCGTGCAGCCCTTTGACGCCGTGCTGCTCGACCTGAACCTGCCGCAGCACGAGCGCGCGGGCAGCCCGATGGGCAACGGCCTGCACGCGCTGCGCGAAGCCCGCGCGCGGGGCGACCGCACCCCCGTGCTCGTGCTCACCGCGCGCAACCGCACCGAAGAGCGCATCACCGGGCTGGACGCCGGCGCCGACGACTACCTGGGCAAACCCTTCGACCTCGCCGAGGTGGAAGCGCGGCTGCGCGCGCTGGTGCGCCGCGCCATTGGCAGCAACGACACCGCACACCTCGGACAGCTGCAACTGGACCGGCGCGCGCGCCGCTTCACGCTGGCCGGCGAGCCGCTGGACCTGCCCGCGCGCGAGTTCGAGGTGCTGTGGGAACTGATGAGCCCGCCCGGCCACGCCGTGAGCAAACGCGAGCTCTCCGACAAGCTCTCCAGCTTCGACGACGCGCTGGGCGACAACGCGCTTGAAGCCTTCATCTCGCGCCTGCGCAAGAAGCTCGCCGGCAGCGGCGCGTCCATCCGCACGCTGCGCGGCATCGGCTACCTGCTGGAACCCGAAGCATGAGCGCGCGGCCCGCCAGCCAGGCCGCGCCCTCGCTGCGCATCCGCATGCTGCGGCACGTGATGGTGCCGCTGGTGCTGACCTGGCTCACCGGCACGGTGGCCACGCTGAGCGTGGCCAGCCATTTCACCGAGCAGGCCTTTGACCGCGCCCTGCTCGACGACGCCTACTCCATCGCTTCGCATGTGCAGGCCCAGCCCGACGGTTCGGTGGACCTGCAACTCACGCCCAGCGAGCTCATGGCCGCGCTCTTCGACCAGGCCGAGGCCGTGCACTTTGCGGTGCTCCAGCCCGACGGCCAGCTGCTCGCCGGCAAGGACCTGCCCCCCACGCCGCTGCCTGAAGCCAGCCAGGGCTTTCGCTACAGCGACATCGTGTACCAGGGCCTGCCGGTGCGCGCCGTGACGCTGCGCCACGAGGTGCAGGGCCAGTTGCACCACGTGGTGATGGCGCACACCACCTATGTGCGCGCGGCGCTCGTACAGCGCATGCTGGTGTTTGGCGCGCTGCCGCTGCTGCTGCTGCTCGCCCTGCTCGCCTTCTGGCTCTGGCGCGGCATCCAGCGCGACCTTGCCCCGCTGGCGCGGCTGCAGGACGCCCTGGCCAACCGCGACGCGCAAGACCTCACGCCGGTGGTGATCTCGCCCTCCACCCGCGAAATACAGCAAGTGGGCCACGCGGTGAACGATCTGTTTGACCGCCTGGGCCGCAGCGTGCGCGCCCAGCGCGAATTCGTCGGCAACGTGGCGCACGAGCTGCGCACGCCGCTGGCCCGCATTCGCGCGCTGGCCGACTATGGCCAGGCCCATCCCCACGCCGACGTGTCCCAGCAGCAGCTGCAACAGATCGCCACCAGCGCCGAGCGCGCAGGCCGCCTGGTGAACCAGCTGCTGGACCTGGCCATCGCCGACGAAGCCGAGCTGGCGCTGCAAAAGGAACGGCTGGCGCTGGCACCACTGGTGGGCCAGGCGGTGCTGCGACACCTGGACAAAGCCGATGCGCGCGGCGTCGACCTGGGCGCGCGCGGGCTGGACGAAGGCGCGCAGGACGTGCACGTCCTGGCCGACACGGCGCTCATCGAAGGCATTCTGGACAACCTCATCGACAACGCCCTGCGCTACGGCGGCCCCACGCTCACCGTCGAACTGACGGCGCACGCCGACGCACGCACCTGCATGCTCGCGGTGGTGGACGACGGCCCCGGCATCCCCGACGCCGCGCGCCGCGATCTCATGCAGCGCTGGACGCAGGGACGCGACGCCATCCAGCTCGGCCAGGGCGCGGGCCTGGGCCTGTCCATCGTGGCGCGTTATGCGCAGCTGCTGGGCTCAGAGCTCCAGCTGGAGAGCGCGGATCACGGCCGTGGGCTGCGCGCCAGCCTCGTGCTGCCGCTGGCCTGAGCATCATCGCGATCGCCGCGCAGCACGCCGTTGATCTCGGCCCCGAAGATCAGCGTGGTGGCGCTGATGTAGAGAAACACCAGCGTGGCCACCACGCCCGCAAAGCTCCCGTAGAGCAGCGCCAGCTTGCCCGCGGTGCGCAAGGTGTACGACAGGCTGGCCGCAGCGCCCACCCACAGCGCCGCCCCCACCAGGGCGCCGGGCAGCACGGTGGCAATGCGCTGGCGGATGTCGGGCAGCCAGCCGTACATCAGCGCATACAGCGCCACCAGCACCAGATACGCCAGCGCGTAGCGCACCGTGTGGCGCATCCAGTGCGCGTCCGCGCCACCACCCACGTTCTCCGCGAGCAGCTGCCACACGTAGGGAAGGATCACCACCGAGCTGAAGGCCGCCAGCGTCGTCGCGCCCACCACCACCGTGAACAGCGTGACCTTGATGCGCGCCTTCCAGAAAGCCAGGCCGCGCTCGATGCCATAGGCGCGGTTCAGCGCCGAGCGAATGGCCTGCAGGCCGGAAGACGCCGTCCACAGCGTGACCACCACGCCAATGGCCAGCAGCGCCTGGTTGCGCTGCGACAGCACCTGCGCGATCACGGGCTGCATCGCCTCGCGCACCAGCTGCGGGGCGTACTCCAGCACGCGGCTCACGAGCTGGGCGGCATCGCCGGGCTTGCCGATGTAACCCGCCGAGGCGGAGAGCAGGATGAGCAGCGGAAACATGGCCAGCACCGACGAAAACGCCAGGCTCCCCGCCTGGTTGGCGCTCTGGTGCAGGATGTAGTTGCGAACCGCCAGCACGAGCACGCGCACACCCGGCGTGTTCAGCGCCCAGTGCCGGACACGGTGTCCGGCTTGCTGAAGACGGCCCATCGGCCAGCGCTTCAAAGACCCGCGCTTACTTGACGCGCCCGCCCAGCGGCGTGACACGCAGCACCTTGCTCAGGCCGTCGCGGCCACTCGCCGCCCGGCCCACCAGCGCAGAGCCCGCCAGCAAACCCGCAGAGCGCAGCAGGAACGACGGGCTCTTTCGCGTGAGCGCCCAGGCGGCGATGCCCGCACCCAACACCCACCAGTGCTCACCGGGAACGCCGGGTCGCTCTTGGGGTTTGCGGGTCTTTCGCGCCGGCTTGATGGCGGCGGGCGTGGAAGGCTGTTCAGCGCGGCGGGTTCTCTGGACCATGGGGGTTCTCCTGATGGGCAAGCCCCTAAGTTAACGCCGCTGCAGCACCGCCCGTGTAGGACAGTCCCGCATCCGTGGTCAGCGGGGCAGCTCGCGCACCAGGCGAATGCCCACCAGCGTGTAGCGCGTCTGCATCGAGTTCCAGTTGCGGTACGCGCAACGCGAATAGAGCGGCCAGGTGTGCCAGGAGCCGCCCCGGCGCACCTTGTTGTCGCCATCGTCAGGCCCCACCGGATCGTCCACCGGGGACCGCGCGTAGGTGTCTTCGCCGTACCAGTCCGACACCCACTCCCACACGTTGCCGTGCATGTCGTGCAGGCCAAAGGCATTGGGCGTGAAGCTGCCCACGGGTGCGGTGAACGCATGGCCATCGCGCCCGGGCAACGCGCGGTCGCGCCAGGTGGGCCAGTTCACTGCCGCGTCCTGGTCAAAGGTGTTGCCCACACCGATCAGGCCAGCCGGGTCGTTGCCATGCTGGTAACGGCCGCTGCCACCGGCCCGGCACGCGTACTCCCACTCCGCTTCCGTGGGCAACCGGTAGCGGCGGCCCTCCTGCTCGGAGAGCCAGCGCGCCAGCGCCACCGCGTCGTTCCAGGTGACGTTGACCACCGGGTGGTCGTCGCCCTGCGCAAAGCCCGGGTTCTCCCACGAGTACCTGGGCAAGCGGCCTTCAAACGCGTCGCCCCGGCGGCTCTTCGCGGGGTTGTAGGCGGGGTTGTAGCCATAGCCACCGGTGCCATCCGCCACCGATTCAGGCACGTGGCCCGAGCGCTGGAGGAACGCCCGGAACTGCCCCACCGTGACCTCGTGCTGGCCCATCTCGAAGGCCCGCGTGATGCGCACGCGGTGCACCGGCGCTTCGTCGGACAAACCTTCCAGACGCGAGCGCTCCATGCCGGGATAGGCCTTCGCCAGCGCCTCGGGCGACTCGTCGTTGCCCATCAGGAACTCGCCCGCCGGCACGCGCACGAAGACCATGCCCAGGGTGTCGGTGGATACCTGGAGCGGTTGCGCACAACCCGCAAGCCACGCCAACCCGCACAGCACGGCAGTCAAACCAGCCCTTCGCCACCGCACCGCACCTGGGTTCCTCATGGGAGCTCCAACGACCAAAGATGGGCCATTGTGCCGGCGCAGGTGCGATGCGCTCAACACGACCGGCCGTGCCGAGCCCGCCCCCGCTCAGTGCCCCGCCAGAAACCGCTGTACCAGCTCCAGCTGTTCGGGCACGTTCAGGGCCGGCGCGTGGCCGCAGCCGGCGATGGTGACCACGAGTGCGCGCGGCCCGCGGTCGCGCATGGCTTCGGCGGTGTCGGCCAGCAGCAGGTCGGAGTCGGCGCCGCGCAGGCACAGCACGGGCACGTCGATGCGGTCGTAGGTGGGCCACAGGTCGTAGTCCTGCGGGTGGTGGGTGAATTGCCCCACCATGGCCGGGTCGTAGTGCGGCGTCACGCGGCCATCGGGCAGGCGGCGGGTGGAGCTTTCGGTGAACAGGCGCCACTGCGCGTCGCTGATCTGGCCGTAGGGCTTGTAGACGGTGCGGAAGTACTGCTCCAGCTCGCTCACGGTGTCGAAGCCGGGCGGGCTGCCCGCGTAGCTGCGGATGCGCTGCACGGCGGCCTCGGCCAGTTGCGGGCCGATATCGTTGAGCACCAGCCGCTCGATGCGACCGTGCAGCCGGCCTGCGGCGCTCACCATGCCGATGGCGCCGCCCATGGAGGTGCCCACCCAGTGAAAGCGCTTGAGGGCGAGCTGGTCCACCAGCGAGGCGGCGATGCGGCTGTAGAAGTCGAGGCAGTACTCGGCCTCGGGCGTCGGGCTCCATTGCGAGAGGCCGCGGCCGATGGTGTCGGGGCAGATCACGCGCCAGCCCAGCGCACACAGGTGCTCGGCGAGCGGGTCCATGTCGCGCCCGGTGCGCGCCAGCCCGTGCCACGCCACCACCGTCTGCCCGTTGGGCGCGTGGGGCACCCAGTCCATGAAGTGGATTTCACGGCCCTCGCAACGCAGGTAGCGCGAGCGCGGTGTCACCGCGTGGGCGGCGGCCTCCAGTGGGGTGGCGTTCATGGCTGGCCTTTCATGCGGGCCGCCGTGGCGCGCTCCCTGAGCTTTCCAACGATGCCGGTGGGGAAGTAATAGACCGAAAGCACGAACAGCACGCCCAGCCAGAGCAGCCAGCGGTCGGGCGTGAGCAGCGCGGGCAGCAGCGGCAGGCCTTCGGTGGCGTTGCCGGCCATGCGCAGCAGGTCCTGCAGATAGCTCTGCGCCACCACGAAGAGCACGCTGCCGATGAACGCGCCATACAGCGTGCCCATGCCGCCAATGACGACGATGAGCAGGATGTCCAGCATGATCTCGAAGGACAGCGAGGTGTCCGGCCCGTTGTAGCGCAGCCAGAGCGCGAGCAGGCAACCCGCGAGCGTGGCAAACGACGCCGAGAGCACGTTGGACAGCGTGCGGTACACCACCGTGCGGTAGCCCAGCGCCTCGGCGCGGAAGTCGTTCTCGCGGATCGCCTGCAGCACGCGGCCAAAGGGCGAATTCACGATGCGCAGGATGGTGAGGAAGATGGCCGTCACCGCAAGGAAGATCAGGTAGTAGGTGATCAGCCGGCCATTCAGGTCCACTTCGCCCAGCGGCGTGACCAGCGGTTCTTCGGTCAGCGTGAAGCCCGGCGAGAGCAGTTCGGGCACGCGGAACGTGAGGCCGTCTTCACCGCCCGTGATGTCCGAGAGCTGCGAGGCCAGCGTGAGAAACGCCGAGGCCACCGCCAGCGTGATCATGGCGAAGAAGATCGCCTTCACGCGCAGCGAGAACAGCCCGATGAGCAGCGAGAGCACCAGCGAGATCGCAAGCGCGCCGAACACGCCCACCGCAATCGCGGCCCACGAGGGCGTGCCTGCCGCGTTGAGCGCGATGGCCACGCCGTAGGCACCGATGCCGAAGAACATGGTGTGCGCAAAGCTCACGATGCCGGTGTAGCCCAGCAGCAGGTCGAAGCTGGCCACCAGCGCCACGAAGATCAGCACCTTGGCCGCGACGTTGAGCGCCTTGACACCCGGGAACAGGAACGGCGCCAGCAGCAGGCCGATGAACAGCACCACCAGCAGGGCCGTGAGCCAGCGGCTGCGTGGCAGGTCGTTGGAGAGGAGTCGGGACAACATGATGCGGCTCCTTCAGCGGTTGGTGACGGGGTACACGCCCTGCGGACGCCACAACAAAATCGCGACCATGAGCGCGATGTTGGAAAACAGCGCGACCTTCGGTGCGAGGAAGCCGGTGTAGTTCGCCATGAGGCCGACCAGCAGCGCGCCAATCAGCGCGCCGGTGGTGGACCCCAGGCCGCCAATGATGATGACGATGAAGATCAGCACGTTGACCTGCGCGCCCATCTGCGGCAGCACGGTCTGCTGGTACAGCCCCCACATCACACCGCCCAGGCCAGCCAGCGCGCTGCCCACCACGAACACGCCAATGAACAGCTGGCGGATGCGGTAGCCCAGCGACTCGACCATCTCGCGGTCCTGCACGCCGGCGCGCACCAGCAGGCCGACCTTGGTGCGGTTGAGCGTCCAGACCATCGCGGCAAACACGGCCAGCCCCACCAGCACGGCCAGCAGGCGGTATTTCTCCACCGCGGCCTCGCCCAGGATGAACGAACCGCGCAGGCTCTCGGGCAAGGGCAGCGCAATCTGCTCCGGCCCCCAGATGACCTTGATCATTTCCTCGCCAATGATCATGCCGCCCATGGTGATGAGGATCTGCTTCAGGTGCATGCCGTACACCGGGCGGATGATCAGGCGCTCAAACACCCAGCCCAGCGCACCGGCCACCGCCATGGCCACCAGCATGGCCGGCAGCAGCGCCATGAGGTTGAGCCACAGGCTGTCCGCGGTGGTGTAGCCGCCCATGCTGGCCAGCACGGTGGTGGCCACGAAGGCACCGAGCGCAATGAACACGCCGTGGCCAAAGTTCAGCACGTCCATGAGGCCAAACACTAGCGTGAGGCCTGAGGCAATGATGAACACGATCATGCCCATGGCCAGGCCCGCCACGGTGAGCGTGAGCCAGGTGGAGGGGCTGCCCACGGCGGGCAGTGCGAGCAGCGCGAGTGCTGGCACGAGCGCCAGCGGCTTCCAGTCGAAGTCGGCTTTGAGTTTCATCATTGATGTGCTCCAAGAGACAAGCCGAGCAATTTCGATTGCAGCGATTCATCGGCGGCGAGCTCGGCCATCGAGCCGCTGTGCACCACGCGGCCGTCGTCCATCACGGCCACCGTGTCGCCGAGCTGGCGCGCAAAGTTGAAGTTCTGTTCCACCAGCAGGATGGTGGTCTGCGCAGCCTTGAGTTCGCGAAAGGCCGCGATCATGTTCTGGATGATCGCGGGCGCCAGGCCCTTGCTGGGCTCGTCGATCAGCAGCAGCTTGCGCGGCTCGATGATGGCGCGCGAGACCGCGAGCATCTGCTTCTGCCCGCCGCTGAGCTTGCCGGCCGCGTGCAGCCAGAACTTCTTCATGGCCGGGAACAGGCCAAAGATCCATTCGAGCCGCGTGGTGTCGATGTCGTCCAGCGTGCGCGCGCCGCGCGCGGCCAGCAGCATGTTCTCCTTGACGCTGAGGTCCGAGAAGATGCCCATGCTCTCGGGCACATAGGCCACGCCGCTCTGCGCAATGTCGGGCGTCTGGCGCTGTGTGATGTCCTGCCCGTCGAGCGTCACCGAGCCCTGGCTGGCGTGCCACAAGCCCATGATGGTGCGCAGCGTGGTCGTCTTGCCGGCGCCGTTGCGGCCGAGCAGCATGGTGAGCTGGTTGGCGGGCACCACGAGGTCCACGCCGTGGAGGATGTGGTACGCGCCGATGTGGGTGTGCACCTGGTTCAGCGTCAGCAAGGGTTCGCTCATGCGACCTCCTCTTCGGTCGGGTTGATGCCGAGGTACGCCTGCTGCACCACGGGCGAGGCGATCACGGTGGCGGGTTCGCCATCGGCCACCAGCTCGCCGTTGTGCAGCACGATGATGCGGTCCGACAGCTCGCGCACCACGTCCATCTTGTGTTCCACCAGCAGGATGGTCTTGGTCTTGTCTTCCTTGAGCTTGCGGATGAGGTTGAGGATCACCGGCACCTCGTCCACGCTCATGCCGGCGGTGGGCTCGTCGAACATGAACACCTGTGGCTCCAGCGCCATCAGGATGCCCACCTCAAGCTTGCGCTGGTCGCCGTGCGGCAGGCTGGAGGCGAGCGCATCGCGCTTGTCGGCCAGCGCCACCGTGTCCAGCACCTCGTCGGCGCGTTGCAGCAGGTCGCGCCGGTCGCTCCAGATGCGCCAGAGGTTCAGCCCGGCGCGCGCCTTGGCCTGCACCGCCAGCCGCACGTTTTCCTGCACCGTGAGGTTGGGAAACAGGTTGGTGAGCTGGAACGCGCGGCCCAGCCCGGCCTGCGCCCGCGCCGGCGCCCCCAGCGACGAGATGTCCTGCCCGCCCAGCAACACACGGCCTGCGCTGGCCTTGATCTGCCCGGAGATGAGGTTGAAGTAGGTCGTCTTGCCCGCGCCGTTGGGGCCGACGATGGCCGTGAGCGTGCCCGGCGCAAACGCACAGGAGACAGCACTCACCGCCACGTGCCCGCCGAAGCGGACCGTGAGGTCTTGGGTTTCAAGCATGGAGGTGGAACTGAGAGAACGGTGGAGACTGTCGCCGCACGTGCGGCGACGTCCAGAAACGCGGCGGAACCGGCTTCGCCGGGCCGCACGCGTTGTCCCCCTTTCAAGGGGGAAGCCGCGTCAGCGGCGCAGGGGGTCAAGCGCTCAGCGCTTGTTCCGAATGGGAATCGGCAGGTCTTCCGGCTTGATCTCCCGCACCAGCTCCGGCACGCCCCAGGCAAACGCCGGGTCCACCTTGATCTTGAAGTGGTACATGCTCTGCATCGCCTGGTGGTCTTCCGCGCGGAAGGTCATCTTGCCCTTGGGCGTGTCAAAGCTCATGCCTTCCATGGTCTTGATGAGCGTGTCGGTCTTGGTGTCGCCGTTGGTTTTCTTCAGCGCCGTCACCACCGCCATCGCGGCCGAGAAACCGCCCGCCGTGAAGAAGTCCGGCGGCGTCTTGAACTGCTTGTAGTGCTCGGCCACCATGGCGTCGTTCACCGGGTTCTTCGGGATGCCGAAGTAGTAGTACAGCGCGCCTTCCATACCGGGGAACTGCTTGTAGGCCACCATGGCCGGCAGGATGTTGCCACCCGTGGCCAGCTTGATGCCGTAGCGCTTTTCCAGATCCATCTCGGCGATCTTGGAGAACGGCGTGGGCGCGCCCGACCAGCCCACCGAGATGTACTTGGTGCCGGGCTGGTCCTTGAGCTTGTCGACGATGCGCAGCAGGCCGGCGGTGAAGTCCGTCGTGCCCACAGGCAGGTATTCCTCGTGAACGATCTTGGCCTTCTTGATGAAGTCCTTGGAGGCCTTCACGCCGTCGCGGCCAAAGGCGTTGTCGTTGGCCAGCATGGCGATCACGTTGCCCGGCTGGTCCAGCGCCACGGCGTTGGCGGCGGCGTCCTGGCTGCTGTTGCGGCCGGTGCGGAAGATGTACTTGTTCCACTTGTCGCCGGTGATGGAGTCGGCCACGGCGGGCTCCACCAGCAGGATCTTCTTGTATTCCTCGGCCACGGGCAGCATGGCCAGCGCCACTGGCGAGGCGGTCGGGCCAATGGCGAGGTCGACCTTGTCGTCGGCATAGGCTGCGGCCAGCAGGCTCTTGCCCACGTCGGGCTTGCCCTGGTCGTCTTTCTCGATCACCACGATCTTCTTGCCGGCCACCATCATGGTGCCGCCGGTGGCATAGCTCAGGCCCATCATCAGGCCGGCCTGCGTCTGCTTGGCATAGGCCTCCAGCGGACCGGTCTTGCTGTGGATGTGGGCGATGCGGATCTCGTTCTTGTTGGCCTGGGCCTGGGCGAGCGTGGTGCCCAGCGCAGCGGTGCAGGCGAGCGCGATGACCGCCAGACGGCGGGTGGTGTGAGTCATGTCTTGTCTCCTGGTTGGAAGGATCACAGCGCTGTGCGCCGTACCCCTGCATTGCAGGCTTCGTGCCAGCACGCCAGGCCTTTGATTTCAAACGACTTTGCTCAGCAAGTCTCAACAAGTCGTCTGAAATTCAGACAATCCCCACGCGCTCAACCGTCTGAATTTCAGGCAATCGTCTGGATGTCAGACGCCTCTCCCCACGCGGCCAGGCGGTCGTACAGGCTCGCGCGCGAAATGCCCAGCAGCCGCGCTGCCGCGGTGCGGTTGCCCCCGGTGCGTGCCAGCGCGTCGCGAATGGCGCGCTGTTCCAGCTCGGCAATCTGCTCAGGCAACGGCCGCACATCGCCTGCCTGCGAGGCCGCGCGCGTCGCAGCGCCCTTCAACACCGCAGGTGCCAGCGCCGGCAGGCCCGCCTCCTGCAGCACCGCGCCCACCTGCGCACCTTCGATGTGGTGCGTGTCGCTGCGCAGCGCCAGCTGTTCAAGCACGTTGCGCAGCTCGCGGATGTTGCCGCGCCAGGGCTGCGCGGCCAGCAGCGCCTGGGCATCGGCGGTGAGCTCCAGCTGTGCGCCGCCGCCGCGCGCGGCGATGTCTTCGCACAGGGCTTCGATCAGCAGCGCAATGTCGTCCTGCCGCTCGCGCAGCGGGGGCACGCGAATGGGCAGCACGTTCAGGCGGTAGTAAAGGTCTTCGCGAAAGGTGCCGTCGCGCACCATCTGCTGCAGGTCGCGCGAGGTGGCCGCGACCACGCGCACGTCAAAACGCACCAGCTTGTTCGAACCCAGCGGCTCGATCTCGCCTTCCTGCAGGGCGCGCAGGAGCTTGACCTGCACCGACATCGGCATGTCGCCCAGCTCGTCGAGAAACAGGGTGCCGCCATCGGCGAGTTTGAACTTGCCGTCGCGCCCCTTCTTGTCTGCGCCGGTGAATGCGCCGGGCGCGACGCCGAAGAACTCGGCCTCCAGCAGCGTGTCGGGCACCGCCGCCATGTTCACGCTCACAAACGGACGCCCCGCGCGCGGCGAGGCCGCATGGATGGCGTGCGCCAGCAGCTCCTTGCCGGTGCCGGTTTCACCCAGCAGCAGCACCGGGCTGGCCGATTGCGCCGCACGGCGCGCCTGGCGCTTGACCTCCAGCGCCGCCGCGCTGCTGCCCACGAAGCTGGCAAAGGTGTACTTGGTGCGGCGCTGGCTGGCGAGTTCGCGGCGGGCTTCGCTCAAGTCCTGTTCGAGGCGGGCGAACTTGCTGATGAGGGGCTGCAGCGTGGTCTCGGGGTGGTCAAACAGCACGATGCCCAGCACGCCGATGACTTCGCCCGCGTCGTCGCGCAGCGGAATGCGGCTCACCACGAAGGTGCCGGCGCGGTTGGTGAGCAGGTCGATGAGGATGGGTTTGCCGGTGGCCAGCACCTGGTGCATCTGCGTGTTCTGCACGACACGGGAGACGGGGTGGCCCACAAAGTCTTCCTCGCGCTCGAAGCCGAGTGCGGGCAGGAAGCGGCGGTATTGGTCGTTGATCCAGACGACGCGCGAGTCGCGGTCCACCAGCATCATGCCTTCGCTGGCATTGGCGAAGAGCTCGAACATCGAGCGCGCGGCGAGCTCCAGAATGCTCTGCGCGTCACGTGGAAGGCGGTTGTCCCGGGTCATGGGCGAATGGTACCCCTGGAGGGTATAGGCGCCCTCTGGGTGATTTCGTCTGTCTGGGTTTTCTCCGGCGAGTCCGGTCATCGGCGGCCTCGGGGCACGGCTCCGCGGCTGTCCCCCGGGGCGGGCTTCGCCCACCCCTCCTCCTTTATGCCGCTGCGCCATACCCCTGACCGCCGATGACCTCATGGGTACTCGGTCTGTTGGTA
>NZ_JAHVAB010000084.1 GCF_019264445.1 Hydrogenophaga sp.
GGTTTGCCGCGCTGCTGCGCGGCGCGCCTTTGTCGGTGCTGCAGGAGTTGCAGCTGCCGGTGCAGTACGAACTGCTTGAAGACGATGCGCAGGCGATCGCGCAAGTCTGGCCGCGTTTTTATGCGGCGTTGGCGCGCGACCCTGCGGCTCGGCAGGACTTCATGGACAGTGTGGCGGTGCATGGCCGCCACCAGACCCTGGAAGCGCTCAAGAAGGCGTTGCAAAAGCGGGTGGAATTCGCGCTGGCCGATGCGGTCGGCGTGGTGGGGGCTTCGGTGGAGCCGTTTGCCGAGCGCTACCCCGCATTGGGAGATCTCGCGTTACCAGAGCTCGCACTGCTGGAGCCCCTGGCGCGCAGCCGGTGGCAGGCAAGGGCACAGGCGCTCGGGGTCGAGGCCAACAAGACGCCCAAGGACAGCGCGGCGAAGGTGATTGACGCCTTCGAACTGCCCGACGAGCCCGCCTTCATGGCGCGGCGCCTGGCGATGCTGCGCAAGGCGTTTCTGGTGGCGGATGAAGATCGGCTGAACAGCCGCCTGGCCAAGTACGAGGCGGCGCAAGCCGCCGAGGCCGAGCTCATCGAGCTGTGTGGTGCCGTGCGCCAGCACAAGGCCTGGAGCCATCACCAGCGCATGTCGCGGCTTGCTCGCGTGCTGCTCGCCAGTTTCGCGGCCTTCAAGCGTGAACGCGGCTGGGTCGACATGAACGACGTGGAGGGCGCCGCGCGCCGCCTGCTGGGCGACGCGGAACTGTCGGGCTGGTTGCAGCAGCGGCTTGATGCGCGGCTGCGCCATGTGCTCATTGATGAGTTCCAGGACACCAACCCGCTGCAGTGGCAGGCGCTGTACGGCTGGCTGTCGGCCTACGCCGGCGCTGGCCCCGGGGAGGCTCCCTGCGTGTTTCTCGTGGGTGACCCCAAGCAGTCCATCTACCGTTTTCGCCGCGCCGAGCCCCAGGTGTTCAAGGCCGCGCAGGCGTTTGTGGTGGAGGGCCTGGCCGGTGCACTGCTCAGTTGCGATCACACCCGCCGTTGCGCGCCTGCGGTGGTGGACGCGCTCAACGCTGCCATGGGCGAGGCCGTGCAGGCCGGTGAGTACAGCAGCGACTACCGCGCCCACACCACCGAGAGCACAGCCGCTGGTGACGTGCTCCGCCTGCCCCGGCTGCCGCGCAGCCTGCGCGAACCCGCTGCCGCAGGCGCTGACGGTCTGGTGTGGCGCGACAGCCTGACCACGCCACGCGTGTTGCCTGAAGACAGCATGTCCGCGCTGGAGGCGCGGCAGGCGGCCGACTGGGTGGCCGCCGAGATCGCCGATGGGCGCGTGCGGCCACAAGACATCATGGTGCTGGCGCGCCGCCGCGAACGTCTGGCCTGGATGCACGAGGCCTTGCGCGAGCGCGGCATCGCCAGCGAGCAGCCCGAAAAGCTGGAACTCGGCGAAGCGCCTGCGGTGCAGGACATGGTGGCGCTGCTCGACGCGCTGGTGTCCACCCGCCACGACCTGAGCCTCGCCCGTGCCCTCAAGTCGCCGCTGTGGGCATGGAGCGATGACGACCTGGCCCAGCTGGCCCGTCTGCGCCTGCGCGCGACGCCACCCAAAGGCGAGGGCGGTACCACCGCGCCGTTGAGGCCGTCGTGGTGGGACGTGCTGCAGGGCCTGGCCGATGCATCGGACGAGGCACTGGCTGCCTCCACCCAGTCGTCCGCGCAAGCCCATCGGTGGCGCGACACGGCGCAGCGCCTCGCCCTTTATCGCCAATGGCTGCTCAACCTGCCGCCGCACGATGCACTCTCGGCCATCTACGACCATGGCGACGTGCTGGCGCGGTATGCCCAGGCGGTTCCGGCCAGCCAGCGCGGCGCCGTGCTGGCTCAGCTGCGCGATCTGCTCACGCAATCGCTCGCTCAAGACGGCGGGCGTTTCCTCACGCCTTACCGGTTTGTGCGCGCCCTGCGGGCCGGTGGCATCAAGGCCACCCCCGTACAGACGCCAGGCGCCATCCGGCTGCTCACCATTCACGGCGCCAAGGGGCTTGAAGCCCACACCGTGCTGATGCTCGACACCGATACCGGCGCCTCCAGGCCCGAGAGCATGGGTGTGCTGGTGGACTGGCCGGGCGAAGCGCCGTTGCCGCGCCGTTTCGTGTTTCTGGCGAGCGAGAAATCGCCACCGGCCTGCGCGGTCGACGTGCTGGCGCAGGAGCAGCAGGCGCGGTCGCTCGAAGAGCTCAATGCCCTTTATGTGGCTCTCACCCGCGCCGAGCGTCGGCTGGTGATCTCCAGCTTCGAGCCGCATCAGCGCAGCGCCACAACCTGGTACGAACGCCTGCAGCCGCTGGCCACCGGGGTCGATGCCCCCGAGCCGGCGCACGACGTGGCGGGCGTCACCGTTCGGCACGCCGATGCGTTCACCCTGCCCAGCCTGCCCGCCGTGGCGCCCGAGTGCCTGCCAGGGGTTGTCGGTATGGACGCCACGCTGGAAGCCGACGCCATTACGCGCATCGGCCTGGCATTGCACCGCTTGCTGCAGTGGTATCCCACGCAGGCGCAAGCTTTCGAATGGACTGCGGAACACCTGCAGGCTGTGGCCCGTGAATTTGCGCTGGACGCTGCGCAGGCGCGTGAAGCCCTGGCCATGGCACGGCGCATCGTGGCCGGTGAAGCTGCGTGGGCCTGGGATGCTTCTGTGCTGAACCACTGGGGCAACGAGGTCGAGCTGTTCCACCAGGGCGAGTTGCTGCGGCTCGACCGCCTCGTGCGCCGCCGCCAGAGCGGCGAGTGGTGGGTGCTGGACTACAAAAGCGCCGCACACCCCGAGCGCCAGCCCGCGCTGCTCGCCCAGATGCAGGGCTATCGCGAGGCCATGGCCCAGGCGCGCCCCGGCGAGCCCGTGAGGCTGGCCTTCATCAATGCACAGGGCCGGCTCATCGAGCTGGTCGAGTCGCCCTCATGACCGACATCTCTTCCATGGCCTCTGACGTGGCCGTCATTGGCGGCGGCCCCGCTGGCCTCATGGCCGCCGAAGTGCTGAGCCGCGCTGGCCTGGCCGTGCATCTTTTCGACGCCATGCCCTCGGTGGGACGCAAATTTCTGCTGGCCGGCAAGGGCGGCATGAACCTGACCCATGCAGAGCCACTGCCCGCATTCGTGGCCCGCTACGGCACGCAGGCCGAGCGCTTGCGCCCGATGCTGGACACCTTTGGCCCACAGGCCGTTCGCGACTGGGCCGCTGGCTTGGGCATCGACACCTTCGTCGGCAGCTCGCAGCGTGTGTTTCCCACCGACATGAAAGCCGCGCCCTTGCTGCGCGCGTGGTTGCATCGGCTGCGCCACCCCGAGGGCTCGGGCGTGCCGGTGAGCTTTCACATGCGCCACCGCTGGATGGGCTGGCGTGGCGATGCCTTGACGTTCGAGACGCCCCAGGGCGTGTCGCAGGTGCGCGCCCGCGCCACCGTGCTCGCTCTCGGCGGCGTGAGCTGGTCACGCCTGGGATCTGATGGCGCGTGGGTGCCGAAGCTGCAAGCCGAAGGCATCGACGTGGCGCCGCTGCAGCCCAGCAACTGCGGCTTTGATGTGGATGGCGGCTGGAGCCCGTTCTTTCAGGAGCGATTTGCGGGGCAGCCTTTCAAGTCGGTGGCCGTTCGCGCCACCGACAGCCTGGGCCACACCTTTGGGCGCAAGGGCGAGTTCGTGGCCACCGCCACTGGTGTCGAAGGCAGCTTGATCTACGCGGTGTCGGCCTTGCTGCGCGACGAAATTGCGCGCCACGGCAAAGCCACCTTCGAGTTGGACTTGCTGCCCGACCGCAGCGCCGCACGCGTGCTGGCCGATGTGGCCCATCCCCGCGGCTCGCGCAGCCTCTCCAGCCACCTCAAGAGCCGCCTGGGGCTCGACGGCATCCGCATGGCCATCGTCAACGAACGTCTGGACAAGGCCACGCTGCACGACCCCGTGCGCCTGGCCGCAGCCATCAAGGCCTTGCCCATCACGCTGGTGGCGGCCAGACCGATTGACGAAGCCATCAGCACGGCTGGCGGCGTGCGCTGGGAGAGCCTGGACGAAGGTTTGATGGTGAAACGCCGCCCCGGCCTTTTCATTGCAGGCGAGATGCTGGACTGGGAAGCGCCCACGGGGGGCTATCTGCTCACCGCCTGCCTGGCCAGTGGTGTGGCAGCGGCCCACGGCACCCGCCGCTGGCTGGCTTCTCAGCCGAGCGCGTTCAGGTCGAGCGTGTAAGAGCGACCCAGCCACAGTGCACTGTCGCGGTGGTCGCTGAGCTCATCGCCCGTGTTGGGGTGGATGAACACATCCAGCGCACCGTGGTTGAGCGAGAGCCAGCTCACCACATAGGCAAATTCGCCGGCATCGAAAGCGAGCTGGTACGTCCAGGCGGGATGCGGGCCCACCGGCTTTTCATGGAAGCGCCCCATCTCGATGCGCCCACCCAGCTCGGCCGTGATGACCTCGCGCAGGGCCCAGGCAGCGTCCCGGCTTTCGGCGTCGAAATACACGTGGGCATGCCAGCTGGTGATGGAGGCAGGATGGCGCACGGACATGGTGGATTGGAAAAAGGTGACGAGCCTTGACCCCGGCACTGGATTCACAGTTAGGGCTGCTTGGTTCCCCACCTGACCCGGTTGGCCGCTTCACCATGCGGGAAGGCCCGTCGAGGGTCATTGTAGGCGATGCCACCCCTGCGGCGCTGGCCGTGTTGCCATACCCCCGCCGCTTAGAATCGTCCTCATGTCTTATGTCGTCCTGGCCCGCAAGTACCGCCCGCGCAATTTCACCGAAATGGTGGGGCAGGGCCATGTGGTGCAGGCGCTGTCCAATGCACTGACGACCCAGCGGCTGCACCACGCGTACCTGTTTACCGGCACGCGCGGTGTGGGCAAAACGACCGTGTCGCGCATCCTGGCCAAGTCGCTCAATTGCCTGGGCGCTGACGGGCAGGGCGGCATCACCGCCGAGCCGTGTGGCGTGTGCCAGGCCTGTACCGATATCGACAGCGGCCGCTTCGTTGACTACACCGAGCTCGATGCAGCTTCCAACCGCGGCGTGGACGAAGTGCAGGCTTTGCTGGAGCAGGCGGTCTACAAACCGGTGCAGGGCCGCTTCAAGGTCTTCATGATTGACGAGGTGCACATGCTGACCAACACGGCGTTCAACGCCATGTTGAAGACGCTGGAGGAGCCGCCGGAGTACCTCAAGTTCGTGCTGGCCACGACGGATCCGCAGAAGGTGCCGGTGACGGTGCTGAGCCGCTGCCTGCAGTTCAACCTGCGGCCGATGGCGCCCGAGACCGTGCTGGAGCATTTGCAGCAGGTGCTGCAGGCCGAGCAGGTGCCGGCCGATGTGCAGGCGCTGCGCCTGATCTCGCGCGCGGCGCGCGGCTCGATGCGGGATGCACTCTCGCTGACCGATCAGGCGATTGCGTTTGGTGGCGGTCAGCTGCAAGAGGCCACCGTGCGCCAGATGCTGGGTGCGGTGGACCGGTCGTATGTGCTGCGCCTCATCGATGCCTTGGCGCGTGGCGACGGCGCGACCGTGGTGGACACGGTGGATGCGCTGCGTCTGAACGGGCTGAACGCCGCGTCCACGCTGGAGGAAATGACCGGCGTGCTGCAACGCATGGCGGTGCTGCAGGCGGTGCCGGGCCGCGCCCAGGGCGACGGCCTGGAAGACCCGGACGAGGCGCAGATCGCGCAGCTTGCCCAGAGCCTGCCCGCCGACGAGACGCAGCTGCTCTACAGCCTGTGCCTGCATGGCCGTGGCGAACTCGGCCTGGCGCCCGACGAATACGCGGCACTCACCATGGTGCTGCTGCGGCTCATGGCGTTCAAGCCCGCTGCAGCGGCCGGTACCGCGACGGAAAAAAAAACTCTGAAATCCGCTGAGGCGCCTGCCGCACCGGCGGCCCCAGCGCCTGCAGCCACAGCCCGACCCATGCTCGCGGTGCCCGTGGTGGCCCCGCCCATGACCGACCGCCAGCCCCCTGCCGTACCGGCGGCTGCTTCGCCAGCCTCACCCATGGCGCCGGTCGCTGCGGTGCCGCCCCGCCAGGCAACGCGTGCCGAACCCACCGCACCAGTGGACGATGCTCCCTGGCCGGAAGACGACGGTCCGCCCTGGGAAGAGGCCGCTCCGGCGCCCCAGCGCGTCATGGCCATTCCGGTGCGCGACGCCGGCGAACCCGGGCCGATGGACCAACCGCAGCCGCGCGAAGCGCATGGCGCGCAGACCGTGTTGCCTGCCGCCCCAGGTGGCAGCGTTGAGGGCGACTTCTGGTTCGACGCGGTGATGCAGCTGGTGCGCGCCGAGGCCATCACCGCACTGGTCCGCGAGCTGGGCCTGCAGTCCCAGCTGGTGGCGCGCGACACGGGTGACTGGCTGCTGCGAGTGGAGCGCAGCTCCCTCAACCAGGGCAACACCCGCGATCGCCTGGCGGTGGCCCTGCAGTCCATCGGACACACCGTGCGCCTGTCGGTGGAAATCGGCAGCGTGACCGACTCCCCCGCGCGCCGCCTGGCCGCGCAGGCGGCCCGCCGCCAGCAGGAGGCCGAGGCGCACATCCTGGGCGACCCGTTCGTCCAGGCCATGATGCGCGACTTTGGCGGCAAAATCGTGCCCGGCACGCTCAAGCCCACCGCGGCCTGATCCCGTTCAATTCATTCGGAAACACCAAGGAAAACCATGTTCAACAAAGGACAACTCGCCGGCCTCATGAAACAGGCGCAGGCCATGCAGGACAACCTGAAGAAGGCTCAGGACGAGCTGGCCTTCATCGAAGTCACCGGCGAGTCGGGTGCGGGCCTGGTGAAGGTGCTCATGACCTGCAAGCACGACGTCAAGCGCGTCACCATCGACCCCAGCCTGCTGGCCGATGACAAGGACATGCTTGAAGACCTCGTGGCCGCCGCGTTCAACGCTGCGGTGCGCAAGGCCGAGGAAACCTCCGCCGAAAAGATGGGCAAGCTCACCGCTGGCATGCCGGGCCTGCCCGGCGGCATGAAGTTCCCGTTCTGATCACCGTCGCACGCGCTCCAACGCCGTCCGATGGCTGAAAACCACTCGCTTGAACTGCTGGTTCAGGCCTTGCGTCGCTTGCCCGGTGTGGGGGTCAAGTCGGCACAGCGCATGGCGTTTCACCTGCTGCAGCACGACCGCGAGGGCGCCCGGCAGATCGCGCGCGCACTGGAGCACGCCGCGGCTTCGGTGAAGCACTGCAACCTGTGCCACACCTTCACCGAAGACGATGTGTGCCACACCTGCCGCGATCCCCGGCGCGACCGTACCCAGCTCTGTGTGGTGGAAACCCCAGCCGATCAGGCGGCGATGGAGCGCACCGGTGCCTACAAGGGCTTGTTCTTTGTGCTCATGGGCAAGCTGAGTCCGCTCGATGGTGTGGGCCCACGCGACATTGGTTTGCAGAAGCTTTTCGATCGCATCAGCGCACCCGCCGAGCAGGGCGAGCCTGCGGTGCGTGAAGTGATCCTGGCGACCAATTTCACCGCCGAGGGGGAAACCACGGCGCATGTGATTGCGCAGGCGCTCAAGGGCCGCACGGATGTGCAGGTCACGCGGCTGGCGCGCGGGGTGCCGGTGGGCAGCGAGCTCGAATACGTGGACCTGGGCACCATCGCCCATGCCCTGGTCGACCGGCGCTGAACGGCGCCTCACTGAATGGAAAGTGTCCGATGAAACTCGCTGGATTGACCGTGGCGTACTGGGCGGTGTTGGTGGCGGCGTTGCTGCCCATCGGCTGTGCGTGGCTGGCGAAGTCGGGCCAGATGACCCGCCCGCGCCGCGAGGGGGGGCTCGACAACCAGCACCCGCGTGAATGGCTGGCCCGCCAGACCGACTGGCGCGCCCGCGCCAATGCGGCGCAGGCCAACAGCTTCGAGGCGCTGCCGCTCTTCATCGGTGCCGTGATCATTGCGCACCAGCTCGGCGCCTCGCAGGTGCGGGTGGACGTGCTGGCGTTTCTGTTTGTGGTGCTGCGTGTGCTCTACATCATGATGTACGTGGCCAACATGGCCAACGCGCGCAGCCTGGTGTGGGCCGCGGCGCTGCTGGTGAACATCGCAATCCTCTTCGTCTGACGCGTCGCGCAGCGGCGCTGTTACATCGGCTTGCAGTTGCTCGGTACAAACCCGCTCGGGATTGGTCCCGATGCGGTTTTCGGTGGCGCCCCCTAGTCTCAAGGCTCATTCAGAACAATGCGCCGAGAGAGGAACACCGGGTCATGTGGAGTCGCCGTCAATGGGGTCGTGCCTGTGCATGGGGCGCTGTGGCTGCCGCCATGCCGTCTGTGCGCGCGCAACCGGCTTCTGCCACGGTGCCCAGTGCGCCCACGCCACCGCGCGGGGCCACCCGGCTGGCGATTGCGGTGGATCACCGCGCGTCTTTCTGCTACCTGCCGCTGACCATTGCCGAGCGCCTGGGGTATTTCGCCCAGGAAGGGCTGGATGTGGAGTTGCGCGAGTTTCCGGATGCGCTGCAGTCGCTGCAGGCCGTGCAGGGCGGCGTGGCACATGTGCTGTCGGGCTCGTACGCCAACACCATCGCACTGCAGGCGCGGGGTCACAGCTTCCAGTCGTTCGTCTTGCAGGGCCGCACGCCCCAGGTGGTGGTGGGTGTTTCGCTGGAGACCATGGGGCATTACCGCAGCCTGGCCGACCTGCGCGGGCGTCGCGTGGGCGTGATGACGAACAGCGCAGCGTCGCTGCGCGTGGCCAGTCTTGTGCTTGGCAAGGCCGGCCTGCGCGCGTCAGACGTGCAGTATGTGCCGCTGGGCAACCCCGCCGCTGCGGTGCAGGCTTTTCGCCGTGGCGAGCTCGATGCCATCAGCAGCAACGACCTGACCGTGACACAGCTTGAGCAGATGGGGGCCCTCAGGGTGGTGGCGGACACGCGCAGCACACGAGGCACGACCGAGGTGTTTGGCGGTCCCATGCCGTCCGGCTGCCTCTGTGTGCCCACGGCGTTTCTCACGCAGTACCCCAAGGCCACCCAGGCACTGGCCGACGCCATGGTGCATGCGCTCAAGTGGCTGCAGACGGCCGGGCCGTCCGACCTCATCAAGGCGGTGCCCGAGCGCTATTTCCAAGGTGACCGGGCGCTGTACCTGGCGGCGTTCACCCGCGTGCGCGAGGCCTGGACGGCCGATGGCCTGATGCCCGAGACCGGGCCGGCCACGGCGGCCCGCATGCTGGCGCAGTTCGAAGAGCCGGGCTCGCTGCAGCGCGTGGACCTGGCGCAGACCTTCACCAACGATTTCGCGCGCAAGTCCAAGACCCGCTTCCGGGCCTGAGGTCTCTGCGCCGTTCAGTTCTTCTTGTCGGACTTGCCGCTGGAGGCCACGCGCGTCTTGCCTGCGCTGTTCGTGGTCTTGGCCTTGGCTTTGACGGGCTGGCGTGCGCTGGGCGCTGCCTTGCGTGAGGCGGTGACCGTTGTCTTCGAGGACGCTTTGCGGTTGTCGTTTGCCTTGGCCACCGCCGCGCGCTGGGGCAGCATGAGCGTGATGCTCTGGCCGGGCTTGAGGGCTGCGTTCACGGCCAGCTTGTTCCAGCCGGCCACGCTGACCGGG
Organism: Hydrogenophaga sp.; assembly: GCF_019264445.1. GTDB lineage: Bacteria > Pseudomonadota > Gammaproteobacteria > Burkholderiales > Burkholderiaceae_C > Hydrogenophaga. The sequence goes on from NZ_JAHVAB010000084.1 coordinate 9,591, forward strand.
CTCACGCCGTAGCGGTTGGCCAGGCGCGTGAGGTTTTCGCCCTTGCGCGCCTTGACGGTGGTGCGCCGCAGGACCACCTCGGGCTGGAAGCTGATCTGCCCGTTGTCGGCGACGTGCACGGGCACGTCGCTGCTGCGTTTGTCGGAGCGGTGCACCAGCAGGCTGGAGCCGGCTCGCACCTGCATGCGCGGCGGGATGTTGTTGACCGAACGCAATTCGGATTCGCTCATGCCGACGCGGGTGGCGGCTTGCGCCACGGTCATGGTGGTGGGCACGACCCAGGCCGTCCAGCTGGCGAGCGGGCCGGTGTGGTGCTGCAGGTTGCGCTGGAAAATCACCGCGTTGTCCCAGGGCAGCAGCACGTTGGGGGTGCCTGCGGCCATCACCACCGGTTGGCGCAGGGAGGGGTTGAGCGCGCGGAAGTCTTTTTCGTCGACCTCGGCCAGGCGCGCAATCAGGGCAACGTCCATGTCGCGCTGCAGGGTCACGGTGTCGAAGAACGGGTGGTTGCCGATGAGCGGCAGCGTGGTGTTGTAGGCCTGTGGCCGCGCCATGATGTTCTTCACCGCCTGGAGCTTGGGCACGTACATGCGCGTCTCCAGCGGCATGTTCAGGTCGGTGTAGCCGGTGGGTTTGCCTTGGCGCTGGTTGGTGGTGATGGCGCGGTTGACGTTGCCCTGGCCCCAGTTGTAGGCCGCCAGTGCAAGGTGCCAGTCTCCGAAGCGGCCATAGAGCTGCTGCAGGTAGTCCAGCGCGGCACGGGTCGAGGCGAGCACGTCGCGCCGGTCGTCGCGAAACACGTTCTGCTTCAAATCGAACGACTCACCCGTCGCGGGCATGAACTGCCACATGCCGGCCGCGCGCGCGCTGGAGACCGCCTGCGGGTTGAATGCGCTTTCGATGAAGGGCAGCAGGGCGAGCTCCATCGGCATGTTGCGGCGCTCGATCTCCTCAACGATGTGGAAGAGGTAGCGGCTGGAGCGCTCGGTCATGCGCTGCATGTAGTCGGGCCGCGTGGCGTACCACTGCTCGCGGTCGCGCACCAGGTCGCCCTCGAGGTCGGGCATGGCGAAGCCCCGGCGGATGCGATCCCACAGGTCGGCGGGGGCGGCCAGGGTGACGACGCCGGGCAGGTTGGTGTCGGCCGTGCCGATGGTGCTCAGGGGCGTGTCGTTTGGCAGCCGGTAGGACGGCAGGCGGGGCGCCGGCGCGGCAGGCGACGCGGGGGCGGTGCCGGCGCTTGGGGTCGGTGCGCTGCTGGCGCTGTCAGGTGGCAGGGCGGTGGTGGCGCAACCGGTGACCAGCAGGGTCAGGGTGGTGAGGGCGGTGGTCAGCCAACGGCGGCTGAGCAGGGACACAGAGCGGGCAGGGGATGAGGCAAGGGTCATCGGAAGACGTTTTTCCATTCGCGAAGCGTGGCGAAGACCGACACGGCATCGAAGGGGGTGCCCGGCGCGTGCGCCTGGGCGGACCGCACGACGGCGGCTTCGCCGGTGCGCAGAAATGGGTTGATCTGTTTCTCCAGCCCGATGGAGCTGGGCAGCGTGGGAAAGTTCTGGGCGCGCTGCGCCTCGCAGCGGGCGTTGTAAGCGGCGAGCTCGGTGTTGCCAGGCTCCACCGCCAGTGCGAACTTCAGGTTGGACAAGGTGTACTCGTGCGTGCAGCACACACGGGTGTCGGCCGGCAGGGCGGCCAGCCGCGTGAGCGAATCCAGCATCTGTGCGGGCGTGCCTTCGAACAGGCGACCGCATCCGCCCGAAAAGAGCGTGTCACCGCAGAACAGCAGCGGCGCGCCGTCCATGGCCGGTGTGTAGTAGGCAATATGGCCCGCGGTGTGGCCTGGCACTTCCATGACCTCGAACCGCAGGCCAAGCGCCTCAACGCTTTCATCGGCACCCACGCGCTGCAGCGGCTCGGGCATGGGCTCGTAGGCGGGGCCGATCACGCGCGCACCGGTGGCCTCGCGCAGCTGCGCCACACCGCCGGTGTGGTCGGCGTGGTGGTGGGTGATGAGGATGGTGTCCAGGCGCAGGCCCCGTTGCTCAAGCCAGCGGGCCACGCCTTCAGACTCGCCAGGATCGACCACCAGGGCCCGTTGGCCATCGTGCAGGGCCCAGATGTAGTTGTCGCTGAAGGCGGGGATCGGGATGAGTTGCATGGGGTGTTTTCCGGGGCAGGGCGTGTAGAGTGCGGGCTGGCCTTCCCGGGGGTTTGCAGTGTCGCAGACTTCCCTTCGGAGCTGGCACCGCCCCCACTGCACATGAGCGAAAAAATTATAGGGTTGACCGAGTGGTTCGCGACCGCGCCAGGCCAGTACCTGCTGGCGTGGGAGCAGGCGCAGTTCGACCTCGCCGTGGCCGACCTGTTTGGCTACAACGCGATGCAGCTGGGGCTGCCCGAGCTCGACGCCCTTCAGGCCAACCGCATGCCGCACCGCTGGCTCGCGTTGCCGGAAGTGCTGCCGACCCCAGCCCACCACGGGGCGGCGCCGGCGCCGCGCTTGGCGCTCATCACCGACGCGGCCGCGCTGCCGTTTCCGCCCGCCAGTCTGGACCTGGTGGTGCTGCCCCACACGTTGGAACTCAGTGCCGATCCACACCATGTGCTGCGGGAGGTCGAGCGGGTGCTCGTGCCTGAAGGACGGGTGGTGATCTCCGGCTTCAATCCCACCAGCCTGTGGGGCCTGCGCCAGGCGCGGGGCCGACTGTGCGGACGGCTGGGCATTCGGGCGTTTGGCGCCTCCAGCCTGTATCTGCCCGAAGCGGGGGATTTCATCGGCTCGTGGCGCATGCGCGACTGGCTGAGGCTGCTCAGCTTTGAAGTAGAGTCGGACCGCTTTGGCTGCTACCGCCCTGCGATGCGCACCGAAGCCTGGCTGCAGCGCTACGCGTGGCTGGACCGCGCCGGTGCGCGCTGGTGGCCGATTTTCGGCGCCGTGTATTTCGTGGTGGCGGTCAAGCGGGTGCGCGGCATGCGTTTGCTGGGCCCCGCGTGGAAACCACGGCGTGCCACGTCGGCAGCGCCGGTCTCGGTTGCCAACCGGCACTGATGCCGCCACCGAACCATTTTTCTTTCAGGAGTTTCGTTTTTGAACCATGTGGTGATCTACACCGACGGTGCCTGCAAGGGCAACCCAGGACCCGGTGGCTGGGGCGTGTTTCTCCGTTCGGAGGGCTTCGAAAAAGAACTGTGGGGCGGTGAGCGTGAGACCACCAACAACCGCATGGAACTCACGGCGGTGATCGAGGCACTGACTGCCCTCAAGCGGCCTTGCCGCGTGTCCCTGTTTCTGGACAGCGAGTACGTGCGCAAGGGCATCACCGAGTGGATTCATGGCTGGAAGCGCAAGGGGTGGGTGACGGCCGCCAAACAGCCGGTGAAAAACGCCGACCTCTGGCAACGACTCGATGCGCTGGTGCACGGCGGCGTGCACCAGATCGAGTGGCACTGGGTCAAGGGCCACGCGGGCGACCCCGGCAACGAGCGCGCCGACGCGCTGGCGAACCGCGGCGTGCCGGGCTGACGCGCAGCCACCCCTGAGCCCACTCGGGCAGGCCGCTCCGGCCTCGCGGTGAAGAACGTCCACTGCTACATTTCGTTGCATCAAACGGTCCCTTGCCGCTGCATGGGGCGTGAAATCCTTTCCCGGGGCAATGAAATCCATGGCGAACAAAGCGCTTTACGTGGTGGTGGCCGTTGTCGGCATCGGTGCGGCCTCCGGCGCTGCGTGGTGGTTTCAGCAGGGCGGTGCGAAGGCGCCTTCGACGACGGCGACCACGGCAGCCCCTGGCGCTGGTCCTGCAGCGCCGGGCAGAGGCGGGACGCCTGGTGTGGAGGTGGTCCGCGTCAAGACCCTGAAACTGCAGGACGACGCGCAGGCGGTGGGCACCTTGCGTTCAAGGCAGAGCGTCACGCTCAAGCCGGAAGTGAGCGCGCGGGTTTCCCGCATCGCCTTTGCCGACGGCGCACAGGTCAAGGCCGGGCAACTGCTGGTGCAGCTGGACGACACGCTGCAGCGCGCCGAGCTCAGCCAGGCACAGGCCCAACTGTCCATTGCCCGCGCCAACCTCAAGCGCAACCAGGAGCTGGTGGCGCAAAACTTCGTGGCGCAGCGAGTGGTGGACGAGAGCCAGGCCAACCTGCAGGTGGCCGAAGCGCAGGTGGCGCTGGCCGATGCGCGCCTGCAGCGCATGCGCATCACCGCCCCTTTTGCCGGCACGCTGGGGCTGCGCAGCATCAACCTCGGCCAATATGTGGCGGTCGGTGACGGTCTGGTGAACCTGGAAGACACCTCGGTGCTCACGGTGGACTTTCGCCTGCCTGAGCGCTACCAGACGCGCCTGGCGCCGGGGCAGCCGGTGCAGGTGCAGCTCGATGCGCTGCCTGGTCGCACATTCGAGGCCAAGGTGCTGGCCGTGGACCCGCTGCTGGATGCCAACGGTCGCTCGATCTCGGTGCGCGCGGTGATGCCGCCCACGCCAGGCAATGTGTTGCGTCCGGGCATGTTTGCCCGCGTGCTGACCATCTTCTCCGTCGACGACGCGGCACTGGTGGTGCCCGAAGAGGCGCTGGTTCCGCAGGGCGGCAAACAGTTCGTGTTCAGGCTGCAGGCGCAGGGTGAAGGCGATGCGCGCAAGCTGCTGTCGCAGCGCGTGGAGGTGGAGCTGGGCGTGCGGCGGGGGGCCGAGGTGCAGATCGTCAAGGGGCTCGCGCTGGACGACACGGTGGTGGTCGCCGGCCAGCAGCGGCTGCAGCGCGACGGCACGGCCGTGCGCGTGCTCGACATGAGCCGCCCGGCGCCAGGCGCACCGGCTGCGCCCACCCGCACCGGCGGTTGAGCCGCACCCCGCACGCCACCCGGAGTTCCCGCCATGCAATTGCCTGAAATCTCGATTCGCCGTCCGGTGTTTGCCACCGTCCTGTCGCTGCTGATCCTGCTGGTCGGGCTGGTGTCGTTCAACGGCCTGACGGTGCGCGAGTACCCGAAGATCGACGAGCCCACCGTCACGGTCACCACCACCTTCGGCGGGGCCTCCAGCGAGGTGATCGAGTCCCAGGTCACGAAGATCCTCGAAGACTCGCTGGCCGGCATCGAGGGGGTGGACGTGATCACCTCCATCAGCCGCGCGGAGCAGAGCCAGATCACTGTGCGCTTCAAGCTCGAGCGCGATCCCGACTCCGCCGCTGCCGATGTGCGCGACAAGGTCAGCCGTGTGCGCCAGCGGCTGCCGCAGGGGATTGACGAGCCCGTGATCGCCAAGGTGGAGGCCGATGCGCAGCCGGTGGTGTTCCTGGCCATGATCTCGGAGACCCACACGGCGCTGCAACTCAGCGATTTCGCCAACCGGCTGGCCAAGCCGCAGCTGCAAACCGCGCCGGGCGCCGCCGATGTGCGCGTGTTCGGCGAACGCAAGTACGCCATGCGCGTCTGGCTCGATCCCGACCGCCTGGCCGCCTACCGCCTGACCGTGCAGGATGTGGAAGACGCGGTGCGCCGCTCCAACCTCGAGGTGCCAGCCGGGCGCATCGAAAGCACGCTGCGCGAGTTCAACGTGACCGCTGCGACCGACCTGCGCACACCGGCACAGTTCGCCGACATTGCGCTGCGCAACGTGAACGGGCAGACGGTCCGCCTGGGCGATGTGGCCCGCGTGGCCGAGGCGGCACAGGATGAGCGCACGTTCATCCGCCTCAATGGCCGCGAAGGCGTGGCGCTGGGCGTGATCCGCCAGGCCACGGCCAACCCGCTGGAGCTGTCTGCCGCCGTGCGCGCCATGCTGCCCAAGATCACCAGTGACCTGCCACCCGGCGTGACGCTGGAGGTGGCCAACGACAACTCGGTGTTCATCGACCGCTCCATCAAGGCCGTGTACACCACGATCGCGGAAGCCGTGGTGCTGGTCGCGCTGGTGATCTTCGTGTTTCTGCGCACGCTGCGCGCGTCCATCATTCCGCTGGTCACCATCCCGGTGAGCCTGATTGGCGCCTTCGCGCTCATGGCGCTGTTTGGTTTCTCGATCAACACGCTGACGCTGCTGGCGCTGGTGTTGGCCATCGGGCTGGTGGTGGACGATTCCATCGTGGTGCTGGAGAACATCTACCGCCACATCGAAGAGGGCCTCAAACCGTTCGATGCCGCCATCAAGGGTGCGCGCGAAATCGGTTTTGCGGTGGTCGCCATGACGCTCACGCTGGCGGCCGTGTACGCGCCACTGGCGTTCACCCCCGGGCGCACCGGGCGCCTGTTTGCCGAGTTCGCGCTGGCGCTGGCCGGTGCGGTGGTGGTCTCGGGCTTCGTGGCGCTCACGCTGTCGCCCATGATGTGTTCCAAGCTGCTGCGGCACAACCCGAAGCCTTCGCGCTTTGACCGCGGCATGGAGCGTGTGCTCAACGGCATCACGCGGGGCTACAGCCGCGTGCTGGCCGCTTCCCTGCGGGTGCGCTGGCTGGTGGTGGCCGTCATGGTCGCCAGCGCGGCCGGCAGCTGGCTGCTGCTGCAAAACACGCGGCAGGAACTCGCGCCCATCGAAGACCGGGGGGTCATCCTGGCGTCCATCAACGGGCCCGACGGCGCCACGCTCAGCTACACCCGCCGCTACTCCGACGCCATCGAACGCCTGGGCGCGGAATACCCCGAGTTCAACACCATCTTCAGCAACGTGGGCAACCCGTCGGTGGCGCAGGGCAGTGTGTTTCTTCGGGCCAAACCGTGGGAAGAGCGCACGCGCACGACGCAGGAAATCGCCCGCGAACTCGGCCCCCGCATGGCGGCGCTGCCGGGCGTCAGCGCCTTTGCGATCACGCCACCGTCGCTGGGGCAAGGCTTTCGCGAGCGGCCGATCAACTACGTGATCGTGACCTCGGACTCCTACGAAAACCTCTCCGCCACCGTGCGCAAGTTCCAGGACGAGCTGGCGAAGAACCCCAAGTTCGTGCAGGTCGATACCGACCTGCGGCTGAACAAACCCGAGATCCGCATGGACGTGGACCGCGAGCGCGCGGCCGACATGGGCGTGAACGTGGACGCCATCGCCCGCACGGTGGAGACCATGCTGGGCGGGCGCACCGTGACGCGCTACAAGCGCAACGGCGAGCAGTACGACGTGGTGGTGCAGACGGTGTCGGTCAACCGCAGCACGCCCGACGACATCGACCGCCTCTTCGTGCGCGGACGTGGCGACGCCATGATTCCGCTGGCCGCGCTGGTCAAGACGCGCGAGGTGGTGGTGCCGCGCGAGCTCAACCACTTCGGCCAGCGCCGCAGTGCCTCCATCACCGCCAACCTGGCGCCGGACTACGCGCTGGGCGAGGCGCTGCAGTTTCTGGACAAGACGGCGCGCGAGATTCTGCCGCCGGGGTACACGACCGACCTCAACGGCCAGAGCCGCGAGTTCCGCAGCTCGTCGGGTTCGCTGGCCATTGTGTTCGTGCTCTCGCTGCTGTTCATCTTCCTGGTGCTGGCGGCGCAGTTCGAGAGCTTTGTCGACCCGCTCATCATCATGCTCAGCGTGCCGCTGTCCATGTTGGGCGCCTTGCTGGCGCTCAGGTTCACCGGGGGCACGCTCAATGTGTTCAGCCAGATCGGGCTGATCACGCTGGTCGGGCTGATCACGAAGCACGGCATCCTGATCGTGGAATTTGCCAACCAGATGCGCGAGCAGGGTATGGACAAACTGGCCGCCGCCCAGCAGGCCGCTGCGCTGCGGCTGCGCCCCATCCTCATGACCACCGGCGCCATGGTGCTGGGCGCGATCCCGCTGGCGCTGGCGTCGGGGGCCGGGGCGGAAAGCCGCCAGCAGATCGGCTGGGTGATCGTGGGCGGCATGAGCCTGGGCACGCTGCTCACCTTGTTCGTGGTGCCCACGATGTACACGCTGCTCTCGTGCATGAAGACGCACCAGCCAGAGCCTGCCCCAGCGGTGCACGATGTGGCGGCCGCCAAGTAGGGCCTGCACCTCGGCCACAAAAAAGCCACGGCATGCCGTGGCTTTTTTCTGGGTGTGTGCCGCTGGGTCAGACCACGCCGTCGAACATCATCACGTCCACCGCGTCACCCACCGCCACGCTGCCCTGGCCGTGGTGCAGCACGATCAGGCCGTTGGCCTCCACCATCGAACGCAGCACGCCCGAACCCTGGTTGCCGGTGGTGCGCACCGAGAGCGAACCATCGGGCTCGCGCTGCACGATGCCGCGCTGGTACTCGGTTCTGCCCGGCTTCTTGCGCAGGGCTTCGGCGCTGCGCGCCTGCAGCAGCACGGGCGGGCGGGCGGTGCCGCCCATGAGGCGCTGCAGGGCAGGGCGAACGAACGCGAGGAAGGTCACCATGACCGCCACGGGATTGCCGGGCAGGCCAAAGAGCAGGGCGCTCTTGCCCGCTTCGGTGATGCGGCCGACCGCCATGGGGCGCCCGGGTCGCATGGCCACGCGCCAGAAAGCCACGTCGCCCAGCTGCTTCATCATGGCCTTGGTGTGGTCGGCCTCGCCCATGCTCACGCCACCGCTGGTGATGATGGCGTCGGCCTGCGCAGCGGCCTGGCGAAAAGCCGCCTCCAGCCGGGCGGGCTCGTCGGGCACCACGCCCATGTCGATCACATCCACTCCCAGGCGCGTGAGCAGGCCGAACACGGTGTAGCGGTTGCTGTCGTACACGGCGCCTTCGCGCGGGGCCTCGCCCAGGCTCAGGATCTCGTCGCCGGTGGAGAAATACGCCACGCGAATGCGCCGAAACACCTGCACGCCGGGCAGTCCGAGGCTGGCGATCAGGCCGAGTGCGGCGGGGCCCAGTGTCTGGCCGCGGGCCAGCGCAGGCTGGCCGGCCATCAGGTCTTCGCCCAGCAGGCGGCGGTTGTCGCCCGAGCTCACCACACCGTGTGGCACCACGATGTGATCGCCCTCGGTCTTCACGAACTCCAGCGGCACCACGGTGTCCAGCCCGGCGGGCATGATGGCGCCGGTCATGATCTTCAGGCACTCGCCCGGGCCCACCGGGCTCGCCCAGGCCTTGCCCGCAAATGCGGTGCCCACCACGCGCAAGCTCAACGGTTCGTTGGCGCGCAGGGCGGCGCTGTCGAAGGCGAAGCCGTCCATGGCCGAGTTGTCGTGTGGCGGCACGCTGATGGGCGAGACCACGTCTGCGGCGAGCACCCGCCCCAGGGCGTCGAACACGGGCCGCGTTTCGGTCTCGCCGACGGGTTCCACCAGGCGCGCAAGAAAGTCGTTGACGCGTTCGGCGCTGATGGCCTGAGGGTCGTAGCCCTGCAATTCGGCCGCGATCTGCTCGATGGTTTTCATGGGCAAACAGGGCCGGGCGCTCAGCGCCGCTCCAGCGCGTGCAGCTCGGCCAGCGTGTTGGTGTTGAAGAAGGCCTGGGGGTCGTCGTCCGGCCGGTCAAACGGCACGATCACCGTGCGGTGCTGGTCCGTCCAGCGGTCGATCTTGCGGCCCCCGGCCTGCGTGAAGACCACCAGGCTCTCCAGCAGTTCGAGGCGCAGCAGGCAGAACACGGGCTGCGGGCGCAGCTGGCCGTCTTCTTCGCGGGCGGCGGCCATGGCGATTTCGGTGCCCTCGTCTTCAAAGGCCTGGGCCAGGCGCTCGGCCAGGTCGAGCGGGAAGAGTGGCGTGTCGCAGGGCACGGTGAGCAGGTAGGGGGTTTCGCAGCGCTCCAGGCCCGTCAGGAAACCGGCCAGCGGCCCCGCGAAATCGTTCAGGGTGTCGGGCCACACCGGCATGCCAAAGGCTTCGTAAGCACCCAGGTTGCGGTTGGCGTTGATCATCTGGTCGCCCACCAGACCGCCTTGCTGCATCTGCAGTCGCAGCAGGGCGTGCAGCGCCAGCGGCGTGCCGTTGAAATTCTGCAGGCCCTTGTCGACACCGCCCATGCGCGTGCCCCGGCCACCGGCGAGCACGAGGCCCGTGATTTGATGCGGTTGGATCATGTGTGTGCGCTCAGCCGCCGATGTAGCTCATCTCGACGCGCCGCGTGCCCGCACCGGCGTCGGGCGGCAGGCTGGCGCGCAGTTCGGAATAGCGGTCGCTGCGGCCCTGCCAGATGGCGGCGATGGCGCTGGCCAGCTGGGCGTCGGTGGCGTTGCCACGGATGAGTTGGCGCAAATCGTGACCCTGGCTGGCAAACAGGCAGAGGTAGAGCTGGCCTTCGGTGGAGAGGCGGGCGCGGTTGCAGTCGCTGCAGAAGGCCTGCGTCACGCTGCTGATCACGCCGATCTCGCCCGAGCCATCGGCATAGCCCCAGCGTTCAGCGGTTTCCCCGGGGGCTGAGGCGTCCAGCTGCACGAGCGGCAGTTCGGCATGGATGCGGCGCACCACGTCGGCGCTGGGCAGCACCTCGTCCATGCGCCAGCCATTGGTGGCGCCCACGTCCATGTATTCGATGAAGCGCAGCACGATGCCCGTGCCCTTGAAGTGGCGCGCCATCGGCAGGATTTCCTGGTCGTTCGTGCCGCGCTTCACCACCATGTTGACCTTGATCGGACCGAGGCCTGCTGCCTGTGCGGCGGCAATGCCATCGAGCACGTCGGCCACCGGAAAATCCACGTCGTTCATGGCGCGGAAGGTGGCATCGTCCAGCCCATCCAGGCTGACCGTGACGCGCTGCAGGCCCGCGGCCTTGAGCGCCAGGGCCTTGCGTGTGAGCAAGGAGCCGTTGGTGGTGAGCGTGATGTCCAGCGGCTGGCCCTCCACCGTGCGCAGCGCCGCGAGCTGTTCAATGAGGATTTCGAGGTTCTTGCGCAGCAGGGGTTCACCGCCGGTGAGCCGGATCTTCTGCACACCATGCGCCACAAACTGGCGCGCCACGCGCGTGATTTCCTCGAAGGTCAGCAGCGAGCTGTGGGGCAGGTAGGGGTAGTCCTTGTCAAAGATGTCCTTGGGCATGCAGTAGCTGCAGCGGAAGTTGCAGCGGTCGGTCACGCTGATGCGCAAATCGCGCAGCGGGCGGCCCAGGGCATCGCCCAGCAGACCGGTGGGTGCGGTGAGCTCGTGGGGGATGCGGGCCGCCACGGACACCAGGCGCTGGTCGATCAGGGGAATGACGCGTTCGGACATCCGGCAATTATGGGCGAGCGGTGGGTGTGTGGCCCGGACACCCACGGGGGTACCTCGCGGCGCATGAGGGCATTGCCGCGCCTGCGCCCCACAGAACACTCAGGCCGGTTCGGCCTGGCCCACGCGTTTGAACTGGGCGGAGTTGTCGCGCAGCCAGTGTGCAGAGAGCTCGCTCTCTTGCTGGGTGGGGTGGAAGTCGGCGCGAAAGTAGGCCAGCCAGGGCTTGAAGGTCACGCGAAGCAAGCCTTCGCGACCCAGCATGTGGCGCACACCGCTGCGCCAGGTGCTCCAGCGCCAGAGTGTGCCGTCGCGCCGGAGGTTGTTCACGGTCTGGCGCAGCGTGTCGGTGAGAAACACCAGCGTGATGCGGCGCATCCAGGTCTTGCGCCATGCATGGCTGCCCCCGAGGGCCTGGTACAGGTCAAACGCCGTGCACTTGTGCTCGGCCTCCTCAGCGCTGTGCCACAGCCACATGGTCTTGAGGCGCGGCTCGCAGCCGTCGAGCACATGGGGGTGCGCCAGCAGCCATTCGGCAAACAAGGCGGTGAAGTGCTCGTTGGCCGCCGTGATGGCCAGGCTGTGGCGCGGATCGGTGCCTTCGAGCAGCGCCATGCGATCGCGGGCACGCGGTTCCCAGTCGTTCACCAGACCGTGCTTGGCGATCTGTGCGTTGAACAGCGCGTGGATGCGGCGGTGCGTGGCTTCCTGGCCCACGAAGCCCTGCACCTCAGCGTGCAATGGGGCCTGTTGCTCCGGTGGCAGGGCCTTCAAGCCGTTGCGCACCGAGTCGATGAAGAACTGCTCGCCGACGGGAAAGCTCATCGACAGGGCGTTGAACCAGGCGGTGAGGAACGCGTCGCCCGCGCACCAGTGGCGCGCCACGGGTTGTTCCAGATCGATCAGCAGGCGGCGGACAACGAGTTCGGTCATGGTGTGGGTGTTGGTAAAGTGGATTGGTACGGCTCGGTACCATGGCGCGTATGGTGCGGGCTTGCGGCCTGTCTGTCAAGCACACAGGGCAGGGCCTAAGATGCCCGGCCATGACGCTGAAAACCTCTCATGCCCCGGACGCCGACCCCAGTGAGCACCGCGCGCGCCTGCTGCAAGCCATGGCCAGCGTCGCGGCGTCTCAGGGTTTCGCGGCCACATCGATTGCCGCCATCGTGGCCGAAGCGGGGGTCTCCAAGCGCACCTTCTATGAGCACTTTGCCGACAAGGACGCCTGCTTTCTCGAGCTGTACCGCGCGGCAAGCGCCTCGGCGCTGCGCACCCTGAGTGATGCGGTGCAGTCCGATCGCCCGTGGCAGGACCAGGTTGAGCATGCGCTGGGGGCGTACCTCGCGCACCTGGCGGGTGGAGCGCAGCTGCTGCGCATGCTGTTCGTCGAGATCCACCACCTCGGGCCTGCGGGAGCGCAGGTGAGGCGCGAGGTGATGCAGCACCTCGCCGATTTCATGTTGCGCACCATCAATGCGCAGCGCACGGTGCTCACCTCCACCATGGCCGTGGCGGCGGTCGGGGGCATCCAGGAGCTGGTGCTGCTTGCCATCGAGCGCGGTGAGGCCGCACAGCTCGGCGAGCTCACAGCCAGTGCCAGTGCCGTGGTGCGCCTGCTGGCCGGAGCGCCGGCAGCCCCCGCCACCAACGCGCAGAAAAAAGGCCCGCCGAAGCGGGCCGATTGACGGGGCGCTTGGGGATCAGGCCGCCAGCGGCAGCAGCGGCACGATCAGCAGCGCCACGATGTTGATGATCTTGATCAGCGGGTTCACGGCGGGGCCGGCGGTGTCCTTGTAGGGGTCGCCCACGGTGTCACCAGTCACGGCGGCCTTGTGGGCCTCGCTGCCTTTGCCACCGTGGTGGCCGTCTTCGATGTACTTCTTGGCGTTGTCCCAGGCGCCACCGCCCGTGCACATGGAGATCGCCACAAAAAGGCCCGTGACGATGGTGCCCATCAGCAACCCGCCCAGCGCCTTCGGACCCAGGAACACGCCCACCAGGATCGGCACGACCACCGGCAGCAGCGACGGGATCACCATCTCCTTGATGGCGGCGGTTGTCAGCATGTCCACCGCGCGGCCGTACTCCGGCTTTGACGTGCCTTCCATGATGCCGGGGATTTCCTTGAACTGGCGGCGCACTTCCACCACCACCGAACCCGCAGCGCGGCCCACCGCTTCCATGGCCATGGCGCCAAACAAGTAGGGAATCATGCCGCCGATGAACAGCCCGATGATCACCATCGGGTCGCTCAGGTCAAAGCGCACTTGATGGCCATAGGTCTCCAGCTTGTGCGTGTAGTCGGCAAACAGCACCAGGGCCGCCAGACCTGCCGAGCCAATGGCGTAGCCCTTGGTCACGGCCTTGGTGGTGTTCCCCACGGCGTCGAGCGGATCGGTGATGTCGCGCACGCTGCTGGGCAGTTCGGCCATTTCGGCGATGCCGCCGGCGTTGTCGGTGATGGGGCCATACGCATCCAGCGCGACCACAATGCCGGCCATGCTGAGCATGGCGGTGGCGGCAACAGCGATGCCATACAGGCCGGCCAGCTGGTAAGAGGCGACGATGCCCACGCAGACGAACAGCACAGGCCAGGCGGTGGAGCGCATCGACACGCCAAGGCCCGCGATGATGTTGGTGCCGTGGCCAGTGGTGGATGCCTGCGCAATGTGCTTCACCGGTGAGTACTGGGTGCCGGTGTAAAACTCGGTGATCCACACCAGCGCGGCGGTCAGCACCAGACCGACAGCGCATGCGCCAAACAGACGCAGCTGGCTCCCCGTGGCGGTGATGGCGTTGTCCGGAATGATCCACGCGGTGACAAACCAGAACGCGATCAGCGACAGCACACCCGCGATGGCCAGGCCCTTGTACAGCGCGGGCATCACGTTTTTCATGCCCGGACTGGCCTTGACGAAGAAGCAGCCCACGATGGACGCAAGGATGGACACGCCACCGAGCACCAACGGATACAGCACGGCCTGTGTGGGTGCGGCAGTGACCATGAGCGCGCCGAGCACCATGGTGGCAATCAGCGTGACCGCGTAGGTCTCGAAAAGGTCGGCCGCCATGCCGGCGCAGTCGCCCACGTTGTCACCCACGTTGTCGGCGATCACCGCCGGGTTGCGCGGGTCGTCTTCCGGAATGCCCGCCTCGACCTTGCCCACCAGGTCGGCGCCGACATCGGCGCCCTTGGTGAAGATACCGCCGCCCAGTCGGGCAAAGATGGAGATCAGCGATGAGCCAAACGCAAACCCGATCAAGGGGTTGAGCAGCTTGGCGAGGTTGGAGGCTGGCGTGAGGTTGCCATTGCCCACCAGGAACCAGAAGAACCCGGCCACGCCCAGCAGCCCCAGGCCCACCACCAGCATGCCGGTGATGGCGCCGCCGCGAAAGGCGACGTCCAGCGCCGGGCCGATGCCACGGGTGGCCGCTTGCGCCGTGCGCACGTTCGCCCTCACCGAAATGTTCATGCCGATGAACCCGCATGCGCCCGAGAGCACCGCCCCCAGCACGAACCCGATGGCGGTCGGGCCATCCAGGAAGACACCGATGAGGATGGCCAGCACCACGCCGACGATGCCGATGGTTTTGTACTGTCTGGCCAGGTAAGCGGCCGCACCTGTCTGTATGGCCCCGGCGATTTCCTGCATGCGGGCATTGCCCGCGTCCTGAGAAAGAATCCAGCTGCGGGACCAGAAGCCGTAGACGACGGCCACCAGTCCACACACCACTGCAAAGATCAGCGCAGATTGTCCAACCATGAAAAGTTCTCCTGCTTGTTTCGACTTGGAGGGGGCAACGCCTCCGGGGCTGCCCCCGCTGCGTTGCTTCCTCGCTGCCGGTTTGCGCTGCGTTGCACAGCGTTGAAACAGGGCGATTGGCCAACACCGTGAATTTAGCGGCATTCCGCGCTCGGCAACCGTTTGCGGTCCGGGAAGTCAGCTTGGAATCAGTAAAATCAGGGTAAATCCCAAGCGCGCCAATCCACTGCGGCGCACGCTTGCGTCTCGCGGCAGTCTTCTGCCCCGACGACCCCACGTTTTCAACCAACCTTCGTCATCAACATGTCCCTTGACAACGTCACCCCTGGCAAAAACGTTCCGGAATCGTTCAATGTGATCATCGAAATCCCGATGAACGCCGACCCGATCAAGTACGAAGTGGACAAGGACACGGGCGCGATCTTTGTGGACCGTTTCATGAGCACGGCCATGCACTACCCCACCAACTACGGGTACGTGCCCCGCACCATCTCCGGCGACGGCGACCCGGTCGACGTGCTGGTGATCACGCCCGTGCCGCTGATCCCCGGTGTGGTCGTGCCTTGCCGCGCCATCGGCATCTTGAAGATGCAGGACGAAGCCGGCGAAGACGGCAAGGTGCTGGCCGTACCGACCGACAAGATCCTGTCGATCTACACCCAGTGGCAAAAGCCCGAAGACCTCAACCCAATGCGGCTGAACACCATTCAGCACTTCTTCGAGCACTACAAAGACCTGGAGCCCGGCAAGTGGGTGAAGGTACTGGGCTGGGAAGGCAAGGATGCCGCCCACAAGGAAATTCTGGACGGCATCGCGAACTACAACGCGAAGCAGGGCTGATCGCCCGTTTCCTCAAGGCGCTGCCTTGAGCGGATTCCTCAAGGCCAGGTGATCGAGGTACTCCCCGATGCCCTGGCCTTCGCGCTCCAGAAAGCGCTCGACCGCCTCCGCAAAGGAGGGATGCGCCAGCCAGTGGGCGCTGGTGGTCTTGACCGGCAGCAGTGCCCGGGCCATCTTGTGCTCGCCCTGGGCACCGCCCTCGAACCGGTCAAAGCCGTGGGCGATGCACCAGGCCAGAGGCTGGTAGTAACACGCATCGAAGTGCAGGCAGTCCACGCGCTCCAGCGCGCCCCAATACCGGCCATAGGCGACCCGCGCTTGCTCGTCGATACCGATCAGGCTGCAGGCGATGGGTTGTCGTTCCCGCTCCGCAACGAACAGCAGCCAGTGCGACGGCATGTTTTGAGCCACCTGGCGGAAGAAGTCGCGGTTCAGGTACGGCGCGTTGCCATGTTCCAGGTACGTGCGCTCGTAGCAGCGGTAGAAAAAGTCCCAGTCGGTGTCTGCGATGTCCTGGCCGCGTGACCATCTGAAGACCACGCCGGCCTCCTGCACCTTGCGGCGCTCCTGCCGGATCTTTTTGCGCTTGTCCTGTTGAAGGCTCGCGAGGAAGTGCTCGAAATCGTTGAACCTCGAGCCGAGCCCGTCGGCGTTGGTCCAGTGAAACTGGACCGTGTGGCGCAGCATCAGGCCCGCTGCCTCGCAGGCCGCCACGTCCTGTGGCTGCGCAAACAGCACATGCAACGAGGACAGGTCCTCCGTCCTGGCGTGCTCGATCAATGCCCTGACCAACGCGGTGCGGGAGGCAGCGTCGCGCGCGAGCAGGCGCGCGCCGGGAACAGGGGTGAACGGCACGGCCACGAGCGCCTTGGGGTAGTAGTCCAGGCCGTGCTGGGCATAGGCATTGGCCCATGCCCAGTCGAACACGTACTCGCCGTAAGAATGGCTCTTGAGGTACATCGGGCAAGCCGCCTGCAGCTCGCCGGCACGCCACAGCGTCACATATTGAGCCTGCCAGCCTGTCTGTGCGCGCGCGCTGCCACTCTGCTGCATGGCGCACAGGTACTCATGGCGCATGAAAGGGCTGGGGTCCGGCTCCTGCAGCAGCAAGGAATTCCAGGCTTGCGCGGGAATGTCCAGCGGTGACGCCAGAACCCGGATGACATAATCGTTTTCAGCCAAGCACGGCTCCCGCCCACCGCGTGTTCGCGGTCTTTCCAGCAAGGTTTCCACACCCCATGACTCTCTCCATTTGCGTGGCCCAGCTCAATTTTGTGGTGGGCGACATGGTGGGCAATGCCCGGAAAATCGTCGACGCCGCCACGCAGGCTTACCAGCGCGGTGCACGGTTGCTGCTCACGCCCGAGTTGGCGATCTGCGGTTATGCGGCCGAAGATTTGTTTCTCAGGCCCGCGTTCATCGACGCTTGTGATGATGCCCTCAAACGCGTTGCTAATGAGACGGCACACCTCAAAGGCCTGCACATCGTGGTGGGACATCCGGCCCGCGCCGTGGGTGGTGCAGACGAGCGGCGCGAGCGCAGCGTGGCCGTGGCGCATCTCTACAACGCTGCGAGCGTGCTGAGCGACGGCCGCGTGACGCACACCTACGCCAAGCGCGAGTTGCCCAACTACCAGGTGTTTGACGAGCGCCGCTATTTCGTACCGGGGCAGGCGCCATGTGTGATCGACGTGGGCGGTGTGCGCGTGGGTGTGCTCATCTGCGAAGACGCCTGGTTCGATGCACCAGCCGCCGATGCCAAGGCCGCTGGCGCTGAGCTTCTGGCGGTGATCAATGCGTCACCTTTCCACGCGGGCAAGGGCGGAGAACGCGAGGCGACCATGCGCGAGCGCGCGCGCGCGACGGGGTTGCCCCTGGTGTACGCGCATCTGGTCGGGGGGCAAGACGAGATCGTGTTCGAAGGGCGCAGCTTCGTGCTGGGGGCGGACGGTGCGTTGGCCGGGCGCGCGGTGAGCTTTGAAGAAACCCTGTTTGACATCGCCCTCACGCGGCAAGGTGCGGGCTGGGACATTTCCGCCACCACCGATCGAGCCCACAGCCCCGAGGCCGACCTGTGGCACGCGCTGGTGCTTGGCGTGCGCGATTACCTCGGGAAGAACGGCTTCCCCGGTGCGATCCTCGGGCTGTCGGGTGGCATCGACTCGGCCCTGGTGCTGGCGATCGCGGTCGATGCGCTTGGCGCAGACCGCGTGCGCACGGTCATGATGCCGTCACCCTATACCGCCGACATCTCATGGATTGACGCGCGCGACATGGCCGCCCGTTTGGGTGTGCGCTACGACGAGATCGCCATCGCACCGCAGTTCGAGGCCTTCAAAGCCAGCTTGGCACAGGAGTTCGCCGGCCTGCCGGAGGACACCGCGGAAGAGAATCTTCAGGCACGCATCCGCGGCACGTTGCTGATGGCGCTGTCCAACAAGTTCGGCAGCATCGTCCTGACCACGGGCAACAAGAGCGAGATGGCCACCGGCTACTGCACCCTCTATGGCGACATGGCGGGCGGGTTCGCCGTCATCAAAGACGTGGCCAAGACCATGGTTTTCAAGCTAGCCCGCTGGCGCAACGCCCACGACCCATATGGCACCGGCACGAATCCGATCCCGGATCGCATCATCACGCGTCCACCCAGTGCCGAACTGCGCCCCGACCAGAAAGACCAGGACAGCCTGCCCGAGTACGACGTGCTGGATGCCATCATTGAACGCTACATGGAGAACGACCAGAGCCCGGACAGCATCGTGGCGGCGGGCTTTGCGCGGGCGGACGTGGACAAGGTGGTGCGTTTGATCCGCATCAACGAATACAAGCGCCGCCAGGCCCCGGTGGGCATCCGCGTCACGCACCGCAGCTTCGGCAAGGACTGGCGCTACCCGATCACGAGCAAGTACCGGGCTTAAACCGCCCGCAGCGAGAGTACCGCGCGCATCTCGCCCACTTCTCTGCCCGCTGCGTTTTTGAAAGGCGGTGGCGTCAGACTGGCCAGCGCCTCTCGGCTGGCATCGTCGAGCCACCCGAGTTGCTCCAGAACGGACACCATCGCCACCATCAAGGGCGCGAGCAGGCCGTCGCTCACCTTGGCGGCGATACCGATGCCCCGGCTGAAGCTGGCGAGCACCTGCACGCCATCGGCGCCCACTTTGCTCACCCAGTCCCCGCGCCCTGCCGTCATGAGTGTCAGATCGTTGCGGCGCTGACCGCTGACGAGCTCGGGATGCCGGCTCATCGCGCGGGCGATGCGCAGCGGCGCGTGACCATAGACCGCATCGGGCACCTCCTGCGTCAGCCGCGCGAAAGCATGCGCCAGCGCCCTCAGGGGCAGCGCGTAGTTCGGCGCGCTGCAGCCGTCGATGCCGCTCACCAGCTGCGGAACGGGCACGCTCGAGAAGTGGCTGACGCTGGCGGCGATCTGTTGCTGCACCGGGTGATGGAGATCGAGGTAGTCAACCGCGTTGGCGTCCAGCGCACGGGCCAGCAGCAGCATCCCCGTGTGCTTGCCGGAGCAGTTGTGGTGCAGCGCTGAATATCGCGCATCGGGTTCGGGCGACGTGCCCGTGGCGCCAAAGAAGAACGGCACATGCGTGCCGCAGGCCAGGGCGGATTCAGAAGCGCCGATCTTGTGGAGCAAGGCGGCGACGCGCTCGACGTGCATGGGCTCGCCACTGTGGCTGGCACAGAGCAGGGCCACGTCGGCGTCGTCCAGGCGGTACCGATCGCCAGCGTGTGCGATCAATGGCATGGCCTGAAAGGGCTTGAGCGAGGAGCGCGTGAAGAGAGGCGTCTCCACATCGCCCACGCTGGCCAGCAGCTGCCCGCCCGCGCTCACCACAGCCACGGATCCGTGGTGGACATTCTCCGGGTGTCCACCGCGAAAAGTCGCGGTGATCGGAACATAGTTGGGCAATGGGACTGAGGGCATGGCGGACTCGCGGGGTTGACCCTGCAGTGTACGAACGCCCATCAAAGGCTTGGGCATAATGAATCGATACGCCTGTTCGCAAAGCTCTGGAGACCCACATGAAGCAAATCACCGCCGTCATCAAACCGTTCAAGCTCGAAGAGGTGCGCGAAGCACTGGCTGAGCAAGGCGTGACCGGTCTGACGGTGACGGAGGTCAAGGGCTTCGGTCGGCAAAAGGGCCATACCGAGCTTTACCGCGGTGCCGAGTACGTGGTGGATTTTCTGCCCAAGGTCAAGGTCGAAGTGGTGGTGAAGACCGCCGACGTGGACCGCTGCGTCGACGCCATCATTCGCGCCGCGCGCACCGGGAAGATCGGCGACGGCAAGATCTTTGTGACCTCGGTTGAGCGTGTGGTTCGTATTCGCACCGGCGAAGAAGACGAAACCGCCGTCTGAGAAAGCGCCGCGCGCCGCTCAGATTGCCTCGATGCGCGGCTCGGGTGCGAGCCCCGCCGCCTGTACCAGCTCAGGCAAAAGCGTTGACGCATCCCGCCCCACGCGGATGAGCTCCATCTGCCAGGGGTTCATGAACTGCTGCTCGACGCCTGTGCGCAGGAAGGCTTCGAGGCCATCGTAGTAGCCGGCGGTGTTGAGCAATCCCACCGGCTTGTCGTGGTATCCGAGCTGGCGCCACGTCCACACCTCGAAAAACTCTTCAAACGTGCCGATGCCACCAGGCAAGGCCACGAACGCGTCGGCACGCTCGGCCATCATGCGCTTGCGCTCGTGCATGGTGTCCACCACATGCAATTCGGTGCAGCCATGGTGCGCCCATTCTTTTTCCACCAGGGCCTTGGGAATGATCCCGATCACGCGCCCGCCAGCTTGCAGTGTGGCTTCCGCCACGATGCCCATCAGGCCGTTGCGGCCGCCTCCGTACACCAGCTGGCCGCCACGGCTGCCGATCCATTGGCCCACGGCGCGAGCCGCATCGGCGAAAGCGGGGTGCGCGCCCGGGCGTGAACCACAGTAGACGCAGAGAGAGAACGTGGGTGTGGTCATTGCTGTGTTGCTTTTCAATCAGGCCCAGTGCGCCCAGATGGCTGCCGTCCATACGCCTGCACAAACGAGCAGGCTCAACAGCACGGCGGCGCTGCCCATGTCCTTGGCGCGTTTGGACAGGTCGTGCCATTCGGGGCCGATGCGGTCAATGGCCGTCTCAATCCCGGTGTTGAGCAACTCGACCACCATCACCAGCACGACCGAAGCCACGAGCAACGCGGTTTCCACCCATGTGTTCCCGATCCAGAACGCAGCGGGGATCAGAACCATGGCCGCCAGCGCTTCCTGGCGAAATGCGGTTTCACCCCAACCGGCCCGCAGTCCGTCCAGCGAGTAGCCGAATGCGTGTGTCATCCGTGTCAGGCCTGTGCGCCGCTTCTGGGCGTCGACCGGTTCGTGCTGCTCTTGCGTGCTCATCGGTGGGCAGTGTTCGGTTTTTTGAGTGGAACGCTGTCGGCCG
This sequence comes from Hydrogenophaga sp., assembly GCF_019264445.1. Taxonomy (GTDB): domain Bacteria; phylum Pseudomonadota; class Gammaproteobacteria; order Burkholderiales; family Burkholderiaceae_C; genus Hydrogenophaga. The sequence continues at coordinate 30,693 of NZ_JAHVAB010000084.1, forward strand.
GGGCCGCGTGAATCAATCGTGTGCCGGCGATGGCGTCATGGAGGAACTGGCGCTGCGGATGGAAGCGCGAGAGCAGGGCCCAGATGACAATCCAGCCGCACAACAGCACCGTCATCTCCCCGCCTGGCAGCCCTGCAAGGCCCGACACGGCCAAGGGCGGCAGCAACCAAAGCCACGCCACCAGGTACCGGAGCAAGGCACGGGCTTGCGTCAGCGGGTGGCCGGTGCGATCCACGACGCGGATGTGCCAGGTTTTCATGGCCAGTGTCTGACCTTTGGCCCAGAACCATGCGAAATAAATGCCGAAGACCACGAACAGGAACGCCTGCTGCGCGTGTCGGTTGTCCAGGGCGTGGCGGGTCTGCGTGAGGGTTGAGAAGAGGTAGCCGGCGATGAACACAACGCCAAACATCAGCATGCCCTCGTAGAGCCAGCAAGCCATGCGACGCCGCAGCGAAGGTGCCATGAGCGCAACGGCGGGGCTCGTGGAGGGTGAAGCAGAGGTGTGGATGTCAGCGGGCATGCGGCGTGAAAGGGGGCGGCAGATGGAGCGTTGAATTGTCTCATTGCGGCACGGCATGCAGGCTTTTTGACGGCAGCCGAATCCCGCCGCGCAGAAAAGCGGTGTTGCAGTGCGATAATCCGCGCTGCAATTCAAAACAAGGCAAACGGATCAGGGTCCGGCGGGGTATGTGTCCGCTCATGGCCATTGGTCTCAAGTCTCGAAATCGCTTCACAAGAGCTGGTCAAGAGGCACCCAAGGTTTTTCGTCAGAGAAATTCTCGAAAGGTTCATCATGGAAATCACCAAGGCCGAACTGGCCTCGGCTGCTGCCGCCTCTGGCGCAGCCACACAAGAACTCCGCGGCGCAGAAATCCTCATCAAGGCCCTCCAGGCCGAAGGTGTGAAGTACATCTGGGGCTATCCCGGCGGCGCCGTGCTCCACATCTACGACGCGTTCTACAAGCAAGACACCATCCAGCATGTGCTGGTGCGCCACGAACAGGCTGCCGTTCATGCGGCGGACGGTTACGCACGCGCCACGGGCGACGTGGGCGTGGCGCTTGTCACCTCCGGCCCGGGCGTGACCAATGCCATCACCGGCATTGCCACGGCCTACATGGACAGCATCCCGATGGTGATCGTCACCGGTCAGGTGCCCACTGCGGCCATCGGCCTTGACGCCTTCCAGGAGTGCGACACCGTCGGTATCACCCGTCCCATCGTCAAGCACAACTTCCTGGTGAAGGACGCGCGCGACATGGCCATGGTGATGAAGAAGGCATTTCACATCGCCCGCAGTGGTCGGCCGGGCCCGGTTGTGGTGGACATCCCGAAAGACGTGTCCTTCAACAAGGTGCCCTACAGCGGGTACCCCGAGTCTGTGGAAATGCGCTCCTACAACCCCGTGCGTAAAGGGCATGGCGGACAGATCCGCAAGGCGCTGCAATTGCTGCTGACGGCCAAGCGGCCCTATATCTACACCGGTGGCGGTGTGCTGCTGGGCAATGCGACCAACGAGCTGCGCACCCTCGTGGACATGCTCGGCTACCCGGTGACGAACACGCTCATGGGCTTGGGCGCCTACCCCGCCTCCGATCGCAAGTTCCTCGGCATGCTGGGCATGCACGGGACGATCGAAGCCAACAATGCCATGCAGAACTGCGATGTGCTGCTGGCCGTGGGAGCGCGCTTTGACGACCGTGTGATTGGCAACCCCAAGCACTTCGCTCAGAACGAACGCAAGATCATCCATATCGACATCGACCCGTCGAGCATTTCCAAGCGGGTCAAAGTGGACGTGCCGATTGTGGGTGACGTGAAAGACGTGCTCACGGAGCTCATCAGCATGGTGCGCGAAAGCGCCGTTCGTCCCGATGAAAAGTCGCTGGCCGACTGGTGGACCACCATCGAAGCCTGGCGCTCAAAAGACTGTCTGAAATACGACCGTGCGAACACGGACGTGATCAAACCGCAGTTTGTGGTCGAAACGCTTTGGAACATGACCAAAGACGCGGATACCTACATCACGTCTGACGTAGGCCAACACCAGATGTGGGCCGCGCAGTACTACCGTTTTGATGAACCGCGTCGCTGGATCAATTCGGGCGGTCTTGGCACCATGGGTGTGGGCATTCCTTACGCGATGGGCATCAAGCTGGCAAAGCCTGACAGCGAGGTCTTCTGCGTGACCGGGGAGGGCTCGGTGCAGATGTGCATTCAGGAGCTGTCGACCTGTCTGCAATACAACACGCCGATCAAGGTCGTGGCCCTGAACAACCGGTATCTCGGCATGGTGCGGCAGTGGCAGGAAATCGACTACGAAGGTCGGTACAGCCACAGCTACATGGACGCGTTGCCCAACTTCGTCAAGCTTGCGGAGGCTTATGGGCATGTCGGCATGCTGATCGAGCGTCCCCAGGATGTGGAGCCCGCGCTGCGTGAGGCGCGCAAGCTCAAGGACCGCACGGTCTTCATGGACTTCCGCACCGACCCTACCGAGAACGTGTTCCCCATGGTTCAGGCGGGCAAAGGCATCACCGAGATGCTGCTCGGGTCCGAAGACCTCTGACCTCTCACGAAGCGGCGAGGTCCTCGCCGCTTCATCCCTCAGACGAATCTATTGTCCGCCGAGCTCGCGCATTACCGTGCGCGAGGGAGGGCGGCGAAAAGAGGAATCGAATATGAAACACATCATTGCAGTACTGCTGGAAAACGAAGCCGGCGCCTTGTCCCGTGTGGTGGGGCTGTTCTCGGCCCGCGGCTACAACATCGAGTCGCTCACGGTGGCTCCTACCGAAGACCCCAGTCTCTCGCGCATGACCATTCAGACCACCGGGTCCGATGACGTCATCGAGCAGATCACCAAGCATCTCAATCGCCTGATCGAGGTGGTCAAGGTGGTGGATCTCACGGAAGGCGCCTACACGGAGCGCGAGCTCATGATGGTCAAGGTGCGGGCCGTCGGCAAGGAGCGCGAGGAAATGAAGCGCATGGCCGACATCTTCCGTGGCCGCATCATCGACGTCACAGAGAAGAGCTACACCATCGAACTTACGGGTGACCAGAGCAAGAACGATGCTTTTCTGGAGGCGATTGATCGTTCAGCCATCCTGGAGACCGTGCGCACAGGCGCCAGTGGCATTGGCCGAGGTGAGAGAATCCTGCGCGTTTGAAATTTTCGGGGCTCAGCCTTTCGCCCGTTCGAGCTGAGCCTGTCGAAGCCCCGGTGTGCATCCGTTGCGGGCCGAGGTACCGAGAGCCCTTCGACAGGCTCGATGAGAACGGCACAACCCATCAAACTTATTGGAGCAATGCATGAAAGTTTTCTACGACAAAGACTGTGACCTGTCCCTCATCAAAGGCAAGACCGTGGCCATCATTGGCTACGGAAGCCAGGGCCACGCTCACGCCCAAAACCTGAATGACAGCGGCGTGAAGGTGGTCGTCGGTTTGCGCAAGGGCGGAGCGTCCTGGGACAAAGTCGGCAAGGCCGGCTTGACGGTCCAGGAGGTCAACGATGCGGTAAAGGCCGCTGACGTGGTCATGATTCTGTTGCCCGACGAGCAGATTGCCGAGGTCTACAAAAACAACGTCGAGCCGAACATCAAGCAGGGTGCTTCGCTCGCGTTCGCTCACGGCTTCAACGTGCACTACAACCAGGTCGTGCCTCGCGCCGATCTGGACGTGTGGATGGTCGCTCCCAAGGCGCCCGGTCACACCGTTCGCAATACCTACACCCAAGGTGGTGGGGTGCCTCACCTGATCGCGGTGCACCAGGACAAGTCGGGCAAGGCCCGCGATCTGGCCTTGAGCTACGCCATGGCCAACGGTGGCGGCAAGGCCGGCATCATCGAGACCAACTTCAAGGAAGAAACCGAGACCGACTTGTTCGGCGAGCAGGCCGTGCTGTGCGGTGGCGCTGTCGAGCTGATCAAGATGGGCTACGAAACGCTCGTCGAAGCAGGCTACGCCCCTGAAATGGCTTACTTCGAATGTCTGCATGAGCTCAAGCTCATCGTCGACCTGATCTACGAAGGTGGTATCGCCAACATGAACTACTCGATCTCCAACAACGCGGAGTTCGGCGAGTACGTGACTGGTCCTGAAGTCATCAACGATCAGTCGCGCGTGGCGATGCGCAATGCGCTCAAGCGCATCCAGAACGGTGACTACGCCAAGATGTTCATTCAGGAAGGTCGCTTGAACTACCCGAGCATGACGGCGCGTCGCCGCAACACGGCAGACCACAGCATCGAGGTCGTGGGTGCGCAGTTGCGCGCGATGATGCCCTGGATTGCCAAGAACAAGCTGGTCGACCAGACGCGCAATTGAGTTTGCCTGACCGCGCGGCGCGCGGCCTATCGACAAGGGTCACTTCGGTGGCCTTTGTTGTTTTTGGCGTGGCCGTTCACTGCCTTACACTGCGGCTTTCTGCGCAGATGGGCTGTCGCAGCGGGGCCTTGGCCCACCTTACGACACAGAAGCGAAGAGACACTCCTCCATGCATGACGGATCCGACCCCCAGATGACCCAGAGTGACGAGCGGCCTCGGCGACCCAAAGGCATCTACATGGTGCCGAACATGATCACGCTGGCCGCCCTTTTTGGCGGCTTCTATGCCGTTGTGATGGCTATGAATGGCCGCTACGACCTCGCCACAGTCGGCATCTTTGTGGCGATGGTGCTCGATAGCCTGGATGGTCGTGTGGCCCGACTGACCAATACCCAGAGCGCGTTTGGTGAGCAGATGGACTCGCTCTCAGACATGGTGTCCTTCGGTGCTGCGCCAGCGCTGATTGCGTACGAATGGACTCTGCGTGACATCGGTCGCTGGGGCTGGATCGCTGCATTTGTGTATTGCGCGTGCGCGGCCCTGCGATTGGCTCGGTTCAACGTGAACACTGCGGTGGTGGACAAGCGCTACTTTCAGGGGCTGCCGTCGCCTGCTGCCGCTGCGCTCGTTGCGGGTTTCATATGGCTTATGACCGAGCTGGCCATTCCTTCGCAGGATGTCACGTGGGCCATGTTCGTGATCACGCTCTACACGGGGTTGACGATGGTGACCAACGTCCCCTTCTACAGCTTCAAGGATCTGAGCCTGAAAAAGAGCGTGCCGTTTGCGGCGATCGTTCTTGTGGCGTTGGGCATTGCGGTGATCAACATTCACCCGCCGACGGTGCTGTTTGGACTTTTTGTCGTGTACGGCCTGTCGGGTTATGCGGTGTACTTTTGGCGCAAGGCAAAAGGGCGCCCGACGAGTGTCATCAGCACCTCAACCGATGAACCCGATGAGCGCGGGCTTCACGATTGAGGCGATCCTTTATCTCGCCTCCGCTCCTTGTGGTACATTTTGCGCATGAGTTTCCTCGCGCTTGACCTACTACTGGATGTCCATCACGGGCACACTTGGTAGCGCGCGCGCATTCCATTCAAAACGGCCCGTTTGCACCTGCAGCGGGCCGTTTGTTTTTTGGGGCTGCAGGTTTCCGTAACATCGAAAGAGCACCATGTTGAAGCAGCCGTCCACGAAGTACCCCGCATTTCGGCCGATCGGTCTCAAGGATCGCCAGTGGCCTGATGCCGTCATCACCCAGCCACCCGTCTGGCTGAGCACCGACCTGCGCGATGGCAATCAGGCGTTGATCGAACCGATGGACATCGAGCGAAAGATGCAGATGTTCGAGCTGCTGGTCAACATCGGCTTCAAGGAGATCGAGGTGGGGTTTCCCTCGGCCTCTCAAACCGAATTTGATTTCGTGCGGCGCCTGATCGACGAGGACCTTATTCCTGATGACGTCACGATCCAGGTGCTGACGCCAGCGCGCGAGTCGTTGATTGTTCGAACCTTTGATGCTTTAAGGGGCGCACCACGCGCCATCGTGCACCTCTACAACGCGGTTGCGCCTGTGATGCGTCGCGTGGTGCTGGGGATGGACGAAGACCAGATCGTGGAGTTGGCAACGACACATGCCCGCATGTTCCAGGAGCTTGCGGCGAAGCAACCGGATACCCGCTGGACCTTCCAGTACTCGCCCGAGATGTTTTCGGGCACCGAATTGGCGTTCTCCAAACGGGTGGTCGATGCAGTTACAGCGGTGTGGCAACCCAGCGTTGATCACAAATGCATCATCAATCTGCCATCGACGGTGGAGCACAGCACGCCCAACATCTTTGCCGACATGATCGAGTGGATGCATCGCCACCTTGAGCGTCGCGAGGCCATCGTGCTGTCCGTTCACCCGCACAACGACCGTGGAACCGGCACAGCCGCTGGTGAGTTTGCACTGATGGCCGGAGCAGATCGCCTTGAGGGCTGTCTTTTTGGCAGTGGAGAGCGCACAGGCAACCTCGATCTCGTCAATGTGGCTCTGAATCTCTACACGCAGGGCGTTTCACCCGGGCTTGATTTCTCTGACATCGATGAAGTCAGGCGGATCGCCGAGCGGTGCAACCAGTTGCCCGTGCACTGTCGTCACCCCTACGTGGGCGAGCTGGTGTACACCTCGTTCTCCGGGTCTCACCAGGATGCGATTCGCAAGGCCTTCGCGGCACAACGCGATGGTGATGCCTGGAGCATTCCCTACCTTCCTGTCGATCCGAAAGATCTTGGTCGCAGCTATGAGGCGGTGATCCGAGTCAACAGCCAGTCGGGGAAGGGCGGGATTGCCTATTTGCTGGAGAGCGAATATGGGCTGGAGTTGCCACGTCGGTTGCAGATCGAGTTCAGCCAGTTGGTGCAGGCTGTGATGGATGCCAATGGCAAAGAGCTGTCAGCGCCTGACCTTTGGCATATCTTTGACCGCGAATATGGTCTCACTCAAGCGCTTGCCCTTGATCAACCCGTGATGCAAGATGCGCAGCACCAGAAGGTTCGCGTCACCACGCGTGTGCCTATGGCAGGTGAGCTGGTGTTCGTGGACGGTGTGGGCAACGGTCCCATCGATGCGTTTGTGAATGGGCTCAACGCGGCCTTGGGTTGCCATTTGCGTGTACTGGACTATCACGAGCATGCTGTAGGCGAGGGTGCGACGGCCCGTGCCGCGGCTTACGTCGAAATCAGCGTGGACGGAAAGCCTGCGCGCTTTGGGGTAGGCATGGATGCCAACATCGTTTCCGCATCCTTCAAAGCGATCGTGTCCGGTTTGCAGCGCGCCTCGGCCGCTCGTTCCCCTGTATCTGAAGTCCAGGCTGCCTGAGGCCAGCCAGTTTTCCAATTCCTCACCACGGAGTGCTTTATGAGCGACAAACTCATCATTTTTGACACCACCTTGCGCGATGGCGAGCAGTCGCCTGGGGCATCCATGACCAAGGACGAGAAGTTGCGCATCGCGCGCCAGCTCGAACGTCTCAAGGTGGACGTGATCGAAGCGGGTTTCGCCGCGAGTTCCAACGGCGATTTCGAATGCGTTCAGGCCATCGCAAACACCATCAAGGAATCGACCGTGTGCTCGCTGGCACGAGCGAACGATCGCGACATCGCAAGGGCGGCAGAGGCGCTCAAAGGAGCCCAGCGCGCCCGTATTCACACCTTTATTGCCACCAGCGCACTCCACATGGAGAAGAAGCTGCGCATGACGCCTGAGCAAGTGCTCGAGCAGGCTGTGCAATCGGTGCGCTTCGCCCGCAATCTGGTCAGTGATATCGAGTTCAGTCCAGAAGATGGCTATCGCAGCGACCCCGACTTTCTTTGCCGCGTGCTCGAGGCTGTCATCAACGAGGGTGCAACCACCCTGAACATCCCCGATACAGTGGGCTATGCGATTCCCGAGCTCTACGGTGAGTTCATCCGCAATCTGCGCGAACGCATTCCAAACGCCGACAAGGCCATCTGGTCGGTGCACTGCCATAACGATCTGGGCATGGCGGTTGCAAACTCACTGGCCGGCGTGAAGATCGGTGGCGCGCGTCAAGTCGAGTGCACGATCAACGGCCTGGGTGAGCGCGCGGGCAATTGTTCCCTGGAAGAAATCGTTATGGCCGTGCGCACACGGCGGGATTATTTTGGTCTTGATGTGGGGGTTGACGCGACGCAGATCGTGCCTGCCAGCCGCATGGTCAGCCAGACCACGGGCTTTGTCGTCCAGCCGAACAAGGCGGTGGTCGGTGCAAACGCCTTTGCGCACGCCAGTGGCATCCACCAGGACGGCGTTCTCAAGGCGCGCGATACGTACGAAATCATGCGCGCAGAAGACGTGGGCTGGAGCGCCAACAAGATCGTGTTGGGCAAACTCAGTGGCCGCAACGCATTCAAGCAACGGCTGCAGGATCTCGGCATCGAGATGGAGTCCGAGAGCGAGATCAACACCGCCTTCGCCGCGTTCAAGGAGCTGGCTGACCGCAAGAGCGAAATCTTTGACGAGGACATCCTCGCGCTGTGCAGCGACGAAAGTGTGACCGCAGAAAAGGAGCAGTACGGACTGGTGTCGCTCAAACAGCGCAGTGAAACCGGGGAGCGCCCTCATGCGTGCGTGGTGTTCAGCGTGAACGGCAAGGAGATCCAAGGGGAAAGCGATGGCAATGGTCCCGTCGATGCGTCCTTGAAAGCGATCGAAAACCACGTCAAGAGCGGCGCCGAACTCGTCCTGTACTCGGTCAATGCCATCACCAGTGGTTCCACCGAGAGCCAGGGTGAGGTCACGGTGCGGCTGCAACACAGCGGCCGCGTGGTCAACGGCGTTGGCGCAGACCCCGACATTGTCGTGGCGTCGGCCAAGGCCTACCTGAGTGCTCTGAACAAGCTGCACAGCAAAGCCGACAGGGTGGCCGCACAAGGATAAAAAAGCTATAAAAATCAGGAACTTAGTGATTCATGCTTCTTGATCCGCAGAAATGACACCAAAAGTAGCATCTGTTCTACCGATCATTGAAGACAATATCCCAAGCTTTTGATATTGCTAGTTTTTTTCTCAATGCCTATACTCCACTCCTGCGCAATTCCCGTGGCTGGAGTGGACTCATGATGATCACCGTCGATCGCTTTCGAAAAATCCTGGCGAGTGCCGCGGTGGCCGGTTGGGTGATGCTCGGCGTGATGCCCCTTCCCGCGCAAGCTGCCACCACCACCAAATCAGCAAAGAAGGTGGTCGTGGCGAAGAGCGCGCCGCCACGCGCAGTGGCGGCTGCCAAAAAGGCTCAACCCAAAGTCGCGCAAAGCGCGAGCCGCAAGGCGGCGGTCGTGGCTGTGAAGCAGCCGCGCCGCGTCAAGGTTCAACTGGCTGCAGGCAAGTCGGGCACTCTGCACAAAGTGGCTGTGCAGCGCAAGGTGGCTCCTTCGGCCCAGCCTTCAGTGGTGCGCGCCGCTGTCGCGCCCAGGCTGTCTGAAGGTGAGCGGCAGGGCTTACGGTCCATGCTGGATCCGCTCGAACTCAATTCAAGCGTTGCACTGGTGGTCGATCAGGATACGAATGAGGTGTTGTTCAGCAAGAACCACTCGGCCGTGTTGCCGATTGCCTCGCTCACCAAACTCATGACGGGGTTGGTGATCGCCGATGCCCATCTGAACATGCAGGAGATGATCACCATCACGCAGGAGGATGTGGACACCTACAAAGGCAGCAGTTCGCGGCTTGCGGTTGGTAGCACGCTCAGCCGCGGCGAAATGATGCACCTGGCGCTGATGTCGAGCGAGAACCGGGCGGCCCATGCGCTCGGACGCACCTATCCTGGCGGCCTTTCTGAATTTGTGCGCCTGATGAACAAGAAGGCGAGCGAGATCGGCATGACCGACACCCGCTACGTGGAGCCAACGGGCCTCTCCAGTTCCAACCAGTCCAGCGCCCGTGACTTGGCCACGCTGGTATCCGTTGCTTACGAGCGCCCCATTCTTCGAAGCCTGTCGACGTCGCCCAGCTATGAAGTGGACTTGGGGCGCCGCACGCTGCACTACAACAACTCCAATGGCCTGATCAAAAATCCCGCATGGGACATTGGTCTGCAAAAGACGGGTTACATCTCGGAAGCGGGTCGTTGCCTGGTGATGCAAGCCAAGGTGGCTGGTCGTCAACTCATCATGGTTTTTCTGGATTCGACCGGGAAGATGAGCCGAATGCAGGATGCAGAGCGTGTTCGACGTTGGGTCGAGGTGCAGACGAATGTGCATCCAGTCGCGCATGCAAGACCGCAAGGTTGAGCGCAGAGTTGCAATAGAAAAGGGCCCTAACGGGCCCTTTTTATTTGCGGCTCCAGCGTGCCGATTTCACCGGCCCACGGTCGAGACGGGAGTGCGAGGGCAGCCCAGCGCTGCAGAGATTTCCGCAGCGGTGGACCGAAGCTTGGGCACCCAGCTTTCATCGATGCGGTCAGCCGGGGCGGAGATGGAGAGGCCTGCCACCAGCTTGCTCTGATCGTCATAGATGCCCGCAGCCATGCACCGAACGCCCAATTCGAGCTCTTCGTTGTCGCGTGCGATGCCTGCCTGTCGGCATTGGGTGAGTTCGCGCTCCAGCATGCTCAGATGCGTGAGGCTGTTTCGGGTGTTACCGGCCAAGCCTGTGCGGGTCGCATAGGCGCGAACGCGTTGAGGCTCGTCGTCTGCCAGGAAGAGTTTTCCCACGGATGTCAGGTGCAGGGGGGCGCGCCCGCCAATGGCACGCACCACTTGCATGCCGGAGCGCTCGCTGTAGGCGCGCTCCACATAGACGATCTCGTCACCTTGGCGCACGCTCAAATTGACCGGCTGCTGGATCAACTTGTGCAACTCTCGCATGGGCACCAACGCCGCATCGCGTACGCTCAGTCGCGCCTTCACCAGATTGCCGAGTTCCAGAAGCCTCATTCCCAGCCGATAGCTGCCTGCTTCTGGCCGGTCCACGAATCGCCCGATCGTCAAGTCGTTGAGGATGCGATGCGCAGTCGAGGGGTGGAGGCCGGTTTTCTCGCTGATCTCTTTGAGAGACACCGGCTCTTCACGGGACGCCAGCACCTCCAGCAGGTTGAACATGCGTTCGATCACCTGGACGGTGGGCGTGGCGGGCAATGTCTCGGAGCGTTTGGTCATGGCGTCATTGGGTAGAGCGCGATTTTACAAGATGAAATACTCGAGCTCAATCCGCACCTGGGCCTCACTGAGTGCCACAGAAAAATTGCTACGCAGGCAGCGACGTCTTCTGGACCCAGTGCCCGCCGAGCAGCAGTTCGTGTGGCGCGAAGCCGGCCTTGTAGTTCATCTTGCTGCTCTGACCAATCCAGTAGCCCAGGTACACATGGGGCAAATCCAGTGACCGTGCCTGATCGATTTGCCACAACACGCTGTATGTGCCGTAGCTGGCCTTGTCGTCTGGCTCATAGAAGGTGTACACGGCCGACAGGCCATCGTTCAGCACATCGACGATCGACACCATCTTGAGTGTTGAAGGACCCCCATCAACGGACGGCTCATGGAACTCCACCAAGCGCGAATTCACCCGGCTCTGCAGCAGGAACTGCGTGTACTGATCAATGCTGTCGTGGTCCATGCCGCCGCCAGCGTGGCGGCTGTTCTGATACCGAAGATAGAGTTGGTAGTGTTCCGGGATGAAGCACAGCTTCAGAACCCGTGTGGTGAGGTTCTCGTGGAGTTTCCTCGCGCGCCGCTGACTGCGAGTGGGCGTGAACGTGGCCACAGGCACGCGAAGAGGTATGCAGGCTTGGCAGCCATCGCAATAGGGGCGGTAAGTGAACATCCCGCTGCGACGAAAACCGTGGGTGACCAGGTCGGAGTAGGCGTCGTTGTGGATCAGATGGCTGGGCGTGGCGACTTGCGAACGCGCCTGCCGATCTGGCAGGTAGCTACAGGGGTAGGGCGCAGTGGCGTAAAACTGCAGCGCCTGGAGCGGGAGTTCTTTGAGAAGGGTCACGCGCGAGGACCGTCGTCAGAGAGGATGTGCTGCCAGTATACGGGTTGAAACTCCCACTCAGGCCTAGCGTGCATGACCGCGAGACCGACGTGCTGGCAGAACTCTGCGCGTGGCATGAGCTGACCTCCCAGTGAGGCCAGGTGCGCCGTGTTCTGCTGGCAATCGATCAACGGCACTTCGTGTGCGCGGCAAAAGGCAATCAAGGCGCTGAGAGCTATCTTGGATGCATCGCTCTGGCGGCTGAACATGGACTCGCCGAACACCATCGAACCCAGGTTGATGCAATACAGCCCACCAACCAGCTCACCGTCGATCCAGGTCTCGACGCTGTGGGCCAGTCCGGCGGCGTGCAGCCTCACATACGCCTCTTCCATGGCGGGCAGGATCCAGGTCCCGAGCTGTCCATCGCGCTTCGTGTGGGCGCAGGCTTTGATGACCCGTTCGAAGTCGTGATCCATGCGGATGTCAAGGCGTTGCTCTCGCAGCAATCGCAGAATGGTTTTGCGCAGCGAACGGTGCAGTCGGAAATTCGAAGTCTCAAGCACCATGCGGGGGTCGGTGCTCCACCACAGAATGGGTTGACCGGCGCTGTACCAAGGGAAAATGCCGCGCGCGTAGGCGGCTGTCAATGTGGGCACGTCGAGTACACCACCCGCCGCAAGAAGGCCGGGCGCCGGGTCTGCCGGACCCCAGGCATGTTCTACGGGGGGAAATGCCTGCCCCGGTTCGAGCCAGGGCAACGCTCGGTGCGGTGGAGTGTGTGACATGCCCGCTATTGTGCGCGGCCGTTGAACATTTCAGTAGGCTGTGCGCGATGTGCGCCGAACCACCCACCAGGCGACGGCCCCCATGGCTATGCCGATGCCGTCCGCGGCGAGATCCCACCACTCGCCATATCGCCACCCCGTGGCGGCCTGTGCCAGTTCAATGGCGCCTCCGTAGGCAAGCAGATACGCGCACTTTCTGATGGGGTCGCGGGGGTAGGCCAGCAGGGCGAAAAAGGCCAGGCACCCAAAGCCGACAGCGTGCTGGGCCTTGTCCCAGATATTGAAGCTTTGAGCGGGCAGCAGTGCCACAGGGAGAAGCGACCCCACCGTGATCGCAACAAGACAAAGCCAGAAGAACGCCTTGACAAGGATGCTGCTGCGCATGGAGTGCTCGCTGAAACGACAAAGGCCTTCAGATGAAGGCCTTTGTGATGTGTGTTGGGTGGCTCCCCGACCTGGACTCGAACCAGGGACCTGCGGATTAACAGTCCGTCGCTCTACCGACTGAGCTATCAGGGAACAGCCTCGAATTATAGCTTCGTTTTTCTGCTTTTTAGACGGTGCTGAAGTTTTGCAGGAATTTTGTCTGGCGCGCTTCTTCGCGCGCAGGCCCGGTCAGTCGGGCGATGGAGGCGACACGCCCAATGCCTTGTGCAGCCGAGGGCTTGTCGTGGTGTATTGAAGCATCACGTTTTTGCCCGGAAAGATGATGGGTGCTGCGCCGAAGGCGGCGAGCGCACACTCATGAAAACCGGACAGGATGAGCTTCTTTTTGCCCGGGTAGGTGTTGATGTCGCCCACGGCGAAGATGCCAGGTACGTTCGTCGAGAACTTCTCTGTGTCAACGAGCAGTTGCTTTCGCTCGATGTCCAGGCCCCAGTCGGCGATGGGGCCGAGTCTGGGAGAGAGCCCAAAAAACACGAGCAGCACATCAGCTGGCACCAGCCGCTTTTCTTCATCGGGGCTTGTCACTTCAACCGCAGACAGGCGCTCACCAGTCTCTTCAAAGTCCGTGACCTGACCGACGAGAAACGCCATCTCACCGCGTTCGCACAAGGCCTTTACCTTGCTCACTGTGGCGGGTGCTGCTTGAAAACTGTCGCGCCGGTGGATCAGTGTGACGCTCAGCGCTCGGTGTGTCTCGTGCTCCACAAAATACAGTGCCCAGTCCAGCGCTGAATCGCCACCGCCCACGATGACCACGCGCTTGCCCGCAAAACGACTGGGTGCCGCGACGCGGTAGAACAGCTGCGTGTTGTCGAACTTCTCCAGGCCACCCAGCTTCAACGGACGGGGTTGAAACGCCCCCACTCCTGCGGCAATGAAGATGGTCTTGGTCAGAAACCGCGTGCCCTTCGACGTGACGACGTGAAAGCGGTCATCCGCTTCCTGCCGCACCTGGACGACTTCCTGCTCCAGGTGGAAGTGGGCGCCGAACGGTCGGATCTGCTCCAGCAGCCGCTCGGTGAGCTCGCGACCCGTGCACACGGGCAGACCCGGGATGTCGTAGATGGGCTTGTCGGGATAGAGCTCGACAGGCTGGCCGCCTGCGTAGGGCAGGGCATCTATCACGTGTGCCCGTATGTCGAGCAAACCCAGCTCAAACACCTGGAACAGACCCACGGGGCCGGCGCCGATGACCACGGCATCGGTCTCGATGAGCGTCCCCGTCAAGGTCTCGATCGACTCATCCCGCACGGCGCTTGGGCCTTGTTCCGGCATCAACAGCGGAGGTCAGCGCACCAGCTCTGGCAGCTTGCCCGTGCGATCTTTCCAGTCGTCTGCGTCGTCCAGCGGGGCCTTGCGCTTGGTGATGCTTTTCCAGCCGGGCAGCTTTGCCAGATCGGCATTGAGCTGGATCATGTGCTGCTGGTCTTTGGGGAGGTCTTCCTCCGCGTAGATGGCGCTGACCGGACATTCGGGAATGCAGACCGCGCAGTCGATGCATTCGTCGGGGTCAATCGTGAGGAAGTTGGGGCCTTCGCGGAAGCAGTCCACAGGGCAGACGTCCACACAATCGGTGTATTTGCAGCGGATACAGGCTTCGGTGACAACGTGGGTCATGGTGGTGATGGAATCGCGATGGAACCCCGGATTTTAGGCCGTCCCTGAACCCGGGGCGCTGACATGCCCTTGAGCAGGGCAGTCGATAGGGAATGGACGGTTTCAGTGCACCAGCAGGGCGCCAGAGGTGCGGTGGCTCGCGGTGTCCACCAGAACCAAAGACCCCAGCGTGCGTGAGCGGGCAAACGGCAGCGTCACCAACGGTTCCTGCAACGACAGCTCGATGTGGCCGATCGCATTGGGTTCGAGCTGCGTGGCGTCTTCTTCGGCCAGGGTGTGAATGTCCAGGCGGTGCACGATGCGCTTGACCTTGGCCTTGACCCAGCGGTGACCGTGCAAGGCCCAGTACACGCGGCCGGGCGCCAGCGTTTCGTCATCCAGCCATGCGATCGTTGCGCGAATCTCGCGGCTGCCGGTGAGTGTGGCGGGTGCATCGTTCTCTTCTACGGCGAGCAGCCAGTCGCCGCGCGACACGTCGACTTCACGGTCCAGCACGATGCCGGCGCTGTGGCCCGCCAGCACCGCCTGCGGGTGGCGCACATGGTTGAGCACTTGTGCGACCACTGCGGTTTGCCCGTTGGGCATGATGCGCACCGGCTGCCCTGGTTGCACGCCGCCCGTGGCGACGCGACCCCAGAACACGCGCCGCCCTTGCGACGTGTCGGCCGAGCTGCTGAACTTCTCGACCCACTGCACGGCAAACGCGAAAGGCAGCGTGCTGTCCGCCGGTGTGACCGGCAGGCTTTCGAGGATCTTCAGCAGGGTGGGGCCGCTGTAGCCGCACCAGTGGGCCTCTTCGCTGGTGTCCACCACATTCCAGCCTTTCAGCGCGGAAACGGGAACAACGGCGGTCACCGGGATGCCTGCCTGCTCTGCAAACGTGCGAAGCGCGTTTTCGATGTGCAGGAATGCCTTGGTGCTGTCTTCAACCGCATCGAGTTTGTTGACGGCGAACACCACGGAAGGCACGCGAAGCAGCTTCAACAACAGGCTGTGTCGTCGCGTTTGCGGCAGGAGCGCAAGGCCGGCATCGGTCCACGCGAGCTTTGTCGCATCGACGAGCACGACAGCTGCGTCGGCGCTGGAGGCCGCGGTGACCATGTTGCGCGTGTATTGCTCGTGACCGGGCGCATCTCCGATGATGAACTTGCGCGCTTCGGTGCTGAAGTACCGGTAGGCCACATCGATGGTGATGCCTTGCTCGCGTTCGGCCGAGAGGCCGTCGGTGAGCAGGGCGAGATCGGTCTGACCATGGCGCTGCACGCCAGCCAGGTGGTCTTGCAGCACCGCCTTGCTGTCGACCAGCAGCCGGCCAATCAGTGTGCTCTTGCCATCGTCCACGCTGCCGCACGTGATGAGGCGCAGCGCTGAACGCGTATCGACGGGCCCGTTGGCAACGGTTGGGGTGGGGGTGGGGGTCGTGATCATGTCGGCATCCGGTATGTGAAGCGGCTCAGAAGTAGCCGTCTTTCTTGCGTTTTTCCATCGAGGCGTCGGACGTCTTGTCGTCCATGCGGGTCGCGCCGCGCTCGCTGACCTCGGCGGCCAGGGTCTCGATCACGATGTCGTCTGCGGTGGCCGCCAGGCTTTCGACCGGGCAGGTGCAAGTGATGTCACCCACGGTTCGAAAACGCACGTCGCGCAGTTGCACTTGTTCGCCATCGCGCGGCGGGGTGAGTTCGGTCACGGGGACCAGCAGGCCGCGGCGATCCACCACTTCGCGCTGGTGGGTGTAGTAGATCGACGGCAGGGCAATGTTTTCGCGTGCGATGTATTGCCACACGTCGAGCTCGGTCCAGTTGCTGATGGGGAACACGCGGAAGTGCTCGCCCATGTGCAGGCGGGTGTTGAACAGCGTCCAGAGTTCGGGGCGTTGGGCCTTGGGTTGCCATTGGCCGAAACTGTCGCGATGGCTGAAGATGCGCTCCTTGGCGCGCGCCTTCTCTTCGTCACGCCGCGCGCCACCGATGAGGGCATCGAAACGGAATTCCTCGATGGCTTCGAGCAGGGTCACGGACTGGTGCACGTTGCGGCTCTCACCGGGGTGCGCCAGGCGAACGGTGCCGCGCGCCATCGAGTCCTCGACACTGCGCACGATCAGCTCTGCGCCCAGCTCCTTGGCGCGCAGGTCCCGGAAGTCCGTCACCTCCGGAAAGTTGTGCCCGGTGTCAATCATCAGTAGCGGGTAGGGGATGCGCCCGGCGCCAAAGGCTTTCTCGGCGCACTTGAGCATGACGAGCGAGTCTTTGCCACCCGAGAAAAGCAGGGCGGGGCGTTCGAACGCAGCGGCAACTTCACGCAGGATGAAAATGGTCTCTTCTTCCAGGGCGTCCAGGTGGGCATTGCTCAGCTGGTGGTCGTTGGCGTGTTGCAGGGCTGCCTGGATCACGGCGGATTCGGTGCGGGCGTTCATGCTGGGGTCCGTTCGATGGTCGATACGAGGGGTTCGGTGGCAGGCTGCACATGCAGCCCGCATTCCTTGGCGCTTTCCTGTTCCCACCACCACCGGCCAGCGCGAAAGTCTTCGCCGACGCTGATGGCGCGCGTGCAGGGTGCGCAGCCGATGCTGGGGAAAAACTGGTCGTGGAGCGCGTTGTAGTCCAGCTGATGCGTGGCAATGAAGTGCCAGACATCGCCCCACGTCCATTCAACGATGGGACTGACCTTGATGCGATCGGGCTCCTGCACGATCTCGCCGACCTCGGCGCGCGCGTTGGATTGCTCGCGCCGCAAACCGGTGATCCAGCCCTGGTGGCCCGCCAGCGCACGGGCGAGCGGCTCCATCTTGCGGATGTCGCAGCAGGCCTTGCGCAGCTCGATGCTCTGGTACATGGCTTCTTCGCCGTTTTTGCGCACGAATTGGATGACCGACTCCTGACGGGGCCGAAACACCTGCACGCTCATGCCGTAGCGCTGTTCGATCTTCGGAATCAGGGCAAGGGTTTCTGCGTGCAGCTTGCCGGTCTCCAGCACGAACACGCTGGCCTGGATGCCCGCCAGGTGCATGAGGTGGGTGACCACCATGTCTTCCGCGCCGAGGCTGGAGGCTTGTGTCAGCTTCGGGTGGCTGGCGGCCGTTTCTTGCAGGAGCGCGATGCTGCGCTCGACTTTCGCCGTGAAGTCGGCGGAAGGGCGGTTGTAGAGGGCGATGGCGGTCATGGCGGTGTGGCGCTCAGGCGGTGGCGGCGAAATGCGGCGCTGTGCGCACGGCATCGCCCTGGTAGAAGGCCGGATAGTGATCGAGCAGCGACTGGCCATGCTCGAGGTTCTGGTCGGCGCGCAGCACGGCCTGGCTGAAGCCGCTGCGCTGCATCTGCAGCAGCTGATCGATCAGCACGTCGCCCGTGGCCCGGATCTGCCCTGAAAACCCCAGGCGGCGGCGCAGCAGGAAAGCCTGGCTGAACGCCCGGCCGTCGCTGAATTTGGGGAAGTGGAGCTCGATCACCTGAATGCCGCCAAGATCGGCATCCCGTGGGTCGGCGTCGTTGGTGATGGACAGGCGCTGCGCCTCGGCCTCGGTGGCCACGAAGGTGTCGGCTTTGAAGAGTTCCAGTTTCTGGGTCATGGGTCGGTCCTCAGGCCGTGGCTCGGGCCGTGCTGGTGCGCACCGCGTTCGCGGCGAGCTTGAAGGGGTCGGCGCCCGTGCGGCGCAGGGTGGCCACAAAGGTTTCGGTGCCGTGGCGTTGCGTGCGGTAGGTGTCGAGCAGGGCCTCGATCACGTCGGGCACTTCGCTCGCAGCGAACGAAGGGCCGATCACCTTGCCTGGCGTGGCTTCGCCGGACAGACGCGTGCCGTCCGAGCCGCCCAGCGTGACCTGGTACCACTCCTGGCCGTCCTTGTCGACGCCCAGGATGCCGATGTGGCCGCTGTGGTGGTGGCCGCAGGAGTTGATGCAGCCACTGATGTGCAGATCGATCTCGCCGAGGTCATGCAACTCGTCGAGGTCTTTGTAGCGGCCCAGAATGGCTTGGGCCAGCGGCAGCGACCGCGCGTTGGCGAGATCGCAGAAATCGCCGCCGGGGCAGGCAATCATGTCGGTGAGCAAGCCGATGTTGGGCTTGGCCAGACCCAGACGACGCGCCTCACGCCAGAGCTCGGGCAGCGCATCGCAACGCACCCATGGCAGCAGCAGGTTTTGCTCGTGCGTCACGCGGGCTTCACCAGCAGAGAAACGCTCGGCCAGATCGGCCGCACGCTCCAGTTGCTCGGCGGTGGCGTCTCCCGGCGCTTGACCAAAGCGCTTGAACGACAGCGTGACCGCGCGCAAATCGGGGTTCTGGTGGGGCTTGACGTTCTGCTGCAGCCAGCGGCTGAACTCCACATCGTCTTCTGCGGCAGCCTTGAGGATGTGGGCAATCTTGGCGTCGGCGCTCTTGCGGTCGCACTGCAGGGCGGGCGGCACGAAGAAGGCGCTCACCCGGTCCAGTTCGGCCTGGCTGATGGTGTGAGGCGCGCCATCGCGCTCGATGATGTCGCGGTACTCGGCTTCCACCTGATCGATGTACGCCTGACCCTCGGCCTTCACGAGGATCTTGATGCGGGCCTTGTAGATGTTGTCACGGCGGCCGAATCGGTTGTAGGCGCGCACCACCGCTTCGAGGTAGTTCAGGATCTGGTTCCACGGCAGGAACTCGCGAATCACGGAACCGATGATGGGTGTGCGGCCCATGCCGCCACCCACGCGCACCTGGAAGCCCAGTTCGCCGTCCACGTTGCGCAGCAGGCGAAGGCCGACGTCGTGCCAGGGCGTGGCAGCGCGGTCTTCACGCGCTCCGGTGATCGCGACCTTGAACTTGCGCGGCAGGAAGGCGAACTCGGGATGCAGCGTGCTCCACTGGCGCAGGATTTCCGCGAATGGCCGCGGGTCCGCCACTTCGTCTACCGCGATGCCGGCCAGTGCGTCCGTGGTGATGTTGCGGATGCAGTTGCCGCTGGTCTGGATGCCATGCATGCCCACGCTGGCCAGCAGGTCCATGACGTCGGCCGAGCGGGCCAGCGGGATCCAGTTGTATTGCACGTTCTGCCGCGTGGTGAAGTGGCCGCAGCGATCGGGCAAGGTGGGCACTTCAGACAGGCCCGCGTTGGCTTTGGAGACGTCGTGGTCTTCCTTGTGGTCAAACTCCCGCGCAATGCGGGCCAGCACGCGCAGCTGCGGGCTGGAAATCTCACCGTAGGGCACGGCCACGCGCAGCATGGGTGCAAAGCGCTGCACGTACCAGCCGTTCTGCAGGCGCAATGGCTTGAACTCGTCTTCTTTCAGCGAGCCTGCCTGCCAGCGGGTGAGCTGGTCACGGAACTGGTTGGCGCGCAATTGCACGAACTGGCGGTCAAATTCGGTGTATTGGTACATCGTCGTCGTGGGTCTACGGAAATCAGAGGGCGATCAATTTGAGGCCGGCGTAGGCCAGCAACACGGAAAGGGCGGAGCGAACCACGCGCTCTGGCGTGTGGCGCATGAGACGCGTGCCGAGCCAGATGCCCGGCAGCGAGCCGGCGAGCAGCTTGGCCAGCAGCGGCCAGTCCACCGAGCCCAGGCTTGCGTGGCCCAAGCCCGCCACCAGCGTGAGCGGCACGGCATAAGCGATATCAGCAGCCACGATGCGCGGCAGCGGCAGCAGAGGGAACAGCAGCAGCAGCACCGACACGCCGATGGCGCCCGCGCCCACCGACGTGAGCGTGACCAGCGTGCCGATCAGCGCGCCAAACAGCACGGGCAGGCTCCAGTGGCGCGCACGTGTGGCCCGCTGCAACGCCGCGCTGTCGGCCACATGGCGTGTCATCTGCTTGCCACGCGCTGCCTTGTAGAGCATGGCTGCTGCGGTGAGCAAGAGCGCCACACCCAGTGTGTTCGTCATCAGCGATTGCACAGTCGCACTCGCCGGGCCGAGCTGGCGGAGCACCCACAGCGTTGCCACGGCGGCGGGCAGGCTGCCCGCGCTGAGCTGACCCACGACCCGCCACGGCACCAGCTTCTGCCTCGCCAGGCTGACCGTGCCACCCATTTTGGTGAAGGCGGCAAAGAGCAGGTCCGTGCCAACGGCCAGGTAGGGTTTGACGCCGAAGAAGAAGATCAGGATGGGCGTCATGAGCGAGCCGCCACCCACACCGGTGAGACCCACGATGAGTCCCACAGCGAATCCGGCCAGGATGATGGCGATGTCAGGCATGGCCGAGACTGTAGAGATGCATCGATATATCCCAAACGATTTTTTGCTCATGGGGATATATCCAGGCGGCATATGCAAATGCGCGATGTGCCGAATCGCACGCCTGCCGCCCGCTTGTCATGCTTTTGCCGCCGGGTATCGGTCTGACGGGCTTACCATCCGCGCATGCAAAAGCAGCGCATCCTTGTCAGTGTGGTCGGGTTTTCCGACGTGGAGCGCCATGCGTTGAACACCGTTTTCCGGTTGTCCCAGGAGCGAGAACTTTCGTATGCACCCTGGGTGCCCATGGCCGCTCCCGGAACGGTCATTCCTTCCGGCGTGGCACAGGTGGCGCTGGTGGATGGCGAAAGCCTGGAGGCTGTGCTGTCCCATGCGAAGGAAATGCCCGCCGGCCAGCGCCTTATCTGGGTGGGTCCGGACGCGCCGGAGCACGCCTGGCGCGTGTTGTCACGCCCCATCGAGTGGGCCGCTGTGTTGCACGACCTCGACCTGGTATTTGCTGCGCGCCAGATCGATTCAGGTCTGCTGGATCTGGATGTGACGGCGCCGGCCCCGCTGGATCTAGACCTCGATATGGACATGGGTGAGTCCGGCGACCTGGTCCGGCGCGCATTGGTGGTCGGTGCCGAAGACCAGGAGGGCACCTACTTGCGCTCGCGCCTGGCCTTGGTGGGCGTGGGGCACACGGACGAAGTGGTCGACACGCAGGGAGCGCTCGAACTCATGGAGCGAAACCGTTACGTTTGCGGCGTTTTCAATCTGGACGATCACCGCGTCGACGTCTGGTCTCTGATGCGCCATTTTGTGAGCCGCAATCCGCAGGCCCTCACGTTGGCGACGACGGAGCTCGCGGGACCGCTGGCAGGCTGGTGGCGCCGCCGCCGGGTGCGCCGCGATGTCCACCGCGTCGGTATCACGGCCCTGCTGGAGCGGCCTTTCCAGCCGCGGCAGGTGTCCCAGTGGCTGGACCTTATTTAACTGGACGGCTGGCGTCGGGCCTGTTTCCAGGCGAAGCGCGCCGGGTCGAGCGCCCGCAGCAGTTCTTCATCTTCCTCTAAGGCCTTCTCGCGGTCCATCATGGCGGCGAGGCGGCTGGCGCACCAGGCCGCGAGCGTGATGCCGCGCGATCCCAGGGCGCTCAGCATGTAGAGCCCAGGCTGGCGCGGCACGTCGGAGATGGGCACCTGACCTCGCCGGTTCCCGGCGGTGGCCATGCGGGCGTACAAGGCGTCGACATCGGGCAGGCCGCCCACCAGCGGCAAGCGGTCAAGAGACGCACACCGCACCTGCGCCCAGCCCTGCAGCATGCCCTGGCGCAGGTCGTCGCGAAGGCGCTTCGCAGCAGTGGGGCAGAGCGCGTCCAGGTGGGTCGCGTTGTGCTCGTGGGCTGTCAAGGTCAGGTCGCTGGTGTTCACGCCGCGTTCATAGGTCGAGCCCATGGCCCACATGCGCGCCGGCCACTCGGGAGGCAATCCCGTGTCCTCATACAGGGGGATGTAGACCCCGTTGTCTCGTTGTGGCCGCTCGGCCAGGGGCGTGGTGCTCTGCGCGCCCAGGCTCATCTGGCCTTTGACGGGGCGCAAAGGCAGGGCATCGGCAGGCATCAGCGCGGACCCTCTGGTCAGCAGCTCGTGGCTGCCGAAGGCTGCCGTGACCACCACCGCATCGGCCCCGGCCACGAGATCACCCACGGCGTTGAACGCTTGCCACCCGGCGGACGTGGGCAACAGTTGTTGCACGCCGGTGTGCCAGTGGGTGGTGAGCATGCCCAGGCTATCGGCTTCGGCCAGCCAAGCTTCCACGAGTGCGCGCGGGCGCACCATGGCCGCTGGCCAGCGGCCGGGGTCGTGCCCGCGGTTGTCGACCTCGCAAATCTGCCAGCCTTGCCCCTGGGGAACCCCCCGTTCCAGCTCCGCGCGCGTCGCCGCCACGCCCCGTTCGCTGAGGCGTGAGAGCGGTGTGGGTGCGCGTGTGATGTGGGGGCTGAGCATCCCGACGGGCAGAGCCGACGCCCCCTGTGCCGGGCCATCGGCGGCGTCCACCAGCGTGATCTTCCACCCACGTCGCGCCAGGGCGGCGCACACGGCGGCACCCGCCAGGCCGGCACCGATCACCAGGGCGTGACGAGACGGGATGGGGGACACGGGGATTGGCGCGGCAGCCTGACCGCGCCAGGGATTCATTGGCCCGGCGTGGGGGGCACGTAGCCGGCAGCCGCGTCAGCGCCTTCGCCAAAAAAGTGCTTCTCCATCTGACGCGCCAGATACTGGCGAGCGCGCGCATCGGCCAGATTCAGGCGGTTTTCATTCAGGAGCATGGTCTGGTGCTTGAGCCAGGCCGCCCAGGCTTCCTTGCTCACGCTCTCGTACAAGCGTTTGCCCATCTCGCCCGGATAAGGGGGGAAGTCCAGGCCTTCGGCTTCCTTGCCAAGCTTGATGCAGTGAACGGTGCGTGCCATGGTGATCCTCGGATGGGTTAGATGGATTGGTTATATCGAACGGAAGAAATTATTCGTTCCCGGCCCAGCCGATCGTCGGCATGATGCGGGGCTCTTCGTTCTGCGGCGCAGTTCGCCGGCGGTGGGTGCGGGGCTTTCGGCGCCCGGAAAGCCCGCCACTGTAGCAAGGTTTCGGAGCCCGCCATGCCGGTAGGGCCTGCCGTTCACCCCGCCAGCCGCCGGGCTCGAGGCGACTTTTTACAATACCGGGGTTCGACCCCATCAGGATTTCTCATGAGTGCATTTCTGGAAGAGCGCGTGCTCAGCGTTCATCACTGGACCGACCGGCTGTTCAGCTTCACCACCACGCGCGACACGGCGCTGCGTTTCTCCAATGGGCACTTCACCATGATCGGCCTGCGCGTGGACGGCAAACCCCTGCTGCGCGCTTACAGCATCGTGAGCCCGAACTACGCTGACCATCTGGAGTTTTTGAGCATCAAGGTGCAGGACGGCCCGCTGACCTCGCGCCTTCAGCACATCCAGGTGGGCGACACGGTGATCGTCGGCCGCAAGCCGACCGGTACTTTGCTGGTCGACTACTTGCTGCCGGGCAAGCGCCTGTACCTGCTGGGCACGGGCACCGGGCTGGCGCCTTTCCTCAGCATCGTGCGTGACCCCGAAACCTATGAGCGCTTTGAGCAGGTCATCGTGGTGCACGGGGTGCGCCAGGTGAACGAGCTGGCCTACCGCGACCTGCTCTCGAACGACCTCGTCAAGGACGAGATCCTGGGTGAGCTGGTGCAGGGCAAGCTGCTCTACTACCCCACCGTGACGCGCGAACCCTTTGTGCACCAGGGCCGCATTCCCCAGCTGTTGGGCGAAGGCGTGATTGCCAAAGACCTGGGCCTGCCTGCTTTCAACGCCGCCGAAGACCGCGTGATGATCTGCGGCAGCCCCGAAATGTTGCGCGACCTCAAGGCACTTTGCGAGAAGACCGGCCTGAAGGAAGGCAACACGACCACCCCGGGCGATTTCGTGATCGAACGCGCCTTCGTGAGCTGAGGCGGGGGAACTTGCGGCAGAGAGCTTGGCTCTCTGCCTCGTGCCGCGCGTGAAGCGCGGCCTCTCCATTTTCAGGATCTCCTTTGAACGCCTCCGTCTCTTCCGGCCTTTTCTCGCTGCTGGGTCAGCAGCCCCGCCGCATTCTCGGCCTCGTGGCCGCCGCCTGTGTGGCGATGCTGGCATTCGGGCTGTACCTCCAGCATGTCGTGGGTCTGGAGCCGTGCCCTATGTGCATCGTGCAGCGCTATGCACTGGTGGCGGTGGCGGTGATCGCCGGCATCGCTGCCTTGTTGCGCCGCCCGGTGGCTCGCCATACCGGGGTGGTACTGATGGGTGGGTTTGCGGCGTTTGGTGCCTTTGTGGCCGCGCGCCAGAGTTGGCTCCAGTGGAACCCGCCCGAGATCATGACCTGCGGGCGCGATTTTTTCGGAATGATCGAGGCCTTTCCCCTGCGCCGCGCCATCCCGATGATCTTTCGGGGCTCGGGTGACTGTTCGGTGATCGACTGGACCTTTCTGGGTCTGTCGATTGCCAACTGGTCTTTCCTGTGCTTCTCGGCCATCGCCCTGCTGGCCGTGGCCTTGTGGGTCAAACGCCCCGCTGCCTGACCGGGTGCAGGCCCTCGCGGGCCGTCAGTTGAGCTTTTTCACCAGCACCTGGCTCTTGCGGTCCCAGTTGTACTTGCGCTTGCGCGCTTCAGGCAGCCAGTCGGCGCTGACCTGCACAAACCCCCGCTTGATGAACCAGTGCATGGTGCGTGTGGTGAGCACGAAGATGCTTTGCAGCCCCTGCGCCTTGGCACGGGCCTCGATGCGCTTGAGCAGCCGTTCACCATCGCCCTGGCTCTGCGTGTCGGGCGATACGGTAAGTGCGGCCATCTCGCCGGTGCGAGCTTCGGGGTAGGGATAGAGCGCCGCGCAGCCGAAGATCACGCCGTCGTGTTCGATGATGGTGTAGTAGCCCGCGTCGCGCTCGATCTCGGTGCGGCTGCGCTTGACCAGCGTGCCGTCTTTCTCGAACGGTTCGATGAGCGCCACGATGCCGCTCACGTCGTCCATGGTGGCCTCGCGCACGCTCTCCAGTTTTTCGTCCACCACCATGGTGCCGATGCCGTCGTGGGTGTAGATCTCCAACAGCAGTGCGCCGTCCACCGCGAACGGCAGGATGTGGCTGCGTTCCACGCCACCTTCGCAGGCGCGAATGCAGTGCTGCAGGTAGAAGGCGGTGTCGGTGGGCTGCGTGGGTGCCGGCAGGGCGGCCAGCATTTTCTTCGCGTCGGCCAGTGGCAGTTCGGTGTCGATGTCGCTGTCGGGGTCCTGGTGATCGACACGGATGCCGGGCACCTCGGTGAGGAACATCAGTTTGTCGGCCTGCAACGCGACCGCCACCGAGGTGGCCACGTCTTCCATGGTGAGGTTGAACGCTTCGCCGGTGGGTGAAAAGCCGAAAGGCGAGAGCAGCACCATGGCGCCCATGTCCAGCGTGCGCTGAATGCCTTCGGTGTCAACCTTGCGCACCAGGCCCGAGTGCTGGAAGTCCACGCCATCCATCAGGCCCACAGGGCGCGCGGTGATGAAGTTGCCCGAGATCACCCGTACCGTAGCGCCCGCCATGGGGGTGTTGGGCAGGCCCTGGCTGAAGGCGGCTTCAATTTCATAGCGCAGCTGGCCCGCTGCTTCCTGCGCGCAATCGAGCGCCACGGGGTCGGTGATGCGCATGCCGTGCGAGTACCTGGCTTCGTGGCCCTTGAGGCGCAGTTGTTCATTCACCTGCGGACGAAAGCCGTGCACCAGCACAATTTCCACGCCCATGCTCTGGATCAGCGCCAGGTCTTGCGCGAGCTTCTCCAGCTTGCCGGCCGCGATGGCCTCGCCGGCGATGCCCACGACCAGCGTGTTGCCACGGTGTTTGTGGATATAGGGCGCGACCGAACGGAACCAGGGGACGAAGGTGAAGTTGAAGACGGTGGACATGAGGCGGGTGGCAGGCAGGCGGTAGGCCGGGCGCGGATAATGGCCGGTTGCCCGATTTTGACCGAAGTTCTCCAGTTGTCCTCCACCCCGCTGCACATCGAATTTCCCGAATCCCTGCCCGTCTCGGCGCGCCGCCTCGAGATCGAGGCCGCCATGCGCGAGCACCAGGTGGTCATCGTGTGTGGGGAAACCGGATCGGGCAAGACCACACAGATTCCCAAGATCGCACTGGCCATGGGGCGCGGCAAGTGCAACGCGAAGCCGGGCCAGCGCGGGCAGCTGATTGGCCACACGCAGCCACGGCGCATTGCGGCTTCCAGCGTGGCCAAGCGCATTGCCGAGGAGCTCAAGACGCCGCTGGGTGAGGTGGTGGGCTACAAGGTGCGCTTTCAGGATCGACTGAGCAAGGACGCTTCCGTCAAGCTCATGACCGACGGCATCTTGCTCGCCGAAACGCAGACCGACCCGGACCTGCGCGCCTACGACACGATCATCATTGACGAGGCGCATGAGCGCAGCCTCAACATCGACTTCCTGCTGGGCTACTTGCGCCAGCTGCTGCCGCGCCGGCCCGATCTGAAAGTCGTCGTCACCTCCGCCACGATCGACGCCGACCGCTTTGCGCAGTACTTCGCATCGCGCCATGGCCCGGCACCGGTGCTGATGGTGTCGGGTCGCACATTCCCGGTGGAAGTGCGCTGGCGCCCGTTTGAAGAAAACCGCGACTACGACCTGAACAACGCCATTGCCGATGCGGTGGACGAACTCTGGCGCGGCCCGCAGGGTGGCGACATTCTGGTGTTCCTGCCCGGTGAGCGCGAGATTCGCGAGGCGGCCGACCACCTGCGCAAGCACCTCAGCCATGTGCCCGCTTTGCGCAACGCCGAGGTGTTGCCCCTGTTCGCGCGGCTGTCGCAGGCCGAGCAGGACCGCATCTTTCAAGACCACAGCGGCCGGCGCATCGTGCTCTCCACCAACGTGGCCGAAACCTCGCTGACGGTGCCTGGCATCCGCTTCGTGATCGATGCCGGTACCGCGCGGGTCAAGCGCTACAGCTTCCGCCAGAAGGTGGAGCAGCTCATGGTCGAGCCGATCAGCCAGGCCGCGGCCAACCAGCGCGCAGGCCGCTGCGGCCGGGTGGCCGATGGCATCTGCATCCGGCTCTACGACGAGGCGGGCTTCAACGCGCGTCCCCGCTTCACCGACCCCGAGATCCTGCGCAGCTCGCTGGCCGGTGTGATCCTGCGCATGAAGGCGCTGCGGCTGGGCGCGGTGGAAGATTTCGCGTTCATCGAAGCGCCGCAAAAGCGCGCCATCGTCGACGGCTACCAGCTGCTCGCCGAGCTCAACGCCGTGGACGAGGCCAACGAGCTCACGCCCATCGGCCAGACGCTTTCGCGTCTGCCCCTGGACCCACGCGTGGGCCGCATGATTCTGGAGGCGCAGCAGCGCGGCGCGCTCGACGAGGTGCTGGTGATCGCCTCGGCGCTGAGCGTGCAGGACGTGCGCGACCGCCCGCTGGACAAGCAGGCCCAGGCCGACCAGGCGCATGCGAAGTTCGACGACGAGAAAAGCGAATTCAGCGGCACGCTCAAGCTCTGGAAGTGGCTGGAGGACAGCAAGGGCGGACACGGCAAAGACCACAAACTCAGCCACCGCCAATACGAGAACCTGCTGCGCGAGAACTTCGTCAACGTGCGCCGCGTGCGCGAATGGCGCGACATCCACACGCAGTTGCACACGGTGGTGGCCGAGCACCAGTGGAAGCTCAATGACAAACCGGCGAGCTACGAGCAACTGCACCTGGCCATGCTGGCCGGCCTGCTGGGCAACGTGGGCCAGAAGCACGAAACGGAAGACTGGTACCTGGGGGCCCGTGGCATCAAGTTCCACCGCCATCCCGGCGCCAACCTGAGCAAACGGCCAGGGCGCTGGATCGTGTGCGCCGAGCTGGTGGAAACCACCCGCCTGTTCGGGCGTGGCATCGCCGGCATCGAGCCGCTGTGGCTGGAGCAGGTGGGCTCTCACCTCATCAAGAAGCAGCTGCTCGACCCGCACTGGGAGAAGAAGGCCGCGCGCGTGACGGCGCTGGAGCGCGCCACGCTGTACGGCCTGGTGGTTTACAGCAACCGCCGCACCGACTACAGCCGGGTCGACCCTGCTGGCGCGCGCGAAATCTTCATCCGGGAAGCGCTCGTGGCCGGCGAGTGGGAGACACGCCTGCCGTTCCTGCTGGCCAATCAGAAGCTGGTGAAGCAGGTGGCCGAGCTGGAGCACAAGTCGCGCAGGCAGGATGTGCTGGTGGACGACGAGCTCATCTACGCGTTCTACGACCAGCAACTGCCTGACCACATTTGCAACGGCGCGGCCATGGAGCGCTGGTACAGCGTCGAGTCGCGCAGCAACCCCAAGCTGCTGATGCTCACGCGCGAGGAGCTGATGCGCCACGAGGCGGCGGGCATCACCACGCAAACCTTTCCCAAGACCTTGCGCCTGGGGGGCGTGGATTGCGCCTGCAGCTACCTGCACGAGCCGGGCGACGCCCGCGATGGCCTGTCGGTCACGTTGCCGATCTTTGCGCTCAACCAGGCCAGCGAAGACCGTTGCGACTGGCTGGTGCCCGGCATGCTCAAGGAGAAAGTGCTCGCGCTGCTCAAGACGCTGCACCAGCGGCCGCGTTCGCGACTGGTGCCATTGCCTGCCACCGCCGAAAAATTCACGCAGGCGCTCTGCGAGCCGGCGGCCTTTGGCGCCGGCAATCTGCTGGATGCCGTGCTCAAGCTCGTGCGCGAAGCCACGCAGCTCGATATCCAGCGCAACGACATCAAGGTCGACATGCTGAGCGCGCACCACTTCATGCACTTGCGCGTGGTGGACGAGCACGGACGCCAGTTGGGCCAGGGCCGCAACCTGGCCGCGCTCAAGGCCGAGCTGGGTACCCAGGCGCGTGGCGCGTTCCAGGCGCTGGCTTCTCTCAAGATGGACAGCCTGCGCCCCGCGCCCGCCGCGCCCACTCGCCATGCGGCGAGCGCGCCTGCCACGCCCAAGAGCAACACGGCCCAGGTGCCTGGCGCCAGCGCCAGCCAGCGCCACACCGCCTGGGACTTTGGCGAGCTGCCCGAGCTGATGGAGATTCGCCAGGGACAGCAGACGCTGATTGGCTTTCCTGCGCTGGTGGACGACGGTGATGCGGTGCGCATCGAGGTGTTTGACGAGCCCGACGTGGCGCAGGCGAGGCACCGTGAAGGCCTGCGCCGCCTGTGCGCGCTGCAGATCCGCGATGCATTGAAGTACCTGGAGAAAAACCTGCCGGGTCTGCAGGCCATGGGTGTCGCCTACATGCAGGTGGGCAAGGAAGCCGGCGGCGGGGGCACGCTGGAGGAGCTGCGCGCGCAAATCCTCGAGCTCGCGCTGGACCGCGCGTTCCTCGGCGATCCGCTGCCCACCGACGAGGCCGCGTTCAAGCGACGGGTGGAGGAGGGGCGCGGGCGCCTCACGCTGATTGCCAACGAGATCGCGCGCACCGCCGGCCTGGTGCTCACCGAGTACGCCGCCGCCGCGCGCAAGCTCAAGGATGGCAAGCCCCCGGCCGACGTGGCCGGCGACATCGCGCAACAGCTGCAGCGCCTGGTGCCCAAGCGCTTTCTGCTGCAGACACCCTATTCACAGCTGCAGCACCTGCCGCGGTACCTCAAGGCGGTGCAGTTGCGGCTGGACAAACTGCGCGCCGACCCCGCCCGCGATGCCGCCCGCATGACCGAGCTGCGCCCGCAAGACCAGCGCTTCTGGCGCCTGGTGGCCGAGCGCAAGGGCGTGCAGGACGCCCGCCTTCAGGAGCTGCGCTGGTTGCTGGAGGAACTGCGCGTGAGCTTCTTTGCGCAGGAGCTGCGCACGCCGCAGCCGGTGAGCGGGAAGCGGCTGGACAAGGCCTGGGCACAGCTCAACAGCTGAACCCGGGGTGCGGTCCTCAGTTGGTCGCCAGCGCTGCGCGCGCTTCGGTCACGCCCAGCGCCTTGTTGGCGAGCAGCTGCTTGACCACCGCTTCTGCGTCGCTGCGCGTCGCCAGCTGGTTGATGCGCACTTCGTGGCGGCCGTCTTTGGCCACCATGTCAGCCGGGTATCCCGCCGCCTGCAGGCGGGTGCGCAGCGCGGCGGCGTCGGCCACGCTGTTGAGGGAGGCGGCCACGGCGCGCCAGCGGCCACCTTGCAGCAACACACCGCTGCCGGGCTGCATCTCGGCCTGCCCGATGAACTTGGCCAGTTGCTCCGGCGTGGCCTGGCCTGCGGGCTTTTCCGGTTGGCCCGTGAACACGACCCAGAACGCGCCTGGCTTGTCCAGCAAGATGCCGTCTTTGGCGTCACGCACCACCTCCACCTTGCCTTCGAACACGCACACCGCGTCGTGGGCAGCGTCGCTCATGGCCCAGAAGTCGGTGCCGCGAATGCCCACCGTGGCGGTGGCCACTTCAAGGTTGAGCTCGCGCGTGTTGCCCAGGGCTTTGCTGGTGTAGTCGGTGGCGTAGCGAAACACCCCCGTGATGAGCTTGAGCGAGCTCTTCTGTTCGGCGGCGCCAGACGCGCTGTCCCGCTTCGTGTCCAGTGACTGAATCTGGAACTGGGTGTCTTCGCCCAGCTTGATGGTGCTGCGGTCGTCCATGCGAAGCAACATGCGCGAACCGTTGGCGGTGATGGCCTTGTCGTTTGCGCGCAGCTGGGTGCCGGGCTCGGCAGGACGGCGCTGGCCATTGCGCTCCACCCAGGCCGGCAGTTGAACCGCTTCGACCACAGTGGCGCTGGGCGCCGCGTGTGCGGTGGGGCTCATGCTCCAGACCAGGCCGCCCAGGGCCAGGGCTGCGCAGGCGTGCCACATCAAGGCGCGGCGGTGCAGGCCTGTGGGTCGAAGCGTGGTGGTGTGTTGCATCAGGGGAGTCTCTTTCAATGAATCAGAACGGAATAAGCAGCCTTCTAGGGAGGCGATTGCTGGTACGCGAGTATCGGGCGGGTGGATGTTCTGTTGGCATGCTTACCGAAAAAACGTCGATTTCAATCACCTCCCGCGTGATCCGCATCACGACCCAGGGCTCGGTGACAGCAGGCGCATCCGTGGGGTCAAGGTTGACATCGATGGGGATCCTGCGCTTCACTTCGCCAGTCTGGTTTTCGGCTGACGGCGTCTCATCTTGAAGGGAATCGATCCATGGACCGACGGGAATTTGTGGAGGCATGTGCGTTGGGTAGCGGTTCACTGGCCGCCACACTGACGGGCACTGCCTGGGGCGCAGACGCCAAGCCCCGCGCCTACCAGCGCGCGCTGCTGCTCGACGAGCTGGGCCAGCCGCTCAAGGCGAGCAACCTCAAGGCCCAGACCAACTACGTTTTTCACTACCCCTTTGAGGCCACGCCCGTGTTCTTGCTGGACCTGGGCAAAGCGGCGGTCGCCACCCCGCTGCAGACGCGCGACAAGCAGAATTACCAGTGGCCCGGTGGCGTCGGCCCCAAGCGCAGCCTCGTCGCGTTTTCAGCCATCTGCGCCCACAAGCTGGTGTACCCCACGAAAGACCTGAGCTTCATCAGCTTTCGCAAAGGCGCAGCCACCAACCCGCAAACGCCCAGCAAGGGCAGTGACCTGATTCACTGCTGTGCCGACCACAGCCAGTACGACCCGGCCCGCGGCGCGCAGGTGCTCAACGGGCCCGCCGAGCAGCCGCTGTGTGCGGTGCTGATCGAGCACGATGCACGCAGCGACACGCTGACTGCGACAGGCACCTTGGGCGGAGAACTGTTTGACGACTTCTTCAAGAAGTACGAGATGAAGCTCAGCCTGGAAGTGGGGCCCAACGCCCGCCAGACCGTCGCCCGCCAGACCGTGGTGCGCGAGCTGGATCGCTTCTGCCGCAACCCCGTGCGGTGCTGAGCCCTCAGGCGGCGCCGCTGGATCGCGGTACGACTCAGAGCCGTGAGAGTCGCTTGAGCGCTTCGCGCAGGGTGTCGTCCTTCTTCGCGAAGCAAAAGCGCACGACGCGCTGGTCAAAGCCGTCGCCATAAAAGGCCGAGAGCGGGATGGCGGCCACGCCCATCTCGCGCGTGAGCCACTGGCAGAAATCGCCTTCAGGCAGGTCGCGCTCGGGCACGGCCAAGCTGGAGATGTCCACGCACTGGAAGTACGTGCCCTGGCCGGGCAGCAACCGAAAACGCGTGGCGGCCAGGCCTTCGCGGAACAGGTCGCGCTTTCGCTGGTAGAAAGCCGCGAGTTCGACGTAGGGCGCCGGGTTGTCCATGTAGCTCGCGAGCGCGTGCTGCATCGGGGTGTTCACGGTGAACACATTGAACTGGTGCACCTTGCGGAATTCGGCCGTGAGCGCCGCAGGCGCCACCACCGTACCGACCTTCCAGCCCGTGACGTGGTACGTCTTGCCAAAGCTGCTGACGATGAAAGCGCGCGCGGCAAGGCCCGGATAGCGAGCCACACTCTGGTGCACCTGGCCGTCAAACACCATGTGCTCGTAGACCTCGTCGCTGATCAGCAGCACATCGGTGGGCGCCAGCAGGTCTTGCAGTTGCTGCATGTCCGCTGCGCTCCAGACCATGCCGCTGGGGTTGTGCGGGCTGTTGATGATCAGGGCGCGCGTGCGCGGCGTGATGGCGCTGGCGATGCGGTCGAAGTCGGGCCGGAAGCTGCCCGGGGTGAGCGGCACGCGCACCGCCACGCCACCGGCCAGCTCAATGTTGGGTACGTAGCTGTCGTAGCACGGCTCCAGCACGACGACCTCGTCGCCCGGCTGTACCACCGACAGGATGGCGGTGAGGATGGCTTGCGTGGCACCGGCCGTGACGGTGATCTCGGTGTTCGCATCGCAAGCCAGGCCGTACAGGGCTTGCATCTTGGCCGCCATGGCCTGGCGCAGCGCGGGCACACCCGGCATGGGCGGGTACTGGTTGTGACCCGCCTGCATGGCACGGGTCACGGCATTCACGAGGGCTGGATCACAGTCGAAATCAGGAAAACCCTGTCCGAGGTTGACGGCGCCATGCTCGGCGGCCAGCGCCGACATGACCGTGAAGATCGTGGTGCCGACCTTGGGCAACCGGGAGGTGAGGGCGGGTGTTCGAGGCAATGGGGGGTTCATGGGATCACAGCTCGTAGTCGTCAGGCGTGCCGCTCATGGCGCGCAGGATCAGGTCGCGCGAGAGCCGGTCGCTCAGCAGTTCGGCAAAACGCAGCACGAAGTGGCGCAGGTAGGTGCCCCGCTTGAAGGCGACCCGGGCCAGGTTGTGGCCAAACAGCTGCGCGGCGGGGCGCGCCACGAGATCGGGCGTGAGGTTCTCGCCCTGCATGGCCATTTCAGCCACGATGCCCACGCCCATGCCGAGCTTGACGTAGGTCTTGATGACGTCCGAGTCGATGGCCTCGAGCACGATGTTGGGCTGCAGGTGGCGCAGGGCAAAGGCCTGGTCGATGCGGGTGCGGCCCGTGAAGCTGGGGTGGTAGGTGATCAGGGGCACCTGCGCCAGGTCGTCCAGCGTGATGCGCTCGCGCTCGAGCAGGGGGTGGTCAAACGGCAGCACCAGGACGTGTTGCCATTCGTAGCAGGGCAGCGTGACAAGTTCCGGGTAGTTCACCAGCGATTCGGTGGCCATGCCGATCTCTGCCACCTCTTCCATCAGCATCTTGGCGACCTGGTCGGGCGAGCCCTGGTGCAGGCTGATGCCGACCTTGGGGTAGGCCTGGCGCAGCGCAGCGACGGGCCCTGGCAGCACGTATCGCGCCTGGGTGTGTGTGGTAGCGATCGAGAGCGTGCCGCTGTCTTGCGCGGAGTACTGCTCGCCGATGCGTTTGAGGTTGTTCA
Source organism: Hydrogenophaga sp. (assembly GCF_019264445.1). Taxonomy (GTDB): domain Bacteria; phylum Pseudomonadota; class Gammaproteobacteria; order Burkholderiales; family Burkholderiaceae_C; genus Hydrogenophaga. The sequence continues at coordinate 64,851 of NZ_JAHVAB010000084.1, forward strand.
CCTCGCGCAAGATGATGTCGATGCTCTTGAGCACCTGCTGCCCCGGCTCAGTCACGCGCTTGATGCGTTTGCCGTGGCGCGCAAAGATCTCGATGCCGAGCTCGTCTTCCAGTTCGATGATGGCCTTGGACACGCCGGGCTGCGAAGTGTGCAGCGCCTTGGCCGCCTCGGTGAGGTTCAGGTTGCGGCGCACGGCCTCCTGCACAAAACGAAACTGGTGCAGGTTCATGGGGTGGTCTCCAGCGCAATCTGCGCAAGCAGCGCGGTCAGCCGCGGGTCTTCGCCAGCGGTCGGCAGCTTCTCAAACGTGACTTGGGGGTGCTCGGCGGTGAGCTCGGCCATGAGCACGGGCAGGTCTTCGCGCGCGTGCTTGCCCATGCCGAAGAACAAGGGCAACACGCGCACGCGGGTGGCCCCGCGTTGCACCAGCTCGCGTGCCGCCGTGGCCAGGTCGGGCTCACACAGTTCGAGGTAGGCGCACGACACCACCGCCTGGCCATCGCTCAGGGCGATCTGTTCGGCCACGGACTCGACGGGCAGGCGCCACAGCGGGTCGCGCGATCCGTGGGCAAAAACGATCACTCCCAGCATGAATGTCCTACCTTCGCAGCACCAGCCACCCGAAAGCGCCCAGTGAAAAAACCGAATAGATCAACGCCGGCGATGCCGCCGCCACCCAGGGTTGCCACTGGTTGAGGTTGCCGATGTAGCCGAAGACGTTGTTGAGCAGGAAGAAGCTGATGCCGATCATCACGCCACCGAACACATAGCCCGTGATGCTTCCCGAGCGAAAGTGCAGGTAGGCAAACGGCAGCGCCAGCACCACCATCACCAGGCAGCTGAGGGGGTAGAAAACCTTGCGCCAGAACTCGATTTCGTACCGCTGCGCGGTCTGGCCGTTGGCTTCGAGGTGGCTGATGTAGCCAAACAGATCGGCTGTTCGCATCCGCTCGGGTTTGAGCAGAGCGACAGACACCATCTCGGCATTGATGCCGCTGGGCCAGCGGAAGCTGTCGGGTGCACTGCGCTGGATGCGGCCGGACGCCAGACCCGCCGCGTCAAACTCGCGCCGCTGCACCTGGCGCAACGTCCAGGAATCGTCTGCTTCGATCTGACCCGTCTCGGCGTGCATGGTCGACACCAGAAAGCCCTGGTTGTTGAACTCGAAGATGCGCACGTTGCCCAGCTCGCCCTGGGGCGACATGGAGCCGACGTTGACCGAGAAGTTGCTGTACGGCTGCTTTTCCTTGAGCCACGCGCCCGTCTGCCCGAGGCTGATGTTCCCCTGGTAACGGGCCTTGAGCAGTTGCGCGGTCTTGTCCGACAGCGGGGACAAGTAGTCGCCGATGGCGAAGGTCAGTGCGACAAAGACGACACCCAGACCCAGCAGCATGCGCAGCGCGCGCCACGGCCCAAGCCCGCTCGTTCGCAGGATGGTGTACTCAGACCCTTGCGCCAGCCGGGCCAGCACGAACACGGAGCCGATCAGAACGGCAATCGGCAGCAGCTCATAGATGCGGCTCGGCATGAGCAAGGCCACGTAGAGCAGGGCGTGGGGCACTTCGTAGACCAGCGTTGGGTCCAGCGCCGAGGCTTTGCCCAGGGCGGGCAGCTCATCGACAAAATCAAAAAAGAAAAACAGCGACAGGAACGCCAGCAGCACGAACGCCACCGCCGCGAACACCTCGCCATAGATCAGACGGCGAATGGTTCTCACGCGCGCGCTCCTTGTGCAACAGGCCGCGATGTGCGCCGGGCACTGATCAGGCCGCGCAGGCTGACGTTGTAGTGCCGCTTCAAGAACCAGAGCAGAGTCATCGCAAAAACGCCCCCGTGCAGGACGAACATGTACCCGGCCAGACTGAAGAGGCCGCTGGCCACCCAGCTCTGGCCGAGGTTGAGCAAGTTGTAATAGAAAACGAAGGCGAACAAGGTGAAGAACAGGTTGCCGCCGCGACCCGCCCGCGGGTTGCCGGTGGTGGTGGCCACGGCAATCAGCACGAAGTTCATGGCCGTGAACGCCATGCCGATGCGCCAGCCCAGCTCCCCCAGGTTGGCGCGGCTGGGCTCGCGTATCAGGGTCAAGCTGGAGCGCGCCTTGAGTGCCTCGCCTCGTTCGCTGATGGCCGAAGAACCAATCTGCGTACCGTACTCCTCGAACTCGCTCACCCGCAGGCTGCTCTGGTCTGCGGCAGCCTCCAGCCGCTGGCCGTTGTTGAGCATCAGGAATTGCTTTTCATCCAGCCACTCGATTCGCCCCGACCGTGCGGAGGTCACGGTCTCCCGGCCGTCGTTTTCGGTGCTGGAGATGAAAATGTTGCGCCCCTCGGTGCCGTCGGCGGTGTCCTTGTCAATGAAAAATACGCGGCGTCCGCTCGACGACTCCTGAAACTGCCCGGGCGCCACGCGCTCCAGATCGCCCCGGCGTTCGAAGCGGTCGCGCAAGCTGTCGGTCTGCTGGTTGGCCCAGGGCCACACAAAGAACACCATGAGCGTGATCGCCAGCAGGATCGGCCACGAAAAGCGCATCACCGGGCCGAGAAATCCCCCGAGCGAGCGGCCGCTGGAGAACCAGATGATCATTTCGCTGTCGCGGTACATGCGCGACAGCGTGAACACGATGGCGATGAAGAGCGCCAGCGTGAGGATGGTGGGCATGCGGCCAATGACGGTGTAGCCCAGCACCAGCGCGATCTCCTGCGGGTCGACGCTGCCACGGGACGCCAGGCCGAGCGTGCGAATCAGCAGCATGGTCAGCACGATCGTGAAGAGCACCACCAGGGTGGCGCCGAAACTGCGGGCCAGCTCTTTGCGAATGGAAGAATGGAATAACATCGATCGAGAACAGGAAAACACGATTATGGACTTCGAACTCAAATCCCTTTCTCCCACGCAGGCCGCGGCGCTGTCGGTCGATGCGCTGCTGGTTCTGGTCCCTGATGCGAAGCCCGCCAAGCCGTCGGGTGATGCCCTGTCCGATCTGGTGGCGAGTGCCACCCGGCAGGGCGATCTGGAGGTCGGTTTGGGCAAACAGCTGGCGTGTTACCGGCCGGCGGGCGTCAAGGCGGCACGTGTCGTGCTGGTGCGCTCGGGCGACGGCGCTGCGGTGTCGGTGCGCAAGGCGGTGAGCGCGGGAATGGCCGCGCTCAAGCAGCCGGGTGTCAAAAAGATCGGTCTGGTACTGAGCTTGCTCGATGCCGGGAACGACAGTGTGCGTGCCGCCGTGTCAGCCTGTGCGGAGGCGACGTACGTCTACACGACCACCAAACCCAGTGCCAAAGCCAGGGCGTTGCAGCAGGTGACCGTGGGTGTGAGCGACGCGGCTGCCGTGCGAGACGGCTTTGACGTCGGTCGCGCGCAGGTGACGGGTGTGGAGTTCGCGAAGGAATGGGCCAACCGGCCGGCCAACCATGCGACGCCGACAATGCTCGCCGAGGCGGCGCGCAAGCTGGGTCGAAAGCCCGGCATCAAGACGGAGGTGCTCGGCCCCAAGCAGGTCGAGGCATTGGGCATGGGCTCGTTTCTTGCCGTGGCCAAAGGCTCTGCGGAGCCGCTGCGCTTCATCGTCATGCACTACAGCGGCGCAGCCAAAAGCAGCGCGCCCGTGGTGCTGGTGGGAAAGGGCATCACGTTTGACACAGGTGGCATCTCCATCAAGCCCGCCCCTGAAATGGACGAAATGAAGTTCGACATGGGTGGGGCTGCCAGCGTGCTGGGCACTTTCGCCGCGCTGGCCGAACTCAAGCCCGCCATCAACGTGGTGGGACTCATCCCCAGTTGCGAAAACATGCCCGACGGCCTGGCCGTGAAGCCTGGCGACGTGGTCACCAGCATGAGCGGGCAGACCATTGAAATTCTCAACACCGATGCCGAGGGGCGCCTGATCCTGTGCGACGCATTGACCTATGCATCGCGTTTCAAGCCCCGCAGCGTGGTGGACATCGCGACACTCACGGGTGCGTGCGTCATCGCACTGGGTGGTGTGCGCTCCGGTTTGTTCTCGACGCGAGACGATCTGGCTCAGGCGCTGCAGCAAGCAGGAGAAACCGCGCAGGACCCGTGCTGGCGGTTGCCGCTGGACGACGAGTACGGTGAAGGACTCAAATCCAACTTTGCCGACATGGGCAACGTGGCCGGGCGGGCTGGTGGGGCCATCACCGCGGCGAAGTTCCTGCAGAAGTTCACGGCCGATCTGCCATGGGCGCACCTGGACATCGCTGGCACCGCCTGGAAGAGCGGGGCGGCCAAGGGTTCCACGGGCCGGCCGGTGCCATTGCTGCTTCAGTATTTGATCGATCAGGCTGCGGTCCTGGCGGCTGCAGGCCAGGCAGCGCCGGCGGGCAAAGCCCATCGTGCGGCTCGCCCAGCCAAAGCCTGATCACGCCTGCGCAATGACGGAAGTGGCTTTTCATTTCAATGCGCCCGACAAGCTCGGGTACGCGTGTCGTCTGTTGCGCAAGGCGTATCTTCGCGGAGCCCGCGTTGTGGCGTTGGTGGATGAGGCCGATCGGGCGGCGCTGGACAGCGCGCTCTGGACGCAAGTGGTGGGCGAGTTCGTGCCGCACAGCGGCCCGGGCGATCCACCCCACGTGCAGACACGTTCTCCCATCCACATCGCTTCCGATGGGGCGGCGCAGAACGGCGCGACCGTTTTGGTCAACCTGCGTGCCGAGGTGCCACCCGGCTTCGAGCGGTACGCGCGCGTGATCGAGGTGGTGACGGTGGACGCTGCCGATCGCGGCAATGCGCGCGAGCGCTGGAAGCACTACAAGGCGCAGGGGATCGAGCCTCAGCGGCATGACCTGCAGCTGGCACCGCAGGACTAGTCTTTCAATTTGTCGTGTCGTCGCGCGGGGTATGTGCCTCGCTTATGGGGCATTCAACGGCGTGATGTGCCTTGGGAAAACCCTTGAACGCCCCTGTGGGCGGGGCGGTGCGCGGAATCCGCTGGTTTTTTGGAGTATCTTTATGGGCGTGGAGAAAAAAAGTTCCCTCCGCATTCCAACCTCTCATCCTTTCCGAGGAAAACCATGCAACTGAACATCAAACTGGCCGTCATCGCGGCGGCTGTCGCTCTTGCCGCTTGCGGCAAAAAAGAAGAGGCTGCTCCTGCTGCCGCGCCTGCAGCTGCTCCAGCGCCTGCCGCCCAGGTCATCAAGATCGGTCACGTTGGCCCGACCAGCGGCGCCATCGCCCACCTCGGCAAGGACAATGAGAACGGTGCCAAGATGGCCATCGAAGAACTCAACGCGGCAGGCCTGACCATCGGTGGCGCGCCCGTGAAGTTCGAGCTGCTCGCCGAAGACGACGCAGCGGATCCGAAGCAAGGCACCGCTGCTGCCACCAAGCTGGTGGACGCCAAGGTGGCCGGTGTGATTGGTCACCTGAACTCGGGCACGACCATCCCTGCTTCGCAGATCTACAACGACGCTGGCATCCCCCAGATTTCTCCTTCCGCGACCAACCCCAAGTACACCCGCCAGGGCTACGCAGGCGCGTTCCGTGTGGTGGCTGACGACGTGCACCTCGGTGGCACGCTCGGCAAGTACGCCGTGGAAACCCTCAAGGCACAGAGCGTGGCCGTCATCGACGACCGCACCGCTTATGGCCAAGGCGTGGCTGACGAGTTCGAAAAGGGCGTGGTTGCCGCCGGCGGCAAAGTGGTCGGACGCGAGTTCACCAACGACAAGGCCACCGACTTCAACGCCATCCTGACCACCCTGAAGGCCAAGAAGCCCGACGTGGTGTTCTTCGGCGGCATGGACGCCGTTGCCGGCCCGATGCTCAAGCAGATGAAGCAGCTGGGCATCAAGGCCAAGTTCATGGGCGGTGACGGCATCTGCTCCAGCGAGCTGCCGAAGCTGGCTGCTGATGGCCTGGCCGATGACCAGGTGTTCTGCGCCGAAGCCGGTGGTGTCGAAGGCGAGCAAAAGGAAGGCATGGACAAGTTCCGTGCTGACTTCAAGGCCAAGTTCGGTGCCGACGTGCAGGTGTACGCACCTTACGTGTACGACGCTGTGAAGGTCATGGCCAACGCCATGGTCACCGCAGGCTCCGCCGATCCCAAGGTCTACCTGCCTGCTCTGAAGGCCACCAACTACAAGGGTGTGACCGGCAACATCGCTTTCGACGAAAAAGGCGACATCAAGAACGGCGCGTTGACGCTCATGACCTACAAGGCTGGCGCTCGCACCACTCTGGCCGTGATCCGCTGATCCAGCCACTTGCTCCTTATTGAAAAAGCCACCTTCGGGTGGCTTTTTTCATGGAGAAAGCAGGGCGATGTCCTACAGCGCCTGTGAGCGGTTCTGTTTATCTTTGGTGGATGGCCCAGTGAGAGGGCCTCAACCCACGGAGATACACATGGACAACCTGTACGAAGCACTTCGCGAGAGTCACGACACACAGCGCGCGCTGTGCCGCCAGTTGGTGCGCATCAAGCCAGACAACCCTCGCGCCCTGGAGGTGTTCAATGCACTGCGGGTGGAGTTGGCAGCGCACGCGGCGGCAGAGGAGCGCTTCCTCTATGCACCCATGCTGCTGGACGACATGGGCCTGAAGTCGTCGCGGCACGCGCTGGCCGAACACCATGAGATTGATGAATGCGTTGAGGCGCTGGCTGCGGCTCGTCAGCGCCCGAAAGCCTGGCTTGAATGCGCTAAAAAGTTGTCGCACGAGGTACACCACCATCTGAAAGAGGAGGAGACCAAGTTTTTTCAACTGTCTGGGAAAATTCTCACCGAGCGTCAGAAGGTGACGCTTGCTGCCAAATACCGACGGGACCTGCAGCGGATGCGGCGAGCAGGCGCTGCGTAGTCGCTGAGATGGTTCAGAGGGTTCGACAAGTGAGATGAGTCCACTGCGCGGAACGTCGAGCCCTTCTGAGGCGCTTAGCCCAGCGCCATGCGGCACATCGCCGCGACCATGCGTGACGCGCGATAATGCGTCGTACCGCGTCATTCGCGGCCTATCTTCTTACAGCGCTTGGCAGAGATCTCTCATGACCCCTTCATCACACTCGGCGACATCAACGCGCTCGCGACTGCAGCGCATCTCGCTTGCATTTCTCTGCCTTTCGGCTCTGAGTGCCTGTGGTGGCGGAGGCGGGGGCTCTGCCTCCCTCGAGAGTACAGCCCAGGTACCGACACCGGCACCAGCACCCTCTCCGACGCCTGCACCCTCTCCGACACCCGCACCCTCTCCGACGCCCGCGCCTTCTCCGACGCCTGCACCTTCTCCGACGCCCGCTCCTTCTCCGACGCCCGCGCCTTCATTGGGGGATGCGCGTTCGTCCGCACGGTTGTTCTATTCGGGACACAGTCTCATGGACAACCCCCTTCCCGACTATGTGGAATCCATCGCACAAAGTCTCAACACCACAGTCGGCTGGAACCAGCAAAACGTGATTGGGTCGCCCATTCGCGTTCGAACTCGCGGCAACGATTCCAACGCGTCGTCGTTCCCCGGCTACAGCACTGGCAAAAACCGAGCTGGCTCCAACCTGAATGTGGTGAGCGAGCTGCGTCAACCGCAAACCCTGGGTGGTCAGCGCTACGACACCTTGGTTCTCACGGAGCGCCACGACATTGTGGGCTCCTTGTTGTGGGAGAACACCGTCGCCTATGCCCGCCATTTCCACGAACGGTTGATTGAAGGCAACGCTCAAGCCAACACCTACCTTTATCACTCATGGTTGGGGGTGCCCAACAAAAGTGCGCCCGCGGCATGGGTCAACTACGAACGGGCAATCGCCCCAGCCTGGCAATGTGTGGCCAGTCGGATCAATCAGTCGCTGCAATCAGAAGGCCGGAGCGATCGTGTGGTGTATCTCCCTGCCGGGCTGGCGCTGGCCAGTCTTGTTGAACAGGCGACGACACCGGGTAGGAGCGTTGCGGGGGTCACGGGTGCGAGCGCACGTGAAACGATGGACCGACTCTTCGTTGATGACGTGCACCTCACCTCGATAGGCGCTTATTACATGGCGCTCGTGAACTATGCATCGGTGTACCGCCGTTCACCTGTGGGTGCATGGGCCCCTGCAGGCGTGACGCCAACCCAAGCGCAAGCCCTGCAGAATGTGGCTTGGCAGGCAGTGGCTTCGCACTACAACTCGTTCACGTCGCCCGATCTGGCTCAGTGCCGTGCGGCGATGCGCGACACCGTGTGTGCGGCGTTCTACAACTTCACCGGCCAGCCAGCTCAGACGGCGTCCTGCGTGGGCACCTTTACGTCGACCTCGCAGAGCAACCCGTTTTACTTCAACGCTGCATCGGATCGAAGCTACTGGTTCCCTGCGCCCTGAGGGTTGGCGCAGGTTTCGGCACTGAGGCGCCGTGATGCGTCGCGCGTGAGCGGCGCGCACACGGTCGTCACGGTGCCTTGTGAGGCTGGGCTTTCTCAGTAGGCGTTCTTGCCCACCAGCGCGCCGAGTGTTCGCACCAGGATGGTCAAATCCAGCCAGAGCGACCAGTTGTTGATGTATTCGATATCGGCCTCGATGCGCTGTTGCATCCGTTCGATCTCGATGGTCTCGCCGCGAAGGCCGCGTACCTGGGCCAGCCCAGTGATGCCCGGTTTGATGTTGTGTCGCGCGAAGTAGGCGTCAATGCGTCGCGAATACTCCTCATCGTGCTGTACGGCATGCGGCCGTGGGCCCACCAGTGACATTTCGCCCTTGAGGACGTTGAACACTTGAGGCAGTTCGTCCAGGCTGGTCCGGCGCAAGAATGCGCCTACGCGGGTGACCCGTGGATCGTTGCGCTTGGCCTGTTGCACCACGCCCGCCTCGGGTTGGTGGACGAACATGCTGCGGAACTTCCAGATGTGGAATATCTTGCCGCTCCATCCTTTGCGAGCCTGTCGGAAGAAGATGGGCCCAGGACTGTCGAGCTTCACCGCGGCGGCGATGATCAGCAACAACGGCGAGATCATCAGCAGGATCAGGGACGCCAGCACAAAGTCTTCGACGGCCTTGAACAAGAGGCGGGTCCCCGTCAGCGGTGTTTCCGAGAGGGTGATGACAGGCAAGCCAGCGATTTCGCGCACGCTGTGATTGACCAGGAGCACAGAGAAAATGTCTGGAACCCAGTGCACCGCCACATGCCGGTCCAGCAGAACGAAGTACATGTCTTCGATCAGGTAGGACTCGCCCAGGGGGATGGCAAAGTACACGGTTCGAACGTCGTGGCGGTCGATCACGGCCAGCATTTCATCGAGCGGGCCGATGATGTTGGGCTCCTGAAGCATGGCAAAGTCGGAGGCTTCGTACAGGTGCGCGCCCGTTTCCCGTGAGCGCCCCTGATCGTTCGGGGAGAGCTCGAGGCACCCCACCACTTTTTGGTTGAGCCAGGGGTTGCCCGACACCTTGTGCTGCAGATACTTCGCCAGTTTGCCGGTGCCGACGATGAGCACGTTTTCTGCGGGGACGGCGTGCTGCATGATGCGGGTCTGCACCGCGCGGCTGATGAACTGCAGCGCCAGCTGCAGCACGTAGCCCGATACGTACAACTGCCCCAGAAGCAATCGGGAATAGGCCTCGGTCTGTTTGGTCACGAAGCCCACGACCAGCAAAAGCCCATAAGCGAGGGACCACGCCTTGAAAAGCGTCAGCGCCTTGCGCGCCATGCTGCTGTTGCTGCGGTAGACGCCGAACTGGTCGTAAGCGAATACCATCCCGATGCCGAGCAACAGAAGAAGAACCGAGTATTCGGCGGTGAGACCGCCAATCTGCTGACGAATCAGCAAGAAGGCCAATCCCATGACGGCCACAAGATCCAGAAGAGCCTGAACGGCCGTGGAGATGCTGCCGCGTCGTTTGAGGATGGACCGCAGGGGTCTCTTGGGTAGGGCCATGGTCGCGAGTATAGGTGTGCGGTTGTGATGAAGAGACGTCTTGGAGCCCTCCAGGACGCCCATGCTTCCCAAACGTGCCGATGTTCACGTTTGCAGCGTCAGGCAGGTGGCGATGACGCCACGGCTGATCCGATCAAAGCCGTTGTTGGACCCCCGTCTTGGGGTAGCGCGTGACGACCTCCCACACGGCTTCCTGCATGGCGCGGGCGGTGAGTTCCTCCGGGGCTTTGGCGGTGGTGCCGTCGGCACGTTGCAGCCGATGGGGAAGGCCCACTGGGCTGCGGTGGTAGAGAACCGCATAGTGGGTGAGGGCGACAAGGTAGTTGCCCAAGTCATTCAGATGGATGTTGTCCTGTGTGCCATCGGGATTGCGCGCGAACAGATCGTGGCGAGACGACAGCCCCGGCATTCCGCCCGCCGCCTCGACGCGCCGAACAAATTGGGCCATCACCTGGCCTGCAGGAATGACATACACCGGTCCGCCGGTGTCGCCATGGGCCATGCCTTTGGCCAGCAGTTCGCCTTCCCAGTACTGGGTCAGGTCGTTGTCCAGCCGTTGCAGCCATCCTTGCCTGTCATCGAGGCTGTGCCAGGTCTCATACAGATAAACGCGGGTGTCTGGGCGGTGCAGGCGCGCCTCACGCGACCACAGCCGCAGGTACTTGGGAGCGTCGAAATGCTCGATGGCGTCGCGAATCTCGACCATCTCGGTAAGGACGACGGCGTCAAACTCACCGCTGCGCACTGCTGCAAGCGCGTCCTGATAGCGAGGATGGGCGTTTTCCTGTTCAAAGCCGTTGATGGGTACGTCGGGCTCCCAATGTGACTTCAGCGAAGCGCCCCAACCGAGTTGCGACCGGTGGTCATGGCCCTGGCTGACCAGCTGCTCCAGCATGGCGGGCATGTCGCGGTTGACCAAACTGTGGCCCAGGTGAAAGACACGAAGTGCCTTGGTGGGGGGCGCCAGCGGCGTCGTGTACATCTGGTCGAGCGCATCCACCGACAGGGACTTTTCGAATCCGCAAGCGCCAAGGGCCAACAAGAGCGCCAGCTTGGCAGAGCGCAGGTACAGCATGGTGTGTGGTTCTCCGAGCCTGTGCAGCGAAAGGCCGCCTATCCAACGCCTTGCGGCGTGACCGCGAGGTTGTCGCGCTGCGCGCCCGCCAAATGGCGACTCAAGTGGATGGCCAGTTCCGACACATTGGGCATTTCCAATATGTCGGCGTGTTTGCCCGGCACGCGTTCGATCACGATGTGGCTGGCCAGCGCATCCCATCCATAGGCGGCCTGTGTGGAGCGATCTCCTGCGGCCTGGAAGAAGGCCACAGGCATTTCGCTCGGCTGGGCCTTGTGCTGCCGGATGGCCTGTGCATACACCTGATTGCGACGCCCGCCGGGTAGTTCCCGCGCGGCATGCAGTTGGGATGCCTGACGGTACAGGTGCATGACGTGCTTCCAGCCGTCTTGTCTGAGCATGCGCCAACGCCGCGCGATGCCCGCCTTCAGATGTTTCCATCCGCGACCCGGGAATGCGCAATCGAGCATGACCAGCAACCCGATCTTCTCCCCCGCTTGCATCAACCTTTGCGCGACTTCATAGGCGAGCACGCCGCCGATGGAGAACCCACCGAGGTAATAGGGACCATGCGGCTGCTGAGCTCGGATGAGTTCCACATAGGCACCGGCCAGCGTGTCGATCGAATAGGGCGGCAGAGGGCTCTCCACAGGCAACTCGAGAAGATCAATCTCCTCCTGGGAAAAGAGGCCGTAGACGGGCATGTCGACCGTGATCTGGCGCGCCAGTTCGCGGTACATCTCGGCGCCAGCCAGCAAGAAAAGCCCGTGCGGTTGCTGCGACGGCCGCAGCAAGGCCATCGATTTGTCGCGCTCCTGACCATGGCTCTCAAGTTGCCTAGCCATACCCATGATCGTCGGCTGCTCGAACACCATGGTCAGCCAGACAGGCCGTTGGAATTCGGTTTCCATCCGCCGGATCATTCGAACAGCGAGCATCGAATGCCCGCCGAGGTCGAAGAAGTTGTCGTCGATACCGATGTGATCGTTCTGCAGCAATTCTTGCCAGATGGGCAACAGGCGCCGCTCGGTTTCGGTGCGAGGCGCCTGGCGGCGGCCTTTCGGGATGGCACGGGCACTCGGGCGCGGCAATGCCTGGCGGTTGATCTTGCCGTTGGGGAGCACGGGCAAGGCAGACACCTGTTCGATCTGCGACGGCACCATGTGTTCGGGCAACCACTGACGCGCTGTCACCCGAAGGGCATCAAGATCCATCGGTCCATCGGGCGCCACCAGGTAGGCCACCAGACGCTGGTCACCGGGGCTGTCCTCGCGAACGACCGCCACGCAACGCTGCACGCCAGTCTGGCTGGCCAGAAACGCTTCGATTTCACCGAGCTCGATGCGAAACCCGCGCAGCTTGACCTGATCGTCCAATCGTCCGCCGTGTTCAAGGGAGCCGTCGTAGCGCCAGCGGCCTCGGTCTCCCGTGCGATAGCAGCGCTGTTCCTTGAGCTCTGGAATGTGTTCCAGCGTGCGGAAGCGCTCTTCGGTCAGCTCCGGGCGTTGCCAGTAACCATCTGCGACGCCATCGCCGCCGATCCAGATCTCACCCCACGCACCCACAGGCTGGAGATGGCCAAGCTCGTCCAGAACCAGGATCTGCGTGTTGTCGATCGCCCGTCCGAGGGAGGTCGGCGTGTCAGCCTCGACCTGCCAGCAGGTGGACCAGACCGTCGTCTCGGTCGGGCCGTACATGTTCCACACCTGGTCGCAGCGCTGCAGCAGTGCACTGGCGAGCGTCGGCGGCAGGGGCTCCCCGCCGACCAGGGCGCGCAAGCCGGGGGTCTTGCCCCAATCGGCCTCGAGCAACAGGTGCCAGCGCGAGGGCGTGGCCTGCATCACAGTGACGGCATGCGTGTTGATCAACCGCTTCAAGGCCGCACCGTCGGTGGCTTCCTGGTCTGAGGTCAGCACCACGGTAGCTCCCACGCTCAATGGCAGCAGCAGTTCAAGCACCGCAATGTCAAAGCCCAGCGTGGTGACGGCGAGCACCCGGTCGCCTGGCCGCAGTCCCGGTTCGCGGGCCATGCTGACAAGAAAATTGACGACGGCCGCCTGCGGCACGCACACACCCTTGGGACGCCCCGTCGAGCCGGACGTGTAAATCAGGTAAGCCGGCCCGTGTTCACCGCCGGATTCCAGGGGGGTGGCAGCGGGTACGCTGGTCCAGTCCTGATCCAGGTACAGGCAGGGCGTCTGTGCCATCCGGCTTGGGGTCAGGGTGGCTGTCGTACCGATGATCAGGGTGAGGCCCGCGTCTTCGATCTGATAGCGAATGCGGTCTTCGGGGTAGGTGGGATCCAGCGGGACATATGTTGCGCCGCTGCGGATCGTGGCCAGGAGCGCGACGACCAACTCCACCGACCTGGGCAGACACAGCCCAATGCGGCTGCCTGGGCCAAACCCGCGTGTGCGCAAGTGGGTTGCCAGTTTGCGCGAAGCCTCGTCCAGCTCGGCGTGAGTGACGCGCTGCGCTCCGAACACCAAAGCGATGGCGTCCGGGTTGATCTGCAGACCCTGCTCGAGGCAGGCTGCCAGCGAGGTGTCCGCCGTGCGTCTCGCCGGGCCTTCACCCCATGCGAGGAGTTGCTGACGGTGCGCGGGGAGCAGCGGGTCCCATTGCGATACGGCTTTGCTGCTGAACGCTTCGACCGAGTGCAGCATCAACAGCAACTGCTCGCCCATGCGCCTCACCGAATCGGCTTCGAACAAGTCCGTGGCGTATTCCAGAACGATGGAGTGGTCAAACTGCGGATCGACCACCACGGTGAGGTCGACCTGCGACGCGCGTCGATCCACATCGACGCGAGACCAAGTGCTGCCACCGAAGTCCACCTCTCGCACAGGCGTGCTCACGAGGTTGAACATCACATTGAACAGGGGGGGCTGCGAGGGCTCGCGCTGGTGATCGAGGGTGCGCACCAGCAGCTCAAACGGCAGATCCTGATGCTCGTAGGCCCCCAGAGCTGCCCCTTTGACGCGGCGAAGCACTTCCGTGAAGTCCGGGTCGCCATCGAGCGAAGTCCTGATCACCAGAATGTTCACCAGCGTGCCAATGAGGTTCTCGCAACCCGGGTGATGGCGGTTGGCAATCGGCATGCCGACAGCGAGATCGGTCTGGCCGGTGTGCTTCAGCAGAAACACCTTGAACAGGGCCAGCAAGGCCATGGCCAGGGTGGCGTCTTGTTGTGTCGCCAGTGATGCCAGTGCATCGGTCAATCCCGCTGGCAGTGGCAGGCGAATGCTCGCTCCGCGAAAGCTGGCCTGACGCGGGCGGGGGTGGTCGGGGACCAGGGCGACAGGTCGCATCCCCTCCAGGCGCCGGCCCCAGTACGCGATTTCCTGCCGCTGGCGTTCGGTCTCAAACCATTGGCGGTGCCACCGGCTGTAAACGGCGTAACGTGGGGGCGGGCCAGGCAGCACCGGTTCGACGCGGGCCATTGCCTGCCGATAGGCAGAGCTCAGGTCTTTGCCGAGCACAGAAAACGACCATTGGTCGGCCACGATGTGGTGCAACACCATCAACAGAACGTGCTCTTGCGGACCCAGGCGAATCAAGGTCGCGCGCATCAGTGGCCACTGGTCCAGCGCGAAGGGGGGATGGCTCAATTCACTCAGGACCGCCGCAAGAGCAGCTTCGTCCGTGCCTTCTGCTTGGCCAGGAAGATCCAGCAGCGCCAATTGAAAGTGACCGTCCTCGACCACGTTGGCCGCAAGACCCTGGTCGGTGGCGACAAAGCGCGTTCGCAGAATCTCATGGTGTTTCACGACCACCTGGAAGGCCTTTTCGAGGGCTTCAGGTTGTACGGTGCCTCGCAGCCTGAGGGCCAGAGGCACGTTGTAGGCGCTGCTCGCAGGCGCCATGGCCTGCATGAACCACATGCGCTCCTGCGAGTAAGAGAGCTGCGTCGACGTTTGCAGTTCCAGCGGATTGAAGGTGAGTTCCGTTTCGTTGCTGAGGGCCTGCGCCGGATGGGCCTGACCATCCTGAAGTGCGCCGAGAGCCTTGGCCATGCCATGCAGCGTGGGATCGGCGAACAATGTGGAGATGGGCATTTCCACCCCCCAGTGCTGGCGAACGCGCGACAGCAACTGGGTGCCCGTCAGCGAGTCGCCGCCGAGCCGCAAGAAGTGCGCGTCAGCGGGCACGTGGGGCACGTTGAGCACGTCGGCCCACAGCGGCGCGAGCTGGCTCATGAGCCGTTCGGTGGCGGCGCTGGTCTCGCGAGCGACCGGCGATGCCTTGAGCTGGTGGGCGGTGAGCTCACCCGACAGATACATGCGCTTGGCTTCGCGTCGCTGCAGCTTGCCGCTGGACGTTCGAGGCAGCGTGCCGCCACGCAAGAGCATGACGTCGAGCAGGTCGACTTCGTGGGCTTCGGCGATGTCGCGGCGCAAGTCGGCCTGCAGCTGCTCCAGCTCACTCGCAGGGAGCTGGTTGCGGCACTCGACCAGCAGCACCACCCGCTCATGACCGGCATGTTCCACCGGACAGGCGATAGCGCCTTTGGGGCGCACCCATTTGGATGCCGCGAGGGCGGTTTCCTCCAGATCTTGAGGATGGATGTTGCGCCCGTGGATGATGATCAGATCGCTGTGGCGGCCGGTGACAAAGATTTCACCGTTCTTGAAGAAACCGAGGTCACCGGTTCTCAGAAAAACGTTGTCACGGTCTTCTTCTGCGAGCTGGCCGCCGAAGCGCTCTCTGGACGCGTCGGGCTGATTCCAGTAGCCACGCCCCACGCTGGGACCGCGCACCCAGATTTCGCCGACCACGTGAGGCGCACATGGCACGCGGGTTTGCGGATCGACGATGCGCACGTCCAGTCCTGGCAGCACGTGCCCACTGCCTACCAGTTCCCTCGACCCTTCGGCCCCTGCAGGCAGCTCGTGAACCTCACGCAGCTCCTCCATCCTGAGCCGGTCCACCGAAATGATCTGGGGCGCCGCACGAGAGTTGCCGAGCGACACAGCCAGAACCGCTTCAGCCAGTCCATACGACGGGGAGAACGCTTCGGGCCGGAAGCCACTTGGCGCGAAAGCCTCGGCAAACTTTCGCAGGGTGTTCGGGCGGATGGGCTCGGCTCCGCACGAGGCGAGCTTCCAGTGCTGAAGCGAAAACGTCGCGTCGGGATAGCGGGCGAGCGCGTTGACGCAGGCTTCGTAGGCGAAATCGGGGGCTCCGCTGTTGGTGATGCCGTGGCGTTCAATGGCTTCAAGCCAGCGCAATGGCCGGATCAAAAACTGCTGAGTCGACATCAGGAAAGAGGTCGATCCATGGTGCGCGGGTACGAGCAAGCCATGCACCAGGCCGTAGTCGTGGAACCACGGAAGCCATGTCAGCGTTCGGTCGAGGGCTGAATCGATATCGGCAACCTGAATGACGGATTCGCACTGCGCCATCATGTTGTCGTGCGTGATCTGTGCCCCACGGGGCTGCCCCGTTGACCCCGAGGTGTACTGCAGGTACCCCAGATCGTCTCCAGTGATCGGGCGCTCAGGCGCATCGCTGGGCAATGGGACGGGAGGCGTGCCGCGCCAGTCGCCCAGACGGTCCAGCGTCGACCATTTCACGTGTGGCGCGTTGATCTCGGCTGCACCGATGTGCTCGCCGCGTGTGAAGGCCATGGAGACCTGGGCGTCATCGCACATTGAAAGCAGTCTGCGCCAGCTCAGCTTGGAGCGGCGCGCATCGGGTGCTGGTGCGGGTACGGCCACCACGCCAGCCACGATGCAGCCCCAGAACAGCAGCACGGCATCGATGCAGTTGTCGTAGGCGAGGAGCACACGGTCGCCTCGCTTGACAGATTTCAGCAACGATGCAGCGATCGTTTGGGCCGCGTTGGCGAGCTCTCCGTAGGTGAGCGTTTCTGCGGGTTGAAGATCGGCTTGCAGAAAAACCAGGGCGAGCTGATCCTTGAACTGCTCAGACCTTTGGAGGATAAGGCTTGCAAAGGTGGACAAGGGGGTACTGGAGTTCACTGAACGGAGAGATCCACCTGTGGGATGGGGTGGGTGTGCGAGACAGAGCTGGGTGGTCTTCGCCGCTTCGATGGGCAGGCCAGCACGACTGGCGACGAATCTTTATACCATGTCACTCAGAGGGAAAAACGCCCTGGCAGGCTCAGCGAAAGGCTACGGCATGTAAGCGATTGCATAGGTTCCTCCGATCTTTCTTTGCTCTGATTTTCGACAAACGTTTGCGTCGACAAGACGCGGTGTGCAGCCAACTCAGGTGGCGCGCAGCAGGGACTTCATGTGCTCGATACGCCGAAAGAATTCGCGCTCGAACGTGCGCTCCCTGGCAAATGCGATGCCTGCTTCTGCCATCTTTCGCATGGTGCTGGGCGAGCGGCTGAGCTCGACGATGACCTGAGCCAAGGCATTCGAGTCACCCATGGGCACTTGCCGACCCGCGTCACAGATCCTCAGAAGACCTGCAAACGCTTCGTTGTCGTAGCCCACGATGGGAACGCCACAGGCGATGGTTTCCAGATACGTGCAGGAGGGGTCGCCTTGGCGGTGGCAGCAGACGAACAGATCCACTGAGGTGCGCAGGTGTGGCATGAGCTCTGTAGCGAAGTCGAGCACCCCCTTGAGGTGCACTTGATTGTTCAGTCCATTCGCTGCGATCTCGCTGGCCATCGAGGCTTTCAGCGGGCCGTCGCCAAAAATCTCCATGACAAAGGGCAGGCCCGCTTTCTTCAAAGCCACTGCGACGTTGACAAGGTGATCCGCACCCTTCATCGCGTTGAGTCGCCCCGAGAAAGCCAGGCGCAAAGGCCGCTCGGTGGTCCATGCGCTGGGCAGATCAACGAGCGATCCCGCTGAAGGAATCATGTCTTCGCTCACTCGGCTGTCGAAGTACAGCAGGGTGTTGGCATTCAGGTCTTTGTAGGCCTCGTAGGTCGGCGTGCCGTTGCATTGCACACCAGCGGCATGCCGTGCTGAAGACTCGTTGGCCCTTTCCTGCCCTCTTGCCCAAGCCCTTCTGCGCCAGCGGCGCCAGAACGGAGGGTTGTCCGCGTCGATCACCTGATACCGCGTTTGCAGCGAATACTCGGTGACGAGCACATAGGGCACCCCCTGGCGCGCGCATTCCGCGGCGACGCCGTTCAACCGGTGGTCGGTGCCGCCCATGACCACGCCGGCAGACAGCATGGTTTCTCTGGCTTTGGCGGTGTCAAAGGGGGCGATCACGAGTTCGTAGGGCAGGGTGTCCGGGTCTACCCACAGATCGTCCAGGTTGTCGGTGCCTGGCGCCTCATCCGGCTCGGCCACAAGCGTGATCGGACCATCCCAGAGGTCCGTGTAGCTCTGCATGCCACTCAGAAATTTCCCGGTGAGCCGAACCTTCCCAGGCCGGCCGATACCGATGGGCAGGCTGGGGGCAATGACGAGTTTGCGATTCACAAAACCTCCGCGGGCCGATGCCGGATGTGAGGCCGGTGGGCAACGAAACTGAAGATGTGTCCATGAGACACGATTTGAGAGCCCAACACCGGCGCATGAGGCTTGGTGCCCGGGCGACGGGCCGTGCGTGTGGCCTTGAAGGTCAACGCATCGGGGTCGAGTTGAATTTCGACATCCTGGAAGTCCAGCATTTCCTCGGTGCTGGGGTACTGCCATTTGAAATAGGCTTCCTTGGCACTGAAAATTCGCGTGACCCAGCTCGTGCCGAGTGCGGGCGCCAGTCGGGACACGGTTTTCAGTTCGGCAGCGGTGCAGATCGAGGGCCACAGCGCAGGCTCTGCCCGCTCGTCCGTTTCGATGTCGACGCCCACCGATGCCCACTGGCTCTTCAAGGCCACGACAGCGGCGCAGCACTCGGACGAGTGAGAAATCGAGCCCACCAATGAGGTGGGCCACAGCGGCGAGCGGTCTTGCCGTGCCGGAATGGCGCAATCTGGCCAGCCCAGGCGGCGCATGGCCGCACGCGCAGCCGCCCGCCCAGCTGCAAACTCCCTTTGCCGGCGCAAAACGGCTCGCGCCATGGTGTCACGCTCTTCGGGCCACAGCGTTTCAGGGTGCCCATCCACACCGGTACAGACGACCGCGAGGTCTGGCCCCACCAGGGACTGCAACGCCACCTGAAGTTGCTCGTGGGTGGGCGTGACGGAGGCCAGCATGCTCAGTTGCTGCCTTGCCCGGCGCGCATGGCACGCCGCCTGGACATGGCATCCACCCGCATCTGCGCACGTTCAGCGGTCTCCTTGACCGCCGCCTCGGTGTTTGCAGGGCGGTCGTCGAGGTGTCGCGCCAGAGCTTCCAGTGTCGGGAAGCGGAAGATGTCCGTGATGCTGAGCTTGGTGCTGCCGAGCACCTGACGGATTTCGCGGTGGGCCTGCACAGCGAGCAGCGAGTGGCCGCCCAGCGCGAAGAAGTTGTCTTTGGCGCCGACTTGCGGCACGCCCAGCACGCGCGCCCAGACCTCGGCAATCGTGCGTTCCACATCGTTTTCGGGCGCCACAAAGACTTCGGTGCGCTCGCGCAGCGTGGTTTGCGATGGTGCGGGCAAGGCCTTGCGGTCCACCTTGCGGTTGGGCGTGAGGGGGAACTCGTCCACGGTGACAAAGTGCGCGGGCACCATGTGCTCGGGCAGGCGGGTGGCGGCCCAATCGCGCAGGCGGTCGGTGGCCACGCCGCCGTCGGCCCGCAGATAGGCCACGAGGCGAACGTCACCAGGCTGGTCCTCGCGGGCCACGACCACCGCCTGACGCACGCCATCGGCGGATTCCAGCACCGCCTCGATTTCACCGAGCTCGATTCGGTAGCCGCGGATCTTCACCTGGAAGTCGGCGCGGCCCAGAAAGTCGATACGGCCGTCCGCGCGCCAGCGGGCCAGGTCGCCGGTGCGGTACATGCGCGCGCCAGCGGGCGCGGCGCATTCGGGGCGCACAAAGGGATCGGCCGGAAAGCGCTCGGCCGTGAGATCGGCACGCTGCCAGTAGCCACGGGTGACGCCGTCGCCCCCGATGTAGAGCTCACCCGGAACACCCACCGGCACGGGCTGCTGGTTGTCGTCGAGCACGTACATCTGGGTGTTGGCGATCGGCCGCCCGATGTTGACCACTGCTTCGCCCGTGCTTGCTGTTTCGGTGGACGACCAGATGGTGGTTTCGGTCGGTCCGTACATGTTTTCGATGGACGCCTTCGTCACCTGCCCCAGCTCTGCCACCAGCGTGCCGGGCAGCGCCTCGCCACCGATCATGAGGTGTTGCACCTGCGAGAGCGCCATTCGGGCCTCGTCGTTCATGGCAATCATGCGGGCCATGCTGGGCGTGCATTGCAGGTGGGTGACGCCATGGCGCTGGATCTGGGCGGCGATGGAGAAGTCGTCCTCCGCAACAACACTGGCCTGGTTGGTCAGGCGCAGCACCTCGGCCAATGGGGTCAGGCTCCGCAGCACCTGCTCGGTGGCAATGCCGTAGTCGATCAGGCAGGCGACTTCGCCGACACCGATGCGCTTGAGTTGCTCGACTCGGGCCACGCAGTCGTCCACGGTGCCGAAAAGGCCGGAGTCTTCGAAGTAGCGGAGGAAGGCGAAGTCGAGGATCGCGTCCATCTCTTCGTCGTTGAGCGAACGCAGGTCGAGGTCGAACGGGTTGTTCACGCCCGCCGGCTTCTTGAAGGCCGGGAACGCCCACGCGTATTGCTTGATGAGGCCTGCGGCACTGCGCAGGTAGTCCTTCATGGGTTCGCGGGCCACTGCGCGCGCCTGTTCGCGGTCAGCCGCCACATAAGTGTGCAGCATCAGCGTCACGGTGAAGTGGGCCGGATCGTGTCCCGCGTCGCGCAAGGCCTGGTGGTAGATCTTGATCTTGCTGCCGACCTCGTCCACGGTCTGACCCAACAGGTGGGTGAGCACGTTGGCGCCAATGGATCCGGCCTCCTTCCAGGTCTCGGGGTTGCCGGCGGTCGTGACCCAGACCGGCAGTTCCTTGGAGACCGGGCGTGGCTGCGTGACGACGTTGAAAGGCTCGCCGTTGACAGTGGGGAAGGGCACCGCTTCGCCGCGCCAGAGGCGGCGCAACTGGTCAATGGTCTCGAACATCGCCTTCTTGTTGTGGGGCGGCGTGTTCTGCGGGCGAAGCACGAAGTCGTCGGGTTGCCAGCCGGAGGCGATGGCCAGCGCTGCGCGGCCATTGGTGAGGTTGTCGATGATGGCCCACTCTTCGGCAATGCGCGCGGGGTGGTGCAGAGGGCCCACGCAGCTGCCAGCGCGCACGCCGATGTTTTTGGTGACGGCAGCCACCGCGGCGCCCGTCACCGACGGGTTGGGGTAGGGGCCGCCAAAGGCATGGAAATGCCGCTCGGGCGTCCACACCGCGCAGAAGCCATGCTGGTCAGCGAACTTTGCGCCCTCCAGCAGCAGCTCGTATTTCTTGGGGCCGGCGCCGTCGTCGTTACCCCAGTAGTAGAGGCTGAAGTCCATCTTCTGGGCAGACACGGGCGCACGGCCGCTGGAGACGAGCGCGCGGTTTTCGTCGCTGGAGAGCACGAGCTTGAAGCCGCGCGCCAGCGTATAGAACAGTTCCAGCACCGAGATGTCGAACGACAGGCTGGTGACCGCCAGCCAGACGCCCGGCGGGTCATGGCGAATGCGGTCGTCCATGCCCCTGAAGAAGTTGGCCACGTTGCGGTGTTCGACCATCACGCCCTTCGGGCGGCCGGTCGAGCCTGACGTGTAGATCATGTAGGCAATGTCGGATGGGCTCACGCCGCTGGCCGGGTTCGTGTCGGGCTGAGCCGCGATCGCAGTGTCCTGGTCGATCACCAGCACCTGGGCCTTGTGGGGCGGCAAGCTGTCGAGCAGTGTGGACTGCGCGATGATCACCGGCGCGCCGCTGTCCTCGATATAGAGGGCAATGCGATCCGGCGGGTAGGCGGGGTCCAGGGGGACATAGCCGCCACCGGCCTTCTGGATCGCCAATGCGCCCACGAGCAAATCCAGCGAGCGCGGCGTGTACAGGCCCACCAATGTGCCGGGGCGCACGCCCATGGCCGCCAAACGGTGTGCCACCCGATTGGCCCGCGCGTTGAGTTCGGCGTAGGTGAGCGCCGTGCCTTCGAACACCACGGCAGTGGCCTGCGGCGTGCGCAACACCTGCGCCTCGAAGAACTGGTGCACGCAGGTGTTGCGCTCGTAGTCGCAGCGGGTGTTGTTCCAGCCGTAGAGCACTTGCTCGCGCTCAGCGGCAGACATGATGGGCAAGCGCCCCAGTGGGGTTTGCGCGGCGGCGGCGTCGCTCAGCAGGTCCAGCACACTCTGCAGACGCTGGGCCAGCTGCGCTGCGGCTGCATCGGGCAGACGCGTGGCGTCGTGCCAGAGCGACAGCGCGCCTTGCGCATCCACCTGCACAGTGACCGCACTGCCTTCGACGAAGCCGGCGCCCTCCGACAGACCCACCTGAGGCGTTTGCAAACCTTTGATGGCGGGGTCGCGCAAGGCCAGGTCAAGTGCGAATGCGGGTGCACGGCGCGCTTTGTCGAGCAGCGCGGTGCAATGTTCGGCAAAGCTGGAGAAGGGGGTGTCGCCTGCCGCAGCCAGGCGCAGGGGCACCCAGCGCGACAGGTAGCCGGGTGCGGTGGGCGTGGACCCGCACTGGTAAGCGAGGTCAAAGGCGGACTTGCCGCTCACGCGGGCCACCCAGGCCGCCACAGCGGCTACCAGGCGGTCACCTGCGAGGCCCGCGGGCGCGCGGAGTGGTGTTTGCTTCAGCGCGGCGGGCGCGCTGCTGGCGGTCACCGAAGGAAGGTCGATGGCTTGTGGCGACTGCAAGCAACGCCGCCAACCGTCTTCACCGGCCACCACGCTGGCCATGGCAGCAGTCAAAGCCTGCGCCTGGGCTGCGTCGAGTGAGTGCAGCCGATCACCCGCTCGTGTGACGGTGGAGGGGCAGACTGCTTGAGCCTTGAGATCGCGCAAACCGGTCAGGCGCACGGGTCGCGAGGCGGTGGCGACCACCAGGCCCGCCGGTGTGGCCTCCAGCACGTCGCCAGGGGCGGCGTGGGTGGCAGCCTCTTCGAGTACAGCGCCTGTCACAGCAAACACGCGGCCACCGATCTCCACCTTGGGCACGGTCAGCGGGTTCCAGTAGGTGCTGTGGTCGAGCGCGCAGACCAGCGCCACCAGCGCTTCGCCATCTTGTGCAAAGTCCAGTCTTGCGGCTGCGGCTGGGCGGTCCAGGCGGGCGTGGTAGCTGCGCTGGCTGAGGTCTTGGCGCACGCGCTGCGGGCCTGGCCCGCGCAGGTCGGCCAGCAACTCGTTGAAGCTCTCCATGGCGGCTTCGTAGCAGCGTGTGTTGAGGGTGAGGGCCGTCTCGTTGGGGCCCATGTCGAACAGGCGCTGTTTGACGATATCGCCCTCGTCGATGCCGCCTTCGATCATGTGCCACGTCACGCCGTGTTGCTTCTCGCGGTGCAGGATGGCCCACACGGGCGCGTTCAAGCCAGCGTGTCGGGGCAGTGGGCCGTCGTGGAAGTTGATGGCGCCTTTGGCTGCGCGGTCCAGCACGGCCTGTGGAATCACCGACAGGTTGGCGATGCTGAACAGCCAGTCAAAGCGGACATCTGACAGCCGCTCACCCAATCCTTCGCCGGGCGCTTCGACCCGAATGCCTTGGTGCACGGCCCAAGCTCTGATGTCTGCATTGCGGGTGACCACCGCCTCGACCTTGTCGCCACCTTGCAGCACACGCTCTGCACACTGGATCAACAGGGACTCATTGCCCATCACCACACAGGAAAAGCTGCTCATGTATCGCTCCGAAAACGGGGAAAGACTCAGGCCGACTTGGTGGGTCGACCACCCACGAGCTTGCGCTGCCAGAGGCAGCGCACTGCGTGAGAGACGAGGTCGCTCAGAAAACGCTCGGGGCCATGGGCGCGCTTGGTGCCGAGAGCCTGACGCAGCATCAACAGCATCGAGCCGGCCAGGTAGGCCAGGGTGGCCAGGCCCGCGTACAGGGCGCCATGGTTCTTGGTGTAGTACCAGAGCCGGGAGTCAAACCAGTACCCCGGCATGCGCTTCCACGACTTCATGCCCGTGGATACCGAGCCAATGTGCATGATCCGGCTCTCTTTGACATATCGGCAATGCCATCCTGCGCGCTGCGCACGCAGGCAGAGATCGGTTTCTTCGAAGTAGAGGAAGAACTTCTCGTCAAACAGGCCGATGTCGTCGAGCGTCTGGCGGCGGATCAGGAGGCTCGCGCCGGCCAGCCAGTCCACATCCATGGAGTCGCTGGGTTCAGGGATCGCGACGATGTGGCGGCGCAGCAGACGGGAAACAGGACCGGTGCGAGCCGCAGACTCGAACTCGCTGAAGATGGAGGGAAAGCGAAATGCCGTGTTGTGATAGACGCCGTCCTGCCCGAAGGTGTAGCCACCTGCGAAGCCACACTTCGGGTGCATTTGCATGGCATCCAGCAGCACGCGCAGCGAACCGGGTTCCGGAAAGGCGTCGGAGTTGAGGAGGTAAACAAAGTCGGGTGCGGAACCGTCGGGCAGTCCAAGCCGTATGGCCACGTTGTTGCCGGCGCCAAAGCCACCGTTGTTGCCCGATGCGACCACGCGAACGCGGTCCCATCCGCGAGCGAGCACCGTGTCCCGAATCTTCTCGTACGAGCCGTCCCCCGAGTCGTTGTCCACCACTGTGATGGCGCCGCTGATGTCCGCCATTTCCCTCACCGCAGACTCAAGTGCCTGCAGCGTCATGTCGGCCGTGCGGAAGTTCAGCAGGACCGTGAGAATGGTGGAGCCGTTGTTCATGGGTTCAGCGTCGCTTCGGCTTCGTGGATGCAGGTTTTGATGTGGCTTGCGAGCACTCGCACATTGGGCTCAAGCACCATGGAGTCGTGATCGCCAGGGACTTCAATGACGCGCAGGCCCGGCATGTGGCGTGTCCAGTCGTTGTCTTCGAACACGTACTCGCGCGCGGCGCTCACCCAGCGCCCGCGCGTCACCTTCCAGTGCTTGTCGAGGGGCGGGCGGAAGAGCACGGCTGGCCCGTTCCAGGATTGCAGGGGATACACAGGCAAAGCCGCGCGGAAGGCCGATTCGATCTCCGCGTTGTGCAGTTGGTGGGCACTGGCGGTTGGTGCCGCGTCGCCGCGCCTGCGCTCCAGCTCCCATGCGATGCGGTCTTGCACCCACCGCTTGATGAAACCCAGGCCGCCGCGGCGCAGTTCAACGAGCTTGATGAGCAGCTTGTCTGCCGTCGAAAGGTAAGGGCGCACGGGCAAAGGCGTGTCGAGCATCACCAGCAGTGCCACTTTCTCGCCCGCAGCTTCCAGCTGGCGCGCGATTTCGTAGGCGGTAATGCCACCACCCGAGAACCCGCCCAACAGGTAGGGCCCTTTGGGTTGTACCTGCCGCATTTCGGCGATGTAGTCGGTTGCGGCTTCCACCAGGGTGTCGTGTGGCGCCTGATCGCCATACAGGCCACGCGCCTGCAGTCCGTAGAAAGGCCGACCCACGCCAATCAGGCGCGCGAGGTGCCGAAGATTGAGCACGTTGCCGAACATGCCTGCCACCAGGAAGAACGGGGTGCGTTCGCCTCCTTCGCCATCGTGCATCGCCACCAGATGCGTGAAGCGGCGTTTGGGGGCCGAGCTTGCCACGGGAGCGCCAGGTTCTCCATCGGTGGAGGTGTCGCCGATGCGCTCGCGAATCATGGCCGCGCACAACGCAATCGTTGGTGCCTCGAACAAAACGGAAATCGGGAATTCGACGCGGTACGCCTTTTTGACCATCGCAAACAGCCGCACAGCGATCAGCGAGTGGCCGCCCAGGTCAAAGAAGCTGTCCTCAACGCCCACCTGGTTCACACCCAGCAACTCTTCCCAGAACCCGACCAGCGTGCGCTCCACGTCGTTGCGCGGCTCCACATAGTCGCTGTCCAGATCGGGACGCTGGAATTTCTGACCCGAACCCGCTTCTTCCGCCACGGCCTGTCCCGCTTGCTGGATGAGCGTCTCGAGCTTCATCGAAGACACCACGACTTGGGAAAGCCCCGTGCCCAGCACCCGCCCGAAGGCATCAGCGCCTTCGTTGGGCAGGATGCCCTGCGAGATGTTGTGCTGCAGCTGTTCCTCAGCGGGTGACAGCTTGATGTGGGTGTCGGTGCGCCGAGCATCTTCAAAGACCAGCTCGCGCGCATCAATCCGGGTGTTGGAGGTGGCAAAGCCGCCTTCCTGCAGCCGTTTGATGGAGAAGCCGAGTACCTCTACGCAGACCTGGCCCTCTGCGTCGCACAGGGTTACATCGAAGACCGCGAAAGGGGCATCAGCGCGGTTGTCCTGTGCGTTGCGCACCCAGCTCACCAGGTGGGCGGGAAGCGCGCGATGGACCCGCACCTCGCGGTACGAGACCGGCACCCAGAGGTGGTCGGGGGCATAGCCTGCAATGAGTCGCATCGCCCAGCCTGTGGCCAGATCGAGCAGGGCAGGGTGGAGCAGGTAGCCTTCTTTGTCGATGTCTGCGTGAAATGCAGACGGCAGTTGAAGGCGTGCGACGCCCTCGTTGCGGCCGTATGCCACCGACTGAAGGACACGCCAGCGTGGCCCGAAATCGAGGTGTTCTTCCTGGGGAGAACGGAGACCTGCGGGGTCTTCCTCCCGGTGCTGCAGGCATCGGCCTGTGATGTCAGCGATGTCCAGGGCAGGTGCGACGGGCAATGGACCCGGTACCAGCGTCGCCTGCGCGTTGAGCTGGAAGCCCTGACGGCCTTCAAACAGGACATCGCTGCGGATTTCCAGGGCATAGCCCTCATCGCTGCGTTCAAGTCGTGTCCGCACGGAGCGGGTCTGCCCGTCATTGACTTCAAGTGGACGGAAAAAGTACAGGTCGCGTATGGTGAAGGGGCCTGTTTCCCCGTTGCCACGCAACGCCTGGGCCGACAACTCAAGATAGCCGGTGCCCGGCAGCAACGCCTGGCCGCTCGCGGTGCGGTGGCCGTCCAGAATCCACCGATCCTGTGTTTGCCATTGCGCCATGAACACACGGTGACCAGCAGCATCCAGGGTGGACTCGTCCAGCAGCGGGCTGCTGAGCGGTTGTCGTGGCGCCGGGGCCGCGTCACCCAGTCGGCTCGCCATGGCTTTTGCAGCCATGCCGACTTCGTTCCAGATGCCCCAGTCGATGGCCTGCACGCGTGTGCGGTGACCAGCGCGGCTGTGCGCGTAGGCGTTGAGGTACTCGTTGGCGGCCACGTAGTCGACTTGACCCGCTGGCGCGGTGACGGTACTGGTCGAGGAGAACAACACCATCTGGTCGATGCTGCCGTCGGGAAAGAGCTCGTGCAGGATCTGCATGCCATGCACTTTGGGTGCAAACACTTCCTCGACGGCGCCCGATGTTTTTGTCAACAGCGGACCGTCGTCCACCACACCGGCTGCGTGCACCACCATGTGTATGGCGCCAAAACGCTGGCGGGCGAGGGCTATCGCTGCCTGCATGTCCTTGATGTTGCACACGTCGGCCGCCACCACGAGCACCTCGGCGCCCAGAGCTTCGAGCCGACGCACCGCACGGATACGCATTGCCTGTGCGCTGTGCCCATCCGCACTGCGCAGCAGGGCCTCCCATGTTTCGGTGGCAGGCAAAGGCTGGCGAGTGAGCAGTACCAGTCGCGCACGCTTCTCACGAGCCAGGCGTTCCGCCACCGTCAGGCCAATGCCGCCCAGACCGCCTGTGATGAAGCAGACGGTGCCGTTCGCGAGTTGCTGTAGCTCGGGATTGGCAGGCAACGCAAGAGGTGCGAAGCCCAGCTCAAACCGTTTTTCTCCGCGCAGGGCCGCCACACGGTTGCCAGGTTGCGCGAACAAGTCCTCCAGCACGCGGTCCGCCAGTGCTTCGATGGCTTCGGGCCGAGGCTTGGCTCGCCAGCCCTTTTCCACGACGGGCAACATGAGGTCCAGCACCGTGCAGGTGAGACCAGGCAGCTCTCGGGGCGCAACGCGCGCAGGACCCATCACCGTGGCCTTCTCAGGGTAAGGCAGTGGCTCGTCCCTGACGCGCACGGCGCCGGTGCTCAGCACCGTCAGGTGCAAAGGCTTGGGGAGGTTTTCCGCGACAAGCGCTTGCGACAGGAACAGGAGGCTGAAGAAACCCTGCTCAAGGTTGCGCTGAAAGAAATTGCTGCCTGGACGGAAGCGCTCGTCGCGCGTCACCAGCCAGCCATGCACGATCTGCTGCGGTACGCGGCCTGTGGCCATGAGATCTCGCATCAGGTCGTCGTAGCCTTCGCGGCCACGCTCGGGCGCCAGCAGGTACTCATCCTCGCTCACGCGGGCAAACACATCGCCTGCACGCACCAAGGTGACGCGGTGTCCAGCGGTTCGTAGGCGCGCCACAAGGCTTTCGGCCAGCCCCGCTTCATCCATGAAGAACAACCAGCTTTGCGGCGGTGTGCTTGCAAGATCCTGGGTGACGTCGAAATCCACATCGGCCTGGCGTGGCCGCCAACGCGGCTGGTAACCCCATTGACCGATGTCGTCCGACCGGATCAGAGGCGCAGCGGTTGGCGTCGCGTGGCGTGCTTCGCCGGGTTCGATGAAGTAGGGCTTGCGCTGGAACGCATACGTAGGGAGTGGGACGCGATGACGGCGTGCCTCACCCCAGATCGGCTCCCAGTCGACCGCGACGCCGTTGGCCCAGAGCCTGCCCAAGGTGCCGAGGAACCAGACGTCGTCGGCAATGGCGTGCTCAGGATGTCGCAGGGAGTTGATGACCTGCGATGAGGGAACCCCGTTTGCCTGACTGAGCGAGCCCAGCGCTTTGCCGGGGCCGACCTCCAGGTAGACCCGTTTCGGGTTGGCCTGTGTCAGTGTGGCCAGGCAGTCCGAAAAATTGACCGTGTTGCGCAGATGACCGACCCAATAGAGGGGATCGGTGGCCTGCTGTGCACTCAGGGGCTTGCCATCGCGGTTGGAGATGATCTGCAGCTGCGGCGCGCTCAGGCGAATGCTTCGAAGATAGGCTTCGAATCGACCCAGAATGGGATCGAGCATCCGCGAATGGGCCGCAATGTCGATCTGGACGCGCTGCGGCTCGATCTCGCGGGCGCGCAGCGTCGCCTCCAGCGCATCAAGCGCGTGCTGAGGGCCTGACACGACGCAGAGCTCAGGCGCGTTCACGCTGGCCATGTCCAGCTCGTCGCCGAGCAAGGCGCGCACCTCTGCCGCAGGTAGCGGCACACTGAGCATGCCGCCCATGGGCACGGTATCGAACAACTGCCCTCGCAACAACACGAGGCCGATGCAGTCTTCGAACGACATGACCCCCGCCAGACACGCCGCAGTGTTCTCACCCATGGAGTGGCCCACCAGCGCAGCCGGTTTCACACCCCAAGACATCCACAGCTGAGCCAGTGCGTATTCCACGATCATGATCAGCGGCAACTGCACCGAGGGCCGCTTGAGCCTGTCCACCGCATCGGCGTGGTGATGGGCCTCGGGAAGCCACAGTGAACGGATGTCGTAATCCAACGAGCGCTGCAAGACGTCGAGGCCGCGATCCATCCAGTCCTGGAATACCGGCTCCGTGGCATAGAGCTCGCGGGCCATGCCTGCATACTGCGCGCCCCCGCCCGGGAACATGAAGATGACCTCGGGGTCCTCGCCCAGGTGGCTGTGGGTGAACACCCGTCGGGTATCTGTGCCTTCGAGGAGGGTTGCGGCCTCATCGTGCGTCGCAGCCACCAGCACGCGCCGGTGCTCAAATGCCCGACGACCTGCTTTGAGCGTGAACGCCACATCGGCGAGCGGCTGTTCGGGGTGCGAGCGCAAATGCGAGGCGAGCGCCTTGGCGTTTGCGTCCAGTGCGGCGCGCGAGCGCCCGGAGACGACCAGCAATTGAAATGGCCAGTCTGATGGATCCGAGGGCGCCACGACCGGGGCCTCTTCCAGGACCGCATGCGCGTTGGTGCCTCCGACGCCTAGCGAGTTCACACCAGCACGACGAGCTCCTTTATGGGACACCCATGGCCTGAGCGCATGGTTGACTTGAAAGGGGCTCGACTCGAAATCGATGGATGGGTTCGCTTGCTCGTACCCCAGGCTCGGGGGGATTTCCTGGTGCTTGAGCGCCAGTGCGACCTTGATCAGGCTCGCCACGCCTGCAGCGGTGTCGGTGTGACCGATGTTGGTTTTGACAGAGCCAATGCGGCAGAAGCCGTTTTCGTTCGTCGTTTCGCGAAACGCCTGCGTCAGCGCGGCGACCTCAATCGGATCACCAAGGTAGGTGCCCGTGCCATGGCACTCCACGTAGTCAATGGTCTCGGCCGATACACCGGCCACGGCCTGCGCCTCGGCAATGGCTTTGGCTTGGCCGTCCACGCTGGGCGCTAGGTAGCCCGCTTTGGCCGCACCGTCGTTGTTGACGGCAGTGCCTTTGATGACTGCCCAGATGTGATCGCCATCGCGCAGTGCGTCTTCAAGCCGGCGCAACACCACGACGCCCGCTCCCGAGCCAAACACGGTGCCCTGCGCGCGATGATCGAAGGCATGGCAGTGACCATCCGGCGAGAGGATCTCCCCCTCCTGAAAAATATAGCCCCTGGCGTGTGGCAGCTCGATCGTCACGCCTCCAGCCAGTGCCATGTCGCATTCGCCACTCAGCAAAGCCTGACTTGCGTAATGCACGGCGACCAGTGACGTGGAACAAGCGGTCTGAATGTTGACGCTGGGTCCCTTGAGGTCAAAGATGTGACTGACTCTGGTCGAGAGAAAGTCCTTGTCATTGCCCGTGTGGCGCAACAGGAACATGCCCGTATTGGCCACGAGATCCGGGTTTGAGCAGATATTGAAATAGAAATAGCTGCCCATACCGCAGCCGGCGTAAACCGCGATGGGTCCAGAGAAACTTTCTGGTGGATGCCCCGCACTTTCGAGTGCTTCCCATGCCACTTCCAGAAACTGGCGGTGTTGGGGATCCATGATGGCCGCCTCCTTCGGACTGAAGCCGAAGAAGTCCGCATCGAAATGTTCGAAACCGTCCAGCACCGCCGCTGCAGGTACATAGTTTCGGTGGCGCATGCGCTCCGCGCTTTCGCCAGCGGCCAGCAACTCCGCCTCCGTGAGCTGGCGGATGGACTCGATGCCTTGGCGCAGGTTGGACCAGTAGGCTGTTGTGTTTGCTGCACCCGGAAGGTGAGCGGCCATACCCACGATGGCGATGTCATTCGATACGTCTGATCGCGTGTTCACACAGTTCTCACAGGCACGGTCACCCACTCATACCCCCCATTGGGTGAGCGATTATGGCTCACTGGTTTGTTGTCCAGTGTGCGTTCATTCACACTTTCGGGGGATCCGTGGGCGTCGAAAAGGAGCTGTCGCCAAAGTGGCTGTTTCCAAAGTGGCTGTTGCCCGATTGGCTGTTGCGGAAGTTGGTGTCACCCAGCACACCGAACTGACTGCGGTCATTGAGCACTTCGTCGACCAGATGAACGTCGATCAATCGGGCCTCTGCAGCAAATCCATAAACGAGTGCCGTGTCGCAGAGGATGTTGATGCTTCGCGGGATGCCTTGCGCGGCCTTCGCGATTTTTGAAGTGGCCAAAGGCGTGAACAACTGACGCTCTCGGCCGGCGACCTTCAGCCGGTGGTCAATGTAGTCACCGACTTCCACCGAATTCAGCGGCGAAATATAGAAATCGGCGGCGACGCGCTGCGCGAACTGTTGCAGCTCAGGCCGTTTGAGCAGCGTGCGCAGCTGAGGCTGACCGACGAGGACCACTTGCAACAGCTGGTCTTTGTCAGCGTTGATATTGGAAAGCATGCGCAGCGACTCCATCGCTGCCGGATTGACGTTTTGTGCCTCGTCAACGATGAGGACCACCCGGTTCTTCTTGCTGTATTCCGCGATCAGGAAACGTTGAAAGGCGTCGTAGCGCGCGACCGGCGATGTGCTTTCGTAGGGTTGACCGAAGGCCAGCATGATCCACTCGGTGAGGTCGGCGAGATCGGGGTGGGTATTCGTCACCAGCCCGACCTTGACATCGTTCCCCAGCTCATTGAGCAGCCTGCGGATCAGGGTGGTCTTGCCGCACCCGATATCACCGCAGATGACGGTGAAGCCAGCCCTGTTGTGAATGGCGTACTGCAACATGGTGTAGGCCAGGGAATGGCGCTTTCCCATGTAGAGGAAGTCGGGGTCTGGCTGGATGGAGAAGGGCTTTTCTTTCAAGCCGTAGAAGGATTCGTACATGTCGTGTGCGGTGGTGAATGCCGCAAATTCGGCAGCGATCGATAGGTTCCGCCAAAAGGGCCGGGAGGCAGCAAAACGAGGGGTTTGGTCGCTCGGTGAGGCGGATCGTCCAGCAAGCAGCCCCGCCTGTCCATCGATCCACTGTAAACATTATCGACTACGATCCCGCCACAAATCGCAACGGGCGGCGGCTGTGAATTCGATTGACTGTACTTATGAACGATGTATGTGAAATATGTGGAGTGCCTGTCTCGCTGGGCGACCTGAACAGCCACGTCAGGCTGTTCACCGACCCCACGCTCAGAGCAGACGGAGCCTGGCTGCTCACGCTGAACACGGAAATGCTGGCTCGGGGCGTGCGCGAACCGGATTACTGGAATCTGGTCAAAAAGGCCGATGTCATCACGGCGGACGGGATGCCGCTGGTATGGGCGTCTCGAATCAAGTCCCCAAAGACGCCCATACCGGGCCGCACCACGGGTGTGGATCTTGTGGATGCGATCCTGCGCGGTGATGCCGTGGCGCCTTACGCCGTGATTGGTGGGAAAAGCCCGCTAAAAACCATTGAGCGCTATGGGCGTGTGGCGGTGGAGGCCTGCAAGTACGTGTTTGATGGTCGCGTGGACATGTCCGCGGAGCAGCTTGACTTGTTTTGTCGCGAATTGAGCCTTCGTGAGGTGCAAGTGGTGTTCATTGCCTTGGGTGTACCCAAGCAGGATCAACTGGCTTTTGCGCTTCGCCAACGAATGCCGCGATTGATGCTGACCGGCATCGGCGGAACGTTCGAGATTCTCGGGCCAGAAGGCAGCCGAGCACCTCAGTGGATGCAAAAAACGGGCCTGGAGTGGGCGTTCCGCCTTTTCAACGAACCTGGGCGACTCTGGCGGCGTTATCTCATCCACTATCCCCGTGGCGTTTGGGCTTTGCTGAAGGATTGTGTGACCCTCGGGCGATGAGGGGCGGTGCAGGCCCTGGTGCCGAAAAGGGTGAGCCGTCGAATTCGGCTGATTCGTAAGCGGCCGCAACAATCGTATTTTGATCGGCGCGCTTTCTGCTAAGCGTTTTTGTACAGGACGATCCTCGCCCGCCGTCAGCCTCCCTGCAAGGGGCGGCCGCTTCCACGGACCACGTGGCGCTGCAGATTGCGCCTCTCGTCCGCATCGCTCACGCAACTTGTAACAAACGCCACCGAGACCGAATTTCGAGCCTCGATAATTGCGCCTTCGCATTGTGGATGTCGTGTGACCGTGTCGTTTGTCTCTGGTGTTTCAGGCTCAAAAAGCGTTGCGGGTATTGCATACCGCTCGAAGCTTGTGAGAGGCCGTTTGGCGGGTTCTCAGTGCTTTTGTAGCGCTGCATATCCCGTTCGTCGCCGTGACGTTATTCACGCTGACCGACCCTTGGAAACTCTCACCCATGGCGATTCACAGCGCCCCCTTTAATCGAAGTTCGCATCAAAGCCCAGTCGTTTCCAGCAGGTCACCTTCCATGTCCAACCTCTCCCAACTTCGCACCCGCAGCTCGCAATTGGCCGCTGTATCGGTTCTTTTTTGCGGCGTCCTGTCCGCCTGCGGTGGTGGCGGCGGCGGTGACTCTGCCGCTGACCTTGAGGAAGCGCAGCGTGCTCGAAATCGCACGCCCACAACGGCACCTGCAAAGACTCCCGTGACGGCACCGGCACCGGCACCGGCACCGGCACCGACTACTTCACCGGCACCTGCACCTGCACCTGCACCTGCACCGGCGCCTGCACCTGCACCTGCACCGGCTCCTGCACCGGCTCCTGCCTCAATGATGCCGACGGTCAATTCCGCCAGGATCCCAGCAAGCACGGCAGGCGCCAGCGCCGAAAGAGTCAGCACGACGGGCGAACGGCCGGGCGCTGGCGATGGCACGGGCGCTTTCCGGACGGTTTGCGATTACAGCCACATGGCTTTCGACGACCCGATCGTGTATCCGGGGCAGCCAGGCCGCTCGCATTTGCACACCTTCTTCGGTAACACGGGTGTGACCGGCAATTCAACCGCCGC
Source organism: Hydrogenophaga sp. (assembly GCF_019264445.1). Lineage (GTDB taxonomy): Bacteria > Pseudomonadota > Gammaproteobacteria > Burkholderiales > Burkholderiaceae_C > Hydrogenophaga. The sequence goes on from NZ_JAHVAB010000084.1 coordinate 99,023, forward strand.
AACGATCGCAAACTCTGGAAACTCAACGTGTCGCGGTGGCATCGTGAACCGCAGCTCGTATTGGGTGCCATCAATGATCGACACGCGTGACGGCACGCCGCTGAGACCTTCGGAATCACATTTCTATTACAAGACGGGCTACTACGGCGTGGTGCCAAGCTCTGTTCAAGTGTTGCCTGCAGGTCTTCGAATGATTGCAGGCGATGCGAAAAACACGACTTCGAGTGGTCCATTCGCCTACAGTTGCCACGGCGACAACATTGCTGCGCAGCAGGGCCCCGGTATCCCGAACTGCCCTGTGGGTTCTGAGGTCTGGCAACACATCTACTTCCCACAATGCTGGGACGGCGTGAACCTCGATTCGCCCGATCACAAGAGCCACATGGCATATCCGACGGCGGGTCGGGGTTGCCCTGCATCTCACCCGGTGCCGCTGCCTGAGATCACCTTCAACATTGTTTACCCGGTGACCGAGGCCAACGCACCTCTGCGCTGGCGCCTGTCCTCCGACAACTACGGTTCGAACCTCCCGGGAGGCTACTCCGCCCACGGGGACTGGTTCAACGGTTGGCGCGCAGACATCATGGACACATTCGTCCGGAATTGCGATCGCCCCGCCATGGACTGCGGATCGCACATGCTGGGCGACGGTCGGGTGATCTATTGATGTTGCTGGACCCCGGTCAAACCCGGGGTGCCGCGACAGTTTCCGTTGGCGGATTCAAAAGTGCCTTCGGCACCACGTATCTTGCGCCATGTGGCGCGGTCCATTCCAGGCGGATCCTCTGGTCTGCAGTGGGCAACTGGCTGACAACCACCTCCACGGGATAGAACCTGCCTGCAGCAAGCTCGACCAACTCGCCGGCGGTTGCGCCTTCGCCAGCGACCACTTTGCGCGCCACCAGCACCCTCATGTGCGGAGCATCGGCATGAAAACGGTACTTGCCACTCAAAGGCGCCTTGATCCACCCACTCCAGCGCACGGAGGCTGCTGCTGGCGCTGAAGTGCCTGCGGGCCATTGAACGGCCCCGTCGAAGTCGACCACTTCATCGACGCGAACCACCTGCGCGGTTCCGCGCAAGTCAGTTCCCGAGAAATACTCCGCCCGCAGACCTGTGCCCACGGCGTTGGCCGCCGTGCAGATGTCTGCGCGCTCGGCGGCGCGAAGCAGCTCTGCAGACATGCGATCGCCCGCACCTTCACGTTGGGCTGGCGCTGATCCGACGTGACGCCACACAAGCAGTGCTGCCACACTGGCCGCGACCAGGGTCAATGCGGTTCCGACAAGGATTCGCCGCGATGGAGTTGAAGATATCCGCATACGTATGTGACTTTAGCCTCTGAGTCGCAGAACAGAAAGTCGGTTCCACTGGATGTCCATGCGCGTCGGCCGGCCGATCAGCCGCTTATTGTTCAGCGACCACGTGTCCATTGTGAAGAAGCGCGTCTCGACCGAACGGCGAGTGTCACCGCGGCATAGACCACGAAACCCCAAGGCGCACGCAGGGCCATGCCGAGCACCATGCCCAGGGTCGGCGCCATTTTGCCTTCGTTGAGGAGCAGATGCGGCCACTTCTCTGCGATCTCTTTGACCCCTTGGTCCTGTCGGCGCCTGACCTTTACCAGGCGGCTGAATCCCTCAACCATGGGCCATTCGTAGGTGGCTGTCACGCCTTTGCGCTCATGCGGTGCGAAAAGCAATCGAACGTAGGTGTCGTCGGAAATGATGTCGGGAAACTTGCCCCACCGCGAACGGCCGGCTGCGTTGACAGCGAAGGCGCCAAATCCAGGTGCTTCGCTTTGAGCAAACGGCAGCATTTGCCAGAAACGTGCGTAGGCGCGAGTCACAGAAGACTGCGCTTTGGCAATGCGCGGGCTTCCGCTGGCGTAAAGAGGTGCTTCAGTGGCACTCAAGGCCTCGACCAGCATTCGGATCAAGCTCGGGCTCACCAGAACGTCGGCATCAAGGTACAAGCGCAGCTCACCGGCCGCAGTATCGTCGCCCACGTTCAGTGCATTGAGTTTTCCCGGCTGCGCAAGATCGATAACTTGAAGATCCCATCCGATGCGTGCAGCAGCGGATTCAAAGGAGCGAGCAACATCCACGGTCCGGTCTGTGCAGGCGTTGGCTACCACGAGCACCTGGACTGGCGTGTCCACAGGATCAGAGCCGAACAGCGCACGGAGGCAGGCGGCAAGGTACGCCTCCTCATTGTTGGCAGGCACGATGATCGCAAGTCCATGAGCGGCACGCTTGCTGGTGAGGGCTTGTGTCATGCCTGTCCTCGAAACAACCGGGCAAGCTTGCCCGCTTCCACGTCGATGTCGTGGCGCGCATTCACCCGCAGGCGTGCACGAGCGCCCATTTCCTGCATTCGGGAAATGTCGCAGCTCAACGCTTCGGCCAATGCGCATGCCAGAGCCTCGACATCCCCTGGCGCCACCAGCCACCCATCCTGGCCGTGCCGCACGAGCTCCGGGATACCCGCGACAGTGGTGGTGACCACAGGGCGTCCAAGGGCCATGGCCTCCATGATGACCACCGGGAGGCCTTCTGCAAAACTCGCCAGCACCATGGCTCTGGCTGCCAACATTTCTTCACGCACTTGCTGGCTGCTGATCCAGCCCGTGATGCGCACGTTGTCCTGCAAGCCGTATCGATGAATCATCGCCTCCAGCTCCTCGCGCATTTCCCCGTCGCCAGCGAGCACAAGTTCGAAATGAACGCCCTTGCCCTTTAGCAGATGCACGGCCTCCAGCAAGATGAGTTGCCCCTTCTGTTCGCAGAGTCGGCCCACGCAAACAAGGCGGGGCGTATCGGTCAGCACGGTTCGTTCAGCGCCCTCGTGGAAGCTCTTCTCCAAACCACAGTGCACGACTTGAATGCGTTTCCAGTGTGCATGTGCTACCCAGCGGTAGAGTTGGCTGCGCCCGAATGAGCTGATGGCGGCGACGAATGCCGCACGCTCGATTTTCGTCCCGAGGTGAAGCGCTGTTGGTTGATCGAACTCCTCCGGTCCATGAACTGTGAACGAGTAGGGCGCTCCGCCCATCGTCCTGGCCAGCATGACGATCTCGCTTGAGTTCGTGCCAAAGTGGGCGTGTACGTGGTCGACGGGGCGTTGACGCAGCTGAGCCAGCATTCGACATGCTTCCGCCACGTAAACCAGGTGATAGGGGAGGGATCTGCCGGAGCCTCGACTCATGCTCCAGGCCAGACGCAGCGCCTGCAGGAAGGCAAACGGCGTGCGGAAAAACTGCGCGATCAGTGCCCCGATCAGACCTTGCCAGCCATGACGCAAGACATAGAACGTCTTGCGTTGCTCCGTCACATCGTCCGGATCTACCAGCGGGTCAGCCCAGCCGCGCAAAGCGAATCGCTGTACCTCGAATCCCGCGCGCTCCAAGGCCAGGATTTCTCTGCGAATGAAGCTATGGCTGACTTTGGGATATTGGTTGATGAAGTACGCGATTTTCATGGCTGTGATTGCCCTCTGGCGGTTGCGCCAACAATGATCGCCGTCAGAGAACCCATCTCAAGGATACAGTTCAACGACAGTCCTGCGAGATGTCTGCTCAGTGCCTCGTCCACTGCATGAAACGAGGCGGCCCGTATAGCGACGAATACGATCAATCCCGCCGTGCCCGCGCACGCCAGCCAGGTAGACCTTGGCGCCCCCCAAGCCAAGACGACCATTGCGGCGAAGACGGTTGCACCAACGACAGGCATGGCGGCAAGAAAAGCCTCCTGGTACTGCTGGCGTCCCTCGTACCAGCCGTGCGAATGGGCTGCCTTTCGCGCGATTTCCGTGAGCGCGGATTGAATGTCCAGTTGCTTGTTGATGCCCAGCAGGACCATGCCAGCCAGCAGGGTGTCCCAGACGAGCCTCTCGTGGTGGCTCAATGTGCGGTGGAGGTGGCCTGCGCGGCGCGTCACCCTGTAGCAGGCCCACGCTGCACAGATGTAAAGCAGAACGGTGATCCAGCCGCCCGGCGTGGGGTCGCCGATGCCAGGTGACCAGGCTCCGATCCATCCCTCGTTCATGTGCCGCGCCCCACGACTATTTGTATTCGATGAGCCGCCCGGAGCGTCCCAGCAGCTTGGTCAAGCCGAACTTGAGCACGCCCTGGGCTTCGGCAAACTTCCCGGCCACGCTGAAAAAAGCCAGGGCCGGCGATCTGGTGCGAAAGGCGAGGCGAGCCCACTGCAAGGGATAGAGCAATGCCAGTGCGGCTGCACGAGGGTCGACTCCAACGACCAGGCCGGCAATCGCGATAGGCAGAAGCAGTCCCCAAAGTACCGTGCGCGTCGTTTCTCGTACCCAGTGACGTTCGGGAGATGCGCCGTGCAGCCATGCGCCTTCGGCAAACGCGTGGCCTGCTCGCACGGTGCGGCGCCACCACTGTCCCCATCGGGTGATGGCAGCGTCGTGTCGCGTCATCTCGATATCCAACCGATGAATGCGCCACCCTTTTCTGCGCAGCCGCACGCACAACTCAGGCTCTTCTCCGGCAATCAGTTGGTCGCGATAACCGTTCACCTGAACCAGCGCATCGACGCGCATCAGCGCATCACCTCCGCAACTCAGCGCGTCGCCGATCGGGGTGTCCCATTCGAGATCGCACATCTGGTTGTAGATCGACGCCTCTGGATGACGTTCTCTGCGGCGGCCACACACCACGGCACAGTCCGGATGGGCATCGAGATACCGGCTCGCTTGATCGAGCCATCCTGGAACCACTTCACAGTCGCCATCAATAAACTGCACGTAGCGCGTTTGCGGGTGGGCATTGATCAGGAGGCGGTAGCCGGCATTTCGGGCGCGTGCAGCCGTAAAAGGTATGGCCATATCCAGGGCGAGCACCTCAGCCCCCAGACCCTGAGCCATCTGCACCGATCCGTCGGTGGATCCCGAGTCCACGTAGACGGCTGCGGCAATAAACGGCACCACGGATTCGAGGCACACGCGCAGCCGATCACCTTCATTGCGACCGATGACCACGGCACCTACGGACGGTGTGGGTCGCACTGTGTCGTTGTCGGAGTGTGGGGTATTCACGATGTGGGCCAATCTGTTTGACTCGAGTCCGAGGAGGTCCCACCCAGTGTGTGGTTGTAAGCGCCATTGATGCGGTCCGTCCGGCGTCTGCTCACGCGACGCAGAGACTTTCGGGGTACACCAAGAAAGCGGATGTAGTGTGCCATCGCAACGCACGGCGCCACCCAAGCGCAGCGGCTTCGCTCAAGCCGAATGAGGAGTTGTGTGACTTTGTTGCCTCAGGAGTCGAGGCGGGGTGCCGGCGGAGGTGCTTTCGGCGGCAGACAACGTGCGGGAATGCCAATGGCCGTGTGGCGTGCGGGCACATCCTGCAGCACGACCGCATTCGCACCGATCACGGCATGCTCTCCCACGAAGACGGGTCCCAACAACTTGGCCCCCGCACCGATGTCGACGTGACCCGCGATGACAGGTGTTCCACCAGAAGCCAGTGTGCCTAGCGTGACCTGCTGAAAGATCAGGCAGTTGACGCCGATGCGAGCGTCAGGGTGGATCACGATGCCATTCGGGTGCGGGAGCAGGAGACCACCGCCAATCTGGCAGTTCACAGGGATGTCTGCGCCCGTGAGCGCGCTCCAGAAGCGGTGCCGGGCGGTGGCCCACAGGCGCAACGGATACAACCAGGCGCCTCCGCTGCGCCAGCGCTGGTGGTCGCGAATGCTCTTCAACAGGCGCTTGCCAGGATTCCATTCCCCCGGGGCCAGTTGTTCGCGCTGCCAGTCGGGGGCTGAGGCGCTCAAGGGTTCGGCGGGCTGCTTGGGGTCATTCATCGCGACATTCATCCTTGCATCTGCCTGCAAAGTGCCCGGTGCTTGGGGGCGGATATTCTGTTGACCACGTTCAAGAAGTGCAGGCGCGGATTGTGTATCTATTCACACCAGTTGCTACCAGCATTGGTTTAACATCCTCTGCGTAGCAACAAATTGTGACACGGCCCATGCGAGATGCAGTGCATCTTACTCATGCTGTCGTCGCGTTGATCACGTTGCGTCATCGTTTCAGTCTGAAAGAGCCGCACTGGGCTGCCGCACCGGTCGTTCACATACCTAGGAATATCCAACATGAAATCTGCACTGCAATCGATCCTGTTCTTGTGGCTGCTTCTTGTCGGTGCATCCGCAGGGGCGCAGTCCGCCACACCCTACCAGCTGCGTCATGGAGACGCGCTGACCGTGTCGGTTTGGAAGGAAGAGGCGCTGCGCATGGAAGTGCGTGTGTTGCCCGATGGGAGCATCACGTTTCCTTTGGCCGGTCGTATCGAGGTTGCGGGACTGACGACCCCTCAAGTGGAGCAGCGCATCACCAGCAAGATCAAGGAGTACATCCCTGAAGCGGTGGTCACCGTTGCGGTGACGGGTATCGACGGCAGCCGCGTTTATGTGCTGGGCAAGGTGGCCACTCCTGGGCTCGTGACGCTGATGTCGCCATCCACCACGGTTCTGCAGGTGCTCAGCCAGGTGGGCGGTGTGGACCGGTTCGCGGACGCGAACTCGATCCGGGTGTTGCGCCAGACCAGTGGTGGGTCCACGGTCTTGCCAGTGCGCTACAACGATTTGATGCGCGGCAGCTCTCTGGAAACCAATGTGGTTCTGCTGCCCGGTGACACGATTCTGGTGCCTTGAACATGATGAAGGCACACACCTTTTTGTGCGCGGCCCTCGCCCTGTGGGGCAGCGCCGCGAACGCTCAGCAGTCCGTGAGACTCGGCGCTGAAGTCGAGAGAATCGAGAATCCGCTGCTTTCCAACGTGAGCCCAGGTGGTGCGACGGTGGTGCGGCTGTTGCCGAGTTATGAATACGAGACGCAAAGGGATCGAATTCGCTCTCGTTTCACCTTGGGCGCTGTGCTTGAGCGATCGAGCAACACGCAGTTGCTGGCCAGTCGCGATTACCCGAGCCTTGGCTATACGTGGGGATACACGTGGCCGACGGCGAGCCTTGAATTGCGGGCCAGCCTGGCCGAGTCCGCCACGCGCAACACGGAACTGCAAGACTTTGGCCGCGTGACTGTGGATAGCCGGGAGCGCACGGTGTTGGCGGGTGCCACATGGACCAAAGAGCTGACGGCACGCACGCGGATGGCCCTCGGATTTGAAGACAACCGCGTCAGCTACGACACGCCGTTGCTCCGGGGCTACCGGGAGCAGGAGATCAACAGCCGGTTTTCGTGGGAAGCGTCGGAGCGGACCTCGTATTTCATCGAGCCCGCCCACGCGCGGTTGACGCCGTCGGGCGCTGGTGCCACATCCACATTGAATCGTTTGCTCGTCGGCATGACGGGCGAGCTCGCTCCCGATTGGTCGCTGACCGTGTTTGGTGGGCAAGCGCGCACCGGCAGCACACAGAAGAGGTCGGACAATGTCGGTGGCCTCCGTCTGAACTATGCGGGCAGTCGGATCTCGACTGCCGTGGAATGGGCTCGCGACATGGAACCCGTTGGCACGATCGCAGGCTACGCGCGCACTGAAGCGCTGCGTTTGCGCGTCGCGTACCAGCTCACCGACAAAGCGACCGTGGCAGCCACTGCGTCGCGCAGCCGGTCGGTCGGCTTCACGAGCGGCACGGGTAGCGTGATCAGTGTCACGCTTGAGAACGAACTGGCGGAGCGGTGGTCTTCCGTTCTGGGCGTTGAAGACCGACGGGCGACGGATGTGGTCGGGGCAACGGGTCGCGGCTGGGCCGTCCGGGCGGGGCTGGTTTACTTGTTTTCTGGCCGCTAGAGGCGATATTCATGTTTGGTGACTACCAGCTCAGTCTGCACGACTACCTTTCGATCTTGCGCCGCCGGGCGCTGGTCATGATTTTGGCGTTTGGGGCCGTTCTTGCCGCATCCGTTGTCCTCGCGTTCGTGTTGCCGCGGATCTACGAGTCGACAGCGACCATATTGGTAGAGGGGCCGCAGGTGAAGGTCGCCGTGGAAGACGGCGCTGCGCGGCCGCGGCCAGAGGATCGCGTCAACCTCATCCGCCAGCGGTTGATGACCCGTGAGAATCTGACGCGAGTTGCGGAAGAGCACCAGCTTTTCACCGGTGGCGGTGAGAAGCGGCTTTCTGACACCGATGTGGTCAAAGCGATGCGCGCAAGCATCAAGCTCGAACTGATGCGGGGAGCCGCTGAGCCTTGGGATGCAAGACCGTCTGCCATCTCCTTCAATCTGTCTTTTCAGCACGGAGACGCTGAGAAAGCACTCGCGGTCACCCGTGAGCTGGCCAACATGTATCTCGCCAGCAACCGCCAGGATCGCGTGGACAAGGCTTCGCGGACCACGGAATTCCTGACCGCCGAGTCCGAGCGTGTTCGCAAGGAGCTTGAGTCGCTTGAGTCGAAGATCGCGACTTTCAAGTCTCAGCAGGGCGGAGCAATGCCCGACAGCGCGGCATCGAGCCTTGTGGGATTGCCGAGCCTCGAAGCCGACCTGCGCAATGTCGAACGGGATCACCGCCTGGCACTCAATGAGTTGCGCTCGTTGCAGGTGGACTTGAGCGCCGCCAGACGCGGTGTGGTGGCTCCTGGTGCTGGCGCAGAGGTCGGTCCAAGCCAAACGGAGCAAGAGCTCGAGCGCGCTCGAACCGAGCTTGCCGGACTGCGGGCCATTTATTCCGACAACCACCCCGATGTGCGATCGCTTCTTCGGCGAATCCCCAGCCTTGAACAAGCCGTGAGCAATGAATCACGCGCGCAGACGCCAGCGCGCAATGCGGCACGTGAGCAGGCCAGCCTGGCGATTTCTCGCCTGGAAGCGCAGGTGGAGGCGGCCCGGTCAAGGGCGGATTTGCTGGCCAGCCAGCAGTCGTCTCTGAGGGGCAGCATCGGGCAGCTTCGCGCACAAGCCGCGAGGGCGCCTCAACTTGAACGCCAACTGGCCGTGCTGCAGCGCGACTACGAAGCAGCGAAAGCCAAGTACGAAGAGCTGCGCACCCAGTTGTTGTCTGCCCAGGTGGTGGAGAACCTCGAAGGGGGGCAGCAGGCCGAAAAGTTCACGTTGCTTGAACCGCCTTTGCTGGCCGAGTATCCCCTCAAGCCCAACCGCAAAAAGGTGGTGGCAGCCGGCTTCTTCGCCGCGATTGTCGCTGCCTTGGGTGTGGCCTTCCTGCTGGAAATGTTGCTCGCACGCGTGTGGGGTGCCAACGCATTGACCGTCGCGGTGAACCAGCAACCGCTTGCGGTGATCCCGTACATCGACATCAATGCAGACGGTTCAGCCGTCGGAACATCTCGCGAACGCTCGGTCTTTGCGACGTTAATGGGTGCATTCCGCACCAGAACGCGCTGAGTTTTGTTATCTATCGCCTAGACTGAGGAACGGTCGTTTAATGGAACGCATCAAAGAGGCCATCGAGAAGGCCAAGAACCAGAGCCCTGTGCGAGAGCAGTCTGCGCCGTCCGCGCGGAATCCGGTTGCTGCCAAGCCGTTCAAATCTTCCGCGACCGAGTTGCCCGCGGCATTGGACACGGAAATACAGTACAGGCAAACGCCTGTGGTGCAGCTGGATATGGCGCATCTTGAGCGGCATCGCATCGTCGCCCATCAGAAGTTGCATCCTGCTTCTTGGGCGTTTGACTTTCTGCGAACGCAGGTTCTTCAGAAGATGGATGAAAACGGCTGGCGAACGCTCGCCGTGACCTCGCCCACCATGGAGTCGGGCAAAACCGTCGTCGCCATCAACTTGGCCATCGGTATTGCGCAACAAACCAACAGAACCTCCCTTCTGGTCGACTTTGATCTGCGCCGACCACGCGTCGCCAGCATGCTTGGCCTGCAGCGGGACGTGTCGCTGAATCAGGTCTTGGCGGGGCAGGCCCGCGTGGATGAGGCCATGGTGAATCCTGGCATCCCACGTTTTGTGGTGCTGCCCACGCAGAGACCCGTACCCAGCTCCGCAGAACTGCTGGGGTCGAGTCGTGTGGGTGCGCTCATGGGAGAGCTGCGCGAAAACTACGCAGATCGGATTGTGGTGGTCGACTTGCCACCGGTTTTGGCGGCCGACGATGTTCTGGCGCTGCTTCCGAGAGTGGACTGCGTGCTGATGGTGGTGGGCAATGGCGTGTCCACCAAGAAGGAAATCGAGGAGGCCATGGGTCGGCTCTCGAAGTTTCACCTGTTGGGTGTGGTGCTCAACAAGGACGATGCACCTGTCAGGAACTCCTATTACTGAGCGCCCGGTCTTGTGCTTGCACTCCGCCCAATTTGTACCTCGCGTTGGGCACGCTTGAATCGAGCGCCACGCAGCGCGTCTTAAATCATCGACTGACTGGATCCAGACGTGCCTGAGCATATACGCGCGCTCATCGTTGTGCTTGTGCTGAGCACAACGGTGTGGTGGATCGTCCGTCCAGCCATCGTGCAGATCATCCCTGCAGCCACGTTTGCACGGTGGCGGGTGCTCTGGTATGTGACGACGTTGGCGTGGTTCCTCGCGCACAGCTTCTGGATCTACGTATGCGTGATGGTCATTGCGCTGATGGTGGTCGGTCGGCGAGAGGTGCATGCCTTTGGCCTCTACCTGTTGCTTCTGCTCGCGGCACCTCCGGCGGCGGCGCCCATTCCCGGCATGGGCGTCATCGACCACCTGTTCATCCTGGACCACTACAGGCTGCTGGCGCTCGCCTTTCTTCTGCCCTGTGCCTGGCGCCTGGCAATGGAGTCGTCGGCAAGGCCTTACTCCAAGACGCTGGTTGACTGGTTGGTTGTCGGCTACCTGGTTCTCAACACGGTGTTGAGCTACCGTGAAGGGAACTTCACCAGTGACACGCGCGCGGCGTTCTTGCTCTGGATCGACTTCTTTTTGCCCTACTACGTGGCGAGCCGGAGCATCAAGGATGCCGAGGGCTTCCGTCACGCTCTGGCGGGGTTGGCGCTGGGGGGTGTCTTGCTCTCAGTCCTGGCTGCCATCGAAGTGCTGCGCAGCTGGAAGCTCTACGAAGCAGCCACCGCAGCGCTGGGGCTGCATACGTTCGGTGCTTACAAGACGCGAGGTATTTTCATCCGGCCCGCAGTCACCGTCATGGATTCGATTGTGGTGGGGTATGTGGTGGTGGTGGCTGCAGGTGGCTACCTCTACCTGCAGAGCCTGATTGAAGGCCGAGCCAAACGCTGGCTCGGCTGGCTCGGCCTGACCGTTGGCGTGCTCGCGTGTCTGTCCCGGGGACCATGGGTGGGAGCCATGCTGCTGCTTTTCGTTTTCTTGCTCACGAGCGCAAACCCTGTCAAACGCATGCTGCAAGGCGCTGTGGTGGGAGCGTGTCTGCTATTGGCGCTGTCTGCCACGGACTTCGGCCAGCAGTTGATCAACTTGCTCCCGTTCATTGGCAGCCAGGAGCAGGACAACGTGGAGTACCGAGCCGATCTTTTGAACGTTTCGCTGATCGTGATCGAACGCAACCCTCTTTTTGGCGCATCGGATTTCATGTCTGCCCCCGAGCTGGAGGTCATGAGACAGGGGGAGGGCATCATTGACATTGTGAACAGCTACCTCGGCGTCACCTTGCATGCCGGACTGGTCGGGCTGAGCCTGTTTGTCGGCATGTTCTTGGGTGCCTTGCTGAAGCTCAGGCGTGGCATGCGCTGGGCCCGTCAATTCAAGGACACAGACGGGCTGCTGCTCGGTCGGGCCTTGCTGGCGTCTGTGATCAGTGTCATGTTCATCATTTTTACCGTCAGCGGAATCACGGCAGTGCCCACCATTTATTTCTCTTTGGTGGGCATCTCATGCGCGTATTTCGCCGTGCAGAAATCCAAAACCAGAGTCCACCAGATGCGTGAACGTCGATGAGCTCATCCCCTGAGCCAGGCACCGCTGAGGCGCCTGCACCGCAAAGTTTTGGTGGTCGTGCACGATCCGGAACGCTCTGGATTGTGGCGGGCTTCGGGCTTGGGCAATTTTTGCGACTGGCTGCCAATGTCGTCCTTGCCTCGATCCTGTTCGAGGAAGTTTTTGCCCTCATGGCCATCGTGCTTGCCGTGATGATGGGATTGGCCATGTTCTCGGACATTGGCTTGCAAACCAACGTCGTCCAGCACCCCCAGGGCGATGAGCCCGATTTCCTGAACACGGCGTGGACCCTTCAGGTGGTGAGGGGCATCCTTCTCTTTCTTGTCGCAGTTGCACTCGCGTGGCCGCTCTCGCGTTTTTACGGTGCGAACGACCCGAAAGCCTATGAGCTGCTCTACCTCATCCCTATCGTGGCACTGACGTCGCTGATCGATGGCCTGCAATCAGCCAAGGTCATGACCGCAGCCAGGCATTTGCGAATCAAGGAGGTGACCAAGATCGAGTTTCTTGTCGTGCCCTTCAACATGGGCGTGATGTTGCTGCTCGCCTGGCACTACCGGTCCGCCTATGCGTTGGCTGTGGCATCCGTGTTGTCTTCTGTACTCCACACGGTGCTCACCTACCAGATGCTGGAAGGCGCCAGATCCCGATTCCGCTGGGCTCCTGAGGTGGTGAAGACCATCATCTCTTTTGGGAAGTGGGTGTTTCTGAGTACGTTGCTGACCTTCTTGGCCATTCAGCTGGATCGCTTGGCGTTGCCGCGAATATTCAGCTTGGCCGAAGTGGGGGTGTATTCCATCGCTGCGAGCCTGGCGGTGATCGTGCCCACGCTGGCGGGGAAGCTGCAGTGGAGCGTGCTGTTCCCCTGGTACTCCCGAATGCTGGAGGAGGGCATGTCATTGCCCGAGGCGTTCGGGCGCACGCGCACGGCCATGATGGCGTCGTCCAGCTTCCTCTGCGCCTTGCTGGCTTCGGGTGCGTCCAGCTTCTTTGCGCTGGCCTACGACACCCGCTACACCATGGGTGGCATGCTGCTGCCCATCCTGGCGTGTGGCGCTTGGTTCAGCTGCCTGGAGACGATGTACGGGGCCACTTTTGTGGCGGCAGGCCGGCCCAAATGGTCCGCCCTTAGCAATGCGACCAAGGTCGCGACCTTCGCGTGCCTGCTGCTCCTTGTTGCGGTGTTTGACCTGAATATTCTGGTGGCAGCGTCCTTCCTGACATTGAGCGAGTTTTTGCGTTGGCTGGTCTGCCATGTGCTTGGGCGCCAGCTGGGCTTGCGCAACGCCCGATCCGAGATCGGCATGTTTGTTGTTTTCTTGGCCGTTTCGCTCGCCGGTTGGTGGCTGGTCGAGCATGCACCACTCATCTCAGACTTGAAGCCGTTCTGGCGGCTCGCCGTGTTGGGCGTCGTGGTCACGCTGTTGTTTGCGCCTTTGTTCGTGCGGTTTTTGCTGCCGCTTGTCAGAAGGCGGTGAAAGCCGGCGATTTTTGGCGGGGGCGCTTGCACTGCATCGCGCACCAACAAAAAAGCCTCGTCTCCTTGCGGATCCGAGGCCTTTGTGTGATCAACCGGAGCTCTGACGAGCGTTGATCCCTGATTTTTGGCGGAGAGGGCGTCTGCCAAGCAGGGATTCAAATCGATCCCAAACAGTCCAAATTTTTAGACTCCCCCCTCTGAGATGCGCCTGCGCACCGTCTCAAGGGATCCAATTCAATCCTCTGCAATCCAACCTACTATGGTAGAAAGGATGGTAGATAAAAACATGAGGCATCATGGCCAGAAAAGCAAAAGAACTGTCAGCATTGGAGGTCGGGCGATTGCGCGTTGCGGGGCATCACGCCGTTGGCGGCGTCGCGGGACTTTACCTGTATGTCAACGACGCTGGCGCAAGGTCTTGGGTCTTGCGCTTCATGGTTGGTGACAAGCGCAGGCATATGGGGCTAGGTGGCTTTCCGGATGTTCCTTTGGCTCATGCTAAAGAGAAGGCCCGGCAAGCGCGAGATGAAATCAGCAACGGCATTGATCCAATTGCCCAACGCAAAGCCGCCGTGAGCCAGTTGCTCGCTCAGCAAATGAGTGAGAAAACCTTTGAGCAAGCGGCTACTGCCTACATCGAAGCTCACGGTGACTCCTGGAAAAGCCCCAAACACCGTGCCCAGTGGGAGGCAACCTTGAAGGCTTACGTATATCCCGTCATGGGCAAGCTGCACGTGCGCGATGTCGGTCAGGAGCAAGTCCTCAAGGTCCTCGAACCCATCTGGAAGACCAAGAACGAGACCGCGTCCCGTGTGCGTGGCCGCATTGAAAGCGTCCTGGACTGGGCCACTGTGCGCAAGTACCGGAGTGGGGAGAACCCGGCGCGCTGGAAAGGGCATCTTGATCACTTGCTGGCGGCGCCGAGCAAAGTCAAGAAAGTCGAGCACCACCGAGCCCTCCCCATCGATGAGATGCCTGCCTTCATGACGGATCTGCGCAAGCGCGACGGCATGGCTGCGCGGGCGCTGGAATTCACGATTCTGACCGCTGCGCGAAGTGGCGAAGTGCGCGGTGCTTCCTGGTCTGAAGTTGATCTGGAAGCTGGCATCTGGACCGTGCCCGCTGAACGCATGAAAGCTGGAAAGGAGCACCGGGTGCCGCTTTCATCGGCGGCACTACAACTGCTCAAGGCCTTGCCGCGAGTCGAGAAGGGCGAACACGTCTTTTACGCTCCACGAGGTGGGCAGCTCTCGGACATGTCACTGACTGCGGTCATGCGGCGCATGGAGGTCGATGCCGTTCCGCATGGCTTCCGGTCCACATTTCGCGATTGGGCTGGCGAGCGAACCCACTACCCCAGAGAACTCGCTGAACAAGCACTTGCCCACGCGCTGGACAACAAGGTCGAAGCCGCATACCGCAGAGGCGATGCGTTGGAGAAGCGCCGACAGATGATGACCGACTGGGCGGGCTATTGCGCGGGAAAGAAAAAACCCTCGATCAGCGATTTTCTGAAGGGCTAACCCACCGTTTCGAACGCCGAGAACTGGCCTGCTTGGTCTCGGCGCTTGTAAGGCGGTTCAGCCACTGCCCTGGCCACCAGCTACTTTGCGTCTAGGGTAGGTGAGACGTACTTCCAAACGCTTGGGCATGTTCCACTAAGCCCGCCACATCCTTGAACTTGTCGTAAATAGTGGACTTGTCTCCGACAGCCAGCGCCTTGAAGTGCACGCGGCCGCATTCGATCTTGGCGCTCTCGGTGTTGCGCAGGTCGTTGTCGAAGAGGCTGCTCTTGGTCTCGACGACGAAGTAGAGGCGGTCGCCATCGGGCGTCGTTACCAGCACGGCCCAGTCGGGGTTGTAGGTGCCCAGCGGGGTGGGCACCTTGAACCAGCCCGGCAGTTTGGCATATACCTTGATCGCGTCGTTCTTCTCCAACTGGTCGGCGAAGTCGCGCTCGACCTCGGAGTCGTAGACGACGTGCTGGTAGACCGAGCGCTGCGCGTCCTGCAGCATGTTCCTCAGGTAGCCGGTCAGCTCTTCTTTCTCGAACAGCTCCTGCGCGTAGTACTGGTCATCGCCCAGGCGCTGGTAGCGGATGCCGTCCACCAGCACGACGCGCTTGCAGCGGTTGATACCGTCAGCCACGATCTCGATGAACTGCTGCGGGTTGCGCTTGAAGTCGTGCAGGCGATGGCTCTCGACCAGGATCTGCGCGATGCTGCGACGCGTCAGCTGGGTGCGGTTCTGTAGCTCGGTCAGGATGTCCGGCAGCTCGATGTCACCTTCGTCCAGTACGACGACACTAGCGCCAGCGGTCTCCTGGGCCACGATGCCGGCCTGACCGATCTCCATGTTCGCCTTACGCCACTGCAGGCGCACCTTGCTGATAGGCGGCGCTGCGATCACCGCGGCGATGCAGTCGCGGATCAGTTTGTCGTTGTTGAAGTGGACCCGGTAGGTGGTCTTGAACTTGATGCGGTCCCACAACGCCTTGAACTCGGGGCTGTCCAGCACTGCGCGCCGCACCGGCACCTGGCGTCGCTCGTCGGCGTTTTTGATTTCCAGCTTGCCGGCCACCTTACGCAGCAGCTCAAGGATCTGAGCGCGCTGAGCTTCCAGCTCAGGCGGCAGCGATAGGGTGCCTTCCTTGATGGCCTGGCGCAGGCTGTCCTGCACCTTGCCCTTGGCGTCGATCAGCCGCTGCGCTCGCAGGTGCTCGGCCAGGACCTTGGACGCGTCAAAGCCCAACGGCCTCGGCGTACCGTCCGCTTGCTGGACAGCCACGCCCGCGAAGAGGTGGTCAGGCACCACACCGAACTGAAAGCCGTCTTCCTCAATCTCTTTCTGCAGGCTGTCTGCGAACTGCTGGTAGCTCTCGTTGGCAATCACGGTCAGCGTGTTGACCTCGAAGCCTCGCAAGCGCAGTCCCTCCTGGTTCACGCACAGCCGCAGGCCACGGCCGATGGTCTGCCGGCGCCAGCGTTCAGTGGATCGGGTGCTGAAGTTGCAGATCTGAAAGACGTTGGGGTTGTCCCAGCCTTCCTTCAGGGCCGAATGGCTGAAGATGAACTTTAGCGGCGAGGCGAAGCTGAGCAGCTTCTCCTTGTCGCGCATGATGAGGTTATAGGTGTCGTCGTCGGCCGCAGTGCTGCCACTGGTGTCCTTTAGCATCTCCACCGTCTTGCCGCCTACCTTCTTCTTGTCGATCGAGAAGTAGCCCTTGTGCACCTCGTGTGCAGCCGCGCTCAGGTCAACCTCGTTGAACATGCTGCGGTAGTCGGGGTGCCGCGCCCAGCGTTGGTACTCCTCTTCGAAGATCGTGGCGTACACACCTTTCTGCGGGTTGCCTTGCTCGTCGTAGACGCGGTACTTGCCTACCTCGTCAACGAAGAACAGGCTCAGCACCTTGACGCCCATTGGGCGCAGACGCTTTTCCTTGTCCAGATGCTCCTTGATGGTGCGGCGTATCATCTCGCGTTGCACGGCCAGCGGATCCACTCCACCCCAGCTGTCGTCCACGCGCAGGAACTCCTGCCCACCGGGCAGGTGCAGTTCCATCAGGCCATCGATTTTGGGGCTCTTGGTGGCCGCCCGCAGCGTACCCACGCGCATGTTGGCGTAAACCTCGCGGCCCGTGGTCTGCTCCAGGTCGTCGCCATCCTGGACCAGCACCTCCTTGCGCTGGACGCTGCCAGCCTTCCCCAGCACGTCCAGTTCCACCGTGGCGGCCACCACGCCACGCTTGTTGCTGATGCCGATCAGCTTCAAGTAGGGCTTGTTGAACCCCTGCTCGACGGTGGCCGATGCCACCTCAATCTGCTTGACCAGCTTTTGCTCATAGGCGTCCACTGCATCGAGCCGGTACACCATGTTGTGCTTGTCTACGTGCGTGGCCGAGTAGCGCAGCGTGCAAAGCGGGTGCATGCGCGAAAGCGCCTTTTTGCCGCGCCCATCAATGCCGCCGTCCACGCTCTGCGGCTCATCCACGATGAGGATGGGTCGGGTGGCGCGCACCAGGTCGATGGGCTTCTCGCCGCCTGTCTTCTCACTGGCGCGATACATGACGTTCTTGCTTTTCTCGCGGCGGAGGGCTTCGTCTGCTTCCTCCAGCGCGGCTTCCTGCTCGTCCCCGAACTTGTTGATCGCGCCGACGGTGATCACCATGATCTGCACGTTCTGGCTTGTGGCGAAGTTGCGCACCTTGCTCAGGTTGCCGGAGTCGTACTGGAAGAACTCGTAGCCCTTGGCGCCAGGGTATAACGTCTCGAAATGCTCGCGCGTGATCTGCAGTGTCTTGTTGACGCCTTCCTTGATGGCGACCGAGGGCACCACGATCACGAACTTTGTGAATCCGTAGTTTCGGTTCAACTCGAAGGCCGTCTTCAGGTAGACGTAGGTCTTGCCAGTGCCCGTCTCCATCTCCACAGTGAAGTCCGGCGACAGCTTGGCGGAGGGCGGCACACCGTTGCGCAACTGAACCGAGCGCAGGTTTTTTTCGATCTCCTCGTCCAGCAGGGTCAGGCGGTTGCCGATGCCCCCTTGCTCGGTGGCCAACATGCCGTCCAGCGAGCCTTGCGTGGCCGCTAGGTCATCGGAGGTACGCGCCGCACGCACCGTCACCGTAAACTCGGTGCGGCAGATCTCTTGCCCCCGGAATAGGTCGCAGACAGCCTTGATCGCCTCGGACTGGTAGGAGAGGTTCGCTTCGAAATGAAGTTTCATTGCAGCCCCTTCGTCACAAGCTGCGCACTTTGGAGATGCCGTGCTGCTCTAAGATGGCAGCCAGGTTAGTCTTCGCTACGTCATTTTCAAAAGCGCTGTCAAGGAACACGCACGTTACGTCGCCGGCTGGCGCGAGTTCTTTGCGCCAGGCCACAATGCCGAGCGCCAAGGGCTCTGCTTCGTCCACGTTGATGACTTTGTCCAAACACACAGTTAGCACGCCCCCACCAACGGCTTGAACAGTCTTGCCGGCGATGGTCCGGACAAGCACTGAGACGCAAAGGTCCAGGCCGAGCTTAAGAAGTAGTTCGTGAAGAACGTCGTCCGAATTACGTCCCGGATCAACGTGATCCAGTTGACCCAAGAGGCTAGCTGCCACATCTGATGTATTCGCCACCCAAGGGCGAATATTGGAGTGCGCAAGCTTCAAGGTTCGGAACCCGGTGTCGCCTTCCCATTCAGAATTCTCTGAACGAACCTTTTTCGCAGACCGAATAAGCCGCTCTTTTGCCAACTCAACAAGGTTTTCAGGCCGGCCGCTAGCTCGGCACACCTCGATAGAAGCCTTGTGCTCCTCGTCGTGCTCGTCCAAGGCCTCAGGCAACTGAACCAAAATGAAACGACGTTTGGCCTCATCGGCTGCGTTCTGTGCCATGACGGCGTGGCCGGTCGTACCCGACCCGGCGAAAAAGTCCAAGATCAGATCGTCCCCGCCTGTCTGAGAAATCTCAAGCAGATGGCGTACTAGGCCAGTGGGCTTTGCGAATGGGAATGGAACGCCAAGCTCGTTCAGCTCCTTTGCGCTGTGTCTGTTCTCATACTTCGTGAGAATGTCTACGGGAATCTGCCCTTCCTCTTCCCGAGTGCTCAGCCAAATCTTCGTATAGATATTCCACTTCGATTGCTTGCCGTGCTCGTCAAGCAAGGGGGACGTATCGGTTTGCTTGAAGACGATGTCTTCTGCCGCCTTCATGTCGAGAAAGCTTGACTCCACAACTCGCCAACGCTTTCCTTCGGGGGGGATGCACTTGCTTCCATCAGGACACTCAATGAAGTAGCGAGCATTCTTTGATCGGCCCAAGGTCAATGAGGCCTGATACAAGCCCATGGTCCGATATGCCTGTCCGGCTCTAGATCCCGACTCCTGAATTTGGTTGTAGACCGCTTCCTTCAGCGCATCACTTAGGCGGGTTTTGAAGCCTTTGGCCTCGTCTGACGACCTCCCGTACGCCAGGATGAATTCCAAGTTTGGAGAAAAAAACTTGCCACTGTTCCCGCCGGTCTTCATGGATCGGCCGACGATTCCTATTCTGTTCTCCTCGCCATAGATTTCATCGCAGACAGACACGAGGTGATGGATTTCGCGCTGACCGATGGATACGAAGATCAGTCCGTCTGGCCGGAGGAGGTTTCGCGCAAGCATCAGCCGCGGATAAATCATGTTCAGCCAGTGGGTGTGGAACCGACCACCGGCTTCTGTATTGCTGGTAACTTTCCGTCCCCCCTCAACTTGGCCGGTCAGCGCTAAGTAGTGCTGGAGGTTGTCCTGAAAGTTGTCGGGGTAGACGAAGTCACTTCCTGTGTTGTACGGCGGGTCGATATAGATCAACTTGACCTTGCCGGCGTAGCTCTTCTGCAGCAGCTTCAGCACTTCGAGGTTGTCGCCCTCGATCATGAGGTTCTGTGTTCTGTCCCAGTCCACACTTTCCTCGGGGCAGGGGCGGAGTGTGCCGGCGCTGGGCGTCAGGGCGAGCTGGCGCGCAGCGCGCTTGCCGTGCCAGTTCAGACCGTACTTCTCTTCCGCGTCGGTCGCCGTGGCATCGCCGACCAGGGCCTTGAGCACGTCGATGTTGATGGCCGGACCGTTGGTGCCTTCGGTTACCAACTCAGGGAACACGGCCTTCAGCCGGGCCACGTTGTCGGCCAGGACGTCGGCGCTCTGGCTCTCTGGCATGCCGGGTTCGATCTTTTGGATGGACATGGGTTCGTTCTTCTTCGACTTCAGTGATCAGGGGCTCAACTAACGGTGCCATCGGCACATGCGTGGGTTGGCAGGGACGGCGGCAGATCGGCGGCAAACTCGACTTGGAGTCTGCTGACGCGCCGGACCATGGGCTGGTTGCCAGCCAATACAGCCAGCATCATGCCAGCCATCAAGAGCAGGCCGTTGCAGTTGCGCACGGCGCCGATCAGCAGCGGCGCAGGAAAACCCTGCGTATAGCGGTGCAGGGCGTGAATGCCACCGTGCACGAAGGAGTTCAGCGCGGCCGCGTTGTTGTCCTTAAACGCCTGCAGGCCGAGCAGTGGCTGCGCTGCGGCCGGCTTGGCTGCCAGTTGTTTGAGCATGTCAGCCAGCATCGGGAGCTTGTTGGCCGCCGCCTCGGTGTCCTTCGACAGGGGGGCGGCGAGCTTCTCCACCGAGAGGTCCGTTGCCGCGTAGAGCAGCCACACGGCGCGCGTCAGGGCCTCAAGCTGCAGGCGAAGCAGGCTGAGCGCCGCTGTCGGCAGCCCTTGTGCTATCAGTACGCGGAGCGCTCGGCCATGCTCCAGTGCCACGCAGGCGGCACTGACGCTGGCGTTGATGCGTGTGGAGCCGTCGTAGGGGCTGTACTGCTCGGCGGCGATGGCCGCCATCACGGCTTCATCCAGCTCATCGGCTCGCGCAAGCGCCCGGCCCAGCGTGTTCAGTGCCATGTTGGCGTCGTGTGGTGCGGGGGCGTGCGTCATGCAGCCTCCCCGGAGAGGATGCGCTGAAAGGTCCGCAACTGGTTCTGCGCGAGATGAATCTCTTGATTCAGCGCCACTTGGCGGGCGATCTGCTTTTCCTTGTCGGCTTGGCTGCGCAGCTGTGCGATCTGCAACTTCAGCTGACGACAGCCCTGCAAGGCGGCGTGTCGTGCCTCGGCTTGTTCGCGCGTCAGGCTGGGTTGGAAGCTGCCCGTTTCCTCGGCGATGTCCAACGCACTCGCGGTGTCGAGCCAGCCTTGGTAGAGCGCGAACAGATCGGTCTGGGGCTGCTTGGTCAACGCCACGGCGGCGTAAAAGTCCTGCCCGCTGTCGGCATCTGGGAGCGGGACGGACAGGATGTGGCCATCCAGTACCGTCTTGTCCGCTTCGTTCTGAGACGCGCGGATGTGCGCGAGCGACAGGCTGACGCCGAGGTACGAGCTTGTGAGTAGCAGCACGGGGTAGGGCACAGCTCGATGCAGCAGCTCGGCCAGGCGGCTTGGTTTGATGCCGGGCTTCAGCTTCAGACTCAGCACCGCCACCTCCAAGTACTCGCGCTGCGCATCCATGAAAGCCGGCACGCCGATTAGGTGGGGCTTGAGAGATGCCAACCACTGGACCTCATCGACCCCATCCAGCACGTGGCGCTTGTCGGCCGCAGTGGTGGCGCTGTGTTCGGCCAGCAACTTCTTGGGCACGCGCTGGTCTACCCGCGTGGAGTCAGGCAGCGCCAAAGCCGCAAAGACATGAGTTGTCGCATTGGCACTCATGCCAGCAGCGCAGCCCCGAAAGCCTTGACGGTGTCCTCGCTGTCCCGGCCCGACACATTCTTGCCCGTGGCCTGCTCGATCAATGACAGCAGCGCGATGGCACGTAATCGAATAAACCCATCGAAGTCGTCGGATCTGATTGCATCCACAGAGATCTGGTGCGACATCAGAAACTCGTCCAAGTTTGATGGAGGCACCTGCTTGGACTTCTGGATGCGTACCAGATAGTGGCTGGGAGCGTCGCCGCTGATGAAGCGGTTTGTGCTTGCCGCGAGGGGTGCCTTGTTGACGACGCTATTCCACTTATCCTTAGGGAGCTTCTGCTTCTCACACCAGGCGCGCGGAAAGATATGGTGGATGTCGATGGCGTTGTTGAAGTAGGTGTTCAGGTCGATGGGCGTACCGCTGACAAAGTCGCGCCCGCCGTGCTTCATCAGTAGCGCAGCGAGGCCCTTGTAGGCTGCTGCAAGGCGGCTTTGTAGCGAAAGCAGGCGGGTCGGGGCGAAGTTGGCATCGCGCACAGTGCGTGGCTCCGCGCCGCCATCTATCCAAGCCACGACATCCTGCAAGTCCATAGCGAAGCGCGTCTCGCTGGCACCACCGTACAGCTCGCCCAGCACGCCGTTCCAATACCAGCGCAGCAGGCTTTGCTTGACGCCGTGCAGAGTCGTTCGCTCGCCCAGCTGTGCGCAGATCGCTGCCAGAGGGATCAGTTGCGTGGAGTAGGGGATGCTGCGGTCGTCGAAAATCTTCTCCTCGGCCAGCAGTTCTGCCGCACGCTTGAAGCCAAGCTCCAGAGCCGCCTCCAGTGCTTTGAAGTTGGACAGGTCTAGCCTCAAGACGTCGGCGCGCTTACAGCTCACCGGAGTTTTCTGGGCAAGGTGGCGCCGGTAGCTGGCCAGCAAGGTAATGGCTGTCAGGAAGCTGGTGCCATCCACCGCCTCCAGAACGTCGTGCTTGGCCGTCAGCCGTTCACGACGGGCATCCCAGTCGTCGCGGAGATTGAACTCATCGGCAGCGAAGGTGGCCGTCATCAGTTCGAACACGGTGAGGGTCACACCTCCAGTGTTCACTTTCTCGAAGACCTGGCAAACAGCTTCACGTGGCGTGTCCTGGGTCAGCTCAATAGCTGGCACCTTGAATTGCTGGAAGCGCAGCCATATCTCGTTGCGAAACTTCTGCATGAACTGCATCGCCTCCGCGCCGAACGCGTGGTGAGCACTAAATCCGCTCTCCCAGGCCATGAATCCTTGGATGTCAAACAGCAAGGCGACGGGAAACAGGCGTTGGGCGTACTGATGATCGGGCGTGCTGAGATCTCGGTCAACCTTGCGGCCGAAGTCGGAGGTGATTTGCAGCGTCGCAGGTACCGAGATGACAGCTTCCTCCCGATCAGCGTCCGGTTCCAGGCATTTGGCCATGTCTAAGAAGTAGAGCCTCTGGATTTCGACGCCTTTCTCTGTGCGCGTCGGCACGGGTTGGCCGCTGCGCAGCGCCAGATACATGGAGGTCAGGCGTTGCTGGCCATCGAGCACCAGGATCTTGGGGTTTGGAGCTGGTTGCAGGTTCACGCCCGCAAACAGTCGCGGTTTGAATGGCACCCCACCGGCCTCCAAAAACATGACAGCGCCGATGGGGTAGGACAGCGACAGGCTCGCGATCAGAGAGCGAATGTGGTTGTCGTCCCAAACCCAACCGCGCTGGAAGTCAGGGAGCTGAATCTGGCCTGCGGCGATGCCATCGAGAACATCCTTCAGCGCGGGTTCTGCGGTACGAAAGCTCATGTCTTCTGCCCCTGCGAATCTGTCTGTTCTGTGCGGACTGCATCCCAGGTTGCTCCGAAGTGCTTGCGCAGGGGCTCCAGTGCGCTCGGCAGTGCTGCGGTGCAGGTCACGCCCAGGTACTGGGCAGCCCGGGTCGCACCCACATACATGAACTTGCCGAACAGTTCAGGCTGACCGACGGCCAACTGGTCGATGCCCACGAAAAAGACGGCCTCAAACTCCAAGCCCTTGATGTGCTGGACATCGAAGACGCGGACGTTGCTCTCTTGGCCGACCGCCTGGCCTTCCCGACAGGCAACGACTTGGATGTTTTGCGGGGCCAGCGCTTCATTCAACGCAACGGCAATCGTTTCTACCTCTGTCTCGGAGTTGACGAAGATCGCTGTGGAGGGCAATTTTCCATCCATGAACTGGTCAATCTCGCGGATCCGCGCGGCTAGCCATCGCACAATGGCGTCGTGCGATGCGTACTCCAAGAGGACCGGAGGCTCCCCTTCGTTGTCGACTTCGGCGGGCAGGATGGCGTCTTGATGGGAGCCCCCAATGCACTGGATGATGTCTCGGGCCACCTCGTTGAGTTGCCGGCTTTGGCGGTAGGTGACGGTGATTCGCCTGATGTCAACGTCGGCGAAGACCCACTGCAACTCTTCCGTAGATCGCGAGCCCCAGGTCGTTAACCGCTGATTGAAGTCACCGCAGGCGAAGAAGGATCGAAGGCGAGGGTGAGCCATTGCAGCCATGCAGGCCAGTTGGATCGGTGAAAAATCGGTGGCTTCGTCGACCACGATCTGGCTGCGAAGCGTGGACAGTGCTGGCTTCAGTGATGCCCATGCGGGATTCTCAATGTCCCGCATCACCGTGGGCCGCTGCAACAGGTCCCCGGCGGAACGCAGAATTGCCAACAAAACAACATCCAGCTCCAAGGGATGCAGGTCGCGGGGCTCGAATCCAGACTTCGCATACCACTGCCCCTCATCCTGGCGCAGCCTGCGGAAGGCTCGGTAGCGCTTGGGGATGCCGTCGATGTATCGCTTAACCGGGTTCGTGAAGCGGCGGGCGTTCGTCTGCAGTAGCAAGCTTGCGCCTAGTGTGGCGAGATCAGAGGGAGGAAGCGTGCGGTCGCCGAGCCATTCGATAATCTTGCCGCTACGAGTAGTCTTGTTGGTAGAGCGCTTGGCCGAGGCGTTGCGAGCCTGAGTGCGGACGGCCTGCATGTAAGCGTTGATCGCAGCGGCGGCACCCACGCGAGGTGCTATAACAACCTCGTCATCGTCATCTCCATCTTGATCGTCATCAAGGTCTCCTTCTGCGGAGGCCTGCTGCTGCAGGCTTTCAATGAACTTGGACAGGTCACTGATCAGGCCCTTGTTCCGAGCCAGTTGAGCATTCAGCGCAGCCTTGATTGCGGTGTCGGTTTCCTCTTTGAGGCCACCTACGAAGGTCTGAACGGCTGGTAGTTCACCGGCCAACGCGGCAAAGGTTGCAGGCCAAGTCACGGCTTCCTGCAGAGGCGCCTGTAGTCGCTTGCCCAGTTGATGGGCAGCAGGCAGTGATGCGCCCACCAGACCTTTCACGGCCTCTATCAATTCTTCCCGGTATGCATTACCTTGCCAGGCTTGAAAGTCCTCAAACCAGGTGATAGGCTGAGCTTCCGTCGATGGCTGCAGGCCTGGCATCGCCGGCTTCAGAACGAAGGTGCCGCCACCAGAGGCGGTTCGCAGCACCCCGAATGTTTGCCGTGCCAGGTCTCGACGATGGTCCCCCCAAGTGCGGATGTTCTGGTCAGGAGCTGGGACGCCCTCTCGCGAGAAAGCCTCCTTCAGATACTGTTTCAGCAGTTCGGTCGGGGTGAACATCACCCAGCTCTTGCCATGTGGCATTTGCTGAGACTGGGCAAGTTCCTCGGCGACCCGTTGTTCGTCCTCGTCCAAAAATTGAACGTCAAGCTTTTGGCCAAGTCGTCGGATCAGTGTTGTGGTCTTGCCAGTGCCAGGGGGTCCTAAAAGCAGGACGCGACGATTCAGCGGCAGGCGGAAGATCTCGTCCTGAAATTGGTCCAACACCGGCTGGTCTCGCAGGCCCATCTTGGTGATGACGCTGCGTTTCATGCCCTCGATCACGTTCTGGCTTGCTTCAGCACTGGCCAGGAGTAGGGCCACCAGGTCCTCGACCGGCGCAATCAACTCGGGGTGGCGCTCAAGCAGCTTCCGGAGTGACTCAATTGTGACGGTCGGAGCATCTTCCGATTGCACGACTGTGTATGCGTCCCACGCCCCAGCAAGTGGAGTCGGGCGGAGCTGTGCCCGCTCGATCACATGTAGCGCTTTGCCGTCAGGGCGCACGTACTCGTCACCGACGGGGAGGGCTGCCAGCCGACCGATGGGCGCGCGGTAGCTGAAAAGCCCTTGGGTGACCATGCCTTGTTCGGCACGGCAAAAGTAGTAGGTGGTGAGATGTCCGTCCTTGTCCTCGGCGACAACGCGCGCGATGGACGGTTCGCTCGCGAGCTTGCGGAACGCCGCTTCGTTCGCCTGATTTACGTTGTCAAGCGCTCGTGCTGCTCGATCCGAATTCAATGTGTTGCCTGCATTGGCGAGAGAGTCAACACCCAGTCGGTTTGGACTCGCCAGCCAGGACTTGGCCGTACTGGCGACAGCATCCAACTTGCCGACGATCTCAGTTGCCAGCGGTTCAAGCCGCTGCCCGTCCTTTAAGGTCATTCATTACTCCCTGTAGATTTGGAATCCAACACGATCAGGTAGGCCAATACCTCAAAGTCATTCATGCCGGCGAACTCACCGCGCATGGCATGGGTGCCGCCCGGGGAGAAGAGGCTGGCGACCGCGCGCTCTTCCCCCTTTCCGACGATAGAGCCCACCGCAGCTGCGAGCAGCTCTTGGGCGTGACGCATATCGGAGAATTGGCGGGTGCGTTTTGCGTGACGCGCCACAGCCCCCGCGTCCGGCAGCTCGCGACCCATGCTCAGGCGTTTCAGGCGATCCAGCGCGTGCTTGGCCTGCACATAAGGCAGCAGCACTGTGCCGTGCTCGCCGATGTGCACTAGATAGACCGGCGCTAACGGGTAGTGGGGGTCGACGGCCTTGTCGGCTGCGACGCCCTCTGCCCGCAGGCAGAAGAGCATGCCGGGCGGGATGTCAGTTTCGTGGGTGGTGGTGACGGCGGAAACGCCCAGGGGCATGCTCTCCAGCTTGCCAGGGTGGGCCTTGAGGTAGCGCGCCAGGTCGATGCGGTAATCAGTGAGGGTCAGGTCCGTGATGGAGACACCGCTGGACAGATCCTCCAGATCGATCACGGCGTCCTGCAGCTTCAGCAACTGCTTACGCCGATACTCCAAATCGTTCATCGGGTCGCCAGATTGCTGCTCGATGATGTTCTCTTCACCTGTGGCCGAGACATCTAGCAGCACCATGCGACCACTAACGCGTTGCTCCAGTCCGATGTACTCCTCCAGCTGCATGTTGGGCCAGAAATTGACGAGCTGGATATTGGCGTTGGGCGAGCCCAGCCGGTCTACCCGGCCGAAGCGCTGAATGATCCGCACCGGGTTCCAGTGAATGTCGTAGTTCACCAGCCAATCGCAATCCTGCAGATTTTGGCCTTCGCTGATGCAATCAGTCGCGATCAGCAGGTCGAGTTCACCCTCGTGGGCTAGGCTGGTAGGGCGCTCCTTGGACCGGGGAGAGAAGGTGGTGAGGATAGTGGTCAGATCCTTGCGCAGCCCTGGCAAAGTGGATCGGTTCCGTCCCGAGCCCGTGACCAGGGCAGCTTCGACCCTCAGGTGGGTCTTGGCCCAGTCCGCCAGTTGCTCGTACAGATACTCGGCCGTGTCGGCGAACGCCGTGAAGACGATGACCTTGCGGTTGCCCGCGTTGATGGGGTTGCGCACCTTCTCCGCGATCAGGTCGCGCAGCTTGCCGAGCTTGTCGTCACGGGCGGCATCGACTTGAAGTGCGGCGGCGTTGAGTGTGGCTAGCCTGTTACGGTCTTCGGTGAGGTCCTGGCGCCAGCGGGCGAGGTCAATGTCGCTGAGTAGCACCTTGACCTTGCGGCCGACCAGCAGGGTTTCGAAGGCGGGATCGTCCACGTCAACGTCCGCGATGTCGATCTCTTCGAACTCGTCTTCGGCTCCGACGCTGCCGGCCTTGTAGGCCTGCAGTCGAGCCAGCGTCTCGTCGACGTCCTTGAGCTGGCGCCCCACGGTCAGGGCGAACGAGAAGACTGAGCTTTCCATCCGCTTGAGCAGGTTGACCCGCATCAGGTGGATCAAACTTTCTTCGCGGTCAACCTGGCGGAATATGCTCTCACCCCCGCGAATGGACGTGCTGTACTTGGCATCGTAGCTGGCCAGCTTGTCTTCCTTGACGTAGCGCAGCGGCGCGTAGCTGGCAAGCTTGAGCCGACGGATCTCGAAGTTGATCTCTTTGATCGACTGGAACTCGCCAGCCTTATCGACGTCTGCCTTGATGTTGATGGGAGGCAGGCGGCCTGGGAAGCGGCCGGTCTCTGCTGTGCCGTAGTACTTCTCAATATGGCGGCGTGAGCGCGCGATGGTCAAGTGATCTAGCAGTGCGAAGTAGTCAAAGCCCAGCATCTCCACCAGCAACTGGGGGGTGCGCGTCTCTTCGGGAAGCTCCAGCCAACGGTTGAAGGACTTCTGGGCCCGGCGCGTGGTGCTGTCGATACTGGCGATGCCGTGGTCGAAGAGGGCGGTATCGTCACCCTCGGTGACGAAAGCGATCTGGTTCTTTAGATCCGCCAGGCGGTTGTTGACCGGCGTGGCCGACAACATCAGCACGCGGGTTTTGACGCCCTCGCGGATGATCTTGCGCATCAGCCGGTCGTAGCGCGTCTCGGCCCCTTGCTTGGGGGCCTTTTTGTTGCGGAAATTGTGGGACTCATCGATGACGACTAGGTCGTAGTTGCCCCAGTTGATGTGCGTGAGGTCGACATCGCCTGACATACCTCCGTCGCGCGACAGGTCGGTGTGGTTCAGCACGTCGTAGTTGAAGCGGTCCGACGCCAGGATGTTGCGCTGGTCGTTGGCCTTGTAGACGGTCCAGTTGTCGCGCAGGCGTTTGGGGCAAAGCACCAGCACGCGGTCATTGCGCAACTCGTGGTACTTGATGATGGCTAGGGCTTCGAAGGTCTTCCCCAAGCCGACGCTGTCGGCAATGATGCAGCCGCCAAAGCGGTCCAGCTTGTCGATGGCGCCGACAACGCCGTCGCGCTGAAACTTGTAGAGCTTCTTCCAGACGATGGTGTCGCGGATGCCGGTGGCCGACTTGACGATGCGGTCCTCGTCCATATCCTGACTGTCGGCCCGGAACAGGTGGTACAGCATCGCGGTGTAAACACTCATTGGGTCCCGCGTGGCAGCTAGTTCGTCTAAGGGGGCAAGGATTGCCTCCATCGCGTTGGGTTGTTGGCCGAGGCTGTCCCACTGGGCGTCGAACCATTGACCCAGCATCTCGGCTTCCTGCTCGGACTCCGACGCTTGAATGAAGCTCAGTGGATTTCCGGGGGTGATGCCGAGCCCATCGGTCGACAAGCCGAAGGAGCCGTGAACCGCTTGCCGGGCCTTGCCATCAGGCCCACGGAGGACTGCTAGGCCTTGGGGGATGGTGTCAGGTGCGCATCGAACTTCCGCCTTGCCGCGTATCCATTCCGCGAACTGCCTGGCGAGGCTCGGCGCCTGCAGCCTATTCCGCGCGGGGCGGTCAGCAGCGTTGCCCAGCAAGTTGAATTCGGAAGCATCCGCTGGCAGTAGCAGCCGTGCGGCGCTGAGCTTACTAGCTCCATTTTGAAGCGCTTCAAACGCGAAGAGCGACCCGGGCGCGGTCATCAGGTCGATCTGGTTGCCGGAAGCGAGTTCGGGCGAGATAAGGTCTACAACACGGTCGGCACCAGCATTCCGGATCAGTTTCATTGTCTATTGACTCCTTGTAACAATCTAACCGATGTACGAAGTGTCTCGGTGACGAGGTGGCCGTGAATATGTCTCAGTCAGCCGAAGAAGGAATGCCTGACACCGATGTGTTTGCCGTTTTCTTTCGCAAACCTCTCAAAAAACGTGCTCAAGCAGCGTGCCTGGGAGGATGCGAACAGGTTGTTCGCCTGAACGGCGGCATGAAGGAGAAGTACGTAAATCGGCGGGTCGAAACGCTCACAAAAAAGCACAAGTCAAAGGCTCTCCATCCTCTGCGTATTTCGGGCCTCCTGGACATCGGGTTCGACACCGTTGACACAGTGTTCGGCACCTCAGTCAACGAACTTCACCGGCCATCCTGTCTAGAACCCCCGAGGCCCACCGATTGTTTGAAGAGGCTGGCAATACGTAGGCCGCCGGCGATCCCATCTTGATGGGTAGCTGACCGCCAGCTCCAAGGCTAGACTTCTGGAATCGGCCACAACCGGTCCTTCGGGAAGTGCCGGAGAATCCTCTCTCCTAAACAGGTAATTTAGGTTTTCACTCAAAGAGGCGCGCTCAATCTTCAGCGTGACTTAGCCACAAGCAGACGTTCGTGAAGGAACTCGAGATGAAGGAGCTCACCCAGGGGGTGGTCGAGGGGGTGGGCCGACAAGCGCGGCTCGACCGACCGACCTTTGATCCTGAACTGCGCGCAGGCTTGGCGATCGTGGGCGGAATGTTCCCGCCGACTGTGACCAGCGACCTGATCGACTTCATGCGGGTGTCCTACGCAGGGCCGCCTCTCGAAACGCTGATCGGCGGGCGAAACATCCGCTGCGAGGAACGCGTCTTCGAGGGTTACGAGGGTCACCCTCTCAAGGCGTCCGTCTTCCGTCACGAGCGTGCCTCCGGGCAGCGCCCCGGTGTGCTTTTCGTGCATTCCGGGGGTCTGATGTTCGGCGATCGGTTCAGTGGGTTGGACCGGATGATCGATTTCGTCGAACAGCTGGGCGTCGTGCTCGTGTCGATCGAGTACCGCCTGGCGCCAGAGTATCGCGATCCTTATCCGCGGGAAGATGTTTACGCGGCACTGGAATGGATGGCATTGCATGCGGAGTCGCTCGGCGTGCGCCTCGATCGCCTGCTGATCGCGGGCGCCAGCGCAGGGGGAGGTTTGGCGGCCGGTGCAGCCCTCGCGGCGCGCGATAGGGGCGGTCCCCGCCTGTGCGGTCAGCTGCTCGACTACCCCATGCTGGACGACCGCGGCATCACGAAGTCCACGCTTCAGTTCGATGGCATCGGCGTCTGGGATCGCGTGAGCAACGAGACCGGCTGGGGCGCACTGCTTGGCGAAGCGCGCGGTGGTCCGGATGTGTCGCCGTATGCCGCGCCGGCTCGTGCAACTGAGCTTTGCGACCTACCACCCGCGTTTCTCGACGTCGGTAGCGCCGAGATATTTCGCGACGAAACCGTGGCCTATGCGGACGCCCTGTGGAATGCCGGCGGGCAGGCCGAGCTTCACGTGTGGCCGGGTGGGTTCCATGCGTTCGACATCTTCGCGCCGCATACCGCACTGTCACGTGGAATGATCGCCACGCGCAGTGGATGGATGTCACGCGTGTTGGGCGATTGAGGACTGTATGCAGGAACTGCTGGCTCGACTGAAGGCCCTTGACCCCAACGCCAGCCTGGCGTTGAGGATCATCGCGTGCTTCGACGAATTGGTTCGAGGTGGCGTCAACATCCAGGGGCTGCTCGGGGCAGCAGCCTCGCTCTCGGGCTGTGTAGCGGGGTTCGCCGGGCATCAATCAGAGCGCACGCTCCGCGTCGCACCGGACGGGCAGACCCTGAAGGGCAGCGCCGCAGCGCCGAGAGAAGGCTCCCTGGAAGCAAACGGCATGACCGTGTGGCTGGAGCGGCAGGGGCCAGCCCATGTGAACGATGCGATGGTCCTCGAGCGCCTCGCACTTGCGCTGGCCATCCGCAGCGGGCACCAGGCGGAAGATCCATTGCGTCGACTCGGCGATCTGCTCGACGTCAACGTTGACGTGGAGCATCGCCACGCTACGGCTGCCAAACTCGGATTGGCGCCGCACTTGAAGTACCGCGTTGCCACCTTGCCGCTCTTCGCGACATGGAAGCAACACCGCGACCTGCTGGAAGACGTCGTCAACACCCGCTACGGTCCGCTGCACGTGTGCTTACTGCGCGCCGAGGTGAAACACATCGACGCCAGCCCCTGCGGGATCGGGGTGGCGGCGGGGATCGACGACCTCCACCGATCGCTGGCGACAGCACTCGTGAGCTTGCGTCTGTGCGCTGTGCCCGATGTGCCCGTTGTCGTCGCAGACGACTATGGCGGTCTCATCGATCTGCTCGCCCAGTGCTCGGTCGATAGACCGTTGCTCGATGTCGAGGAACTCGAAGGCGCCATGCAGCATCCGTGGGCCGTGCGAACTCTGGATGCGCTGCTTCGCTCCGCGTCTATCCGTGACGCATCTCGCATTGCCGGTGTCCACCACAGCACGATGCAGGCGAGACTGGAGACCATTCGCGACTTGCTGTCGTTCGACCCACTCGACGGCATCGGCCGAACCCGCGTCGGCCTCGCCTTCCTCGCCTGGCGCGTTCGGCATTCGTCGGCGCTGGACCTGCCACCGCCCACCAGTCGCTAGTCTCAACCGCCAAATGGCGGGATTCGGTCCCTCCAGGCGCGCCGGTCGGCGGTTACTGGCCACCCAGCGTGTTGCTATCTTCTCGTTGCCACACGTCGCCGCCGGAGACGGGTTGGGCGGGGTCATCGTTCCGACCTCACGCCGACGTTCCGCGCTCCGGCACTTGGCATGTGGCGGTAGTTCAACAACACGGAGACAACAATGACCGAACTGACTAAGGCAATCGACGCCGTTCTCGATGGCGTGACGACAGGCACACCCCGCGTGCCCGGGGTATCGGCGGCGGTGACTGACCGCCGCGGCACGATCTACGAAGGCGCGCGCGGTGTCCGCAACACCGGAACCGGCGAGTCGTTTGAACCCGACACCGTGTGCGCGATATTTTCGACCACCAAGGCCATCGCAGGAACGGCTTGCTTGCAACTGGTGGAAGAGGGTCTTCTCGACCTCGACGCGCCTGCGAAGGAGTACGCGACCCAACTTGCCGACATCATGGTCATCGAGGGCTTTGGCAAGGACGGGCAACCCAGGCTGCGCCCACCGAAGCGCGACATCACGACACGTCACCTGCTCACGCACACAGCCGGCTTCAGCTACGACTTCTTCAACGAGACGTACACCCGCCTCGCCAACGAGCAGGGTCAGCCCTGGGTGGTCGACGCGTCGTGGAAGTCGATCAAGACGCCACTTCTGTTTGATCCGGGCGAGCAGTGGTCCTACGGGAGCAACATCGATTGGGCCGGCATGGTGCTCGAGGGCATTACGGGCAAGCGGCTCGGCGAGGTCATGCAATCGAGGGTTCTCGGTCCACTCGGGATGGCCGACACCGCCTTCACGATGACCCCCTCCATGCAGTCCCGGCAAGCAACGATTCACGCGCGCGAGGATCGCGATGGTTCGCTTGTTCCGCTCAACGGGGTGACTTTGCCGCAGGATCCGGAGGTCCACATGGGAGGGCACGGCCTCTACGGGACCGCGTCGGACTATGTGAAGTTCATCCGCATGTGGCTCAACGACGGACGCAGCGACAGCGGAGAGCAGATCCTGCGACCGGAAACAGTCGAGATGGCATCCCGCAATCATTTGCCCAAGGGCATGCACGTGAAGATGCTGCCCGGCGTCGATGCGACCAAGACGGCGGCGTCCATCCTGCCCGTATCGAGGCCACGGCTGTCCAATGACGCCGAGTTCTTCCCCGGCATGCCCAAGACCTGGGCACTCACGTTCATGATCAACGAGGAAGAAGCACCCACGGGTCGGCCGGCTGGTGCGCTCGCATGGGCCGGCCTCGCTAACCTGTACTACTGGATCGATCGCGCGAACGGCATCGGCGGGTATTGGGCGACCCAGATCTTCCCGTTCGCCGATCCGACCTCGGTAGCGGGCTTCCTTGAGATGGAAAAGGCAACCTATCAGCACGCAAAGCCTCGCGCCCGATAAGAGGCACAAGGCCGCACCGCTCGAGGAGGCAACCAGGATCATCGCGGTCTCGCCGCTGATCGGCTGTGAAGTCGGGCCGTTCGACATCCGGCGCGCGGGTGAGTGTCGGCTTTCGACCAAACGGCCCGTCCGGCGGGGTAGATCTCACGGGAGTTGATCGGAAGCCGTCCGCGCGTTGGGTCCATCGACCGGCGAGGGTCTTCTTCGGGCCCGTTGCTGTCCTTCATCCCGCGAACGCGAACGACGGTCGAGCCAGCGTTTGCGGACACTCGGCGCTCCGTCTTGGCCAACGAGATTCGTAAAACTGAACACGCCCAAACTGCATCTTTGAACGACCGCTTGGCATTGAATCCTGACCATCAGCCACTGCGCGGCTTTGTTGTCACTTTCCTCGGCCGCAGGATTCGTGAAGCGAGATTGAAACCGGGCGGCCGGAGATGAGATGTCTCCGGCCTTGCATAGAGGATTACTCGTGGCTGTGGCCGTGTCCGCCATCCTTGCCGTGTGAGCCGAACCTGTCGCAGCCAGCGATTGAGCCCAGGAAGGCGACGATCAGAAATGCGCTGACGAGGGATTTGAAAGTTTTCATGGTGTGCTGAATCAAAGAGGTTTGTGGAAGGTTGTGCGTTCGGCAGGCGCCACGGCGAAGGCCGCAGCGCCCAGCCATCACTTCATTTGTTTGATGTCGGTGTAGTCACCGCGCGTGCGCAGGATCACCTTCACGTTGGCATCGCCGCGGTTGCGCCAGTACCAGCCGTGGTTGCCGGTGAATGCGGCTTCCAGAACGCCTTCATCGGCCGCAACGCCACGGCCCTTCTCGTAGCTGATCGACTTGCCGGGCGCATCGCCATGGGTGTCGAAGTTAACCTGTCCACCCTCGACAACCCACGAATACTGCACTTTGGCACCCTGGGCCATCTTGAGCTTGATTTCCGTGCCTTCGCCCGGCGTCAAGGTGACGGGCATCTCGTCGCGCCACTCAATCTTGGGGGCTGCGGCAGCAACTGGCGCTGGTGCGGGTGCTGGAGTCGAAGGCTGAGCAGCGTTGGCCGTGGCCATGCCAACGGCACCGTCTGCCTGCGCGGGAGCTGCAGGGGCAGCAGCAGCGTCGGCCGCGGCCTCCGCCGCCAGCTGCTGCTTGATCTCGCCCATCTCGGTCATGCGCAAGACCCGGCCAATGCCGGTGGGATCAACGCCGTATTCGGCCGGCAGCACGACGGCCACGAGAAGGACCACGGCCGACACAGCGGCGAGGATGGTGGAGCGCAAGAGCTGTTTGGAAGATGGCAGCTCGGCGCGGGTGGGGGAATCGCTGTTGTACATGTTGAAGGTTCCTTGGGTGTTCACGACACGAAGTAGCCGGTGAGCTGCATGCCCACCAGGATGAAGCCCGCGCTCATCATGGCGACGTTGGCTGTGTAGGCATGGCGAATGAAACTGGGCGTGCGGCGCCAGTAGCTCATGCCGATGAGGATGACGGCCAGCGCCAGCAACTGTCCGACTTCCACACCGACGTTGAAGGCCAGCAGGTTGGGCACCAGTCCATCGGGCGAGATCTCGTACTCGATGATCTTGGTGGCCAGACCAAAGCCGTGGAACAGGCCGAACACCAGCGTGGCCACCTTGGTGTTGGGCTGGAACCCCAGCCAGCGCTGGAAAGCGCCGATGTTGTCCAGCGCCTTGTAAACCACCGAGAGACCGATGATCGCGTCGATCAAGTAGCTGTTGATCCCGACGTTGAAATACACGCCCAGGATCATGGTGGTGGAGTGACCCAGCGCAAACAAACTCACATAGATGCCGATGTGTTTGATGCGGTAGAGAAAGAAGATCACGCCGAACAAAAACAGGATGTGGTCATAGCCCGTCATCATGTGTTTGGCGCCCAGGTACACAAAGGGCAGCAGGTTAACGCCCGAGATTTCCTGGATGTAGCCCTTGTCACCCTCGGTGACGGCGTGGGCAAAGACCTCTGTCGTGCCCAGGAGCAGGCACATGAAGAAGGCAAAGAACAAGAAGAGACGGAGATGCCCGATCGCCCATGGCGAACGCGGCAGCCTGTCGTGAACATGGCTGTGCATGAAGACTCCGATGGTCTGAAAGAAAGGAAAGCACTGCGTGGCGCAGCGCGAAGGCGAGGTGAGACGCCTCAGCCCATGGGTGGGCGTTCAAGCCGCGATGGCTCGACCATTTCAATCCACAGCCGCGCATGCCCTGTCCACACGGGCAGCTGCGGAGCCGCCATATCCCATGTGATGGGCAGGGCATGGGCCTTGTCGTGGGAATGGTCTGCGCCGTGGTGGGGATGGTCGGCGCTGCCGCCATGACTGTCCATGACCCACTTGATGCCGCCGTCTTCGTGCGCATGACCGTGTGCGTGGTCGTGCGCTGTGTCCGGGCCTGCTGAATCGGCGTGACCCGCTGATGCAATGGCCGCAATCCCGTGGGAGTTCATGCTTCCCACCGACGAGATGACGGTTCCCAACAGGATCACCAGCAGCACCAGCCACCGCATGCCCAGCGCTGCCCGGTCGGGGCGCGTGGAGCGGGTGAGGCTTGAGGTCATGGGCGGTGCGGCGTTCGGTGTTGGCACGGGCAATATAGTAACCTCCCCGAGGGGATACGATCAGCCATGACACAACCGCATACACACGCCTCCCATCCCGCCATCATCAAACGCCTTCGCAGGGCCAGCGGGCACCTGAGCAGCACCATCGACATGGTGGTGCAAGGCCGAGACTGCCTCGATGTCGCCCAGCAGTTGCAGGCGGTCGAGAAAGCGATCCAGCAAGCCAAGAAGGCCTTGATCCAGGACCACCTGGATCACTGTCTCGAAGACCTGGTGGGACCCCTGAAATCGGGGCAACGCCATTCGCTGGACGAGTTCAGGGAAATCACGCGCTACCTCTGAGCCCGTGGCGTCCATGGCCCCGAGCGCATGGACAACGAGAACAACAGACATGCTGGACATCCTTTCCAACCGCACCTACCGCCATCTGTTCGCCGCGCAGGTGATCGCCTTGATCGGAACCGGCCTGGCCACGGTGGCGCTGGGCCTGCTCGCCTTTGAGTTGGCTGGCGATAACGCGGGAATGGTGCTGGGCACGGCACTTGCCATCAAGATGGTTGCCTATGTGGGTGTGGCGCCGGTGGCTGCAGCGTTTGCCGATCGCCTGCCCCGGCGCACCCTGCTGGTCACGCTGGACCTGGTGCGCGCAGCAGTGGCGCTGCTGCTGCCGTTTGTCTCCCAGATTTGGGAGGTGTACGTGCTGATCTTTGTGTTGCAGGCGGCCTCGGCCGCGTTCACGCCCACGTTCCAAGCGACCATCCCCGATGTGTTGCCGCTGGAGAAGGACTACACCAAGGCGCTGTCGCTCTCGCGCCTGGCCTACGACATGGAGAGCCTGGTCAGCCCGATGCTGGCGGCAGCCTTGCTCACGGTGATCGGATTTCACGATTTGTTCGCCGGCACGGTGGTGGGTTTCCTGGTCTCGGCGGCGCTGGTGGTGTCGGTGGTGCTGCCGGCGCATCCGGCGTCTGCGCGCCGCGGCATTTACGAGCGCACCACGCGCGGGCTTCGCATCTACCTCGCCACGCCTCGGCTCCGTGGGCTGCTGGCGATCAGCGCGGCCGTGGCGGCGGCGGGCTCCATGGTGTTTGTCAACACGGTGGTCATCGTGCAGGCGGGCATGGGACTGAGCCAGAGCGCTGTGGCACTGGCCTTGGCCAGTTTTGGCGCAGGCTCCATGGTGGCTGCGCTGGCCTTGCCGCAACTTCTGGAGAAGCTGCCCGACCGAACAGCCATGCTGGCGGGCATCGGTTTGATGACCTTGGGTTTGTTCGCGGGCACCTTCGTGGTCGGACAGGCTTCGTTGATGGTCTTGTGGTTCGTGCTCGGACTGGGCTACTCCACCGCTCAGACGCCTTCCGGGCGCTTGCTTCGGCGGTCTGCGCATGCAGAGGACAGGCCTGCGTTGTTCGCTGCGCAGTTCGCGCTGTCACACGCCTGCTGGTTGGTGTTCTATCCCTTGGCCGGTTGGCTCGGTACCCGTTTCGGCATGACGGTATCGTTTGTTGTGCTGGGCATTGCGGGCGTATCGGCCATCTGGGTGGCGTCAAAGGTCTGGCCGGCGCAAGACCCTGAGGTGCTCGAGCACGAGCACCCGGATTTGCCGGCTGGACACGTACACACTCTGGGGGCGGCCGACGGCGGCGGTCGGATGCGCCATGCACACGCCTTCGTGGTGGATGACCAGCATCCGCATTGGCCGAGTGCTCGCACCTGATCACCGCACTCGGCCCCCAGAACGCGGCGCGTCAGCGCCAGCGCGCTGCTCGCGCCTATCTCACACGTTGGGTTCGTGGTGGATTTCAATCGTGGCGTGCACGACCTCTTCGTGCACGGCCAGCAGATGGCGCAGGGTGGCTGGCGTGAGGTGGGGCAAGTGGGTGGTCACCACAATGGCGCAGGCGTAGGCCTCGCGGCCTACTCGCCAGACGTGCAGGTCGGTGAGGGTGACGGCGCCCTCAGGGCCGGCGGCTTCGATCACTTCGCGAATCTCGTCCACCACCGGGTGGTCCATTTCCCGGTCCAGCAAGACCGCGCTGGTTTCAACAATCAGGCCCTTGGCCCACCAGGCCACCAGGCACGCCCCCACGATTCCCATCACCGGGTCCAGCCACGACCAACCCAGCCACCAGCCGCCGGCCAGCGCTGCGATGGCCAGCACCGAGGTGGTCGCATCGGCCACCACATGCAGGTAAGCAGCCCGCAGGTTCAGATCGTCGTGTGCGGGTCCTCCATGGTGGTCGGCGTGCTTGTGGTGACCGTGCGCCGCATGTTCATGACCGTGACCGTGACCGTGATGATGCGCCTTGCCCAGAATCACCGCGCACACGATGTTCACCAGCAGACCCAGCACCGCCACCGCCATGGCCTCCTGGTAACGGATGGTCTGCGGTTCAAGGATGCGCTCCACCGACGCCCACACCATGAAGGCCGCCACACCCAGCAGGAACAAGGCGCTGGCAAACCCACCCAGCACTTCAATCTTCCAGGTGCCGAAAGCAAAGCGGCGGTCTTGGGCGTAACGCCGTGCCGCTGCGTAGGCCAAGGCGCTCACGCCCAGCGCGACAAAGTGGGAGCTCATGTGCCAGCCGTCGGCCAGCAACGCCATGGAGTTGAACCACCAGCCCGCGGCGATCTCAACCAGCATCGTTGCAGCGGTGATCCACATCACCGCGCGAGTCCCGCGTTCGGCGACCTCGTTGCCGTGGTGGAAGTGGTGGTGATGCCGCAGAGCGGCCACGGAAGTGTTGGTGGAGGATGAAGACATGTCTGTGTTTTCTGAATTCGGGCAAGTCTAGCGAAGGCGTCCTTGCGGGGTAGCGCTTCTCACTGGACAAAACCACTGCATCAGTATTTGATATGGTTGTTTCACGATTTGTAGGCTACATTTCAAAGCATGTGGTCCATTCTTTTTCTCACCTTGCCCACCCAGCCCACCGCCGTGCGGCTGCGCGTCTGGCGCTCACTCAAGGCACTGGGTTGCCCGCTGCTGCGGGACGGCGCCTACCTGCTACCGCGGGACCAGGAAGAGCGCTTTCAGCCCGTGGTCGATGAGGTCCGCCAGCATGGTGGCTCGGCCCAGGTGATGTGGCTCACACCCTGCGACGAAGTCCAGCGCGACGAGGTTCTGGCTTTGTTTGATCGGAGTGCTGCGTACGAGCAGTGGCGCAACACATTGGACAACTGGCTTGCCGCGCTGCCTGCAACCGCTGAGACCGAGGCACGCCGTCAGTGGCGCGCCATCGAGCAGGCGCTGCGCGACATTCAGGCCATCGATCACTACCCCGGTGAAGCCACGCTGCAGGCCGACGCGGCCCTGTCCGATGCGCGAGCGGCGCTGGACACTCGCTTCTCGCACAACGAACCCCGTGCAAAGGCCGACCACGGCATCCCCCGACTGGATGCGCGCAAGTTCCAGGACAAACGTTGGGCTACGCGTGCCCGCCCTTGGGTGGACCGACTGGCCAGCGCCTGGCTGATCCGCCGCTTCATTGACCCGCAGGCCCAGTTCCTCTGGCTGCAGGACGTGGCATCTGTCCCGCGCGGTGCGTTGGGTTTCGATTTCGACGGCGCGCGTTTCACCCATGTGGGTACACGCGTCACGTTCGAGGTGCTGCTGGCCAGCTTCGGGCTGGAGCAAGACTCCCGGCTGAGTCGCCTGGGTGCGGTCGTTCACTACCTGGACGCGGGCGGCATTCCTGCGCCAGAGGCCGGTGGACTGGAAGCCGTGCTGGCTGGTCTTCGAGAGCTGCACGCCGACGACAACACCCTCCTGGACGCGGCCTGCACCGTGTTCGACGCCCTGTTCGCCAACCCCGGCAACACCAGCCCACCAACACGACCATGAACCGACCCGACCCCGTCTCTTTCACCGAAGCCCTGCGCTTCTGGCTCAAGCTCGGCTTCATCAGCTTCGGCGGTCCGGCCGGGCAGATCGCGATCATGCACACCGAACTGGTGGAGCGGAGGCGCTGGATCAGCGAGAACCGTTTCCTGCACGCGCTCAATTACTGCATGCTGCTGCCCGGCCCCGAGGCCCAGCAGCTGGCCACCTACATCGGGTGGCTGATGCACCGCGGCTGGGGCGGCATCGTCGCGGGTGCCTTGTTTGTGCTGCCCTCGCTCTTCATCCTGATCGCACTCTCGTGGATCTACCTGGTCTTTGGCGACGTGCCGGTGGTGGCGGGCCTTTTCTACGGCATCAAGCCTGCGGTCACCGCGCTGGTGCTGCACGCCGCCCACCGCATCGGCACGCGAGCGCTCAAGAACCGCTGGATGTGGGGCATTGCAGCCGCGTCGTTCGTGGCCATCTTCGCGTTCGACACACCGTTTCCCGCCATCGTCGCGGCCGCCGGGTTGATCGGCTGGCTGGGGTCCAAACGCTGGCCGCAGGTGTTTGCATTGGGCGGTGGGCACGGCGGGGCGATCAAAGGGTACGGCCCGGCGCTGATCGACGACGACACCCCCACACCGGAACACGCAAAGTTCAACACCGGCCGGCTGGTGCGCGTGCTGGCCGTGGGCCTGGTGCTCTGGCTGCTGGGCATGGGCGCCCTGGTGGTCTGGCAGGGCTGGGACGCCACGCTGGCGCAGATGGGCTGGTTCTTCACCAAGGCCGCGCTGCTGACCTTCGGTGGCGCCTACGCGGTGTTGCCCTACGTGTACCAGGGCGCGGTGGAGACCTTCCAGTGGCTCAGCGGTCCGCAGATGATCGACGGCCTGGCGCTGGGCGAAACCACACCCGGTCCTCTCATCATGGTGGTGGCGTTTGTCGGCTTCGTGGGGGGCTGGAACCAGGCCGTGCTGGGGCCGGACGCGTTGTTCGCCGGCGCGGCACTGGCGGCCACGGTGGTCACCTTCTTCACCTTCCTGCCGTCCTTCGTGTTCATCCTCGCTGGCGGTCCGCTGGTGGAAGCCACCCACGGCAAGCTGGGCTTCACCGCGCCGCTGTCGGCCATCACGGCGGCGGTGGTCGGCGTCATTCTCAATCTCGCGCTGTTCTTTGCGTACCACGTCTGGTGGCCGCAAGGCTTTGAGGGTGCCTTCGATGCCATGTCGGCCGCGATCACGGTGGCAGCCGCGGTGGCGCTGTTCCGCTTCAAGACCGGTGTTCTGCCATTGCTCGGCGTCTGCGCAGCCGCCGGGCTGGCCTTCACGCTGCTGCGCTGAGGAGTCAACCATGAACCTGCAAGCCTTGCCCCTTCCCTACGCACCGGGTGCCATATCCGGCCTGTCTGAACGGCTGATGAGCAGCCACCACCAGAACAACTACGGTGGTGCCGTCAAACGCCTGAACGCCATTCGCGCCCAGCTGACGGCTACCCCTTTTGCCAGCACGCCAAGCTTCGTGCTCAACGGCCTCAAGCGCGAAGAGCTGATCGCCACCAACTCGATGCTGCTGCACGAGCTGTATTTCGCCAGCCTGGGTGGCGACGGTCAGACGATGGAGCCCGCGATGCGGCTGGCGCTGGAGGCCAATTTCGGAGGTCTGGAACGCTGGCGTGAGCAGTTCGGCGCCTGCGCCAAGGCGCTGGGTGGCGGCTCGGGCTGGATGCTGCTGGTGTTCAACCCGCGCGAGGGCACGCTGATCAATCAGTGGTCGCCCGACCACACCCATGCGCTGGCCGGTGGCACACCGCTGCTGGCGCTGGACATGTACGAACACGCCTACCACCTGGACTTTGGCGCCAACGCCGCTGCGTATGTGGATGCATGCCTGGCGGCGATCGACTGGGCGGGCGTTTACGCGCGCTACCAGATGGCGGTGCACGCGGCCAGCGAAGGCTTTGGTGCTGAGCAGGGCGACATCGCAAACAGCTTGGTGCTCGACGTGCGGCGCGCAGGTGTCTTCGAGATAGCTACAACGCAACTGCCTGGTGCCGCCTGGCGCGACCCCGCTGATGTGGCGCAGTGGGCAACCGATCTGCAACATGACCGCCCTGTCACTGTCTACTGCGTTTACGGTCACGAGGTGGGTCGCACAACCGCTATGCGACTGCGCGCCGTCGGCGTAGACGCGCGCTACCTGATTGGTGGCATAGACGGCTGGAGCAATGCCGGGATGCCCGTGGAGCCCAGGGGCCAACGGCCTTGACTGAGTCACACTCTCACGGCCATCGCTTCCCATCCCCCGTCGCCCCTCAAAACCACGCCATGCCCAAAATCTTTGCCGCGCTGTTGATCGCGCTCCTGCACACCGCCTCCGGTGCGGTGGAAGTCCAATTCCATAAGGTGACCGAAGGCGTCTATGCCCACATTGGCGACTTGGGGGCCCGCACACGCGAGAACGAAGCGTTGAACGCCAACATTGGCTTGGTGCTCACACCACGCGGTGCGGTGCTGATCGACAGTGGGGCGACCCACCTGAGTGCCAGCGACATTGACCAGGCCGCGCGGCGCGTCACA
Source organism: Hydrogenophaga sp. (assembly GCF_019264445.1). Taxonomy (GTDB): domain Bacteria; phylum Pseudomonadota; class Gammaproteobacteria; order Burkholderiales; family Burkholderiaceae_C; genus Hydrogenophaga. Next base: position 141,360 of record NZ_JAHVAB010000084.1, read on the forward strand.
GACCAGCCCATTCGCTGGGTGATCAACACCGGTGGGCAGGACCACCGCTGGTTGGGCAACAGCCACTTTCAGGCCCAAGGCGCCGAAATCATCGCGCACGCCGGCGCTGTACCGGATATGCGGGCCCGGGCGGGTGACCAGATGCAGGTTCTCAAGGGCATGCTCGGGCCCCGATTCGAGGGCACCCAAGCTGTCTACCCGACCCGGCTCATCGCCACCCCTGACGCGCAGCTTGATCTGGGCGGCGTCCGATTTGAGTTGCGCCATCGCGGCGGCGGACACACACCCGGAGACATGATGGTGTGGCTTCCAAAGACAAAGGTGCTGTTCACGGGTGACATCGTCTACGCAGATCGCATGCTCGCGGTGCTTCCGGTCAGCAATACGCGCCAATGGCTCTCGGCGATCGATGAAATGGAAGCTCTCAACCCGACGCACATCGTGCCGGGACACGGCAAGGTCACGGACTTGGCCACGGCACGAGCTCAGACGCGGGACTACCTGGTTCGCCTGCGCGCCCACCTCAAACCGGCGGTGGAACGCGGCGACGACATTGGTGCCGCGGCGCGAAGTTTTGACATGGCGCCGTTTGCGAATCTGCTCAACGCAGCCGACTTGCACCCGGGCAACGCGAGCCGCGTCTACTTGGAGCTGGAGCGGGAGTGAGTCATCCAGGGGCAAAGTGGGTGGATAGTCGCGGGTGCGAACATGAGCTTGAACTTCCCTCGCCCCCGCGGCCGCTGGGGGGCGGGTTCTGGACACTTTGCTGACGCTCGAACTGCTCCATGCACAAGGGGGATGAGTGACTCACATGTTCTCAATCACTTGATAGCGAATGTCCGAGACCAGTCTTGACCGTTTGGTGGACAGCACGAAGCGAAAGACTGCTCGTGGCCGGAACCAGCCGTCCAGTCATTCCTGGATCAGTCGCAACAAAGTTCCGTCGATGTCGATCAGTGCTCCGACGAGGCCACCCCAGCTCTCACGCTTTGGTCTATGCAGTCGCGGCCAACCTGTCGTTGATTCCGGTACGTTCGCTTTCAGGACGCGGTTGAAGAAAGCCTCGACATCGTCGAGCCGTAAACAGCAACTAAACCAGCTGGCCGCCGGGTCAAGCTTGGGATGGGGAAAGAACTCAAGTGTTATGTCGTGCAGCTTGAGAATCATCCAGCCCTCATCGCGCCAACTCTGGTCAAAGCCGAACTGGCGATAGAACTGGAACGTCGCCTCGAAGTCTCGTGACGGCAGGTTTGGCGTTGCACGGTCGGTCATGACGGCGGGTGACGGTTTGAATGCGCTTGATCGTAATGAATGACGACGTCTGCTGCTGGCCGAAGACCGTCATGGTAGCCGTGGCGGATTTTGCCCAAATCGCACCCTCAATTTGGCGCGAATCGAGTGATGAGGACAGCGCAAGCCTCGCGAACTCCAGGGCCATAGATGGCTTCAAGTTCGCCAGCCTCTTTGTCGCACTTCTCAAGCCATACCTGCGAGCAATGGCTTCGTGCATCGTGTCGTGGCAAGTGGTCAGATTCACTGTCGATAGCAGCAAACAATAAGAAGTCAGGGTCGTGGTCATGCAGTGAAACAGCCGAGCGCAACGCCGCCACACGTCGGACCCCGTCTACGAAGCGAATCTGCCCATCCGCGAGTGCTTGGGCGGCTGCCACGACATCCCGTCGAGCTTCAATGTTCATGTACGTGTGTCCGCATCTGGCCGATCGGTGAAGTCTAGCCGGCTGTGCACCTGCCCGACTAACCAACATAGCAACTGGGCGCCGCAGCGTCGATGCCAAAGGGCAGCATATTGTGTGTGTCCAAGAGTGCCGAACCGGGTGTCCAGCTCCCGCCGTTCCTGCTGTCCAAGAGAAACCGAAATGAGTGTCCAGCAGTGACCGAAATACGCATCCTCTTTGGTTTGAGCCTGATCCGCGTTTCGTGCGCGGTTGTATCGCCGGGAAATTGGGAGAAGCCCTTAGGTACACAAACTGAAACTGAGGAAGGCGCAGCGCGTCTGGTCGAGCATCGCTACCGATTGGCATCAGATTTGATTCCTCAGTGAAAGAAACTTCAGACCCATATCACGGTACCGAGAGCCCCTGAAGCTCTCGCGCTGGAACAGCGGTTCCAGTGCCCTGTTTAACTCAAGGAGTCACCGTGTTTCCCATGCCATCCTCCCTCGAAACGCTGCTCGCATTCGCCATCGTCTTCCTGCTCGGCGTCTTCTGGACCCAGCGCGCACGCCTCTGGCGCCGATGCTGCGATCCTGACCATCGCTGTACAGGCGCCGCACCATGACCCCGGCATGCCCACGCTGCCGGAGTGAGCGTGTGGTGAGCCGCAACCGAGCCCGCAAAGCAACTGTGACCGTCGGTGGCCTGGCCGGCGCACTGGCCAGCGGTTCATCCGCCTGGGCCAGCGTCCGGGTGGGTGCGCGAATCGGCCTGCAGGTCGGTGCGGGCCTCGGCATCGTGGCCGGTCCCGGCGGCTCGGTGTTGGGGGCAGTGGCTGGCGCAATGCTGGCAGCATTGGCCGGCGCGGCGGCTGGCTGCGCCGCTGGAGTTGCGCTCGGCGAGTTTCTCGACGACAAGTTGCTCAACAACCACCATTGCCTGGATTGCGGGCACTGCTTCGGGTCCCCACCGACTCAGACCTCCGGCGCCCAGCCACCCCGATGCCCCACCAACGCCCACGGTTACGCCGACTTCCACGGCAACGACCGTGAACCGTCTCCCCCAGATTCCAACTGGGAAGACGATCACGATGGTGGCGAAGGTTTCGGATTTCGCCATCGCGCTCCCCGCGACTGAGCCCCCGGCTCGCTCACCACCCGCTGCCCCGGCAGCACATTCCCACCGTCACGCATCAAAGCCCGGCTCGCCCGGGCTTTATGCCGTTGTATTCCCCACAAGGAGATTTCCATGCACCTCGTACAAACCATGGCCTACGCCAACGAAACCCCCTGGCACGGCCTGGGCCACAAGCTCGCCGCCCATCAACCCCTTGAAGTCTGGGCAGAGAAGGCCGGCATGAACTGGCGCATCGAAGAGTCCGAAGTGCGCTTCGTCGCCAGCAATGGCACCGAGTCCAAGGGCCTGGGCAGCATTCACGCCTTCCCCGAACAGAAGGTCCTGTACCGCTCCGACACCAAGGCCCCGCTGTCGGTGGTGTCCAAACGCTATGAGACGGTTCAACCCTCTGAGGTGCTCGAGTTTTTTCGCGACCTGACCGAGGTCGGTGGCTATGAGCTGGAGACCGCAGGCGTGCTCAAGGAAGGGCGCAAGTTCTGGGCACTCGCCCGCACCGGGCAAAGCGCCGTGCTGAAAGGAAAGGACCAAGTGCACGGCTACCTGCTGCTGGCCACAGCCTGCGACGGAACACTGGCCACCACGGCCCAGTTCACATCCGTGCGCGTGGTCTGCAACAACACCCTCGCGATTGCCCTGGGCGAAGGGAAGGGTGCCGTAAAGGTGCACCACCGCAGCCAGTTCGACGCGCAGGCCGTCAAACGCCAGCTGGGTATCGCCATCGCGTCATGGGACGCATTTTTGGTCCGCATTAAGGCCCTGTCAGAGCTAAAGGTCACGCCCGACATGGCCGAGGCGTACTTCAAGCGCGTGTTCACCTATGCCCCAGTGAACCCCGCAGGCCTGTCGGTCACGGCGGTCAACGACAGTGCCCTCAAGTCTGTGCAGGAACTCTTCACAGGACGCGGCAAGGGCGCCAACCTGGCATCAGCCTCAGGCACCGCCTGGGGCTTGCTCAACGCGACTACAGAGTTCTGCGATCACCACCGCAGGGCCCGCAGCGAAGACCACCGCCGCGATGCAGCTTGGTTCGGAGCAGGAGCTGCCGTGAAGCAAAAGGCCTGGGACGAGGCTATGAAGCTGGTGGCCTGAAGGAGGCTCATCCACCTGGTATTGACTTCCCATCATGTCGAGAACCACGACAGCATACAGGCCCGAATGCGCAAGCACTCGGGCCTTTCATTTTGGAGAGGCGATGGAGATGCCCAGGCAGTCAGCGCTTGACGCTGCGCTTTGGCATGGCCAGGACCTGGTCAACGAACTCGTGAGGATCGGCATCCAGCGCTCGCAGGATGTCCAGCAGCTCAATCACATCCAGGCGGCGCAGACCTGTCTCGTACTTCGAGACAAAAGTCTGCGACCGACGCAGCCTATCAGCCAGGTCCTTCTGCAGCCAGTCGCGCTCCCGGCGCAACTGGATGAGCAGCGCGGCGATGTCTTGGTGACGGGAGTCCAGGGTGGGAGCGGGCATTCAAAAAATTCTAGGCGCGCATGACATAAGCCAAATGCGCATATGATATTTCAGGAGAAAGAAGATGTGGATTTTCGTGTGGTGGTCGCTGGGGGCGCTGCTCTCGGCATTGGGGATCGTGATCGACATGGGCCGACTTGGGGTCTCCAGAGACAGCGCCTCTGCGCGCATCTGGACAGGTGCCGCGATCGTTTTGGGGCCGTTGGCCGTGGTGGCCTATCTGTTCAAGCGGCCGGCGATGCGTCGGAAGTTGATGGATGCGGTCTGGCGGCTTGTCGGCAATGTCTCACACCCTGCGTCCGTGCGCCTTGCGCGCCTGGAGGCACTTTACCGGATGGGGCTCGTTGGTCCCTCCATCTACAGATCCTGCCTGCGCGAACTGCAGCAAGCCTTGGGTCTCAACCGCTCGAAGGAGGAGCAAAGCAAATGAAAGCGTACGCAATGAACGAGAAACTGGCAGTCGAGAATCGCCACGTGCCTTGGCTGAAAGCCCGGGCACTCCTGGCCACGGGGGCCATGCTCGCACTCGCAGCATGTGGGGGCAGTGGCGGTTTCAGTGAGGAGAGCCCCGCAAGCGGAACCACTGTACTCACGGGGCAGTACCTGGACGGGGCGGTGGAAGGACTGGGGTACGACACGGCCACGCAGACGGGCACGACAGACGCCGATGGGCAGTTCAAGTACGTGCAGGGAGAAACGGTCTCATTCCGGCTCTATGGGCAGGCGTTGTCCTCCTCCATCGGGTTCAGCACGCTCACGCCGGGAGACACAGGGGTGGAGGAAACCAACCTGGACCGGCTGGTGAATCAGCTTCGCTTCTTGCAAACGGTGGATGTCGACAACAGCCCGGCCAATGGGATTCGCCTCCCGGTGGTTGCTGGAGCGTTCAGCATCGACTTCTCGCAGCGCATTGAGGACTTCGAGAGTGACGTGGACGTGCAGGCGTTTCTGACGGCTCACGCGGGTGGTCGGCCTTTGGTGACGGTGCAGGATGCCGTTGCACACTTCAGCCAGAGTATCAACACTGTGTCCGTGGACAACGTGGTGAGCTTCTCGGGGCGCACGGCCACCAGTGCGATCACCAACTCGGCCTGCATCAACAACATCCAGGCACAGCAGCGTTACGCGTTCGGTCCGACTTCCGTGACCCTGAGCGGATCGGATGGCTTCGACAACAACGGAGGCAACTGTACGGTCAAGCCCGATGCGAACGAGGTGATTGCGTATGCCGACATTGGTGTTGGTGACTTCTTGTCGTGTCTGCCTGGTTGCAACTACAAGGATGTCAACTTCATCCGGTACGGCCTGGATGTCGACAACCGCACGGTGGTCGAGTTGAGCTGGCACACACCGGGCACGCAGAAGGTGCGTTACATCAAGCGGGTGTTGGTGGATCCGGGCGCGCCTGGGAATGCTCTCGCGTTGACTACCTTCAAGGAGACGATCACGTTTGACTGAAGCGACGGGGGGCGAGGGGCGCGTCTGCGATTGCGCACAATGCCGACTTGCGCGGGATCGTCCCACGTGAAAAGGAAGCGGCTGACTACACGGTCGAACAGGGGGAAGTCCGACCAAGAGGCCAATACAGCGACAGTACGGCATGCACGCTTGACTGGCACGAACGGCATCAGAGACTTCTACAACGCGTACCTGATGGCTACTTGTCAAAGGCGCGCAAGCGCCTGTTTGCGGGCCGCTTCCGGTAAGCACAGGCAGCCTGCCGCACGCTCATCGCCGATGACACCGACCACCCATGCGATGTGATGCGGCAGCACACGCATCCGGGCACCGGTAAGTGCGTTATGAAGCGCATCGGCAATGCCTCCTAAGCCGAGTGCACGCTCAACATTGGCATGCTTGAGTAGATCTACCGTGCAGGCGAGCGGCACAGCCGCATATTGATCGGCAGCCATACGGCGCGCCTTGCGCTCTTCGATGAGAGCATGCGCACAGACATCGGCAGCGTAGGCAATCGTGGCGGCTTCGCCGTCGTCGAGGGTCCCGCCGGACGCGCCAATTACCAGGCTTTCGAATTGAATCAGGCCCTGTGACCCGAGCGTCACCACTTCGATTAAGCCAGCGTCGATGAGCTGCGTCAGCTTGACCGCATCCTGACGCCCTTTCCGGAGGCCGCCCTTGATCTCGTCAACGACGACATCAACCACCGCAATGCGATGAGGCAGCGCCTTGAGAAGCGTCTCGGCACAGCCCGTCGCGTTGATGTTGATCACGACACTTGTGTCCGCGATCAGCAAGGTGGGTTTATCAGGCAAGGAGCGTGGGCGCGTCATCGGCCTCATCCTCCTGGAGTTCTATGTCCTGCAGCATCTCGCGAAGCTCGATGCGATCAAGATGGAGAAGTCGCGCAAGCTGTCCTTCACTTAGCAGCGAGCGCCTGTAGGCTTCGGCAGCCAGCAGATTGAGTCTCAGTGTCGTTGGCCTGCCTGCCTCAGACTTTTGGTGGTCGGCCATGCGCAGATCGCCCAGCACCTGTTGAGCCTGCTCGTCGGTGATGCCTCCGTTTGCCGCGAACCAGTCCCACGTGCCCTTCCGGGTCAGCCCTAGCTCTTCAAGCCGCCGGACCATTGCCTCGCGCGAAACGCCGAAGAAGTGAGCCAGCACGATGATGTGGCGGCGCGTCAGGTGCGTTGATCCTGCCGTGACCTCTTGAAACTTCTGCCGCACGCCACCTGCAGGCGTCAGGAAAGAACGGCCGAATGCAATGGCGTAGCGTTCTTCACGCGAGTTCTCTGGCTCGTCTACGTGCAAGACCTCGGGCTCGTGCCGTACCGAAATGAAATGGCCCAGCTCGTGACCGCCCGTCTGGTTGCGGCGTTCGCGCGGATGGTTGGCGTTGAGGAGGATGCACGCCCCGAGCGTCTCGTCGTAAACGAAGACGCCTGAGACCGATCCTTCGAAGCGCCGGACATACACCCGTATGCCAAGCTCCATTTCCAACAGCGTGACGATGTCGGCAATGGGGGCGAAGCCGAGGCCGAGGCGTTGTCGTAGCTCCAGTGCATCCTGCTCGGCCTGCACCCGCACATCGCCGGGCAGGATCGGTCGCTCCGGCGGGTAACTATGGGCGCGCTTCACGCCCAGCACGTTCTCCAGCTCTACTTCAGCGCGCGCCAAGTTGGCAAGCAGTTCTGTCGCCGCCGCGGCGGCAAAGTCTTTTGCATCGAAAAGCTTGCGAAAGCGCGGCACCAGATCAACATGCACGGCCTCACGGCGCAGAATTGCGTTGACGGACACGCGATACGCCTTGGCGAGTTGCTGCAGCTCGTTTATCCGCACACGGCGCTGACCTTGCTCGATGGCGACTAACGTCGTGCGCGCAACCGATATGAAATCGGCAGCTTGCTTTTGCGTCATGTGGGCTGCTTCGCGGGCGAGGCGCAGGCGTTCGCCAACGTCGGCAGGAGGCATTGCGCTCAGCGGGGATTCGGTCATGGCCGCCCCACCCAGTTCGCCACGAAGGCCTGTGGCCCGAGGCTATCCAGAAAACTCATCCATTCACTTTCATGTTGATTCAGTAGCCGGTTCAGCGAAGCGCGGACCGTGTCTTCGGGAAGTGCACGGGAGCGGCTGAGCTGGGAGATAGTGATATTGATCATTCCCCTGTTCATCGGCGATTTTTGTAGCGTCGCCAGATGGTCAAGGTGAAGCGTGCCTGCAATGGCATATTCGCGCAGTGCCTTCGTGGTGTGTGCGAAGCCGGGCGCTGCACCACCCTCAAACGTCGATGCCGAGAGGCTTTCCCACACGTACGTCTCTCGCGCTTCGCTCAGGCCTGCGGCATGGACGCTCAAGCGCCTGAGCATGCAGGCTGCGCAGATGCCGCATTGGCGCTTGTGTCCATCAACAGAGGATTGCCGGTTTTGCTGCCAGCATGACCAGGTCGTGCCCCACGACCCACCATCGGCGCACACTCGTACGAAGGCGGCCAGGGTTTCGCCTTTGGTGTACCAGAGTCGGGGAAACTCGAACTGTACGCGGTGACTGAAGATTGCCTGGAGAAAGACTTCCATGCGGTCCATGAACGGCGGATAGCTGCGGTAGTCCTCATAGCCCTGTCCCACGGGTGCGAGCACTGGCCCGAGCGCACCTTGACCGCTCTCCGTAACGATAATCCGGTGGGCCTTGACCAGATAGGCGGCGATACCACTCACCAACGAAAACTTGAAGCCGCGCGAGCGTGCGCTCGACTCTTTGAATGCGCCGGTCTTGGGCTTCACCCGATAAGGGATAGAAGTAAAGGGCTGCTTGACATCGGATGCGCCACCGCCTGGCAGGAATTCCTTGGTGCCGAGCCGCACGCGGATCAAGCCGTCTCCGATCTCACGGTGCATCAGGCCTGCGACGGCGCGAGAGTCCAACCCTTCGCTGAAGGGGATCACAGCCTGCGCGTCGCTAGACAGGTCAAAGGGAAACTGATGAGGCACATAGGCGGGAGCCTTGCGTGCTATGAAGTCAATCTCCCACCGATCTCCAGTGAGGAATTCAAGCGCAACCTTGAGGCTGCTGTTGACAGCGTCAGCACGCCAGCGATCAGGATCATGAACGGGAATGCAAAGCTCGAAGGTGCGGCCCCAATGCTGAGTTTTGCGTCGCTGCATGCGATCACAGAACTCAACAGCCGCCGCGACGACCAGCGCGTCAAATATGACTGGCTCCCACTTCGCCAGGCAGTAGCTTTCCAGATGCTCAGTGGTGAACGTCAGGTCGCTGCCGATCTCGCAGGGCGTGCGTCCGCGCCGCGGCCGTTGGCCCGCCTCAACGACGTCGACGCGCAGGGATGCGGCCGCAGCCTTGTCATCATCACGTTTCATGGCAGTGCAACTCCTGCGTCGATGTCAATATGCTTGCGGATGCTGCCCCCCCGTCGCAGGGGCGGCTCAAGTCCTGCGCACTGGCGGGCGAGCGCCGTGATGTCGACACTGCCGATGGCGTCCGAGATACTGGAACGGACTTGCGCCGTCAGACGTGCGGAAGCCTTGCGGCAGTAATGCTCCTCGATCTGGCGCATGGACCGCGCCGCGTACGACTCAAGCGCACGCTTCGTCGCTTCCGTGAGGCCCGCCTCGCCGGTGAGTCCTTCGGCGAGGACGGATGAGCAATGAGCAGCCAGCAGGCGGCCAAGCCCGTAGCCCGCCGTTTCGGCGACCACAGCCTCGACGCGTGCAAGGCGCGCATCTGCGAAGAGCCCTGGTTCCTTCTCAAGAAACACGTCGCGAAGGCCCTTAACGACGATGGCGGGGACTTCATTAGTCCAAGTCGTCCTCAGAGCGTGGCTCGCCGCCGCACCAGTGTCAGCACGATCAAAGTTAACGTTTTCCGCAAACTCCGCGAGTCGCATCCATCCGCGCGACATGGGCAAGCTTCTGTAGGGGCCATCGCTCATTTGAACCTCCAATGTCAGGAATTTAGTTCAAACGATCCGACAATGTCAAGTGCTTGTGTGCTGCCCGGACGTCTTGCTACTCGTGCCGGGTGACAAGCAGGTGGTATGAATGCAGTCAGACGGAGTTCTTTCTCTCGTGCGGCTCATCGTCGCAGGGGGTGCGTCTGGCTGTCGGTGAAGAGCCGCCGCTATCGACTACGCCGGATGCGCGGCAGGAGAACCCTTCGCGGTTCTGGACCCATACCGCCAGCAGTGCACCGGCGTCGACTGAGCACTGCGCCGCTATCCCAAGTCCCAGGTTTCACGTTTCAGGTTTCGCACCGAAAAGATGCTTTCCACGGCCGCTTTCGATCGCAGCAGTCGTTCGCCGCTGAATGTGTGACTGGTAACACTCAGCCTTAAGCTAGTCTTGAAAACGGGAGCCTGGTACGCAGCGGGAGGCGTCGTCAACCTCGCCAAACCCTACGCGCGGTCTCGGTCGCATAGCGATGATTGAGGGTCTGGGCCACGCTACTTGCCAGCCACCGGGTTCTTGGCAGCCTTCTTGGCGGCCGAGTTGCGCGCCGACTTATCCCTAGGCTTGTGATACAGAGCTACGCCCATCGTCCGAATCTTGAAGGCCGTTCCCGAGCTTTCCAGCTTGTGGTCCGAGTAGAAGGCCAGCTGGTTTCGCTTGCAGTCCTCGCAGGCGTGGCCCTTTGAGGTCAGATCATCGCGCCAGACCCCGAGCTTGCTGCGAGCGTCAGGAGTCGCAATCAGATAGAAGATGAGGCCGCCCTGGTTGTGCGCGAAGTTGCCGGAGGCGGGGACGTACCGCGAAGTGAGCTGAAGGAAACCCTCGTGGAAGTTGCCGTCTTTCTTAGCCTCACCGATCCAGGAAAACTCACCCATCTTCACCGTCAGGTCGACGTGTCCGCCCGTCTTGCCGTCGGCGATGGCGTCGTAGCCGAGGATGCTGAGGCCGCCGAGCACCTCAGAACTCAAGCGATCCTCGCTGTCGGCCTGCCGCACCTCGCGGCCTCCCTGCATGCGGTAGATCAACTGATCGATGTCGTCGTAAAGCTGGTCGACGAACTCCTCATAGGAGCCTTCTTCGCTGATCTTGACGCGCCGAAACGATGCTTGGACGGCCTTCTTCGATGAGTAGCGTTCAAAGTCTTGCAGCGATATCGATGTCATCGAGCCGCCTTCTGTTGAAGACCCGTACCTGGGGTAAAGCAGACCAAGATTTCCGACTCGCCGATCGGTTCGCCGTACTCGGGGTGGATGACCTCTTCGCCCCGCGAGTAGTGATCGACCTCATCGTCCGGCAGCTCAAGGAAGCCGCCATTGAACTCGTACATCAAGCAGGGCTTGAGAACCTTGAGCTTTGGGTTCGACAGATAAAGCAAAGCTTGGGACAGTACGCCCGGGTCATCCAATTCGGCGAACTGCTGGAGATCGTCGAAGGTGTAGTGGTCGAGATGATCCTCGCGCGAGGCCAGTGCCTTCCAAACTCGCAGACACGCGTCTCTGACGCTGGGCTCATGAGCCCAGTCATCCTGGATGATCCCGGTCACGTTCACTTCTTCCTTCGTGGCAGTCGGCGCAGCACCTGGTCGGCGATGAAGTCGTAGTCTGCACCATCCAGGCAGCCAAGGAACTCGGCGGTGGTCACGGCCCGCAGCTTGCCCGAATAGATCGCCCTGACGCTACCCTTCAACTCTAGGTACAGGTCGCCCTTGGGCGGTTTGGCTGGCCAGGTGATGCCAATCGTGTACGGATCGACTTTGTCTACGTGCTGCTTGCCGCCGACGTGGAAGCTGTCCTTTCGGAAGTCTTGGGTCCGTGTGCGATGAATCTGGCCGTGGTTGTTCGACGAGGAAGCCTTACTCGTGGCGACGAAACCGAGCGCCGTAACCCGGCCGCAGGCAGCGTCCAGGTACATCGGGTTGATGGCCGGGTGCAGGTTCATGAGGCCGGCGCCGACAGCACCCTGACCGATGAACTTCGTGGTGGCGCGGTTGAACTCGGTCATGACGCGGGCGAAGGCCGGGCTGTTCTTGTCTTCGGTCATGCCTGGCTGGAAGTCGATGCGGAACTCGACCAGATCATTGATGGTGTCGACCACGACGGTGTCGAAGCACGGCACTAGCCGCGTCTTTACCCCAATTACCTCTTCATACTCCTCGAAGAGCTTGATCTGCGCCGCGTTCATCTTGGTGATGTCCAGAGACTCACGCAGTGAGTATGCGCGGGTGCTAAAGAACTGCAGGTACAGCTTGCCGCCTTGTAACTCGGCGGCGAGCAGCTTCGGGGTCGAAGCCTTGTACTGATCGAGGCCCGCCTTGCGAGTCGGCGCATCAAGGATATCGAACGGCCGCCGCCGCAACACGGGCTGAAGATCATCGATCGCGCGCTTTAGAGCCCATTCCAGAACCTGAGCTTTGGCGTCGTCGTTCTGCTCGCGCAGGTCGAAAAGGCTGACGTGCTTGTTGCCGACGTATGTGTGCCACCGGGCGGCCGTGGAAAGCGCCATGAAGGCGCTTGTCCAGATCGCGTCGCTGTAAGAGTCCTCTCGGGCATGGGCCAGCGTCTCTCGCCACCCACGGCTCACATGGATGCCCGTCGCGGAAATGATCGGCCTGGCGGTCGACCACAACATCCGCGTCTCCAGAAGTTCCAGGATGGCGACGACTTGTTCGCGCGTGGCACCGGCCTCTGCATCTGGCTTCGACGGAAATAGTCGCTCCTGCAAAACCCCTGACGCCCGCATGAATGCTTATGTTTCGGGGTGATCAC
>NZ_JAHVAB010000085.1 GCF_019264445.1 Hydrogenophaga sp.
TTGGGGAGGTGGATACCGGGGGGGCGGGTGGGTGGGGGGTGATGGATGGGGGCGGGGGCGGAAAAGGACCCGCCAATTGAGCGTGGACCGTGGAGCGGCAGTGTGGAAGGTCCGGAGTACAACTGCGCAACGATTGGCTGGGCGCCAATGACTGTTTATCGGTGGTGCGCTCTGCAGCGCGAGCGGTTGAAACTGAGCAAAAACCGAGCGTACGTTCTCAGCTAGAGGCAGGCCCGTTGGTGCGACGGTAGACACGGTCTAGAACTGCTTACCAGCGAACTTGCGCAACTATTTGTCCGTAACAGGAACTTGCTAAGAGCGTATCGAAAGCGCTGCCAACTGCCGCTGGTATTCTTAGTTCCCTCTTAGCAAATGCTGTGGAACACAATGAGATGGGCGGAGAACGGCTGCTGATTTCGCGTAGGGCAACAGGTCTGCTGGAGGACGGCACCGCGACGACCCGGCCCATCGAGGACTGGCGAGCGGTCGACGCTTACGTGCTCTTGGCGGACCCCGGCGCCGGTAAGAGCGAGTCGCTTCGCATGGAGGCTTCTGCGAGCGGTGGTGTGTTCCGCAGTGCCAGGGACTTCATCGCTCTTGGCATCGAACCGCAGGACGCCGGCAAGACCCTGTTCATCGATGCTCTGGACGAGATGAGAGCGGGCGCAAGCGATGGACGCACAGCACTCGACCAAATTCGAGCGAAGCTGAAATATCTTGGCCGACCGCGATTCAGGCTTTCATGCCGTGAACACGACTGGCGTGCTCAGTCTGATCTAAGTGCGCTGGAACAAGTGGCGCCGCACGACACGGTCCTCGAACTACACCTCGAACCCTTATCCCGCGGCGAGCAAGAGAAAATCCTAGTCTCCCGCTCGTCGGAAGTTCCAGACCCGCAGAGTTTTCTGCGACAGGCAGACGACCACGGGCTTGCCGACCTGTTCGGCAACCCTCTGTTGCTAGATCTGGCGATTCGCGCAGTTGCGTCGAAGGGCGGTTGGCCAGACTCACGCAGTGCGATTTACGACCTTGCGTGTATCCAGCTCGCCGAGGAGCAGTCGGACGCGCATCGGGAGGTTCAAGCGCCCGGTCCTGGTGACATTGATCGCCGACTTGACGACGCTGGCATGCTGTGCGCGATCCTTCTCCTCAGCGGAAAGAGCGCCCTCACACGAGGACCATCCGCGGATAGCGACCTCTCGACGTTCGCTTGGCATGAGCTGCCGGACGCACTTCAACTTCACGACGCTAGGGCAGCGTTGGCCAGCAAGATCTTCGTAACTGTCGCTGGCGAATCAACGCCACGGCACCGCAGCATCGCGGAGTACCTTGCCGCGAAGACGATCGCTCGACGTCTTCGGTCTGGCCTGCCTCTGGGACGGGTGCTGGCGCTCATGCAGGGCGGCGACGGAATTACGGTCGAGCCTTTGCGCGGTCTGCACGGTTGGTTAACGGTCCACCATGTAGCTGATCGAAATCAACTAATTAGGCTGGACCCACTTACAACCATATTGAACGGGGACGCATCTGCGTTCACGGGTACAGACAAACGTGCACTCTTAGAAGCATTGCGTGACGCCGCTCAGGACAACCCGTGGTTCCGTAACGGGCAGTGGACAAGTTATCCGTTCGCGGCGTTGGCGTCACCTGAGATGGTTGATGCCTTAGCTGAGGTGCTTAGCGATCACTCTACGGCTGACGCCAACCAGGCGCTTGTGGATTGCGTGCTCGACGCCTTGAATCATGGTTCAGTCATGCCCGATTTGATCAACGAAATCGAGGCCTGGGTGATGGACCCCAACGCGCAGTTCCGAAACCGCATCGGTGCGTACAACGTCTGGAAGAGGATCACTCCGTTCGACGCCACGCGTGCGCGTGAGTGGCTCGACCGCCTGCATGGTGGCGAGACCCCAGACTATGACGCCAGATTGGCAAGTGCTCTGCTTCTCGACCTCTACCCAGCGCATCTGCGGCCGGAGGAAGTGTTGCGATTCTGGCCGACACCCGAAGCGATCAGCTCAACGGCGGGGCTACCTCATTTCTGGTACGTAGGCCTTATCGAGCAGACACCCCCCGAGGGGTTCGTGTTGCTAGCTGACTCTTGGCTGCAAGTTAACCCACCATCACATCACCGGCACTTCGACCACGAGGGGTACAGGCTAGCGGGACAGATCCTTGCCCGTGCGCTTGAACAGGTCGGCGAAGAGATTAGTGGTGAGCGCCTGTACGCCTGGCTTGGTATAGGCACTGACGAACACGGATTTTCGAAACTAGGAATGTACGAAGGCGCGCGAATTGCGCGGTGGTTGAGCAGTCACGCCGACCGCTTGAAAGCGGCTATGGCGTGGGGGTGGCGCCAAAGGTCTAAGGAGGCAGGGTCGAATCGGCGTCACTTCTGGGAGGCCGAGAACCGCCTGTGCGGAGCAGATCGACCAGCGGACTGGCTTTTCTGGCTCCTGGAAGTGACAGCATCGACTGCTGACGAAGAACTTGCAAAATATTGCTTCAGCCAAGTAGCAGCGCGCGCAGTCGTTGATTCACAGGAAGGCATGGTGGTGCCCAGCATGGAGTACATCATCAACTGGGTCGAAGCGAATACTGCAACTTGGCCGCAAGCGCAGGTGTGGTTGACCCAAGAGTGGACATGCGAGTTGGCAGACGACTGGCGAGCCAACCACCACCGTCAACAAATACTCCACGAGCTTGCGCGTCAAGCAAATCGGCGGAAACGTCAGGAAGGCTTCGCGCCGTACCTGGAGGCGCTTACAACTGGCACTCCTGCCCCATGGCTTCTTAACAAGATCACTTCGGCCTACTACGGTCGCTTCACCGACATTGAGGGGGACTCTCCAGAGAAGAGAGTGCAAGAGTTGCTGGTCTCCGACATCGATACCGCGAGATTGGCGGTCGCGCGCGTAGAGCAAGTCCTGAGTCGCACCGATCTGCCTTCGTCAGACGAGGTCTTTCGCATAGACGCTGCGGCACAGTACCACCACCTGCGGCCGGCAGCGCTGCTAGCTGCCAAGATGGTCGATGAGCGAAACGAACAAGCGGTGGACACTTGGCGTGAACCGCTGCTATCGACACTCGTTGCCTTCTGGTTAACTGACGGCACAGGCGAGATGCCGGGCTGGTACAAGCGTGCGGTGGAGATCAGGCCCGACGAAGTCGCGCCTTTGTACCTTCGATATGCGACGCCCAGACTTCGTCGCAAGGGTGCTCTCATGGTGACAGGGCTTTGGGCACTGTCGCGAGAGGTGGGGCATGCAGGGCTTGCGCGCTTGGTATTGCCTGACCTTTTGACAACATTCCCGCAGCGGGCGAGCGCACAGTCTACGCGCGAGCTGAATTCTTCACTTCTCAGTGCACTGCATCTTCTGGATACAGAAGTCGCGTCGAAAATCGTCTGCGGAAAGACGGAGCAAGCGTCGCTTGATTTGCCACAACGAATTTCTTGGCTAGTGGCAGGACTGGGTTTCAGCAGCGATGCTTTGGCACGATTGGTCAAGATCGTTGGAAAGAGCGAAAAACGGATCGCGTTGCTTGGCGCAGCACTGCATGAACAGGGATATCTGAAGCAGTCCCTGAAGTGGGTTGAACCTGCCGTGCTTTCCAAGCTGGTGGAGCTACTCGCTTTGATTACGCGGTCTGAGCTTCACCCCGATGGATGGGTGACTTCGGCGCACAACCGCAGCGACACCATGAAGGCACTCATCGGCTTTCTGGCCAACGATGCTCGACCTGAATCGGCCAAAGAAATCCATCGCCTTATCGAACTGCCGACGCTGCAAAACTGGAGCAACTATCTACGTTACCAATTGCTTTCTCAGCAGGCCGCCGCGCGAGAGGCCTTCTATGCCCACCCAAGCCCGGTTGCTGCAGCGATGACATTGCAGAATCTGTCGCCCGCGGGCTGCGCTGACCTTCAGGCGTTCACGATAGAGCACTTGCGAGATATTGAGCGCCACATTCGCGGCACTGAAACCTTCGCACTAAAGCAGTTCTGGGTAGCTATGGACGGCCGCCGCGTTCCCGACAGCGAAAACAACTGCCGCGACTTACTTCTGGAGCGGTTGCAGTTGCGCCTCGCTCAGACCAAAGTTACCGCGTCCTCCGAGCGACGGGCAGCCGCTGACAAACGCGCCGATATGCGGATCGAGTATGCAGCCCCAGGACGCCTGATCGCAGTGCCGATCGAGGTTAAAAAAGATAACAACGAGTCGCTTTGGGTCGCATGGCAGGTGCAACTGCAGGGGCTGTACTCGATCGATCCTGCAGCCGATGGCCATGGGATCTACCTAGTTCTTTGGTTCGGGGTTAAGACGCGTACATCGCCCGAAGGGAATGTGCCCTCGGACTCGGCAGACCTCGAGCGACTGCTAACTGCGCGAATCCCCGCGAGGGATCGTGCCAAGTTGAAGGTAGTCGTCATGGACCTGACACGCGAAAATCGAAGAACGGTATTGGTTGCATCGGATGGATCTAGGCAACCAACTCGGCGCCGCACGAACTAACGCGTTCCCACGTATTGTGGTCCGCACTCCCACGAAGCCCGTGCTCATGAGCAGGCTTACACAGACCACGTGAATCGCCTTGGGATTCGCGGAGACAGCTCGGGTTAGGTCAGGCTATTGTGGTGGGCATATAGGGCCTACTCCAAGCCATCGAGCAAGAAGTGCGTGCGCCCAGGACCGCTCACGCTCCAGCGCACTATGTGCCAGGCAACCACGTCAACAACGAAGGCGACGTATCGCAGGGCACATTTCTATGGCGATAACACGGGAAGCAGATACGGTCCAGCGCCACAGACCAAGCGCCACTCCGGACCAACGTGGCACTCACCCACAATTCCTTACTACAGATGGCAGCTTGACGGCCGGTTAAGCCCGCAACTGAAATTGCGTGCGCTCAAACGCCCCGGGCATTCACCTCAAAGCCCCAACTCCGTAAGCCCAGGGTGGTCGTCAGGTCGGCGCCCGAGCGGCCAATGAAACTTCCGGTCAGCGGCCTGAATGGGCCTATCGTTGATGCTCGCGTGGCGATGTGTCATCAGGCCCTGTTCGTCGAATTCCCAGTTCTCGTTGCCGTGGCTGCGGAACCAGTTGCCGGCGTCGTCGTGCCACTCGTACACAAAGCGCACCGCAATGCGATTGCCCTCAAAGGCCCACAGCTCCTTGATCAAGCGGTAGTCAAGCTCGCGGGCCCACTTGCGCTCCAGCAGCGCTTGCGCCTCGGCGCGGCCCACGGGGAACTCCACGCGGTTGCGCCAGACGGTGGCAGGGCTGTAGGCGAGCACGATGCGTGCGGGATCGCGGCTGTTCCAGCCGTCTTCGGCCAGGCGAATCTTCTGGATGGCGGTGTCGCGGGTGAAGGGGGGCAGCGGGGGGCGGGTGTCCATGGCAGTGGCTTTCGGTAAATGGTCGTGATGGGCCGCAGACCCACGGCATGTAGACAAGTCTGTCTACATGCGAATTGTGGCAAAAGTAGACAGGTCTGTCTATAGTGCTGCCATGAGCAAAAAACCCGACGCCAGCATCAGCGACCTGTCTGCGAAAGAACGCATCCTCCACACGGCGCATGACCTCTTCTATGCCGAGGGCCTTCGCGCCACCGGGATCGACCGGGTCATCGCAGAGGCCGGCGTGACCAAGGTGACCTTCTACAGGCACTTCCCGAGCAAGAACGATCTGATCGTGGCGTACCTGAATTTCCGCCATGAGCGCTGGATGCAGTGGTTCACCGAGGCTCTGGAACGCCACGGCGGTGCGACCAAGGGCGTGCAGGTGCTCCCGTCGGTCTTGAAGGAGTGGTTCCGCGGGAAGGCGATGGGCGATTTCCGGGGTTGTGCCTTCCTCAACAGCGTGAGCGAGATGGGCCCCGCCATGCCCGCCGTGGTCGAGGTCACCCGCCAGCACAAGCAGCAGATGGCCGAGGCCATTGAAGCGTTGCTGCCGCCTTCAGCTCAGCGAAAGCGGACGGCAGAGGCCCTGGCCTGCGCCGTGGATGGCGCCATCGTGCAGGCGCAGTACAGCGGTGATCCGGCGCCCGCGCTGCGCGCACTGGGGTTCATCGCCGACCAGCTCACCCAAAAAGCCTGAAGCACCCTTCGAGAAAACATGGCGCTGCGCGAGGAACGCACAGCACACAATCCCGTCTGACCCGCAGCGGCCACGCCGGCCTCCACTCCACCACACGCTCCCAGTCAAACCCTACCGATGGACAACGACCTCACCCAAACCCTCGCCTGGGCCGAATGGCTCGGGCGCCACGCGCTCCCCGTGCTGGCGGCGGCCTTGCTCGTGGTGCTCATCGGCTGCACCGCGGCCGTGCTGGGCGTTCACCGGTATGGCGCGCACACCGTGTGGGGCCGCGTGCCGCGCCCGTTGCTGCTGGGGGTGTGCCTTGCGCTGGGTGCGGGTGTGTTGATGGCCACCGGCTCGCTGTTTGCGGAAATGATGGAGGTGTTTGACGCGGGCGAAGAGATCGGCCAGTTCGACGTGCGCCTGACGGAAACGCTGGCTCGCGAGCTGCCCCCTGCCGCCCTGCAGTTCTTCGGCTACCTCACCCGCCTGGGCGATCCGTTGCCGCTCACCGTGCTGGTGATCGCCCTGGCCGGGGTGCTGCTGGTGCGGCGGCACACCATGCTGGCGCTGGGCTGGGTGGTGGCGTGCGCGGGCGCGGGTTTGCTCAACCAGGGGCTCAAGCGCGTGTTTGAGCGCGTGCGCCCGGTGCACGACCACGGCTTTGCGCAGGCCGACGGCTTCAGCTTTCCGAGCGGGCACACCTCGGGTTCGCTGGTGGTGTACGGCATGCTGGCGTATCTGTGTTTGCGCCTGCTGCCGGTGCGCTGGCATGTTCCCAGCGTGTTGCTGGCGGCCGCGCTGGCCTTCAGCATCGGCTGGAGCCGCGTGATCCTGCAGGTCCACTGGGCGAGCGACGTGGTGGCCGGCTTCGCGCTGGGCGTGGCCTGGCTCACCATCTGCATCGCGGCCATTGAATACGCCCGGCGCGCCAGGCGCGCCTGAGCAAGTTCAGTTCGCAGCTTTGGCGCCGCGCTGGCGGGCGGGCAGGTCTTTGTCGAGCAGGCAGTCAATGAACGCGCTCAGCGCGGGCTGCGCGTGGCGCCGGTGGGGGTAGTACAGAAACAGCCCGGGCCGTGTGATCGACCAGTCGGCCAGCACCTGCACCAGCTGTTTCCTTTGCAGCGCTTCTGCAATGCCTTCGTGGTCAAACGCATACAGCACACCCAAGCCCTGCAGCGCAGCGGCCAGGCCGGTGTGGGCGTGGTTGGTGGTGAGCGGGCCGTGCACGGCAACCTCTTGCCGCTTGCCGCGCTTTTCAAACGGCCAGCGGTAGACCCGGCCATCGGCCTGCAGGCGCCAGTTGATGCAGTGATGCTGGTGCAGATCGGCCGGGGTGCGGGGTGTGCCGTGGCTGGCGAGGTAATCGGTTGAAGCCAGGGCGATCATCTTCACGTCGGGCGTGAGGCGCACGGCGATCATGTCTTTTTCCACGCGCTCGCCCACGCGAATGCCGGCATCAAAGCGGCCGGCGACCACGTCGCTCAGGGCGTCGTCCACCACGATGTCGAGCACCACCTCGGGGTGGGCGCGGTGAAAGCGCGCGAGCCGCGGCGCGATCAACTGGCGCGCGGCCATGCCCAGGGTGTTGATGCGCAGGGTGCCGCCGGCCCGGCCGGCGGCGGCGCTGGCTTCGGCCACGGCGTCGTCCATGTCGTGCATGAGCGGCGCCATGCGTTCGTGCAGCTGCGCGCCGGCCGCCGTGGGGGCCACGCTGCGCGTGGTGCGGTTGAGCAGGCGCACGCCCAGCCGCGCTTCCAGCTGGCGAATGGTCTGGCTCAAGGCCGAGGGCGACAGGCCCAGGTGTTCGGCCGCGCGCGCAAAGCTGGCGCGCTCCACCACAGCCACAAAGGCTTTCAGCTCAGCAAATTCGGCTCCGCGCACTGTGCATCCTTTTCTACATAACCCATGAAAATTCTAGGCCATTCACTAAATTACGGTGGCGCTGCATTCTTGGGGCATCGCAACCCCCCAGGAGCTTTTGATGAACGATCTGAACCTGCCCGAGCCCATCGCCGCCTATTTCCAGGCGGACCGCCAGGACCCCGACGCCGTGGCCCGCTGCTTCACGGCGCAGGCCGTGGTGAAGGACGAGCACCGCACCCACACCGGCCTGGCTGCCATCCGCGCCTGGAAGGCAGCGGCATCGGCCGCGTACACCTACACCACCGAGCCGCAGGCGCTGGAATTCACCGACGGTGTACACACCGTCACCGGCCACGTGGTGGGCAACTTCCCCGGCAGCCCGGTGGACTTGCGCTACCGCTTCCGCCTGGAGCGCGGGCGCATTGCCTCGCTGGAGATCACGGCATGAGCGCCGCGCCCATCGCTGGCCAGGCCAGCGCTCCCGCGCATTTCGACCTTCAACTCACCGGCCTGCGCGCGCTGGTCACGGGTGGCACCAAGGGCGTGGGCGCTGCGCTGGTGCGCAGCCTGCAGGCCGCCGGTGCGCAGGTGATGACCACGGCGCGCAGCGTGCCTGCCGACGCGCTGGAAGGCGTGCACTACGTGGCGGCCGATCTGTCCACCGCCGAGGGCGCCGCACAGGCTGCGCGCGCGGCGCTGGCGCACTGGGGCGCCATCGACATTCTGGTGAACGTGGTGGGTGGCTCCAGCGCACCGGGCGGTGGCTTTGCCGCGCTGGACGACGCGCAGTGGGCTAGTGAGATCAACCTGAACCTCATGCCCGCCGTGCGCATGGACCGCGCCCTGCTGCCCGCCATGCTGGCGCAGGGCTCGGGCGTCATCGTGCATGTGAGCTCCATCCAGCGCGTGTTGCCGCTGCCCGAATCCACCATCGCCTACGCGGCGGCCAAGGCCGCACTGTCCACCTACAGCAAGGCGCTCTCCAAAGAGGTCACGCCCCGGGGCGTGCGGGTGCTGAGCGTGGCGCCCGGCTGGATCGAAACCGAAGCGGCGGTGGCCATGGCCGAACGGCTGGCCACGCAGGCCGGCACCGACTACGCGGGCGGGCAGCGCATCATCATGCAGTCGCTCGGCGGCATTCCGCTGGGCCGGCCCGCGCGCCCTGCCGAGGTGGCCGACCTCATCACTTTCCTGGTGTCGCCGCGCGCGGGCGCGGTATCGGGCGCGGAGTATGTGATTGACGGCGGGACGGTGCCCACCGTGTGAGCCCCGGGCGGCCCTGAAAACGCTTCAGAGGGGACTCGAATGCAGGCGAATCGAGTCACCCCCTTGGGGCGTGCAGCGCAGGCCCCTCAGTTGATCGCCTTCACGAACTCAGGATCGTCAAGCAGCGCCTCGATGCTCATCTTGATGTTCTCTTTCAGGACGCCCAGCGGGTTTCCGAACTTGTTGGTTTTGCGCTGGATGTTTTTGACGCCCGCATACAGCACCTTGCCAGAAGCCTTGTCCTGCACGGTGTACTTGACCCGGTAGGTCCAGTCGATGCTGTAGCCCAGGTCATCAATGAAGAACTCTTCAATGTCACCGGTCAGCAGCTTGCCATCTGGAATGACCTTCACGCCGACAAAGCGCAGCTCGGTGAAAACGGCATCGCGCACGAACTTGGCCACCTCGCGGTCCAGCTTGATTTCGCCCATGGCGGTGTTGCGGATCACGTCCTGCGGCATGGGCTTGGAGGTCTTCGGGTCCACCGCCGAGTACTTGAAGTCACCGACGTTGACGCTGCCCTGCGCGGTCTTGGTCGAGCTGGGCGAATAGTCGATGGTGATGCCGGTTGGTGATGCGCAGCCACCGAGTGCCAGAGTGACCAACGCAGTGAAAAGAACCGCAACAGCACGTCGACTGCTGTACTGAAAAACCTTCATGCTTTTTTGCCTCACGTTTGCTGAAAAGAAGGGGGGGACTAAACGGATGAATCGGGTACCTGCGGGTAGCCGTTGCCGATTCATGAACATTGCGACCGGGATCTCTCGATCGCAACCATTCGCCTGGTGCATGCAATCCGTCAATACACCGCGAAACTCAGGATGGCCGAATCGGTCCAGCTCACGCCGTTGTTCGTGATGTCCACGTTCAACGTGCAGCTGAAATACCCGGTGATCGGCGAAGTGCCGCTGACCACTCCCGTGGGTCCATCGATCGACACGCCGGGAGGCAACACACACGAGCCACTGCCCTGCGAGTAGTTCATCGTGGCACCAGGAGACAGTGGAACGCGCTGGTCAACGATCGGCACCAGGTTGAGCGGGGTGCCCTGCGGCGTGTTGCTGAAGGCATAGCGGATGTAGACCGGCGACAGAACCGACAGGTTGAGCGTGCCCTGTGTGGCCCCACTCACACCGCCCTGCGTCAATGTCGCCGTCACTGTGTGCATCTGTGCCGAAGGCAATTCAGCGGTCGGACTGCCGGAAATGACGCCGGCCGTATTCACGGAAAGACCAGGCGGCAAGGCGGGCGAGAAGGTCACGTTGGACAACGCGGCGTCCGGGAGGTGCGTTCCCTGCAACCAAGGCGTGTTGGTGTAGGGCACGCTCACGTAAGCCGTCCCAACGTTGTCGTAGCGGACCACAGGCACGTCCACATTGACGCCGTAGGAGGTGGGACTGGTCTCAAACGTGCCGAACTGCGTCTGGAGTGTCGCGACGATCAAGGCCGAGTACACACCCACCGTCTGCAGGGTGCCGCTGACCCGCCCGGTCACGGGGTCCAACGACAGCCCCGGTGCCAGACTGCCGCTCTGCACGCGGTAGCTCCACGCGATCGAAAGGTCGCCACCGGGAGTCCAGTACCTCACGGAAGGGAAATCGTTGACCACCGTTCCGAGGGGCACGTTTTGCAGCGTGCCGTTTTGGTAGTCCGTCGTGGGGCCGTTGACCTGCACAGCCTTGGGAAAATCCAGCGTGTTGCTGACACCCGATGCGGCCACACGGATGGTGATCACGCTGATGCCAGGCTGCGTGGCGCGACCCACGATGCTGCAGTCGCTGCGCAGTTGCAAGCCTGCTGGCATGGTTCCGGCGACCAACGAACAGGAAGGTATGCGGCCAGCGAATCCGCTCAATTGCGGTTGCACCAGCGCAGGCTCGTAGAGCGAAATCGCCTGGGCAGGGTAATCCACCGATACGTAGAGCGTGCCCCCACCAGATGCCCCACTGCTACCACCACCGCCACCGCCCCCACAACCCAGAAGAGCCGCAACGCTGAAGAACACGGCAAGCCAGCACCTGTACATCGACAATTCCTCCCAAGCGCGGCGTTCGCACCGCTGCATTAAATTGCGTCAAAGTGTAGCTTGGAGTAACAAGATGCTGAGCCGGCGCTTCCCTATAGCAAACCCTGATTGCGCCCTGTAACGACTCCTGTACGAGCGCATGCGCTAGGAGATTGGGAGCAAGCCATTGAACCGTTCTTTGGCGAATGACCTGGTGCCGTGACCGGCAGACCGCACGGGCCTTGCAAATTCAGTTTGCTGCGGATGCTTCGTGCGGGCTGCCCATGGCCGTGCGCCGCGCCACTTCGCGCTTGGCGTACGCCGTGGGAGACAGGCCCGCCCAGCGCCGGAAGGCGCGGGCAAACACCTTGTCCGACTCATAGCCCGCGCCCTGTGCCACCTGCGCCAGCGGCAGGTGCCCCGCTTCGAGTTGCTCGGCGGCCAGCGCCATGCGGTGGGCGCTGAGGTAGCCCATGGGCGTGTCGCCTACCAACGCCTTGAAGCGGTCGCTGAAGCGTGAGCGCGACATGGCCGCTTCACGCGCCAGGGCTTCCACCGTCCAGCTGCGCGCAGGCTCGCGGTGCATGGCGGCAATGCTGCGGGCGATGGCGGGGTCTGACAGGCCGCGCCACCAGCTGGCTTCAGCCGGCCCGGTGCCGCGCAGCAGGTGGCCGCGCAAGATGTTGATCAGCAGCAGCTCGCCCATGCGGCTGGCCGACAGCCGCCAGCCCGGGCGCTGGTCGAGCGTTTCGGTCACCAGCGTTTCCATGGACGCGGCCAGCACGAACGCCGTGGGCAGCTCGCTCGCGCGCACATGAATGAGCGGCGGCAATACGCTGAGCACCGAGTGCCGGCAATAGGCCGAGAACCACAGCAGCGCGCTGAACATGTCGCACGCCTCACCGCCGCCGCCATGGCTCAGGTCCAGCGGGGCTTCGTCGCGTGCGCCGGGGGTACGCTGGGTGAGCAGCTGGGCGAACGGCACGGTGGGTGCGCGGGGTTCGGCGCTCATGCGGTGCGCGGTGCCCAGCGGCATCATGACCAGGTCGCCGGGCTCCACGCGCAGCGGCGCGCTGCCCGCCACCTCCACCCACCACGGGGCGCCACGCGCCATGCGGATCATGGCCGCGCCCGACACGCCATTGGAGTGCAGGCCCCACGGCGCCGAGAGGTGAAAGCGCGCGGTCACCGCGCGCTCGGCGCGGCAGATGGCGAGGACGTCGCTCAATACATCCATGGGGCGCGTGGTGGGATGACCTAGGGAAAACGTGGGGCAGGTGTGGACGAATCGTACCCATTTCAGGCGTCCGTGCGGTTGAGCGCGGGCGGGGTGCGCTGAACAATGCACGCTTCGACAACGACGGAGTGCAGCCCCATGAGCAGTTTGAAGATCGGTATTGCCGGCGGTGGTGTGGGTGGCCTGGCCGCCGCCATTGCGCTCAAGGCGCAAGGGCACCAGGTGACGGTGTTCGAGCAGGCCAAGGGCTTCTCCCGCGTGGGGGCCGACATCAACCTCACGCCCAACGTGGTGCGCGCCATCGACGGTCTGGGCGCGGGTGCCGCCATTCGGCGCACGGGCGCGCAGCCCACCTTCCGCATCAGCCGCGACTGGGATACGGGCCAGGAAACCTCGCGCCTGGGCATGGGCAACGTGGCCGAAGCGCAGTACGGTGCGCCGCAGGTCACCATTCACCGCGCCGACATCCTGGCCGCGCTGGCCGAGCAGTTCCCCATCAAGCAGATCGAATTCAACAAGCGCCTGAAGACGCTGACGCAAACCGATGCCGGCGTGACATTGCAATTTGACGACGGCAGCGAAGCCACCTTCGACGTGGTGGTGGGCGCCGACGGCATTCACTCGCGCGTGCGCACCGCGCTGTTTGGCGAAGAGAGTCCGCGCTTCACGGGCGTGGTGTCGTTCCGTTCGGTGGTGCCCACCGAACGCGTGAAGCACGTGCCCGAGATCGACGCCTTCACCAAGTGGTGGGGCCCGAACCCGCAGAGCCAGATCGTGACCTTCCCGCTCAACCAGGGGCGCGAGACCTTTGTGTTTGCCACCACCGGGCAAGAGAGCTGGACGGAAGAGTCGTGGACGAGCCCGGGCGATGTGAACGAGCTGCGCGGCTTCTACAAAGACTTCCATGCCGACGCGCGCGCGCTGCTGGATGCCTGCGACACCACGCTCAAGAGCGCGCTGTACGAACGCGAGCCGCTGCCGCAGTGGTCGCAAGGCACGGTCACGCTGCTGGGCGATGCCTGCCATCCCATGCTGCCGTTCATGGCGCAGGGCGCGGGCATGGCCATTGAAGACGCGGTGGTGCTGGGCCGCGCGCTGGCCGGCGCCACGAACCGCGCGCAGGCCACCGAAGCGCTGCGCCGCTACGAGAAAACGCGCCAGGAACGCACCGCCAGGATCCAGATCGGATCGCGCGGCAACCAGTGGATGAAGGGCCAGGGCAACGCCGACTGGGTGTACGGCTACGACGCCTGGAACGTGCCACTGGCTATCGCCTGAAACCCACCACACACCCACAGCCCTCACCTTTTCTGGAGAACCGCATGACGCACCCCACACGCCGCATCACCCTGGGCCTGCTCGGCACCCTGCTGGCCATGGCCCTGCCCTTGGCGGCGGCGCAGACGTTCCCGAGCAAAACGGTCACGCTGGTGGTGCCCTTCCCGCCCGGTGGTGGCCCCGACCTGGCCGCGCGCGTGCTGGCTGAAAAGCTCGCGCCCAAACTCGGACAGCCCGTGGTGGTGGACAACCGGCCCGGTGCCGGTGCGCTGCTCGGTGCCAGCGCGGTGGCGCGCTCGGCGGCCGACGGCCACACCCTGCTGTTCACGCCCAACACCGTGGTGATCTCGCCCCACGTGCTCGCGCCCGGTGCCGGCGGTGGTGTGGACGTGCACAAAGACCTGGTGCCCGTGATCGCGCCCGCCACCACGCCCATGGTGCTCGTGGCCAACCCGCAGCTGGGCGCCACCACGCTCAAGGGGCTGGTGGAGCTGGCCCGCAAGTCGCCCGGCGTGCCCTACGGCAGCCCCGGCAACGGCTCGCCCATGCACTTCGCAGGCGAAATGCTCAAGCGCTCGGCGCAGGTGGACCTGATGCATGTGCCCTACCGCGGCGTGGGCCCGTCCATCACCGCCGCGCTCAGCGGTGAAGTCAAGCTGCTGTTCACCGGGCTGGGTGGCGCCGTGCCGCACATCAAGGCGGGCAAGCTGATTCCGCTGGCGCTCACGGAAAAGGCGCGCTCGCCCCTGCTGCCCGACGTGCCCACCGCCACCGAGCAAGGCGTGGCCGGCGTGGAGGTCAACGCGTGGTACGGCGTGCTCGCGCCCGCCGGTACGCCTGCGCCCGTGATCGCCCGGCTCAACAAGGAATTCAACGACGCGCTGAAGTTGCCCGACGTGCGCGAGCGCCTGGCCGGCGCCGGGCTGGACGTGCTGGGCGGCACACCGCAGGTGCTTGCGGACTTCATGAAAGCCGACAACGAGCGCTACGGCAAGCTGGCCAAAGAGCTCAACATCAAGGCCGACTGAGCCCGATGAAGGCCAGCGGCATGGCGCGGCGCCCCAACTTCCTGCTGTTCGTCACCGACCAGCACCGCGCCGACCACCTCGGTTGCTATGGCAACGCTGAGGTGCATACGCCGCACATCGACGCGCTGGCCGCAGACGGCTGCCGCTTTGACGACTTCCATGTCGCCACGCCGATCTGCCAGCCCAACCGCGCCTCGCTCATGACCGGGCGCCTGCCCAGCGCACACGGGGTGCAGATGAACGGACGCGAGCTCTCGCACGGCGAGCGCACGTTTGTGGACACGCTGCGCCTGGCCGGCTACCGCACGGCGCTCGTGGGCAAGTCGCACCTGCAAAACATCACCCCGGTGCCACCCGCGTGGCCGGCGGCGGGCCAGCGCCTGGCGCATGACGCGCGGCAGCCCTACCCCGGGCGCTACGGTCAGGAGGTGTGGAAGCGCTGGGAGGAAGACCCGGCCTTCGAGCTCGACCTGCCCTACTACGGCTTCGAGCGCGCCTGCCTCACCATTGGCCACGCCGACGAGCAGCACGGCCACTGGCGCCGCTGGCTGCGCGCGCAAACGGCCGACGCCGACCGCCTGATCGGCCCGGACAACGCCATCCCCACACCCGGCCTGCGGCTGGGCGCGCTGCGCCAGGCCTGGCGCACCCGCGTGCCCGAAGCGCTCTACCCCACGGCCTACATCGCGGGGCACACCTGCAACGTGCTGGAGCAACTGGCCGGCGACGCACAACCGTTCTTCATCCAGTGCTCGTTCCCCGATCCGCACCACCCGTTCACGCCACCGGGCCACTACTGGGACCTGTTCAAGCCCGAAGACGTGTCGTTGCCCGCCACCTTCCATGCCGAGCTGGTGGACCCACCGCCGCCCGTGCGCTGGCTGCGCGAACAGCGCGAGCGCCAACCCGGCTTTCGCCCGGGGTATGGCGCATTTGCCTGCAGCGAGCAGGAAGCGCGCGAAGCGCTCGCGCTCAACCACGGCAGCCTGGCGTGCATTGACGACGCGGTGGGCCGCGTGATGGCGCAACTGCGATCCCTCGGCCTGGACCGCGACACGGTGGTGATGTTCACCAGCGACCACGGCGAGCTGCTGGGCGACCGCGGGCTGATGTTCAAGGGCGGCCTGCACTACCGCGCCCTCACCCGCGTGCCCTTCATCTGGCGCGACCCGGTGCACGCGCCCGCGCAAGGCGCCACCCAGGCACTCGCGCAAACCACCGACATTGCCGCCACCGTGCTCGAACGCGCGGGCCTGCAGAGCGCGAACGGCATGCACGGGCAATCGCTGCTGCCGCTCACCACCGGGCAGGCACACGCGGTGCGCACGCACCTGCTGATTGAAGAAGAAAGCCAGCGCAGCGATTTCGGGCTGGACCGCCGCGTGCGCATGCGCACCCTGCGCGACCACGAGCACCGCCTGACCGTGTACGACGGCCAGGCATGGGGCGAGCTCTACGACCTGAAGAACGACCCGATGGAACTGCGCAACCTCTGGAACGATGGCGCTTCGCAGCCGCTGCGCGCGCGGCTCATGGAAGCGCTGGTGCAAAGCCTGATGTCGGCCGCCGACACCAGCCCTTACCCGGCGGCAGCGGCCTGAGCGAAGACGCTCAGAGGTCGAGCACCAGCCGCTCGCTCTTGCAGCCCGACACGCAGACCATCATGGCCTTGTTGGCGGCGCGCTCGGCGTCGGTCAGCACCATGTCGCGGTGGTCCGGCACGCCTTCGAGCACCTTGGTTTCGCACGAACCGCAAATGCCCTCTTCGCAGCTCCAGGGCACGTCGATGTTGAGCTCGACCAGGCGCTTGTGCAGCGAGGTCTCGGGCGTCACTTCGAAGGTCTGGCCGCTGCGTTGCAGTTGCACGGTGAAGGTCTTCCTGGCGTCCACAGCGGCAGCCACTTCCACCGCCGTGAAGCGCTCGATGTGCGCCTGGGTGTGGCCCAGCGCGGCGCAGGTCTTCTCGAAGTTGTCGAGCATGACGGCCGGACCGCAGGCGTAGAAGTGTTCGCCGGCAGCGGGCGCGCGGCGGCCCAGCAGGGCCTTGAGGTCGGGCGGGCCGCCCTTCTCGTCGTCGAAGTGCCAGGTGACGGGCACGCCCAGGGCTTCGATCTCGGCCACAAAGGCGGCGCTCTGGCGCGAGCGGGCGAAATACAGAAACTCGAAGCTGCGGCCCAGGTCCTTGAGGCGGCGCGCCATGCACAGCACCGGCGTCACGCCGATGCCACCGGCCACCAGCACCGAGTGCGTGGCGTCTTCGTGCAGCGGGAAGTTGTTGCGCGGCGCGCTGATGGTGATGCGCATGCCCACGCGCAGCTGCTCGTGCACGCACTTCGAACCGCCCCGGCTGGCGCGGTCTTTGAGCACACCCACCACATAGCGGTGGCGCTCCTGGCAGTGGTTGGACAGCGAGTAGCTGCGCACCATGCCGTTGGGCAGGTGCAGGTCGATGTGGGACCCGGCTTCGAAGGCGGGGAACACCACGCCGGGTGCGGGACGCAGGTCCACGCTGATGATGTCGTCGGCCTCGAAGCGCAGTGTGTGCACCCAGGCCTGCAAAGTGTTGGCGTTGCTCATCACGCGATTTTCACATGGCCTTGTCGAGCTGCGCCTTGGCCAGGTTTCTCAGGTGGCGGCGCAGGCGCACGATGCCCATGTCGTGCGCGTAGAGGTGCTCGCGCTTGTTGGCGTCGGGCTCCATGTTTTCCACCGCCACGCGGTCTTGTTCGAGCACGTTCCAGTGGCGCTCTTCAAGGCGGTTCTTGTAGAGGAAGCGCCAGGCATCGCGCTGCCAGCCGCTCACGCGGCGGCAACGCCAATGGAACACGCCCGAGGTGCGGTTGTTGATGGGCGTGTAGCTGCCGATGATGGTGAAGTTGCCGCCGGGGCCGCCGGTCTTGGGGTACGGGATTTCCAGGCGCATCACATGAATGCCCAGGTCCATCCACTCGGTCCAGTCGAAGTTCACACCGCGCTGGCCCTTCTTCTCGAAGCAGAAGCCGTTGGGGATGTCGCGAATCTGGAACTCGGCCTGGCTGTCGCCCTCGCTCATGGTGTGCGACTGCTTGTGCAGGTACACGCCGTGCATCGGGTCCATCACGTTGTCGACCACGTAGCGGTAGTCACCGCCCCACTCGGTGTAGCAGAGGAAGTGCGACCACTCGGGCGAGGTGAGCTCTTCGGGCAACTGCAGCGGTGGCGCGGCATCCAGGATGGGGTTGCTCGCGTTGTAGAGAAAGATGGCACCGGCCGCCTCTTCGGCATGAAACATGCGCGCCGGGCGCGAGCCTTCGAGCTTGCAGCCGGGGCTGCCGGGCACGCGGGTGACGGTGCCGTCGCAGCGCACTTCCACGCCGTGGTACGGGCAGGCCAGGCGGTCGCCCAGGTTCACGCCCAGTGAGAGCGGCGCGCCGCGGTGCGGGCAGTGATCTTCCAGCGCGTGCACCTTGCCCGAGGCGTCGCGCCAGAGCGCGATCTTGTAGCCCAAGCGGCGCAGCGAGATCGGGCTGTCCTTCACGAAGCCCGAGGGGCAGACCGGGAACCACAGGTCTTTGAGGCCGACTTCCAGCACGGCGTCGACCGGGTCAAGTTGCACGTTGATGACGGAGGTGTCCATGGGGGTTGCTCCTGGCGGGTGGGCGGGGTTCGGCGGCGCTCAGGCGCCGAGGCGGGCCATTTCCTGCTGGAAGGACTGCTCCGTCCAGCGCTGGCCGTTGGGGCCCGAGGGGCCCGCTTGGTTGAGGTACTTCACCAGGCCTTCGAGGTCGTGAATGCCTTGTGCGTAGGCGCGCTCGATCGAGTCGCCGAGCAGGCCCTCGTAAGACGTGGGGGGCGCGGTGCGCGCCTGGTGGGTTTCGTTGTAGAGGTCCGGGGTTCGCATGGCGGGGTCTCCTTCGGTGTCATTCCGTGGGCGGCTTGACCTTGTCGGTCATGAACTTGCCGCTGGGTGCGCCGGCGTTCACCTGGCGGCGCGTGTGGCCGTCGATGCCGCCCTTGATCGCCCATTCGGCAAACACCGTGGGGCCGGGTGTGAATTCGCGCGGCTCCCAGTCGGCGGTGAGTTCGTCTTCGTCGGTGTAGTACTCCACCAGCGCGCCGGCCGGGCTCTCGAAGTACCAGAACATGGCGGAAGAAATCGGGTGGCGGCCCGGGCCGAGTTCGGTGCTCCAGCCGCTGCGCGACATGTGCAGGCCACCGCCCACCACTTCGTGCAGGTCGCGCACGGAGAAGGCCACGTGGTTCAGGCCCTTGCGCGGCTCGGGTGGCTGCAGCAGAAACAGGTCGTGGTGGCCGCCTTCGGGCGCGCAGCGCAGGAACAGACCACGGCCGGGGTAGGTGTCGGACACCACGAAGCCGAGGTGCTCGGTGTAGAAGTCACCCGTGGCCTTCAGGTCGGTCACGAAGAACACGACGTGGCCCACCTCGACCGGCGTGGCGCGGTCGTAGGCCGGGCTGCGCTGGTTGCGGCGCGGGCGGTGGCTCCAAGTATTGGTGAGCGCGCTGTCGAGCTGCACCGGGCGCTTCTGGCTCACCTGCAGGCGGATCGCCAGGCCGTTGGGGTCGGTGCAGCCCACGCGGCCATCGGCGTCCACAAAGCCGGGCTGGTGCTGCAGGCGCGTGCGGTAGAGCGCCAGGCTCTCGGGCGAGTCCACCGCCCACACCACCTCGCGCAGCGTCGGGTCGGGCTCCACGCCGGGCGGCAGGCCGGGCTTGTCGGAGTGGGCCACCACCACGCGGCACCCATTGAGCGACTCGAACACCAGTTCCTGCGGGCCCTCCTGCACCAGCGAGAGGCCCCAGTCGAGGAAGAACTGGCGGCAGCGCGGCAGGTCGGCGGCTCCGTAGGTGATTTGATCGATGCCCGATACGCTCATCTGCAGTCCTTGAGGGGCTTGGCCTTGGCGAGGGTCAAGCGTTTCTTTAGTAAACCCGTGTTTCTTACTTGAAACGTGCCGAATTCTACCGGCAAACGCCAGACGTGGGAAGGGCCTTCGCAGAGTAATTTGCTCGGCTTTGCCCCGAGGCGGTGGCGCGCCTCGGGTGGCCGGGCGGCGCCGCGTCAGCCGCCGGCTTGCCAGCCACCGTCGGTCGACAGGGCTTCCTGGCGGTGCACGGGCATGAGCCAGCCGTGTTGCGGGCTGGTCTGCGCCGAGATGTCGATGCGCGGTGCGTGGGTGACCACGTTGCCAAAGATGGTGGCAAACGACGCGTCGGCCGCGTCGCGCCCGGTGCCGATGCGCACGAAGCCCATGGGGATGGCGGTGCCCGACGGGTCGAACAGGTACCAGCGGTGGCCGATGTAGGCCTCCACGTAGGCATGGAAGTCGGTGGGCCCGAGGGCCGGATCGGCGCCGAAGTCGATGCCGGTGGTGAAACGCGCGGGGATGTTGAGCGCGCGGCAGAAGGTGATCATGAGGTGCGCGAAATCGCGGCACACGCCTTTGCGGTCGTTGAGCGTGTCCAGCGCCGAGGTCATGGAGTTGCTGGTGTTGGACTCAAAGCTCACCTGGCTCTGCACCCACTGCTGGATGGCCTGCACGCGGCGGTAGCCCTGGGGCAGCTGGCCAAACAGCTCGTTGGCCATGGCGGTCACGCAGTCGGACTGGCAGTAGCGGCTGGGATAGATGTAGGTGAGCGCCTCGGGCGGCAGCTGGGCCACGGGGGTTTCGAACACGCTGTCGGGCTGGGCGACGTGGTGGTCGATGTCCAGCGTGGCGCGGTAGCGCAGCGAGAGCGGGCCGGGCACCGCCGTGAGGCGCAGCGTGCGCGAGCGCGTGGCGGCATCGGTGTGCATGAGCAGTGGCACGGGCTGGCTGACCTGCAGCTGCTCCCAGCCCACGGTCTGCTGCGGTGCATGCGCGGCCTGCACATTGAAGATGAAATCGGCGCCAGGGGGGTTGATCTCGTACTGCAGATCGATGGCGAGGTGGATGCGAACCATGGGGGAGTCACCGTGAAGGCATGTGAACCCGCCTTGCGGCGGTGGGCAGCGCTTGCGCGCTGTGTGGTCGGTGAACGCCGGAAAACCGTTGGGTCATCTTACGCAGGGCGAGGGGCTCTCGTCGGTGCGCCAGCCCACGCAGGGCGATGGGCTTAAGCTCCCAGCCCATGCGCGCGCTGCTCTCCACCTTCTCCACGCAAGAGTTGCGCCACCACCCGTGGCGCAACGCCTCGGCGGTGGTCGCGGTGATGCTGGGTGTGGCGCTGGCGTTTGCGGTGCACCTCATCAATGCGTCGGCGCTGGCCGAGTTCTCCAGCGCGGTGAGCTCGGTCAATGGCCAGCCCGACGTGGAGCTGCGTGCCCGCCAGGGCGCGCTGGACGATGCCTTGCTCGCGCGCGTGGCCGCGCACCCCGGTGTGGCGCTGGCCAGCCCCGTGCTGGAAGTGCCCGTGCAGGCCATGGCGCCAGACGGCACGCCGCTGGGCGTGAAGCTGCTGGGCGTGGACGCGCTGGTGGTGGCCGGCCTCTCGCCCGCGCTGATGCCGGTGACCGACGAGCGCCGTGGCGAACCCGACGCGCGCCGCTTCGACCTCTTCGCCCCCGACGCGGTGTTTCTGAACGCGGCGGCGCAGCAGGCGTTTGCGGGCCAGGCGCAGGTGCGCCTGCAAGGCGGCGCCACGCTGCGGGTGGCCGGCCGTGTGAACGCACCGGGCGCGCCCTTGATGGTGATGGACGTGGCCGCCCTGCAAGACCTCACGAACCGCGTGGGCCAGCTCAGCCGCATCGACCTGCGCCTGAGCCCGGGCGTGCGCGCGCCCGACGTGCTGGCGGCGCTGGCGCTGCCCGCCAACGTGATCGCGCAGCGGCCCGAGCAATCGGGCGAGCGGGTGAGCAACCTCTCTCGTGCGTACCGGGTCAACCTCACGGTGCTGGCGCTGGTGGCGCTGTTCACCGGCGCGTTCCTGGTGTTCTCGGTGCTCTCGCTCTCGGTGGCCCGGCGCCAGCCGCAGTTTGCGTTGCTGGGGGTGCTGGGCCTGTCCAGCGGCGAGCGGCTGCGCCTGGTGCTGGCGGAGTCGGCGTTGCTGGGCCTGCTGGGCAGCGTGCTCGGGGTGGCCCTGGGCACGGCACTGGCCGCCCTCGCCTTGCGTCTGCTCGGCGGTGACCTGGGGGGCGGCTACTTCTCAGGCACCACGCCGGCGCTGCTGTGGAGCCCGCTGGCGGCGCTGATCTACCTGCTGCTCGGGGTGGCCGCCTCCCTAGTGGGGGGCTGGTGGCCGGCACGCGCCACCGCGCGCATGGCCCCGGCGCTCGCGCTCAAGGGCCTGGGCACGCCGGCCCCCACCGGCGCGCGCCGCCACACGCTGGCGCGGGGCCTGGTGCTGCTGGCTGGGGCCATGGCGTTCGCGCCGCCGGTGGCGGGCATTCCGCTGGCGGCCTATGTGTCGGTAGGGTTGCTGCTGGTGGGCGGTATTGCCGCGCTGCCGCTGGGGGTGGGCTGGCTGCTCGACCGCATCGCACCGCACATCGCGCGCCACACCTTGCCGGTGCTCGCGGTGGAGCGTGCCCGGCGCCTGCGGGAAACGGCGGCGGTGGCCACCAGCGGTGTGGTCGCCAGCCTGGCGCTCTCGGTGGCGCTCACGGTCATGGTGGCGAGCTTTCGCGACTCGGTGACGCAGTGGCTCGACGCGGTGCTGCCCGCCCAGCTCTACGTGCGCAGCGTGGGCGGCGGTGGCGACAACAGCCACCTGCCTGAAGCGCTGGTGGCCGGCGTGGCCCGCGTGCAGGGTGTGGACCGCGTGGATTCGCTGCGTGCCACGCCCGTGCAGCTCGCCCCCGAGCGCCCCGCCATCACCCTGCTCACGCGCCCGCTCGACCTCAAGCCCGGGGGAGCGCTCGGCGTGCCGCTGGTGGGCAACCCGCTGCCCGCCCCGGCTGCGCCCGAGGGCGAGCGGGTGGTGTCGGTGTATGTGAGTGAGGCGATGGTGGACTTGTACGGCGCGCAGCCCGGCGGCTGGCTGCCTGCGCTGGCGCAGGCGTTTGCCGAGCCGCAGGTGCGCGGCGTGCGCTTCTTTGTGGCTGGCGTGTGGCGGGACTACGCGCGCCAGCACGGCAGCGTGGTGATGGACCGCGCCGACTTCGTGCGCCTTACGGGCGATGTGCGTGTGAACGACCTGTCCGTGCACCTGGCCGATGGCGCCGATGAAAGCGAGGTGCGCGAGCGCATCCGCGCGCTGGCCGAGTCGCAGGGTGTGGCGGGGCAGATCGAATTCGCCTCGGTGGGCCAGATACGCGCCACCTCGCTGCGCATCTTTGACCGCAGCTTCGCCGTGACCGTGTGGTTGCAGGCGGTGGCCATCGGCATTGGCCTCTTTGGCGTGGCGGCCAGCTTCAGCGCGCAGGTGCTGGCGCGGCGGCGCGAGTTCGGGCTGCTGGCGCACCTGGGCCTCACACGCCAGCAGATCCTGGGCGTGGTCGCGCTGGAAGGCCTGGCCTGGACCGTGCTCGGTGCGCTGGCAGGTCTGGCGCTCGGCCTGGCGGTGAGCCTGGTGCTGGTGCACGTGGTGAACCCGCAGAGCTTTCACTGGACCATGGAGCTTGTGCTGCCCTGGGCGCGCCTGCTGGCCTTGTGCGGCGCCGTGGTGCTGGCCGGCACGCTCACCGCCTGGCTGGCTGGCCAGGCCGCGGCCAGCCGCGACGCGGTGCGCGCCGTGAAGGAGGATTGGTGAAAAATTGTCAGATCCCCACGCCAGCGATCCCTTCGACGCACGCTGGCCAAACGGTGCGCCTCCTTCCCGCCGTTCGGGCTGAGCCTGTCGAAGCCCTCACCAACCGCCGCCGCCTTCTCATCGCCTCAGCCGCGGCGCTGGCCCTGCCGCGCACTCACGCGCAGACGCCGCACCGCCCGGGCGACGCACTCCAACCCCGCGCGCTGAGCTTCCCGCGCGACCACGGCACGCACAACGAAACCCGCACCGAGTGGTGGTACCTCACCGGTCACGCGAAGGATGCGGCGGGGCGCGACTTTGGCTTTCAGGTCACTTTCTTCCGCAGCCGTGTCGACGGCACGCAGGGCCTGCGCAGCGCGCTGACCGCGCGGCAACTGCTGTTTGCGCACGCCGCCATCACCGACGTGCAAGGCGGCCGGCTGCTGCACGACCAGCGCATCGCCCGCTGGAACGGCGAGCCACCTGCACAGACGGCGCGCAGCGTGTTCGCCAGCGCCGAAGACACCCATGTGGTGCTGCGCGACTGGTCATTGCAGCGCACGCCCGACGGCCGCTACACCACGCGCGTGACCGGCGACGAACTCGGGATCGACCTCTCCGCCGTGCCCCAACAGGCCTGGCTGCTGCAGGGCGATCAGGGCTTCTCGCGCAAGGGACCGGACCCGGCGCAGGCCAGCTTCTATGTGAGCCAGCCGCACCTGGCCGTGCAAGGCACTTTGGCGCTGCGCGGCCAGCGCTTCGAGGTGCGCGGCACCACGTGGCTCGACCACGAATGGAGCGAGGCCCTGCTGCACCCCGAGGCCGTGGGCTGGGACTGGATCGGCATGAACCTGCAAGACGGCCACAGCCTCACGGCGTTCCAGTTGCGGCGCCAGGACGGCAGCAAGCTGTGGGCGGGGGGCTCGTTCCGCGCGGCCGCCAGCGCGCAAAGCGCCACCGACATTTACCGCTTCAGCCCGGGCGAGGTCGACTTCAAACCCCAACGCTGGTGGACCAGCCCGCTCACCCGCGCACGCTACCCGGTCGAGTGGGTGGTGCGCACGCCCGGCGACTTCTACACCGTCAAGGCCGTCATCGACCCGCAGGAACTCGACAGCCGCGCCAGCACCGGCACGGTGTACTGGGAAGGCCTGTCCGACCTGTTCGACAGCAATGGC
Source organism: Hydrogenophaga sp. (assembly GCF_019264445.1). Classification (GTDB taxonomy): domain Bacteria; phylum Pseudomonadota; class Gammaproteobacteria; order Burkholderiales; family Burkholderiaceae_C; genus Hydrogenophaga. Next base: position 24,585 of record NZ_JAHVAB010000085.1, read on the forward strand.
AAGGCGGTGGGTCGTGGCTACCTCGAGATGACCGGCTACGCGCAGCGCCTGGTGCTGTAGCCCCACCAAAAACCGTCACACTCTCCCCATGCCCGCACCCTCCGCCACCGAACGCCCCAAAGCCGAATCGCCCACCTCTCTCGGTGGCCTGCGCCCCTTCATGCGCCCCTACCGCACACAGATCGGCCTGGCCATGCTGTTCCTGGTGCTCGCGGCGGTGGCCACGCTGCTGTTTCCCGTGGCGCTGCGCGGGCTGATCGATGGCGGGCTGGTGGCCGGCGACCGCAGCGCGCAGGCCATGGGCTTGCGGGGCCACTTCATCGAGCTCTTCGGCGTGGCGGTGGCGCTGGGCCTTTTCTCTGCCGCGCGCTTTTACCTGGTGAGCTGGCTGGGCGAGCGCATCACCGCCGACCTGCGCAACGCCGTTTACAGCCATGTGCTGCGCCAGAGCCCGCAGTTCTTTGAAACCACGCAGACCGGCGAAGTGCTCTCGCGCCTGACCACAGACACCACGCTGGTGCAGACCGTGGTGGGGTCGTCGCTGTCGATGGGGCTTCGCAACGCGGTCATGGGCATCGGCGCGCTGATCATGCTGGTGTGGACCAACCCCTACGTGATGCTGCAGGTGCTGCTGATCATTCTGCTGGTGGTGCTGCCCAGCATGTGGTTTGGCCGGCGCGTGCGCAAGCTCTCGCGCGCCAGCCAGGACCGCGTGGCCGACTCCAGCGCCATCGCCGCCGAGGTGCTCAACGCCATCCCGATCGTGCAGAGCTACACGGCGGAAAACCGCGAAGCCGCGCGCTTTCGCGACTCCACGGAAGATGCCTTCGCCACCGCCATCCGCCGCACCCGGGCGCGCGCCGGCCTCGTGGCGTTCATCATCATCAGCACCGCGGCCCTGCTGCTCTGGGGCCTGTACCAGGGCACCCAGGCGGTGCTGGCCGGCACCATCACGCCCGGGCACCTGGGCCAGACCGTGGTCTACATCATCATCCTGGCCGGTGCCGTGGCCGTGCTCGGCGAGGTGTACGGCGACCTGCTGCGCGCAGCGGGTGCGAGCGAGCGGCTGATGGAGCTGCTCGCCAGCGAGTCGCCGGTGCAGTCGCCCGCCCAACCGCTGCAGGCGCCCACACCGCGGGGTGGCAGTGCGCTGGCGTTTGACGACGTGACCTTCCACTACCCTTCGCGTCCCACGCAGCCGGCGCTCAGCGGCTTCGCGCTGGCGGTGCAACCGGGGCAGACCGTTGCGCTGGTCGGCCCCAGTGGCGCGGGCAAGACCACCGTGTTTGGCCTGCTGTTGCGCTACTACGACCCGGCGCTCGGTCGCATCCGGCTGGATGGCGTGCCCATCGACCAGCTCAGCCTGCACGAGCTGCGCAACCGCATCGGCATCGTGCCGCAGGACCCGGTGATCTTCTCCAGCAGCGCGCTGGAAAACATTCGCTACGGCAAGCCCGGTGCGAGCGACGCAGAGGTGCGCGCCGCGGCGGCCGCGGCCTTTGCCGACGAGTTCATCGACCAGCTGCCCGAGGGCTACAACACCTTTCTGGGGGAGCGCGGGGTGCGGCTTTCTGGTGGCCAGCGCCAGCGCATCGCCATCGCGCGTGCCATGCTCAAAAACCCGCCGCTGCTGCTGCTGGACGAAGCCACCAGCGCGCTGGACGCACAAAGCGAACGCATGGTGCAGGCCGCCCTCGAATCGGCCATGAAAGACCGCACCACGCTCGTGATTGCGCACCGCCTGGCCACCGTGCAGCAAGCCGACCTGATCGTGGTGCTGGACCACGGCCGACTGGTCGAACAAGGAACACACACCCAGCTCGTGGCCCAGGGCGGGGTGTACGCCGGGCTCGCTGCGCTGCAGTTCAACGCGTAAGCCAAAAGGCCGCGTATGCATTAAATGCATGCCGCAATGGCATTGCGGCCTTGGACATCGGCGCACGCGCTCCGTAAGCTTTGCGGTGTCGACTCAGTGCATGGGTCACACACCCCAAGGAATCTTCCATGTCACACACACCGCCTCTTCCGGCCGGCAGCGCCTCCAGCGCCCCGGCCGTTTTCACGCAAGCCCTGCCCTCGTACCTCGACCCCCAGCACCTCGGGCCCTGGGGCATCTACCTGCAGCAGGTGGACCGCGTCACGCCTTACCTCGGCTCGCTTGCGCGCTGGGTCGACACCCTCAAGCGCCCCAAGCGCACGCTCATCGTGGACGTGCCGATCCACCTGGACAACGGCACCGTCGCCCACTTCGAGGGCTACCGCGTGCAGCACAACACTTCGCGCGGCCCCGGCAAGGGTGGCGTGCGTTTCCACCAGGATGTGACGCTCTCCGAAGTGATGGCGCTCTCGGCCTGGATGTCGATCAAGAACGCGGCGGTGAACGTGCCCTACGGCGGCGCCAAGGGCGGCATCCGCGTCGACCCGCGCCAGCTCACACGCGGTGAACTCGAACGCGTGACACGCCGCTACACCAGCGAGATCGGCATCATCATTGGCCCCACCAAGGACATCCCTGCGCCGGACGTGAACACGAACGAGCAGATCATGGCCTGGATGATGGACACCTACTCGATGAACGAGGGCTCCACCGCCACCGGCGTCGTCACCGGCAAGCCGGTGGACCTCGGCGGCTCACTCGGACGCCGCGAAGCCACGGGCCGTGGCGTGTTCACGGTGGGCGTGGAAGCCGCGCGCCGCATCGGGCTCGACGTGTCCACCGCCCGCGTGGCGGTGCAGGGCTTCGGCAATGTGGGTGGCGTGGCCGGCAAGTTGTTTTCCGAAGCCGGCGCGAAGGTCGTCGCGGTGCAGGACCACGGCGGCACCATCTACCGCGAAGCCGGGCTGGACGTGCCGGCGCTGCTGGCACACGTCGCACAGGTGGGCTCGGTGGCGGGCTTCGCCGGCGCCGAGGTGATCGCCAACGACGCCTTCTGGGACGTGCCTTGCGACATCCTCATTCCCGCTGCGCTCGAAGGCCAGATCAACGAAAAGAACGCGGGTCGGATTCAGGCACGCATGGTGATCGAAGGCGCCAACGGCCCCACCACACCGCAGGCCGACGACATCCTGCATGAGCGCAACGTGCTGGTGCTGCCCGACGTGATCGCCAACGCCGGCGGCGTGACGGTGAGCTACTTCGAATGGGTGCAGGACTTCTCCAGCTTCTTCTGGAGCGAAGACGAAATCAACGCGCGCCTCGTGAAGATCATGAAAGACGCGTTTGCCGCCGTGTGGCAGGTGGCCGACGAGAACAAGGTGAGCCTGCGCACGGCCACCTTCATTGTGGCTTGCAAGCGCATCCTGCACGCTCGCGATCTGCGCGGCCTGTACCCGTGAAGCCTTGCAGTGGGGCGCGCCCTACTGCAGCGTTTCCTTGACGGCAGGCACCATGGGAAGGGCAATCACCTCGATGCCCTCCTCCATCAGCTCCAGCGCTTCCTGCGGGCTGGCCTGCCCGCGGATCTGGCGGTGCTCCACCTCCCCGTGGTGCATGGCGCGGGCCTCGTCTGCAAAGCGGTCACCCACGTCTTCGGTGTTCGCCATCACTTCACGCAAGGCGTTGAGCATGCGGGCCTGCAGGGCGGCGAGCTCGGCGTTGCCCGTGTGGTTGCTCATGGGCACGGCACCCGCCGGTGCAGCAGGCGCAACGGCTTGCGGTTCTTGCCGTCCCGCGCGCAGGTTGAGTCGGGGGGCCGAGAGCTTCTTCGCAATGTGCACGTCACCACACATCGGGCACGACAGAAGACCACGCTCCAGCTGGCTCGTGTAGTCGTCCTCAGAACCGAACCAGCCTTCAAACTCGTGCTGGTGGGCGCATTGCAGGTTGAGCACCTTCATGCCACGCATTCTCCCGCATCGGCTGACCGCCAGGCCAGCGGCCAGTCGCCACGCAGCACGTTTTGCAACCACATGGCACCGATGAGCGTCTTGCAGTCGATCACGTCGCCACTGAAGCACCACGCCTGCAGCTCCTCGGGCGTTGCGGTGAAGACATCGAGAAACTCGCCATCGTCAAGCCGCCGCTCGCCCAGCGCCAGACCACGCGCAAACCAGATGTCGATGACCTCGTCGGAATACGCAATGGTGGGCGCCAGCCGGCCGGCAAACGCCCACTCGCGGGCGCTGTACCCGGTTTCTTCAAAGAGCTCGCGCTGCGCGCAGGCCAGGCTGCCTTCGCCTGCATCCAGCTTGCCCGCAGGAAATTCGATCATCACCGCCTGCATGGGGTGACGGAACTGCCGCTCCAGCACGACCTTGCCGTCGTCGAGCAGGCCGATCACCATGACCGCGCCGGGGTGGAGGACAAATTCGCGTGTGGCCTCGGCACCGTTGGGCAGGCGCACGGTGTCGCGCACCACGTGCAGGAAATGGCCGCGCAGCAGCTCGGTGCGCGCCAGCCGCGTTTCCTTGAGGTGGCTGTCGTCGGTCATGACAGCGCGGTCACCCGCGATGGCGGTAGAGGTATCGGTAAACGAAACCCGGGAACGCCAGGGTGGCGAACAACGACGCCGTGGTGGCGTAGAACTCCCACCCCTGGGGTGAGATCTGCCCGGCGTACTGTTCCAGCGCAATGCCCAGGGCACCTACCAGCGCGTACAGCACCAGCAGCTCGAGCAACCGCATCCAGAGTGTCTTGGGCGCCTGACGCGGCCAGACGGCCAGCCAGCGCTCGTTGATGAAAGGCAGGTTCGCGGCAACGAAGGCAGCGAGCAACACCAGCCAGACGGAAGAAGTGTGGGTCATGGAGACGTGTGTGAGCCAGCAAAAAGCAGCAAGTTCACTGCCACACCGACCCCGATCTTCAAGTGAAGAGTTTCGCCACAGCCTGGGCGCACAAGGTCATCAGCCCGCCGGGCACGATGCCCAGCACCAGCACCAGTGCGCCGTTGATGGAGAGCACGGAGCGCGCATCCAGCCCGGCTTCGATATCGGCGGTCTGGGTCGGCTCGTCGAAGTACATCACCTTCACCAGACGCAGGTAATAGAAGGCACCGATCAGCGACATGATCACCGCGAAAACGGCCAACCCGACGTAGAACGCACCGCTGGAAGCGAGCAGCGCCTGCAGCACCGAGAGCTTGGCGTAGAAGCCCACCAGCGGGGGCACACCGGCCAGCGAAAACATGCAGATCGCCATGACACCGGCGTACAGCGGGCTGCGCTGGTTCAGACCGGCAAGATCACTGATGTTGTCCGACTCAAAGCCGCTGCGCGAGAGCAGCAGAATGACGCCGAAGGTGCCGAGTGTGGTCAGCACATAGGTGATGACGTAGAACATGGACGAGCCGTAGGCGTTGGCCATGTTGCCGGTGTCGCCTTGCACCACACCCGCGAGCAGGCCCAGCAGCATGAAGCCCATTTGCGCGATGGTCGAGAAGGCGAGCATGCGCTTCAGGCTGGTCTGCGCGATGGCGGCGAGGTTACCCACCAGCAGCGACATGACGGCCAGTACGGCCAGCATCTGCTGCCAGTCCACCGCCAGAGGCTGCAAACCCTCAACGAGCAGACGGATGACGATGGCAAATGCCGCCAGTTTCGGTGCGCCACCAATCATCAGGGTGATGGCCGTGGGAGCGCCCTGATAAACGTCGGGCACCCACATGTGGAACGGCACCACACCCAGCTTGAAGGCCAGACCGGCGACCACAAACACCAGGCCCAGGGTGAGCACCTGCGCAGAACCCTTGAGGGTGGCCTGCCCGCCGGCGATGGCCTTGAGCACCTCGCCCACGTCCAGGGACCCGGTGGCACCGTACACCATCGACAGGCCGTACAGCAGGAAGCCACTGGCCAGCGCGCCCAGCACGAAGTACTTCATGGCCGCTTCGGTGGCCTGCAGATCGTCGCGGCGCAAGGCCACCAGCGCGTAGCTGGACAAGGTCAACAGCTCCAGGCCCAGGTAGATCACCAGGAAGTTGTGGCCCGAGATCATGACGAACATGCCCAGCAAGGCGAACATGCCCAGCGTGAACAACTCGCCACCGCGCAGCATGTCGCGCTGACCGGAATAGCCACGTCCGTAGACCAGCGTGACCATCATGGCGATGGAGGCGAAGCACTTGAGCCAGTTGCCCATGGGGTCGCTGACGATCATCCCGCCGAAGCCCACCACCGTGTTGCCCGAAGCGGCTGCCATGCCTTGCAGCAATGCAATCACGGCCAGCGTGAGCAGCGTGAGGCCGTAGGTCGCGCCGCGCAGCGGTGTCTTCACCCCGAGGTCGACCAGTGCGATCACGCAGGCCATGGTCAGCAGGAGGATTTCTGGGTAAGCCGCGACCCAGCTGAGCTTGTCAATCATGTGAGCGTTCTCTTGTGTAGCGTGTGCCCGGGTGGCTCAGTTCAATTTGGAGATGGCAACGTGGCGCAGCAGCTCGGCGACGGACGCATCCATGACGTCGGTGAAGGGTTTGGGGTAGATGCCCATGTAGAGCACGGCCACCGCGAGCACCGCCAGCACCAGGAACTCGCGTGCGTTGATGTCCAGCAAGGCTTTCACGTTGTCGTTGCCCACCGGGCCAAGGTACACGCGCTTGTACATCCACAGCGAATACGCCGCGCCGAAGATCAGCGCCGAGGCGGCCAGCAGGCCCAGCCAGAAATTCGCCTTCACGGCAGCCAGGATCACCATCCACTCGCCCACGAACCCGGCGGTACCAGGCAAGCCGCAATTAGCCATGGTGAACAACAGTGCGAACGCAGCGAAATTCGGCATGGTGTTGACCACACCACCGTAGTCGGCGATCTCACGCGAGTGCACACGGTCGTACAGCACACCAATGCCCAGGAACATCGCCGCCGAGACAAAACCGTGGGCGATCATCTGGACGATCGCACCGGAAACACCGAGGTCGCTGAAGACGAAGAAGCCGAGCGTGACGAAGCCCATGTGCGCCACAGACGAATAGGCGACCAGCTTCTTCATGTCCTGTTGCACCATCGCCACCAGGCCGACATAGATCACCGCCACGAGGGAGAGCGCGATCATCAGCCAGGCCCATTTCTGGGAGGCATCGGGCAGGATGGGCAGGGAGAAGCGCAGGAAGCCGTAGGCCCCGAGCTTGAGCATGATGGCCGCCAGCACGGCCGAACCCCCGGTAGGGGCCTCGACGTGCACGTCGGGCAGCCAGGTGTGCACGGGCCACATCGGCACCTTCACGGCGAATGCCGCAAAGAACGCAAAGAACAGCAGCGTTTGGGCCGTACCACCCAGAGGCAGCTTGTACCAGTCGGCCAGGGCAAAACTGCCGCCAGACTGCGTGTAGAGATAGATCAGCGCCACGAGCATGAGCAGCGAGCCCAGCAGCGTGTAGAGGAAAAACTTGAAGGCGGCGTAGATCTTGTTCGGGCCACCCCAGATACCGATGATCAGGTACATCGGGATCAACGTGGCTTCGAAGAACACATAGAACAGCATCGCGTCCTGCGCGCTGAACACACCGATCATGAGACCAGAGAGGATCAGGAACGCGCCCATGTACTGGTTGACGCGCGTGGTGATCGACTCCCAGCTGGCCACCACCACCACCACCGTGATGAAGGCGGTGAGCAGCACCAGCCAGAGCGAAATGCCATCCACACCGAGGTGGTAGTGAATGTTGAAGTTCTCGATCCAGACGCTCTTCTCGACGAACTGCATTGCTGCGGTGCCCAGCTCGAAGCCCGAATACAGCGGCACCGTCACGGCCAGACCAGCGACCGCGCCCACGAGCGCGATCCAGCGCACCACATGCGCCTGATCATCACGGCCCAGGGCCAGCAGCACGACACCAAAGAAGATTGGCGTCCAGATTGCAAGGCTCAGCAAACCCATCTTGTTATCCCTCTTCTTATTTCGCGAGCCAGACGAAGTACGTCATGAACAGCAGCACGCCCACGATCATCACGAGCGCGTAGTGGTAGAGGTAGCCGGTCTGCGCACGACGCACCACCGAAGACACCGCACCCACCAGTTTCCAGCTGGCGTTCACCAGACCGCCTTCGATCACACCGCGGTCGCCGCCTTTCCAGAGGCCGATGCCCAGGCCGCGTGCGCCCTTCGCGAGCACGTTTTCGTTGAACCAGTCCATGTAGTACTTGTTCTCGAGCACCACCACCAGCGGTCGCAGCGCGCGGCCGATGGCAGCAGGCACCGCCGGATTGATCAGGTACATGTACCAGGCAGCCACCGCACCGGCCAGTGCCAGGTAAAGCGGCGCGGTGGACAGCGCGTGGACCGCCATGGCCAGCGGGCCGTGGAAGATCTCACCAAACTTCACCATGGCGGGATGGGCCGCCGTGTTGATGGTGATGGCGTCCTTGAGGAAGTCGCCAAACAGCATGGGCTGGATGGTCATGAAGCCGATCACCACGGAGGGGATGGCCAGCAGCAGCAGGGGCACCGTCACGACCCAAGGGGACTCGTGCGGCTTGCCGTCGCCGTGCCCATGGTCGTCACCATGGCCGTGGTCGTCATGGTGGTCGTGGTGCGCGTCCGGGTTCTGGTCGTAGCGCTCCTTGCCATGGAACACCAGGAAGTACAGGCGGAACGAATAGAAGGAGGTGACGAACACGCCTGCGAGCACCGCAAAGTGCGCGAAGCCCGAGGCCGGCAGGTTGCTGAAATGCACCGCCTCGATGATCGAGTCCTTCGAGTAGAAGCCGGAGAACAACGGCGTGCCGATCAGCGCGAGCGTGCCGAGCAGCGAAGTGATCCAGGTGATGGGCATGTACTTGCGCACGGCGCCCATCCAGCGAATGTCCTGGTTGTGGTGCATGCCCATGATCACCGAGCCCGCCGCGAGGAACAGCAGCGCCTTGAAGAAGGCGTGGGTCATGAGGTGGAACACGGCCACCGAATAGGCCGACGCACCGAGCGCCACCGTCATGTACCCCAGCTGCGACAGCGTGGAATAGGCCACCACGCGCTTGATGTCGTTCTGGATGATGCCGAGGAAGCCCATGAACAGCGCGGTGATGGCGCCGATGACCATGATGAAGTTGAGCGCGGTGTCTGACAGCTCGAACAGGGGCGACATCCGCGCCACCATGAAAATGCCGGCCGTCACCATGGTGGCGGCATGGATCAGGGCCGAGATCGGGGTCGGGCCTTCCATCGAATCCGGCAGCCACACATGCAGCGGAAACTGGGCACTCTTGCCCATGGCGCCAATGAAGAGGCAAATGCAGATGACCGTGATCAACATCCAGTCGGTGCCGGGAAAGCCCAGCTTGCCGAGCTCCGGCGCTTTGGCAAACACCTCGGTGTAGTTCATGGTGCCGGCATAGGCCACGATCAGGCCGATGCCCAGAATGAAACCGAAATCGCCCACGCGGTTGACCAGGAAGGCCTTCATGTTGGCGAAGATCGCTGTGGGTTTGTTGAACCAGAAACCGATCAGCAGATAAGAGACCAAGCCCACCGCTTCCCAGCCAAAGAACAGCTGCAGCAGGTTGTTGCTCATCACCAGCATTAGCATGGAGAAGGTGAACAGCGAGATGTAGGCGAAGAAGCGGTTGTAGCCAGCGTCTTCTTCCATGTAGCCGATGGTGTAGAGGTGCACCATGAGCGAGACGAAGGTGACCACCACCATCATCATGGCGGTGAGGCCATCGACCAGGAAGCCGATCTCCATCTTCAGGCCACCCACCACCATCCAGGTGTAGAGCGTCTCGTTGAACCGCGCGCCATCCATGGCAACGCTCTTGAGCGTCATGGCGGACAGGATGAACGCCACCAGCACACCCAGAATGGTGAAGGTGTGGGAAGCGCGACGGCCGATCACGTTGCCGCCGAAAGTGGTGCCCAGGACGCCGGCGAGCGCCGCTCCCACCAGGGGGGCCAGCGGGACGGCGAGCAGGGTGCTTGCAGAGAGGGTGGTGCTCATGGGGTTCTTGCCTGAGTTCTCGTGAGGTGTGGCCCGGGCCTCAACCCTTGAGGGTGTTGAGTTCTTCGACGCTGATCGACGACTTGTTGCGGAACAGCAGCACGAGAATGGCCAGACCGATCGCCGATTCAGCGGCGGCCACGGTCAGGATGAAAAACACGAAGACCTGGCCGTGCATGTCGCCCAGGTAATGCGAAAACGCCACGAAGTTCATGTTCACCGCCAGGAGCATCAGCTCGATGGCCATGAGCAGCACGATCAGGTTCTTGCGGTTGAGAAAGATCCCGACGACGGAGATCGCAAACAGGATCGCACCAACGGCGAGGAAATGGCCCAGGCTGACGGTCATGGCTTCTTGCCCTCCTCGGCGGTCACCGATTCAACTGCGACAGGTGCAGCCTTCTGCGTGGCGCCCATCGGCACCACCACGAGGCGGTCGCTTGCGCGCACATGGACCTGCAGGCTGGGGTTGATCGCCTTGCTGTCCTTGCGCTGACGCAGCGTGAGGGCAATGGCGGCAATCATCGCCACCAGAAGAATCACGGCGGCCACTTCAATGGGGTAGAGGTATTCGGTGTAGAGCAACAAACCGAGTTCACGGGTGTTCGAGTAGTTGGCGGCATTGACGCCCACCCCGGCCGCGTCAGGGCTCCCGGACACGGAGGGGAAGCCAGCCCACAATACGGCGATCAATTCGGCTGCCACGAACGCGCCCAGAAGCGCGGCCAGCGGAAAGTGCTTCCAGAAACCTTGGCGCACCGAATCCATGTTGATGTCCAGCATCATCACAACGAAGAGGAACAGCACCATCACCGCGCCGAGGTACACCAGCACCAGCGTGATGCCCAGGAACTCGGCCTTGAGCAAAAGCCACAGCGCAGATGCTTGCGAAAACGCCAGCATGAGATACAGCACAGCGTGCACCGGGTTGCGCGCCGTGATCACGCGGTAGCCTGCAAACAGCAGCACCGCAGCGAACAGGTAAAAAAAGCCGGTCTGGTAGTCCATGGCGTCGTGGTTCTTGTGTCGTCTGCTCCGGCCGAATCGGGTCGGTCGTGCTCAGCGGTAAGGGGCGTCTGAGGCCCGGGCAGCGGCAATCTCGGACTCATAACGGTCGCCCACAGCCAGCAGCATTTCTTTGGTGAAGTACAGGTCGCCGCGCTTCTCGCCGTGGTACTCGAACACGTGCGTTTCAACGATCGAGTCGACCGGGCAGCTTTCTTCACAGAAGCCGCAGAAGATGCACTTGGTCAGGTCGATGTCGTAGCGGGTCGTGCGGCGCGATCCGTCGTCACGGACGTCGGATTCGATGGTGATCGCCATCGCAGGGCACACGGCTTCGCACAGCTTGCAGGCGATGCAGCGTTCTTCGCCGTTTTCATAGCGGCGCAGCGCATGCAGGCCGCGAAAGCGCGGCGACAACGGCGTCTTTTCCTCGGGAAACTGCACCGTGACCTTGCGCTTGAAGGCGTACCGGCCGGTCAGTGCCATGCCTTTGAACAGCTCCACCAGCAGAAAGCTGTTGAAGAAGTCGCGAAAGGAGAAAGGCGCTGCGAAGGCGGGCGGCGTGGAGGTGTGGGCGGTGGTGGTGGACATGGTCGTTCGTCCTGCTTATTTCCAGATGTTCCACGGCGTCTGCATGAGCGCGCCGACGAGAAGCAGCCAGATGAGGGTGACAGGAATGAAGATCTTCCAGCCCAGACGCATGATCTGGTCGTAACGGAATCGCGGGAAGGTGGCGCGGATCCAGATGAACATGGACACGACAACGAACGTCTTGATGCCCAGCCAGATCCAGCCCGGCACCCAGTTGAACAGCGCGCTGTCGATGGGGGGCAGCCAACCGCCCAGGAACATCAGCACCGCCAGCACCGACACCAGCCACATGCTGGCGTATTCGGCCAGGAAGAAGATGGCGAAGCCCATGCCCGAGTACTCGACCATGTGACCGGCCACGATTTCGGCCTCGCCTTCGACCACGTCGAAGGGGTGGCGGTTGGTCTCGGCCACACCCGAAATCAGGTAGACAAAAAAGATGGGCAGCAGCGGCAACCAGTTCCACGACAGGAAGTTCAAACCCATGCCGGCACCGATGCCGCGCGATTGCGACGCCACGATCTCACCGAGGTGCAAGCTGCCGGCCGTCATGACCACCACCAGGAAGCAGAAGCCGATGGCGATCTCGTAGCTCACCATCTGTGCCGAGGCGCGCAGCGCGCCGAGGAACGCGTACTTCGAGTTGGACGCCCAGCCCGCAATGATCACGCCGTACACCTCGATCGAGGTGATGGCCAGGATCACGAGCAGGCCCGCGTTCACGTTGGCGATGATCGCCTCCGGGCCAAACGGAACAGCCACCCAGGCGGCCAGCGCCGGCATGATGGCCATGACTGGACCCAGACGAAACAGCCCGTTGCTGGCAGCACTTGGGCGGATCAGTTCCTTGGTCAGCAACTTGAGCGCATCAGCGATCGGCTGCAAGAGACCAAATGGCCCGACGCGGTTGGGTCCGTGGCGCACCTGAATCCAGCCCAGCAGCTTGCGCTCCCAGAGCGTCAGGTAGGCCACCGCACCCATCAGCGGCGCCAGCACGACCACGATTTTCAGCAGGTTCCAGATGACAGGCCACGCGCCGGTACTCCACCAGGAGGCGGCGATGAGGCCAAGGCCGCCGTTGTACATCGCATCGATCATGCGGTGGCTCCTTCCACGGCTTGTGCAGCCCTCGCGTCTGCGGTGAGCTGCAGGGCGGTCGAGCGGCGCACGAGCCCATCGAGCTGATAGATCGACGCCACGCAGGGCACCACGTCCGCGGGCGCGGTGTCGACGGCAGCGCTGCCCGTATTCGACAGGCGGATGGCATCCACCACGCTGCCGTTGGCCACGCCAGGCAATGCGGAAGCGAGCACCGCTTGCGATGAATCGGCATCAAAGCCAGGCAAGTCGAGCAGGTTGCCCAGCACACGCAGCACCTTCCAGGCCGGACGGGTATCGCCCAAAGGACGCACGACGGCGTGGAAACCCTGCAAGCGGCCTTCCGCATTCACAAACGAGCCAGACGTTTCCGTGAATGGCGCGATGGGCAGCAGCACGTCGCTGATGTCCATATTGGTCTTGAAGGGGCTGAGCGTGACAACCATGCCCGCAGAAGCCAGGCCCTGGGCGCCGACAGCGGTGTCGAGTGCCGGTTCGTTGTTGAGCAGGATGGCGGCCTTGAGGCCCCCCACCAGCATCTGGCCAGCATTCAGACCGCCCTGCCCCGGAAGCGCCTTGACCAGTTGCGCACCCACGGTATTGGCCGCTTCGGTCAGGTAGCCCACCGTGGCACCGGTCTGTTGCCCGATCCAATTGGCCAGCGCCAACAGGCTGGAGGCCTTGGCATGGTGTGCAGCGGCGTTGCCGAGCAGCACCGCTTTCTGATCACCGCCCAGCAGGGACTTGGCGACCGCGCGGTCTGCATCGGTCACGTCAGCCGCAACAGGCGCCGTGGCACCCGTTTCGGTGGCGATGGCTGCGGCAATGCCTGCCAGCGCCGAGACCCAACTGCCGCTGTCCGCCAGCACGGTGTTCTTGATCGGCATGGCCCAGTCCTGTGCCACGGCGTTGAGCACATTCACCTGAGCGCCCTTGCGCTGCGCCTGACGAATGCGCTGTGCAAACAGCGGATGGTCCTTGCGCAGGTTCGAGCCAATCACCAGCACGCGCTGGAGCGTGGACAACGAGGCAATCGGCAAACCCAGCCAGCGAGCGACGCCGGCCGGCGCCACATTCGAAAAATCAGCCTGGCGCAGGCGCGTGTCAATGTTTTCACTGCCCAGACCGCGCACCAACGCGCCGGCGAGCGCCAACTCTTCCAGCGTGCTGTGCGGGCTGGCGAGCAGGCCCACAGCAGCGGCGCCATGTTCGGCCTTGACCTGTTTGAGCCCGTTGGCCACGTACTCCAGCGCGGTCTGCCAATCGACGGTCTTCCATTCGCCGCCTTGCTTGAGCATGGGTGCGGTGAGGCGGTCTTCGCTGTTGACGGCTTCGTACGAAAAACGGTCGCGGTCGGCGATCCAGCATTCGTTGACGGCTTCGTTCTCCAGCGGCACCACGCGCATGACCTTGTGGTTCTTCACCTGAACAATCAGGTTGGCGCCGGTGGAGTCGTGCGGGCTCACGCTCTTGCGGCGAGAGAGCTCCCAGGTGCGGGCGCTGTATCGGAATGGCTTGCTCGTGAGCGCACCCACCGGGCAGATGTCGATCATGTTGCCCGACAGCTCGGAGTCAACGGTTTCACCCACAAAGGTCTCGATCTCGGCATGTTCACCGCGATGCGACATGCCCAGCTCCATCACGCCGGCCACTTCCTGGCCAAAGCGCACACAGCGTGTGCAATGGATGCAACGGCTCATCTCTTCCATGGAGATCAGCGGGCCCACGTCCTTGTGGAAAACCACGCGCTTTTCTTCTTCGTAGCGGGAACCGGAACCACCGTAACCCACAGCCAGATCTTGCAGCTGACACTCCCCGCCCTGATCGCAGATGGGGCAGTCCAGAGGGTGGTTGATGAGCAGGAACTCCATCACCGACTGCTGGGCCTTGATCGCCTTGTCGCTCTTGGTGCGCACGATCATGCCCTGCGTGACGGGCGTGGCGCATGCCGGCATGGGCTTGGGCGCCTTTTCCACGTCGACCAGGCACATGCGGCAATTGGCCGCGATGGAGAGCTTCTTGTGGTAGCAGAAGTGCGGAATGTAGGTGCCCGCCTTCTCGGCTGCATGCATGACCATGCTGCCCGGGGGCACTTCCACCTTCTTGCCGTCGAGTTCGATTTCAACCATGGTGTTTCTCGTATCCCGCTGTTCAGGAGGCCTGGGCCGCGCTGGCCGCGTTGATCTTGGCCTCGAACTCGTGCCGGAAGTGCTTGATCATGGCGCGCACAGGCATGGCAGCGGCATCGCCCAGCGCACAGATGGTGCGGCCCATGATGTTTTCCGCCACGTTGTCCAGCAAAGCCATGTCGCTGGGTTTTCCCTGGCCGCGGTCGATGCGGTCGACCATGCGCCACAGCCAGCCCGTGCCTTCGCGGCAGGGGGTGCATTGACCGCACGATTCGTGCATGTAGAAGTAAGACAGACGCTTGAGCGATTCGACCATGCAACGGGAGTCGTCCATCACGATGACCGCGCCGGAACCCAGCATGGAGCCGGCCTTGGCGATGGAGTCGTAATCCATCGTGCACTCCATCATGATGTGCGCCGGCAGCACGGGCGCGGATGACCCGCCAGGGATCACCGCCTTGAGCGTACGCCCCTTGCGCACACCGCCCGCGAGCTCCAGCAGCTTGCTGAACGGGGTACCCAGCGGAACCTCGTAGTTGCCAGGCATCTCCACGTCGCCCGACACCGAATAAATCTTGGTTCCGCCGTTGTTCGGCTTGCCGCAGGCCAGGTAGGCCGCCCCGCCATTGCGGATGATCCAGGGCACGGCCGCGAACGTTTCGGTGTTGTTGATGGTGGTCGGCTTGCCGTACAGGCCGAAACTGGCGGGAAACGGCGGCTTGAAACGCGGCTGCCCTTTCTTGCCTTCCAGCGACTCCAGCAAAGCGGTTTCCTCGCCGCAGATGTAGGCACCAAAGCCATGCGCTGCGTGCAACTGGAAATTGAAGCCGCTGCCCATGATGCCGTCGCCCAGATAGCCGGCAGCACGCGCCTCTTCCAGTGCGGCCTCGAAGCGCTCGTAGGCTTCGAAAATTTCGCCATGGATGTAGTTGTAGCCCACGCTGATGCCCATGGCGTAAGCCGCAATCGCCATGCCCTCGATCACGATGTGCGGGTTGTAAAGCAGGATGTCGCGGTCTTTGCAGGTTCCTGGCTCACCTTCGTCGGAGTTGCACACGAGGTACTTCTGGCCCGGGAACTGACGCGGCATGAAGCTCCACTTCAGGCCGGTGGGAAACCCGGCGCCGCCCCGACCACGCAGGGCGGACTCTTTCAGTGTGGCAATGACCTGGTCCTGCGTCATCCCGACCACAGGCGGGTCGCCCGCTGGCGCCGAACCGTCCTGGCCCAGCACCTTGCGCAAGGCCTGGTAGCCACCGCGGGCCACGTAGTCTTTCAACGACCAGTTGCTGCCGTCCAGGCCGGCATAGATTTGCGGCTCAATGTGCCGGCCATGGAAGCAGGTCTGCACACCGGTGGCGCGGAACTGCGCGAGGATCTGGTCGGCGTTCATGCTTGTCCCTCCGAAGCGCGCAGGCCATCCACCAGCTGGTCGAGCTTCTCGTTGCTCATGAAACTGCACATGTGCCTGTCGTTCACCAGCATCACGGGGGAATCAGCGCAAGCGCCAAGGCATTCGCTCTGCTGCAGCGTGAACAGGCCGTCAGCCGTGGTTTCACCCATCTTGATGCCGAGCTTTTGCTCCAAGTGGTGCAAGGCCTTGTTGCCATCGCGCAGCTGGCATGGCAGGTTGGTGCACACGTTGAGCTTGAACTTGCCCAGCGGCTGCTGGTTGTACATGTTGTAGAAGGTTGTCACCTCATGCACGGCAATGGGCTCCATGCGCAGGTAGGCCGCCAGGGCCGCCTCCGCAGCAGTGCTCACGTGACCCTGCTCCTGCTGGATGATCGCCAGACAGGCCATGACGGCAGACTGCCGCTGCTCATCCGGATACTTCACGACCTCACGGTCGAAGCGCTGGATGGTCGCTTCTGAAAAAGACACAGGCGTGGCGGTGCTCATCGATCGATTTCTCCGAAAACGATGTCCATGGTGCCGATGATGGCCACGGCATCGGCCAGCATGTGCCCACGCGCCATTTCGTCCATGGTGGCAAGGTGCGCGAATCCAGGCGCACGAATCTTCAGGCGGTAGGGTTTGTTGGCCCCATCGCTCACAAGGTAGATGCCGAATTCACCCTTGGGGTGTTCAACGGCGGCGTAAGCCTCACCCTCGGGCACATGGAAGCCTTCGGTGAAGAGCTTGAAGTGGTGGATCAGCTCTTCCATGTTGGCCTTCATGGCCTCACGGGCAGGGGCTGCCACCTTGTGGTTGTCGGTGATCACCGGGCCAGGGTTGGCACGCAACCACTTCACACATTGTTCGATGATGCGGTTGGACTGCTTCATCTCCTCCATGCGGACGAGGTAACGGTCGTAGCAGTCGCCGGTCTTGCCCACCGGAATGTCGAAATCCATCTGACCGTAGACGTCATAGGGCTGCTTCTTGCGCAGGTCCCAGGCAATGCCCGAGCCACGCAGCATGGGCCCCGTCATGCCCAGGTTGAGTGCCCGCTCGGGCGTGACCACGCCAATGCCGACCGTGCGCTGCTTCCAGATGCGGTTGTCGGTCAGCAGCGTGTGGTACTCGGCCAGGTAGGTGGGGAAGCGCCGGGTGAAGTCGTCAATGAAATCCAGCAAAGAACCCTGGCGGTTCGTGTTCATCTCCGCCATGGCACGGGCATTGCGGATCTTGCTGTGCTTGTACTGCGGCATGCTGTCCGGCAGATCGCGATAGACGCCGCCGGGCCGGAAATAGGCCGCGTGCATGCGTGCGCCCGACACGGCTTCGTACATGTCGAACAGGTCTTCTCGCTCGCGGAACGCATAGATCAGGATGGTCGAGCTGCCGCAATCGTTGCCGTGCGAACCCAACCACATCAGGTGGTTCAACAGGCGCGTGATTTCGCTGAACATCACACGGATGTACTGGGCGCGAATCGGCACGTCGATACCGAGCAATTTTTCGATGGCCAGGCAATACGCGTGCTCGTTGCACATCATCGACACGTAATCCAGCCGATCCATGTAGGGCAACGACTGGATGTAGGTCTTGTGCTCGGCCAGCTTCTCGGTGGCGCGGTGCAAGAGTCCAATGTGCGGGTCAGCGCGTTGCACCACCTCGCCATCGAGCTCCAGCACGAGGCGCAACACGCCGTGCGCGGCAGGGTGCTGCGGACCGAAGTTCAGGGTGTAGTTCTTGATCTCAGCCATGTCAGTGCAGACCGCCGTAGTTGTCTTCGCGAATGATGCGCGGCGTGATTTCGCGCGGCTCGATGGTCACCGGTTCGTAGATCACGCGCTGACGCTCGGCGTCGTAGCGCATCTCGACGTGACCCGACAGCGGGAAGTCCTTGCGGAAGGGGTGACCGATGAAGCCGTAATCGGTGAGGATGCGCCGCAAGTCGTCATGCCCCTCGAACACGATGCCATACAGATCGAAAGCCTCGCGCTCGTACCAGTTGGCTGCCGCCCACAAACCGATGACCGATGGCAGCACCGGGAAGTCATCTTCCGGGCAGAACACGCGCACCCGAACGCGGTGGTTGTGGGTGACGGACAGCAAGTGCACCACGGCGGCGAAGCGCTGCCCCTCCCACAAGCCATCACCGTACGCCTGGTAGTCCATGCCACAAAGGTCAATGAGCTGCTCGAAGCGGGACGTCGGCGCATCGCGCAAGGTTCGCATCACCTCGAGATAGTCAGCGGCCGACACGGTCAGCGTCACCTCTTCACGCACCACATGAATGGAGCGAGCCTTGTCGCCCAGCAATGCGGCCAACGTGGTTTTAAGCGCCTCGGGTTCGACGGCATGAGGCGTCATGGCGGAGTCGGTCATGAACAATCTTTCAGGGCCAGTGACGTGCAACGATGTCCGAGCGCAGGCGCTTCAGGCCCGAGCAATGGTTTGGGTGCGACGGATCTTCTGCTGCAACTGGATGATCCCGTACAGCAAGGCCTCGGCCGTCGGCGGACAACCGGGCACATACACATCCACAGGCACGATGCGGTCACAACCACGCACCACGGAGTAGCTGTAGTGGTAGTAGCCGCCGCCATTCGCACAGGAGCCCATGGACAACACCCAGCGCGGCTCTGCCATCTGGTCGTAGACCTTGCGCAACGCGGGCGCCATCTTGTTGCACAAGGTGCCTGCCACGATCATCAGATCGGACTGGCGAGGACTGGCGCGAAAGACTTCAGAACCGAAACGCCCAATGTCATAACGGGCAGCAGCCGCATGCATCATCTCCACAGCGCAACAAGCCAGACCGAAGGTCATGGGCCAGAGCGAGCCAGTCTTGGCCCAGTTCACCACCGAGTCATAGCTGGTGGTGACGAAACCTTCTTTGAATACGCCTTCAATCATGAAATGCTCCGGTGCATTCGCCTGTGTGTCGCAAGATCACTCCCAGTCCAGCGCGCCTTTTTTCCACTCGTAGGCAAAGCCCACCGTGAGAATGGAAAGGAATACAACGCCCGCCAGGAAGCCCGTCATTCCGATGTCGGCAAACGCCACCGCCCATGGAATGAGAAACGCGATCTCGAGGTCAAAGAGAATGAAAAGAATGGCCACGAGGTAGTAGCGCACATCAAACTTCATGCGCGCGTCTTCGAAAGCCTCGAAGCCACACTCGTAAGGAGAGTTTTTTTCGGCGTCCGGGAGGTTCGGACCCAGGATGTAGCCAAGCACCTGGGGAATGATCCCGACGGCAATACCGACCAAGATGAACAGGAGCACAGGAAGGTATTGTTCAAGACTCATCTTGGTTCGATTCCGCTGACACGGCGTGGGGCCGTGTTGTCCAATGATTGGTGCCGACGGCGAGACTCGAACTCGCACAGCTTTCGCCACTACCCCCTCAAGATAGCGTGTCTACCAATTTCACCACGTCGGCTGGGTCTGCATTGAGTGGCTCGCGAGGAATGGTGCGAACCTTGCTGACAACCCGTAGAGTTTACCCTGAAACACCCCTGGTTTCCGGGGTGCCTCGCGGTTTTTCAGACCAAATCCAGGACCGGCTGCGGCGCCACGAAATGACGCGCTGATCCGGTCATCAACGCTTCACTTCGCAGGGATTTGCGCAGCACCCGTGCCGGCGGCCGGTGCACCTCCGGAGGCTGGCGCCGGCACGGCGGTAGCCGGCGCGGGCGCAGCCGCACTGCCCGAAGGAATTTGCTGGGCAGCGCCCGCAGGCTGTGCCGGTGCTGCACCTTCCAGCACGCTGCCCGCGCTGGGCGCTGCAGCGCGAAGGTTTCCAAAGTAGGCCAGCCCCAGCGTGCAGCTCAGAAAGATGGCGGCCAGCACCGCTGTGGTTCTTGAAAGGAAGTTGGCACCGCCCGACGCACCAAACAGGCTGGCAGATCCGGCCCCCCCGCCGAAAGCCGCGCCGGCATCGGCACCCTTGCCGTGCTGCATGAGGATGAGGCCGATCATGCCCAGGGCAGACAGGATCTGCACCGCGAGCAAGAGGGTCAAAAGAACGTTCATGAAAATCTCCGGAGTATCGGTTGTCAACGCACCACGACGGATGCGGGGAAGGATTAAGGGGCTGAGGCCACGATCTGAAGGAAGTCAGCCGCTTTGAGCGACGCACCGCCAATCAGGCCGCCGTCAATATCCGGCTGCGCCAGCAGACTCGCGGCATTGGTGGCATTCATGCTGCCGCCATACAGAATGTGCACGCGCTCTCCGTGCGCCGTGGCAGCGGAGAGCTGCGCGCGCAGGACCGCATGCACCTGCTGAGCCTGTTCAGGCGACGCCGTCTTGCCCGTGCCAATGGCCCACACGGGCTCATAAGCCACCACGATTTCGCTGGTGCAGTGCGCGACGGTATGAATGACCGCCGCCAATTGACGCTTGACGACCAACTCGGTCTGCCCAGCCTCTCGCTCGGCCAGCGTTTCGCCAACGCAGACGATGGGTGTCACACCCGCACTCAGTGCACGTTGCGCCTTCGCAGCGACCAGCGCGTCGGACTCACCGTGGTACTGGCGACGCTCCGAATGCCCCACGATCACATAGCGGCACGCAAAGTCCTTGAGCATCGATGCCGACACCTCCCCGGTGTAGGCGCCATGCTCATGGATGGACACATCCTGAGCACCCCAGGCGATCGGACTGCCATTGAGCAAGCCCCCGAGCTGGGCGAGGTAAGGCGCCGGGGCGCACAGCGCCATGTCGGATTGGGGCGCCCGCCCGGCCAGACCTTCCAGCATGCCCTTGACCAGCGCCGCATTGGCCGCCAGGGAGCCATTCATCTTCCAGTTGCCTGCAATCAGTTTTCTCATGGATGTCGTTCTTTCGGATCGGCTCAGGCCCAGCTGAGCACGAGCTTGCCGATGTGCTGGTTGGACTCCATCAGCGTGTGCGCGAGCGCTGCTTCGCTGGCGGGAAACACCCGATGGACCACAGGCTGAATGCTTCCGCTCTGCAGCAAGGGCCAGACGCGCGCTCGCAGTGAGGCGGCGATGGCTGCCTTGAATGCCACAGGTCGGGGCCGAAGCGTGGAGCCTGTGATGGTCAGTCGGCGCCGCAGCACCAGACCCGCATTGAACCCCGCCTTGACTCCGCCCTGCACCGCGATGATGACGAGCCTGCCGTCTTCAGCAAGACATTCGATTTCGCGCGCAACGTAGTCGCCCGCCACCATGTCGAGAACCACGTTGACACCCTGGCCAGCCGTGAGTTCTGCCACGGCAGCCACAAAGTCTTGCGTCTTGTAGTTGATGGCGTGGTCAGCGCCCAGCTTGAGACAGGCGGCGCACTTGTCGTCGCTGCCGGCTGTCGCAATCACGCGGGCACCCAGTGCCTTGGCCATCTGGATCGCCGTGACGCCAATGCCGCTGGTACCACCCTGCACCAGCAGCGTTTCGCCGGCCTGCAGGCGCCCGCGATCGAACACATTGCTCCAAACGGTAAAGAAGGTCTCTGGCAACGAGGCGGCCGCGATGTCATCCAGTCCGTCAGGCACCGGCAGGCACTGCCCCACCGGCGCGACACACCACTGGGCATAACCGCCGCCAGCCACGAGTGCACACACCCGATCACCAACCTTCAAGCCCGCCGCTGACATGGCAACCGCATCACCCGACTCGATCACGCCGGCCACTTCGAGACCAGGAATATCGGACGCGCCCGGGGGAACCGGATAGTTGCCGGTGCGCTGCAACACGTCCGGGCGGTTCACGCCGGACGCGCTGACGCGAATCAACAACTCGGCTGCCCCTGCCACAGGCATTGGACGCTCGCCCAACCGAAGAAC
The DNA here is from genome assembly GCF_019264445.1 of Hydrogenophaga sp. Lineage (GTDB taxonomy): Bacteria > Pseudomonadota > Gammaproteobacteria > Burkholderiales > Burkholderiaceae_C > Hydrogenophaga. Next base: position 46,475 of record NZ_JAHVAB010000085.1, read on the forward strand.
GTCCGGGGCGCCAAAGGCGGTGATTTCAACGGCTTGCATACAGCGCTTGGTGGGCCATCAGGCCTGGGGTTGCTGCGCAGGCTGCTCGCCGGTGTTGCGTTCTGCAAGCGCCTTCATGGACAGCTTGACACGACCCTTTTCGTCGGTCTCGAGCACCTTCACGCGCACGATCTGGCCTTCGGTCAGGTAGTCGGTGACCTTTTCAACGCGTTCGTGAGCGATCTGGCTGATGTGCAGCAGGCCGTCCTTGCCGGGCAGCAGGTTGATCAGTGCACCAAAGTCCAGGATCTTCGTGACCGGGCCTTCGTAGACCTTGCCCACTTCCACTTCGGCGGTGATCTGCTCGATGCGGCGCTTGGCCTCGTCGGCCTTCGCCGAGTCGGTCGAAGCGATGGTGATCGTGCCGTCTTCGTCGATGTTGATCTGCGTGCCGGTCTCTTCGGTCAGCGCGCGAATCACGGCGCCGCCCTTGCCGATCACGTCGCGG
>NZ_JAHVAB010000086.1 GCF_019264445.1 Hydrogenophaga sp.
CCAGATCGCGGTCCATGCGCGTCCACATCTCGGTGGCCACGATGCCGGGGCACAGCGCATTGACGGTGATGTCTGGCGACAGCGAATACGCCGCCGTCTGCGTGAGGCTGACCACCGCCGCCTTGCTCGCGCGGTACGGCCCCTGATACGGGGCCATCACACCAGCGCCGTAGCGCGCGGCGATCGACGCCATGGTGATGACTTTGCCGCGCGGACGGCCGGCCGCCAGCGGCTCCTGCGTTTTCATCTGGCGCGCCGCGGCCTGCAGGCTCAGGAACGCGCCTTTGACGTTGACAGCGAAATGCAGGTCCCAGTCGGCGGCCTGCAGTTCCATGAACGGCTTGACCTGCGCCACACCTGCGTTGCAGACCATCACGTCGAGGCGGCCGAAGGCATTCACCGCCGTCTCGACCATGCGTTCGCACGCGGCGGCATCGGTCACGTTGGCCGCTGCGGCTTCCGCTTCATAGCCATCGGCGCGCAGCGCGTCGCGCGCGGCCGTGCACGCCTCGGCGTTCACGTCGGACAGCACCACGCGGGCGCCAGCCTGCGCGAAATGCCGCGCGAGTCCCAGGCCAATGCCCTGGGCCGCGCCGGTGATGGCCACCACCAGCCCGGTGGGCGGCTGGGTCATGAGGGTCTGCACAGCGAGGCTCACTTCGCCGCGCGAACGCGCTGAATCTCGGTGTTGACGGCGTTCATCACGTCTTCACCAATCACTTTGCTCTGCGCGGCGTACACGTCCTTGACTTTGTCGCGCATGCGCTGCAACTCGGCGGGCGAGACCTCATTGACCTGCATGCCGCCCTTCTTGAGCTTGGCAATCACTTCGGCGTCGGCCGCGCGTCCGACACGGCGCGACTCGGCCTGGCCGGCCACGGCGCATTCCTGCATGACGGCCTGTTCCTGTGGAGAGAGCGTGTCGTACTTCTTCTTGGAGATCAGCACGGCCAGGGGGCTGTAGGCGTGGCGCGTGAGGGAAAGGTATTTCTGCACCTCGTAGAACTTCATGTTCTCAATCAGGGCGACAGGGTTTTCCTGACCGTCCACGGTGCGGGTTTCCAGCGCGGAGTACACCTCGGAGAAGGCCAGCGGCGTGGGGTTGCTGCCCAGCGCGCTGAAGGTGTCCAGGAACACCTTGTTCTGCATCACGCGCATCTTCACGCCCTGCAGGTCTTCCCACTTGGTCACGGCCTGCTTGGAGTTCGTCACATTGCGAAATCCGTTCTCCCAGTAAGCCAGGTTCACCAGCCCGGCAGCTTCGAACTTCGGTGCGAAGGACTTGCCGACTGGGCCGTCGAGCACCTGGTCGGCTTCACGTTCGTTCGCAAACAGAAAAGGCAGATCGAACACCGCCAGTTGCGGGATCGCACCCACCAGCGGTGCGGTGGAGGTCAGCACCATGTCCAGCGAGCCGGTGCGCACTTGCTGCGAAGCGGTGGTGTCGTTGCCGAGCGCGCCGTCGTAGTACGTCACCAGCTTGAGCTTGCCACCGGACTTGTCGGCCGCGCACTGCGTCATCTTGGTGATGCCGAAGCTGATGGGGTGACCCTTGGTCACACCGGAGGACACACGCAGCGAACGTGCCTCGAACTGGGCATGGGCGGGAGCGGCGATAGCGGCTGCGGCTGCCACGGCGAGCGCGGCGGTACGGAAGTGGGTGGACATCATGGGAAGGTCTCCTGGTTGGAATGAAGAAAAAGAAAGGGAATGCCGTTGGGCAGACGGTCAACCCGTCAGCCAGCGCAACGGCACCAGCACGATCTGCGGGAACAGCACGAGCAGGAACAGCACGGCGACTTCGGCGAGCAGGAAGGGCATGATTCCCTTCATGAGCTCGCCCATGCGCAGCTTGGCAGTGCCGCACACGACGTTGAGCACGATGCCCACCGGGGGTGTGATCAGGCCGATGGCGTTGTTCATGATGAACAGCACACCGAAGTACACCGGGTCGATGCCGGCTTCGCGCACCAGCGGCATCAGCACCGGCGTGAGGATGAGCAAGGTCGGGGCGAAATCGAGCGCGGTGCCGACAATCACGACCATCACCATCATGATGGCCATCAGCAGGATTGGACTGTCCACGAACGGCTGCAGCAGTTCGCTGACCTGTTGCGGAATGTCGGATGCCGTGATGAGCCAGCCCGAGACCAGGGCACAGGCGATCAGGAACACAACGACGGCCGTGGTCTTGGCAGCGGTGACCACCAGCGGGTAGATCAAGTTCCACTTGAGTTCGCGGTACACGAACATGCCGATAACGAAGGCGTACACCGCTGCGACCACAGCCGCTTCGGTCGGCGTGAAAACGCCGAACTTCATGCCGCCCACGATGCCCACCGGCATGATCAGTGCCCAGGTGCTGTCAAATGCCACGCGCAGACGCTGCTTCATGGGCATGCGCGGCAGCACCGCCACTTCGTCCTTGCGCGCCACGATGAGCCAGGTCACCAGCAGCGACGCGCCCATCAGCAGACCCGGCACGATGGCCGCCATGAACAGCTTGCCGATGGACACGTTGGCCACCACGCCGAAGATGATCATGCCGATCGAAGGCGGCAGCACTGGCGCGATGACGCCGCCGGCGGAGATCAGGCCCGCCGCGCGCGGAATGTTGTAGCCCGCCTGCCGCATCATCGGAATCAGCATGGTCGCCAGCGCGGCCGCGTCGGCGGCGGCAGAGCCTGAGATGGCGGCCATGATCACCGCCGCCAGGATGGCCACGATACCCAGCCCGCCACGGATGTGGCCCACGAACGCGAGCGCGAAATTGACGATGCGCTTGGAGATGCCCCCAGCGTTCATCAGCTCTCCGGCCAGCATGAAGAACGGGATCGCCAGCAAGGGGAAGCTGTCGGCACCTTCGATGATCTTTTGCGACAGGATCGTGGTGTCCACCTGGCCTTGCAACAGCATCAGCGCCGCCGCACACACGAGCAGCGCGAACGCGATCGGCATGCCCAGCGCCATGGCGCCGAGCAGCGAGAAGACGAAAACACTCGCGGTCATGGGCGGCCCCCGCTCGTTGCCGGTGGCAAGGCTTCTTCGCTTTCGTGCACACCGATCAATTGGTCGTCGCTCAGGCGACCGGTGGCGAGCAGCCACAGCTTGCGCAGCGTGACCAGCGCAATGCCCACGCTGGTGAAGTAGCCCATGCCGAAGACCCAGATCATCGACATGCCGGTGACCTGCGCCGCGGTGGTCGCGTTCACCTCGTGCTGGCGCCAGGTACCCCAGAAAAACATGGCGCAGCACGCCAGGATGAGCAGCTCGCTGACCACCAGGCAAGCAACCCGTCCCGAGCGCGGCAACGCGGTAACGACGGTGTCCACACCCAGGTGAGCGCCCTCGTGCATCGCCACCACCGCGCCGACGAACACCAGCCAAATGAAGGCAAAGCGCGAGAGCTCTTCGGACATCACAAGGCCCGAGCCGAAGCCATATCGCAGCACCACGTTGCCAAACACCATGACCACCATGGCCACCAGGCAGAAGGCAATGAAGGCTTCCAGCAGGCGGATCACGGGCCCACTGCGGTGCGGCGCGGCGCTCATCGCCCCCCCCAGGAAAGCGCTCTGCGCGAGGGTTGCGCGGGTCGGCTTGAACAGCGACTGGCCATGCTTGTCTCCGGAAAACTCGAATAGCCGCTATTGTTGTATGTAAGGTACGGTACACATATTAGGGTTAGCACCTAGCAAAATGGCGTTCTCGACACACCCAATGACCGCGCCGGCCACTTTCAAGGCAAGGGGGAAGGCCCCTCAGATGTTTAAGTCATAAACAACCAAAAAACCATTCGTTCCTTATCCGTGGCTTTGTCGGGATCATTCGCCATCCCTTCAACGCATCCCCACAAGGAACGACATGAGCACCCGCCGCCAACTGATCCAGGCCTTCGCCGCCACCGCCCTCACCGCCAGCGCCTTCACGGCCGTGGCACAGCCCGCCCCGGTGACGCTGCTCAACGTGTCGTACGACCCGACGCGCGAGCTCTACGTGGAATACAACGCCGCCTTCACCAAGTTCTGGAAGGCCAAGACCGGCCAGGACGTGACCATCAAGCAAAGCCATGGCGGCTCGGGCAAGCAGGCCCGCTCCATCATTGACGGCCTCGACGCCGACGTGGCCACGCTGGCCCTGGCCGGCGACACCGACGCCCTGCACACCAACGGCGGCTGGATTCCGAAAGACTGGCAAAAGCGCCTGCCGCTCAACAGCACGCCCTACGCCTCCACCATCGTGCTGGTGACCCGCGCGGGCAACCCCAAGAACATCAAGGACTGGGACGACCTGATCCGCCCGGACGTGAAGGTGATCACCCCCAACCCCAAGACCTCGGGCGGTGCCCGCTGGAACTACCTGGCCGCCTGGGAGTTCGCCAAGCGCAAGTACGGCAGCGACGACAAGGCCAAGGAATTCGTGGCCAAGGTCTACAACAACGTGCCTGTGCTCGACACCGGCGCACGCGGCTCCACCATCACCTTCTCGCAGCGCAACCAGGGCGACGTGCTGATCGCCTGGGAAAACGAGGCCTATCTGCTTGAAAAGGAATTCGGCAACAAGGTGGACTTCGTCTACCCCTCGCTGTCCATCCTGGCCGAGCCGGCCGTGACCATCGTCGACAAGAACGTGGACAAGAAGGGCACGCGCGCCGTGGCCCAGGCCTACCTCGAATACCTCTACACCGAAGAAGCGCAGGACATCATCGGCAAGCACTTCTACCGCCCGACCTCCGCCAAGGCCCAGGCCAAGTACGCCAAGCAGCTGCCCAAGATCAACCTCTTCAAGATTGAAGACGCGTTTGGCGGCTGGGACAAGGCGGCCAAGGTGCACTTCTCGGACGGCGGCAGCTTCGACCAGATCTACACCAGGAAGTAAGCCGCACCCGCTGTCACACCCTCCACGCCTCCAGGAATTCCCACCGTGTCCATTCTCTTGATCGCCGGCAGCCCGTCCGAGCACTCGCGCTCGGCCGCCCTGCTCGACGCGGTGTCCGAACGCCTGGGGCTGCGCCACGCCCTCATTGACCGCCTGCACATCCGCGACCTGTCGCCGCAGGCCTTGCTGCTGGCGGATGCGACGCACAAGTCCATCCGCGCGGCGGTGAGCCAGGTGGAGACGGCGCGCGCCATCGTGGTCGCCACCCCCGTCTACAAGGCCGCCTACAGCGGGGTGCTCAAGGTCTTCCTGGACCTGCTGCCCCAGTCCGCCCTCAAGGGCAAGGTGGTGCTGCCGCTGGCCACCGGCGGCAGCCCGCACCACATGCTCGCGCTCGACTACGCGCTGCGCCCCGTGCTGCAGTCGCTCGCCGCGCGCCACATTCTTCCCGGGGTCTACGCCACCGATGCGCAGATCCCCAAGGACACCGAAGGCCAGTACCACGTCGGCCCCGACATCGGGGACCGTCTGGACGAGGCCGTGCACACCCTGCTGCACGAAGGCTTGCGAATGCCGCCCGCGGCCGGGTTCGCGCCCGTGCCGTTTGCCCAGGTGCGATGTAGCGTCTGACCCGCTGCGAGCCGGGACCACCCGGCCGATCTCGCCCCCATCCCCATTTGTTTTTTTCAGCCACCGCGCAGGTGGCCTGGACGGCTGTTGCCTGCGCTTCGTCACCAAGGATTTGTCATGAGTGAACTGTTTCAACACCACCCCGAGGCCGGCGCCCCCACCACGCCTTCGCGCTTTGCCCGCCTGCGCCAATGGGCGCTGGGCCTGCTGGTTTTCGTGGTCGCCGCTTTCGGGCTGGCGCTGTTGCTGCTGCCCGTGCCCCAGGCCAAGGCGCAAGGCAAAGGCGAGCTGCGCATCGGCTACCAGAAGTCGGCCAGCCTCTTCGTGCTGCAGAAAGCCCAGGGCTCGCTGGAGAAAAAGCTCGCGCCGCTGGGCTTTGGCGTGAAGTGGGTCGAGTTCCCCGCCGGTCCGCAGCTGCTCGAAGGCCTGAACGTGGGTGCGGTGGACGTGGGCTACGTGGGCGAGGCGCCACCCATCTTTGCGCAGGCCGCCGGCGCGCAGTTCGTCTACTTCGGCTTTGACCCGGCTGCCCCGCGCGCTGAAGCGATCCTGGTGACCAAGGACTCGCCCATCAAGTCGGTGGCCGACCTCAAGGGCAAAAAGGTCGCCCTCAACAAGGGCAGCAACGTGCACTACCTGCTGGTGAAGCAGCTGGAGAAGCACGGCCTGAAGATCACCGACATCCAGCCCGTCTACCTCGCGCCCGCCGATGGCCGCGCGGCCTTCGAAAGCAGGAACGTGGACGCCTGGGTGATCTGGGACCCGTTCCAGGCCGCCGCAGAAAAAGCCACCGGCGCCCGCGTGCTGGCCGATGGCACGGGTGGCGTGGTCAACAACTACCAGTACTACCTGGGCGCGCGCAAGTTCGTGTCGCAGAACCCCAAGGTGATCGAGGCGCTGTTCGAAGACTCGGTGTCCCAAGGCATCTGGCTCAAGAAGAACCTGCGCCAGGCCGCCGAGCTGATCGCGCCGCTGCAAGGCCTGCCGGTGGACGTGGTCGAACTCGCGCTGCAGCGCTACGAGTTCAACGTCAAGCCGATCACCCCCGCCGTGGCCGCCGACCAGCAAAAGATCGCCGACACCTTCTTCGATCTGAAGCTGATTCCCAAGGCCATCCGGATCAGCGAAGCGGTGGTCGTCTCGCAGCCTTGAGCGGCTCGACGACAGGGAGCTCCCCATGTCCAAGCCCTTCAACGCCACCGACCTGCGCCGCCACATCGCCCACCTCCTTGCTGTCACGGCGTCGTCGTGGCGCGTGGCCTCCGCCCACCTGACGCAGCCGCGCCTGGGCTGACCCAACGCCGCGCTGCGCCCTTCAAAAAAACTCATCTGCCCACACCATGTCACTGAACATCTTCTGGTTCATCCCCACCCACGGCGACAGCCGCTACCTCGGCACCGCCGAAGGCGCGCGCGCACTCAACCACGACTACCTCAAGCAAGTGGCGCAAGCCGCCGACAGCCTGGGCTACGAGGGCGTGCTCATTCCCACCGGCCGCTCGTGCGAAGACCCCTGGGTGGTGGCCGCCAGCCTGCTGCCCGTGACGCAGCGCCTGAAGTTCCTGGTGGCTGTGCGCCCCGGCCTGCACCAGCCCGCGCTGGCCGCGCGCATGGCCGCCACGTTCGACCGGCTCTCGGGCGGGCGCCTGCTCATCAACCTCGTCACCGGGGGTGACCGCGCCGAGCTCGAAGGCGATGGCGTGTTCCTGGACCACGCCAAACGCTACGAGCAATCGGCCGAGTTCATCCGCATCTGGCGCGAGATCCTCACGCGCAGCCACCACGGCGAGACCTTCGACTACGACGGCGAGCACCTGCAGGTGAAGGGCGCCAAGCTGTTCTTCCCGCCGCTGCAGCAGCCGTACCCGCCGGTGTACTTTGGCGGCTCGTCCGAGGCGGCGCACGACCTGGCGGCCGAGCAGGTCGACACCTACCTCACCTGGGGCGAGCCCCCGGCGGAGGTGGCCAAGAAAGTGGCCGACGTGAAGGCACGGGCCGCCAAGCACGGGCGTACGGTCAAGTTCGGCATTCGCCTGCATGTGATCGTGCGCGAGACCGAAGAGGAAGCCTGGGCCGATGCCGACCGCCTCATCAGCCGCCTGGACGACGAGGTGGTGAACAAGGCGCAGGCCGCGTTCGCCAAGATGGACTCCGAAGGCCAGCGCCGCATGGCCGCGCTGCACGCCGGTGGCGCCAAGCGCACCCGCGAAGCGCTGGAGATCAGCCCCAACCTGTGGGCGGGCGTGGGCCTGGTGCGCGGTGGCGCAGGCACGGCGCTGGTGGGCAACCCGCAGCAGGTGGCCGCGCGCATTGAAGAGTACGCCGCGCTCGGCCTGGAGAACTTCATCTTCTCGGGCTACCCCCACCTGGAAGAGGCCTACCGCTTTGCCGAGCTGGTGTTTCCGCTGCTCTCGCGCAGCGCGCAGAACAAGCTGCCGGGCCAGGTGCTCACCGGCCCGTTCGGCGAAACGGTGGCCAATGTATTCGTGCCGCGCGCGGCGCAGAGCTGAGGGGCCTTCGCCATGAGCCGCCTCCACGCCATCCACCACCGGCCGCTTGCCTTGGCGGCGGGCCACACGCTGGGGTGCCTCGAAGCCGACCTGTCCCAGGAGCACCACGCATGACGACCTCACAGACTTTCCGGGAAGCCCCGGTCACCCCGGTGCCCGACACCATCGACGCACCCGGCTGGGGGCTCCTGCCCACGCGGCCCCTGGGCCCGCTGCTCGGCCAGGCGCTGCGCGCCGTGGGGCAGCGCGCCCTGCCCTGGCTGGTGCCGGTGTTGCTGCTGGTGGTGTGGCAGCTGTCCTCTTCACTCGGTTGGCTGTCCACCCGCGTGCTGCCAGCGCCCAGCGCGGTGGTGTCGGCGTTCTGGACGCTCGCCATATCAGGCGAACTCTGGACCCATGTGAAGGTGAGCGCGGGCCGCGCGCTGATCGGCCTGGCCATTGGCGGCGGCCTGGGCCTGCTGCTGGGCTTGCTCACCGGCTCGGTGCGCTTCTTCGAAACCCTGCTGGACTCCAGCGTGCAGATGGTGCGCAACATCCCGGCGCTCGCGCTCATTCCGCTGGTGATCCTGTGGTTCGGCATCGACGAGGCCGCCAAGCTGTTCCTGATCTCGGTGGCGGTGTTCTTTCCGATCTACCTGAACACCTTCCACGGCATCCGCAACGTGGACCCGGGCCTGATCGAAATGGGGCGCACCTACGGCCTTTCGCGCTGGGGCCTGTACACGCAGATCATCCTGCCCGGCGCGCTGTCGTCCATCCTGGTCGGCCTGCGCTTTTCGCTCGGCCTGATGTGGGTGATCCTGATCGTGGCTGAGACCATCTCCGCGCAGGCCGGCATTGGCTACCTGACGATGAACGCCCGCGAGTTCCTCCAAACCGACGTGGTGCTGGTGGGCATCCTGCTCTACGCGGCCCTGGGCAAGCTGGCCGACGTGTTCGCCCGCAGCCTCGAAACGTACTGGCTGCGCTGGCACCCCGGCTACCAGACGTGAACACCCCCCTGCGCCGCTGCGCGGCTTCCCCCCTCTCTGGCGCGCCTTCGGCGCTTGGATGGGGGACGGCAGCTCGGACCGGCAAAGCCGGATCCTTGCTGCCCCTGGACTGATACCCCTCACGCCACCGCCTCTCTCATCTGAAAGTCACACATGAAATCGTCCCCCTTCAATCGCCGCGCCGCGCTGGGCGCACTGGGTTCCATCGCTGCCGGCGTGGCGCTGGCGCAAGGCAACGCGCCGCGCACCGTGCGCCTGGGTTACCAGAAATCGTCCACGCTGATCGCCGTGCTGCGCCTGCAGGGCACGCTGGAGCAGCGCCTGGCGCCGCTGGGCGTGGCGCTGAGCTGGCACGAGTTCACCAGCGGCCTGCCGCTGCTCGAAGCGCTGAACCTGGACAACATCGATGTCAGCGCCGACGTGGCCGACACCGTGCCGGTGTTTGCGCAGGCCGCCGGTGCGCAGCTCACCTTCGTGGCACAGGAAGCGCCCTCGCCCACCGCGCAGGCGATCCTGGTGCGCGCCGATTCGCCGATCAAGAGCGTGGCCGAGCTCAAGGGCAAGCGCGTGGGCTTCGCCAAGGCCGCCGGCGTGCACTACCTGCTGATCGCCGCGCTGGAGAAAGCCGGCCTGTCCTTCGCCGACATCGAGCCCGCCTACCTCACGCCGGCCGATGGCCGCGCCGCCTTCGAGCGCGGCTCGCTGGATGCCTGGGTGGTCTGGGACCCGTTCCTCTCTGCAGCGCAGAAACAGGCCGGCGCCCGCGTGCTGGCCGACGGCACCGGGCTGGCTTCTTACCAGCGCTACTACCTGGCGAGCACGCGCTTTGCACAGGCACGGCCCGACGTGCTCGGCGTGCTCTACACCGAGCTGGAGAAAACCGGCCGCTGGGTGAAGCAGAACCCCAAGGAAGCCGCCGCACTGCTCGCGCCCTTCTGGGGCCTGGACGCCGCCATCGTGGAGCAGGCCAACGGCAAGCGCAGCTACGCCGTGCGCCCCGTCACGTCCCAGAACATTGCCGAGCAGCAAAAGATCGCCGACACCTTCCTGGCCGAGAAGCTGCTGCCGCGCCGCGTCAACGCGGTGGATGCGCCGCTGTTCAAACCGCAGGGCTGACGCCATGACCACACCCCTCTCCTCCGTTCGCCCTGAGCCTGTCGAAGGGCTCGCCCAGGCCCGAACGGACACATCGCCCGGCGTGCGCGTGCAGTTGCGGCACCTGAGCAAGCGCTACGGCGCGCGCGAGGTGCTGCGCGACAACCAGCTCACCATCGAGCCCGGCGAATTCGTCGCCATCGTGGGCCGCAGCGGTTGCGGCAAGAGCACGCTCTTGCGCCTGGTCGCCGGGCTTGAAAAGGCCAGCGGCGGCGAGCTCCTGCTGGACGGCCAGCCGGTGAATGGCCTGCATCAAGACACACGCATCATGTTTCAGGACGCGCGCCTGCTGCCCTGGAAGCGCGTGATCGACAACGTGGCACTCGGTCTGCCCAAAGAGCGCCGCAAGGACGCCGAGGCCGTGCTCGGCCAGGTCGGCCTGGGCGACCGCCTGGGCGACTGGCCCGCCAAGCTCTCCGGCGGTCAGCGCCAGCGCGTCTCGCTCGCGCGTGCGCTGGTGCACCGGCCCCAGCTTCTGCTGCTCGACGAGCCGCTGGGCGCGCTCGACGCCCTCACCCGCATCGAGATGCACGAACTCATTGAAGGCCTGTGGAAGCGCCATGGCTTCACCGCCCTGCTGGTCACGCACGACGTGCAGGAAGCCGTGGCCCTGGCCGACCGCGTGATCCTGATCGAAGACGGCGCGATTGCGCTGGACGAGCGCGTGCCGCTGGCGCGCCCGCGTTCGCGCGGCGACGCCACGTTTGCCGCCATCGAGAAACGCATCCTGGACCGCGTGCTGCAGGTGCCCGACCTCGACAGGCCATCCAGCGACGCGCCCTGGCCACCCGCACCCGCCCACGCCCTGCGCTGGGCGGTCTGAGTCCCTTTTCCCAACCACAAACCCACTGAAAGAAACCATGTCCATTCAAGCCATCAACGTGCGCAACCAGTTCAAAGGCAAGGTCCGCGAAATCATCCAGGGCGATGTCGTCTCCGAAGTCGACGTCGAAACGCCCTGGGGCATCGTCACCTCGGTCATCACCACACGTTCGGTGAAAGACCTCGACCTGAAAGTCGGCTCCGAAGTCGTGGCATTGGTGAAGTCCACGGAAGTCTCCATCGCGAAGTTGTGACGCCGTCGTTCGATCTGCAGAACATGAAGAACCTCCCATGAAATACACCATCGGATGGGCCACGCTGCTGCTCTGCAGCGCCGCACACGCCCAGACCCCCGACCTGCAAGCCCGCGCATGGGCCGCTTCGTGCGCGGCCTGCCACGGCACCGACGGCAAAAGCAACAGCGCGATTCCATCCATCAATGGACAGGACAAGCAAGTGCTGCTGACCAAGCTGCTCGCCTACAAGCGCGACCAGTTGCCCGCCACCGTGATGCACCAGCACGCCAAGGGCTACAGCGACGCCGAGCTTGAACGCCTGGCCACCCACTTTTCGCGCCAACCCCGATAACGAGGAGGAGAACCCATGACACGCATCCACCGCCGACACCTGCTCACCGCCGCAGGCGGCGCCGCCGTGGCACTCGCCCTGCCCGGCTGCGCCAGCCTCTCCACGCCCAAGGCCCGCGTGGTCGTGATCGGGGGCGGCTTCGGGGGCGCCACCGCCGCCAAGTACATCCGCCAGTGGGCGCCCGAGATGGAAGTGGTGCTCGTCGAGCGCGAGGCGGCCTTCGTCTCCTGCCCCTTGAGCAACCTCGTGCTCGGTGGCTCCGAGAAGATCGAGAACCTCACCACCGGCTACGACACGCTGCAGAAGAAATACGGCGTGCGCGTGGTGCGCGACGAGGCCACCGCCATCGATGCCGGCAAGAAGGAAGTGCGCCTGGCGCGCGGCGACACGCTCAAGTACGACCGCCTGATCGTTTCGCCCGGGGTGGACTTCCAGTTCGACCAGGTGCCTGGCCTGCAGACCGCCGAAGCCCAGAACCAGGTGCTGCACGCCTGGAAAGCGGGCCCGCAAACGGTGGCCCTGCGCCGCCAGCTCGAAGCCCTGCCCGATGGCGGTGTGTATGCGCTGCACATTCCCAAGGCGCCCTACCGCTGCCCGCCCGGCCCCTACGAACGCGCTGCGCAAGTGGCCCATTACTTCAAGCAGCACAAGCCGCGCGCCAAGGTGCTGGTGCTCGACGCCAACCCGGACATCACCTCCAAGAAGGCCCTGTTCCTCAAGGCCTGGAACGAGCTCTACCCCGGCATCGTCGAATACAAGCCCAACAGCGAACTGCTGCGCGTGGACGCTGCCAACCGCACGATCGAACTGCAGTTTGAAACCGTGCGCGCCGGTGTGCTCAACGTGGTGCCGCCGCAGCAGGCGGGGCGCATCGCGCAGACCGCGGGCCTCATCACCGCCAACAACAAGTGGTGCGGCGTCAACTTCCAGACCTTCGAGTCCACCGTGGCGCCGGGCATTCACGTGCTGGGCGACGCGACGCTCTCCGCACCGGGCATGCCCAAGTCCGGCTTCATGGCCAACAACCACGCCAAGGTCGCTGCAGACGCAGTCATCGCGCTCATCCAGGGCCGCGCCGTCAACCCCGAGCCGATCATTGCCAACACCTGCTACAGCTTCGTGAGCGACACCGACGTGGTGCACGTGGCCTCGGTCCACAAATGGAACACCGAGCAGAAGACGCTGGTGCCCGTGGCGGGCGCAGGCGGGCTGTCGCCGCAGTCCAACCCGCTCGAAGGCCAGTACGCGAAGTCCTGGGCGAAAAATATCTGGGCAGACGCGCTGCTATGACACCCCCCGCCGCGCTTCGCGCGACCCCCTCCAGGGGGCGGCATCTGCGGCCTGGCAAAGCCAGTTCCGCGCTGCCTCTGGACGGCGTCGTCTCTTTCGTGACCGCGCCGCATTGAAAGGCCGCTCATGAACTTCCAGCAACTCCGGTCGGTGCGTGAGACGGCGCGCAACGGTTTCAACCTCACCGAGGTGGCGGCCATGCTCTACACCTCGCAGCCTGGCGTGAGCCGGCAGATCCGCGAGCTGGAGGAGGAGCTGGGCGTAACCATCTTCGCGCGCGCCGGCAAGCGCCTCACGGGCCTCACCGCCCCGGGCCAGACGCTGCTGCCCATCGTGGAGCGCCTCCTGCAGGAGGCGGACAACCTCAGGCAGGCGGGCAGGGAATTCGTGTCGCGGCTCGAGGGTGGCCTGTCGATTGCGGCCACGCACTCGCAGGCGCGCTACGCCTTGCCGCACGCCGTGCGCGACTTTCGCGCGCTGTTCCCGCAGGTCACGCTCAACCTGCACCAGGGATCGCCCAAGCAGGTGGCCGAGATGCTGATTGCCGGCGAAGCCGACATCGGCATTGCCACCGAGGCGCTGGCCAGCTACCCGCAGCTGGTCACGCTGCCCTGCTACCGCTGGACGCACAGCATCGTGGTGCCCCACGGCCACCCGCTGCTGCGCATCGATGCGCCGCTGACGCTGCAGCAGCTCGCCGAGCACCCCGTCATCACCTACGACCAGGGCTACACCGGCCGCTCGCACATCGACGACGCGTTCGCCAAGCAAGGGCTCAAGCCCAACGTGGTGATCACCGCCATGGACGCGGACGTGATCAAGACCTATGTGGAGCTCGGCATGGGCGTGGGCATCGTGGCGTCCATTGCCGTTGACAGCGACCGCGACCGCCACCTGCAAGCCCTCGACGCACGCCACCTCTTCGAGATCAACGTGACGCGCCTGGCGGTGCGGCGCGGCACCTGGCTGCGTGGTTACGCGTACAGCTTCATCGAAAACTTCGCCCCCAGCCTCACGCGGCAGATGGTGGAAGAGGCGCTGAACGACGAGCTCATCACCGTGTGACGCTGCGCCCGGCACACCGTACAAAAAAGCGAATAAGCAAGCGCGCACAGCGCATTCGACTTCGCCGTGCGCCACGCCTAACCTGCGCAGCTCTCAACACACTTGAAGGAGCCTGCCTTGAACCCACCACCCACCCCTGCACTGCGCCGCCGCGATATCGGCCGCGCCCTGCTCGCGCTCTCGGCCTGGGCCACGGGCCTGGGCTCTTCGGCCCTGGCCCAGACCCCGCTGCCCAAGGAAGTGCGCATCGGCTTCCAGAAGGGCTCGGCCATTCTGGTGCTGGTGAAGAAGCAGCAAGCGATTGAAACGCGCCTGAAGGCGCTGGGCGTGACGAGCGTGAAGTGGGTCGAGTTCCAGTTCGGCCCGCCCATGCTCGAAGCCCTGGGCGCGGGCGCCATCGACCTCGGCTCCGTGGGCGACACGCCACCCATCTTTGCGCAGGCCGGCGGCTCCCACCTGGTGTACGCCGCCGCCACACCGTCGGCACAACACGCGGTGCTGGTGCCGAAGCACTCACCCATCAAGACCCTGGCCGACCTCAAAGGCAAGAAGGTCGCCTTTGGCAAAGGGTCCAGCGCCCACAACGTCACCGTGAAAGCCCTGGCCCAGGCGGGCCTGAAGTTCGACGACATCGTGCCCACCTACCTCTCCCCGGCCGACGCCACCGCCGCCTTCAACGGCGGCAACATCGACGCCTGGGTCGTCTGGGACCCCTACTACGCCATTGCCGAAGAGCGCTACGGCGCCCGCGTGATCGCCGACACATCAGACAAGCGCCTGGCCAGTTCGTCGTACTTCATCGCGTCGCGCGCGTTTGCCACGCAGCACCCTGCGGTGCTCGCCACCGTGCTGGATGAAATCCGCAAGGTCACCCTCTGGGCGGGCCAGCACCGCGAAGAACTCGCCACGCTCGCGGCCGAAGCCACCGGCATCGATGTGAAGTCCTGGTCGACGGCTTTCGCCCGCGCCGAGTTCTCGCTCGGCCCCGTGACCGACGCGCATGTGGCGCAACAACAGCAACTGGCCGACACCTTCCACGCGCTGGGCATCATCCCGCGCAAGCTCAACGTGAACGAGATCGTCTGGCGCGCGCCTGCAGCGCCGTGACGCGTGAACGGGAGTTGGTCGACAATCCAGCGTTCTCGACCTCTCCCCCACTTCACGCAGGAACCCACATGCCCAAGGCCTACTGGATCGCCACCTACCGCTCCATCAACGACCCCGCCGCGCTCGCCGCGTACGCCCAGCTGGCGGCCCCCGCCATCCAGGCCGCTGGCGGGCGCTTTCTGGCGCGCGGCATGCCCGCGCAGATTTACGAATCCGCCATCCAGCAGCGCGTGGTGCTGATCGAGTTCGACAGCGTGGCCCACGCCACCGGCGCGCACGACAGCCCGGCCTACCAGGAAGCGCTGAAAGCGCTGGGCGATGGCGCGGACCGCGAGATCCGCATCATCGAAGCGGTGGCCTGAACCACCGCTGCGACGGCATACCGGCTCAAGGCATCGGCAGCGCTGCCTTGGGCGAGCCGCGGTCGAACAGGCCCCACAGGCCGAACGCCCCGAGCGACATGCCCAGCGAGATGAGCGCGTCGGTGGGCGACTCGTTCTGGCCCAGCGCCACGCTGAGGTGCAGCACCGATGCGATGGCCACCATGCTGGCCACCGTGATCACACACAACCGAATGAACTCCCGCATGGCCGTCTCCTGTGTTGATGTCAGACCGTTTCTGAACGAGACGTGAGTGTCAAATTGAACGCAGGCGGGCGCTGTAGGAAGAGAAAAAATGCGGCTGTAGGAAGCGTCTGACGACCTGAGCCAGGCTCAAGCCATGAACACCGCAATGAACGCCAGCATGAAGATCAGCAAGGCGCCCATGCAGGGCAGCACCACCGGCATGTAGTGAACGATGGTGTCCAGAATGTCCTCGGCCTGCTCTTCGGCGTAAGCGCGCAGGTCGGGGTCCGAGTAGTCCAGCGGGTGTTCGGCGAGCGCCTGGTCAGGCGGTGGGTGGCGGTGTTCCATGGCTTCTCCTTGTGACACGCGGGCCGGCGACAGGACAGGCCTGCGCGTCGCAAGGGCAATCGGCGCGCCTGACACCCACGCCGCCTGCCGCGGCCTTATGCGATGGCTCCATAAGCAAACCACTTCATGTTCGTTGGCCATCGGGGATGCGCTGCCCACAATGCGCCATGCCCTCTCCCACCGTCATCATCCTTCCCGGCTGGCGCAACTCCGGCCCGGGCCACTGGCAAACCCTCTGGGCCGACAGCCTGCCTTCTGTGCTTCGTGTGGAGCAGGACGACTGGGTGGCGCCCGTGCGCCAGTCGTGGGTGGCGCGCCTGAGCGAGACCATCGAACAAGCGCCCGGCCCCGTGGTGGTGGTGGCCCACAGCCTGGGCTGCATCACGGCCACACACTTGCCGCCCGCCATCGCGCAGCGCATTCACGGCGCGCTGCTGGTGGCACCGGCCGACCCGGAGCGCCGGGGCGTGCTGGCCGATTTCGCGCCGGTGCCTTACCAGCGCCTGCCTTACCGCAGCATCCTCGTGGCCAGCAGCAACGACCCCTACTGCCCGGTGCGCACGGCCGGCGCCTACGCCCGCGCCTGGGGCAGCGAGTTCGTGCGGCTCAACGACGCCGGCCACATCAACGTGGATTCGGGCCACGGCCCCTGGCCGCTGGGCCTGGCGCTGCTGCAATCGCTCGGGGCCGAAGTGCCGGCCGGCAGCCGCCTCGCCGAGCCCGTGGATGGCGCCGCTTATTCCTCACCCGCATAAAGAAACAAGAACAAAGTCGTTGGGAATCTCAGGGTCGGCGCCCAGAATTCGTCACATCCTGTTTCCGATCTGGAGCTTTCCCATGAAAAACACCCTGCGCGCTGCGCTCGCGGCCGTCGCCCTGTCCACTTCTGCGCTCGCGGGCGCCCAGACCACGCTGCTCAACGTCTCGTACGACGTGGCCCGTGAGTTCTACAAGGACATCAACGTGGCCTTTGCGGCGAGCTACAAGAAATCGGCCGGCAAAGACATCAAGGTCGACCAGTCGCACGCCGGTTCCAGCGCGCAGGCGCGCGCCGTGGCCGATGGCCTGGAGGCCGACGTGGTGACCTTCAACACGACGACCGACGTGGACTTCCTGGCCGACAAGGGCGTGGTTGCCAAGGACTGGCGCCAGAAATTCCCCAACAGTGCCGCCCCCACCACCTCGACCATGCTGTTCCTGGTGCGCAACGGCAACCCCAAGGGCATCAAGGACTGGGACGACCTCATCAAGCCCGGCGTGCAGGTGGTCGTGGTGAACCCCAAGACCGGCGGCAACGGCCGCATGGCTTACCTGGCCGCGTGGGGCTATGTGCGCAGCAAGGGCGGCAGCGACGCCGAGGCCGCCGAGTTCGTGGGCAAGCTCTACAAGAACGTGCCGGTGCTGGCGCGCGGCGGCCGTGACGCCACCGGCGTGTTCCTGCAACGCAACATCGGCGACGTGCTGGTGACGTTCGAGTCCGAGGTCGTGTCGGTCGACAACGAGTTCGGCAAGGGCAAGGTCGACGCCGTGCACCCCAGCGCGTCCATCGTGACGGAGAACCCGGTGGCCATCGTCGAGCGCACGGTGGCCAAGAAGGGCACGGCCGCCGAGGCCAAGGCGTACCTCGATTTCCTCTACAGCCCCGAGGGCCAGGAAATCGCCGCCAAACACAACATCCGCCCGCGCAACGAAGCAGTGCTGAAGAAGTACGCCACGGCGTTCAAGCCCATCAAGCTGTTCACCGTCGAGCAGTACTTCGGCTCCTTGGGTGAAGCGCAGAAGGTGCACTTCAACGACGGCGGTCAGTTCGACAAGCTGTACACGGTCGGCAAATAAATGGCTTCCGCCTCATCCGCTGTGCTGGGTGGCGACGTCGCCCGGCAAGGAAAGACCACGCCACGCCGCGCCACGCGCCGCGTGCTGCCGGGCTTCAACATCACGCTGGGCTTCACGATCCTCTACCTCAGCCTGATCGTGCTGATCCCGCTCTCGGCCCTCATCTTCAAGACGTTCACGCTGACCTGGCCGCAGTTCTGGGAAGCCGTCACCGCGCCGCGCGTGGTGGCGTCTTACAAGCTCACGTTTGGTGCCTCGCTCATCGCGGCCACGGTCAACGCCGTGTTTGGCCTGCTGGTGGCGTGGGTGCTGGTGCGCTACACGTTCCCGGGCAAGAAGATCGTGGATGCGCTGGTGGACCTGCCCTTTGCGCTGCCCACCGCCGTGGCCGGTATTTCGCTCACCGCGCTGCTGGCCGGCAACGGCTGGATTGGCCAGTACACCGAGCCGCTGGGCATCCAGCTGGCGTTCAACCCCAACGGGGTGGTGATCGCGCTGATCTTCATCGGCCTGCCTTTCGTGGTGCGCACGGTGCAACCCGTGCTCGAAGACACCGAGAAAGAACTCGAAGAAGCCGCCACCTGCCTGGGCGCCACGCGCTGGCAGACCTTCAGCCGCGTGATCTTCCCGAGCATCGCGCCGGCCCTGCTTACGGGCTTTGCCATGGCGTTTGCGCGCGCGGTGGGTGAATACGGCTCGGTGATCTTCATCGCCGGCAACATGCCCATGGTGTCGGAGATCACGCCGCTGATCATCATCAGCAAGCTGGAGCAGTACGACTACGCCGGCGCCACCGCCGTGGCCACGGTCATGCTGGTGTTCTCGTTCGCGCTGCTGCTGCTCATCAACGGGCTGCAGAGCTGGCAGCGCCAGCGTTCGGGGGGGAACCTGCAATGAGCACCGCCGCTTCCGTTCGCACGGCGCACAAGGGCACCACCGAGTCGGCGTGGGTGCGCCGCACGCTCATCGGCGTGGCGCTGGTGTTCATGTTCCTGTTTCTGGTGCTGCCGCTGGCCGCGGTGTTCACCGAGGCCCTGCGCAAAGGCCTTGACGCTTACCTCGAGGCCTTGAAGGACCCGGACGCGTGGTCTGCCATTCGCCTCACGTTCCTCACCGCCGCCATTGCCGTGCCGCTGAACCTGGTCTTCGGCGTGGCCGCGGCCTGGGCGGTGGCCAAGTACGAGTTCCGTGGCAAGTCCTTCCTCACCACGCTGATCGACCTGCCCTTCTCGGTGTCGCCGGTGGTGGCGGGCCTGATCTACGTGCTGGTGTTTGGCGCGCAGGGCTGGCTGGGCCCGTGGCTGGCCGAGCACGACATCAAGATCGTGTTCGCCGTGCCCGGCATCATCCTGGCCACGGTCTTCGTCACCTTCCCCTTCATTGCGCGCGAGCTCATTCCGCTGATGCAGGCGCAGGGCAACGACGAAGAGCAGGCGGCCATCGTGCTGGGCGCCTCCGGCTGGCAGACCTTCTGGTACGTGACGCTGCCCAACATCAAGTGGGGCCTTATCTACGGCGTGATCCTGTGCAACGCACGCGCCATGGGCGAGTTCGGTGCGGTGTCGGTGGTGTCGGGCCACATTCGCGGTCAGACCAACACCATGCCGCTGCATGTGGAGATTCTCTACAACGAGTACCAGTCGGTGGCGGCCTTTGCCGTGGCCTCGCTGCTGGCCTTGCTGGCACTGGTCACGCTGGTGATCAAGTCGGTCGCCGAGTGGAAGATGGAACGAGAAATGAAGGCCCTGGCCGAGCTGCCGCCCGAGCGGCCCTCCCCCGCCAACACCCTGTTGGGACAGACATCATGAGCATTGAAATCCGCGACATCAACAAGCAGTTCGGCACCTTCCAGGCGCTGAAGAACGTCAACCTGGACATCCACTCGGGTGAGCTGCTCGCGCTGCTGGGCCCGTCGGGCTGCGGCAAAACCACGCTGCTGCGCATCATTGCCGGGCTGGAGACGCCGGACACCGGCAATATCCTGTTCAGCGGCGAAGACACCACCGATGTGCACGTGCGCGAGCGCAACGTGGGCTTCGTGTTCCAGCACTACGCGCTGTTTCGTCACATGACGGTGCTGGAGAACGTGGCCTTTGGCCTGCGCGTGAAGCCGCGCGGCCAGCGCCCGAGCGACGCACAAATCAAGGCCAAGGTGATGGACCTGCTCAAGCTGGTGCAGCTGGACTGGCTGGCAGACCGTTACCCGTCGCAGCTCTCGGGCGGTCAGCGCCAGCGCATTGCACTGGCCCGCGCACTCGCCGTGGAGCCCAAGGTGCTGCTGCTCGACGAGCCTTTTGGCGCGCTCGATGCCAAGGTGCGCAAGGAACTGCGCCGCTGGCTGCGCCGCCTGCACGACGAGCTGCATGTCACCAGCGTGTTCGTCACACACGACCAGGAAGAAGCCCTGGAAGTGGCCGACCGCGTGGTGCTGATGAACCAGGGACAGGTGGAGCAGATTGGTGCGCCACAAGAGGTGTGGGACCACCCGGCCAGCCCGTTCGTGTATGGCTTCCTGGGCGATGTGAACCTCTTCCATGGCCGCGCCCACGAGGGGCTGCTGCACCTGGACGGCGTGTCGATCGACTCGCCCGAGCACGCCAGCGCGCGCGATGCCAAGGCCTTCGCCTATGTGCGCCCGCACGACCTGGACGTGCAGCGCTACGCCGAGGGCCTCACGGGCATCGTCGCCCAGCTGGAGCGCGCCGTGGTGGTGGGCCCGATTGCGCGGCTGGAGTTGCTGCCGGTGGAGAGCACCAGCCGCCCCGGGCAAGACCCGCTGATCGAAGCCCGCATGTCGGCCGAGCGCTTCAAGGAGCTGGGTTTCCGCGAAGGCGACACGCTGGTGGTGTCGCCCAAGAAGGCGCGCGTGTTCCTGCAGCCGCAGACCGTCTGAAGCACGCGCTTCGCCGCCGGGTGATCAGGCGGCGAGCTCGATCTTGCCTTCCTTCACATAGCGCTTGAAGTCGGTGAGCGGGATGGCGGTCGAGCCGCGCACCTCACCGTCTTCCCAGCTCAGCGTGGCGTCGTTGAGCCCGGTTTCCACCTTCACGGGCCCCGGGCGAATGACGATGTTGGGCCCGTCGCCCTCTCGGTACTCGACCCTGCCGACGATGCGCGCGTGTTGGGTCGCGGTGTGGGGTGCCGTCTTCGGCGCTGGCTGGTTCATGCGGGCTCCTCTTGGATTGAGGTCACAGGATCGCCTGTCTCCCGTCTGCCGGTCTGTGCGCCTGCGCACACACCGCCCGGCAACCCTGCGCTCAGGCCGCCTGCAGCCCGCCGCGCTGGCCTGGCAGGCGGGGCAGCAGTTCGCGGCCACCGGCATGGCTGTGCACACAGCTCAACCGGTCATAGCCCCGGCGCGCGGCACCGTAGCACTCGCAGCTGCGCGACTCCAGCGCGTCTCGGTCCAGCACGGTGATGCGGCCCCGGTGGTACTCGATCACGCCCGCCTTCTGCAGCTTGAGCGCGCCGCAGGTCACGCCTTCGCGCCGCACGCCCAGCAGGCCCGCGATGTGTTCCTGCGTGGCATGAATGTCGGCGTCGCCCTGCCGATCCAGGTGCTCCAGCAGCCAGCGGCAGAGTTGCTGGTCCAGCGCGTGGTGCCGGTTGCAGGCCGACGATTGCGACATGTGCGTGAACAGCGCCTGGGTGTAGGCCAACAGGTGCTGCATCACCTCGGGCGAGCGCTGGGTGTGGTGCAGCAGCGCCGGCACCGCCATGCGGTACGCATGACCCGGGCGCTGCACGATGGCGTCGCTCAGTGCGCGCGGGTCGCCCATGAAAGCGCACACGCCCACCACACCTTCGCTGCCCACCACCGCCACCTCGCACGAGGCGCCACTGGCCAGCGACGACACGAGCGACACCGTGGCGCTCGCCGGAAAATACACATGGCGCAGCTCGGCGCCCACCCGGTGGAGCACCGCACCCGCAGGCAACTCGTCCCACTCCAGATCGGGTTCCAGCTGCAGCCACTCGGCGCGAGACAGCGCCGCCAGCAGGCGGTTCTTGTCGAACAGGGAGGTGATGGATGTCATGGCAGGGCCCTTTCAACGTGTCGCTCGATCGAAGACCCGCGCCGGCTGGCCGGGGGTCTGAACAGATCGGTGATCGCGAGGGGCCGCACCCGACGTGCTAGGCCCCCTGGGGTTGCAAGGCGATCACCGCCATACCGATCAGGGCAATCAGCGCTCCCGCCAGGTCCCAACGGGTGAGCGCAACGCCATCCACCACCCGCAGCCAACCCAGCGCCACCACGATGTACATGCCGCCATACGCGGCATACACGCGCCCGGCCGCCGTGGGATGCAGGGTGAGCAGCCAGGCAAACAGGCCCAGCGCCAGCGCCGCTGGCCACAGCCACACCCAGGCCTTGCCCTGCTTGAGCACGAGCCATGTGAGGTAGCAGCCCACGATTTCGGCCACAGCGGTGATGGCAAACAGAGCCGCAAGGCGCACAAACTCCATGACGACCTCGCAGACTCAGGATGCCGGATGGCAGGCACAGGCCTCGCCGTGGGCCGCCGACACCAGGTCGGCCAGGATGCCGCAGGACGCACCGTCGTGGTGCTCTCCATTGCAGCGTGAACGAAGTTGCAGCAATTGTTTCTCCAGCGCGCGCATGCTCTTGAGGCGGGCGCGCACCCGGCTCAGTTGCTCGTCCACCAGGTCGTCCACATTGACGCAATGGCCCTGCGGGTCGTCCACAAAACCCAGCAGGCGCTTCACGTCGGCCAGTGGCATGTCCAGCGCACGGCAATGGCGGATGAACGACAGGCGCTCCAGGTGCGGCTGGTCGTAGTTGCGGTAACCATTGCCATGCCGGGCGGGCGCGGGCAACAGCCCTTCCTTTTCGTAAAAACGAATGGTTTCCACATCCACGCCCGTGGCACGGGCAAGCTCCTTGATCTGCATGGCCGCATCTCCTTCGCATCAGGCGGGGCATTCCCGCAACGGGCTTGACACTGTAGCCGCTCCAGGGTTTTCAATACCCCCATCGAAAGGAAAGACCATGTCTGCTCATTGCCACACCCACGACACGCCCCAGGCCGGCGAGATCGTCAACCTCGGTCGCTACCGCCGCATCCTGTGGATCGCATTGCTCGTCAACGCCGCCATGTTCCTGATGGAAATCTTCGCGGGCTGGCGCGCCGGTTCCCTTTCGCTGCTGGCCGATGCGATCGACTTCGCCGGTGACGCGCTGAACTACGGCATTTCGCTCGCGGTGCTGGCGTCGGCACTGGCATGGCGGGCGCGGGCGGCCCTGCTCAAGGCGTTCAGCATGATGGGCTTTGGTCTCTTCATTCTGGCCAGTGCGGTGTGGTCCGTGTGGCGCGGTGATGTGCCTCATGCGCCCACCATGGGCGCGATCGGCGCGCTGGCGCTCATCGCCAACGTCGCCGTCGCGTGGCTGCTCTATGCCTTCCGGGAGGGCGATGCCAACATGCGCAGCGTGTGGCTGTGTTCGCGCAACGACGCCATCGGCAACATCGCCGTCATGCTGGCCGCCCTGGGCGTTTTCGGCACCGGCAGCGCCTGGCCCGACCTGCTCGTGGCCAGCCTCATGGCCAGCCTGGCGCTGCACGGCGGCTGGCTGGTGCTGCGACAGGCGCGCCATGAGCTCTCCGGGGGCAGCGACGACCACAGCCACCATGGCCATGCCCATTGAAGCCTCTCACCCGCCAAGGCGCTGAGTGGGCTCCTACAATCCCGCGATGCGTTCGTGGCTGGTGATCGTGTTTTGGGTGCTCGTCCCGCTGCAGCTGTCGTGGGCGGCGGCACACGTGCGGGTCACGCACGACACCGCGCACGCCAGCGCCCGCCATTGCAGCCATTCGCACGCATCGGCGCACATGCACACCGCCGATGCCGGCGAGGGCCACGCCGATTGCAGCACCTGCCACAACGGCTGCTCCATGCCCTGCCCCGGCAAAGCGGGTCCATCCATCGACGGCGCCTCCGCCCTTTCGAGCACCGGCGCCACCTGGCAGCCCGCCTCGCACCACGCCAGGCGGCCCGACCGGCCTCAGTGGGTCGCCCGGGCCTGACCCGGGCCACCGCCTGATCCGCCGGGCGCCCTGCCGCGGCGAGCCGGCTTCGCCTCCTCCTTCCATTCGTGCGTGCACCCCTGCGGGTCCGCGCGCTGTTGCTCCGCCCTTTCAGGACGTCCTTCCATGCCACTTCAATGGCTTTATCTGCTGACGGCCTGGCTGGTGGCCACCGTCGCCACCGCCAGCGCGCTGTTCATTGGCGAAGTCATGCTCATGGTGCCTTGCCAGCTCTGCTGGTACCAGCGCATCTGCATGTTTCCGCTCGCCATCATGCTGGGCATGGCCTGCTGCAGCGACGACCGCCGAGGTGCGGTCTACGCGCTGCCGCTGGCCCTGCTCGGTGCCGCCATCGCGCTCTATCACACGCTGCTGGTGGCCGAGTTCATTCCCAAAGCCTGGATTCCCTGCAGTGCCGGCGTCTCGTGCGCCGACCAGAAGCTCGAAATCCTCCATGGCATTCCCATTCCCTGGCTCTCGCTGGCGGCCTTCGTGGCCATCGCCGCCCTGCTGATGCTCTCTCTCGGAAAAAAACCCCAATGACCTCCAAGAAACTCACCGTCTCCCTGATCCTCGGCGTCGTGCTGGTGGCCTTCGCTTTCGGCGTTTACAACTACCAACGGCGGGTGCAGAACTCGCAAATGGAAAAGGTCACCGCACAGCAGGCCCGGCTGGTGCGCATGCACTCACCGGTGTTCGGCCCCCAGGCCGCACCGGTCACGATCGTGGAGTTCTTCGATCCCGCGTGCGAGACCTGCCGCGCCTTTTACCCGGTGGTCAAGGACATCCTGGCGCGCCATCCCGATGACGTCCGGCTGGTGATCCGCTATGCGCCGTTCCACCAGGGCTCGGACCAGGTGGTGCGGCTGCTGGAGGCCGCGAAGCGCCAGAACAAATACGCGGTGGTGCTCGAAGCCGTGCTCGCCGCCCAACCCGCCTGGGCCGACCACGGCAAGCCCAATCTACCTGTCGCGTTTCAGGCGGCCGAGCAAGCCGGCCTGGACATGGCCAGAGCGATTCAGGACGCGCAGCGGCCCGAAGTGACCGCTGCGCTGCAGCAAGACGTGGAAGACCTCACCGCGCTGGAGGTGACGAGAACACCGACCTTCTTCGTCAACGGCCGCGGCCTGCCCAGCTTCGGGCGAGAGCAGCTCCTTGCGCTCGTGGCGCAGGAGCTGGCCAAAGTCCAGCGGTAAGGAGGCTCAGGCCTTCTTGACGTACGCGCTGCACCAGCCGTTGGCCGCCACCGCCTTGCCGGGGAAGATCCCGCAGGGTCCGCTGGCGTCGCCTGCCTTGCCGGCGAAGAGCTGGCAGGTGCCGCACTTCTGGCCTGCGGCGTACTTGGGGTACTTCTTCGCGTCGGTCTTGGTGGCATCGGCCACATAGCCCAAAGACACCGCCGTGGCATCTTTCTCATTGACCATGGCGGGCTGCGCCTGCGCGGTAGCGGCCAGCAGCACGGTGCTGCCTGCGGCGACTTGAAGCATGAATACGCGACGATTGGAATCGTTCATGGGATACCTCGTGGGATTGCAGGATTGCCAGCGCATGCTAGGCCTGCCCTGTTAACGCAGGATTAACGCGACAGAGCATCCGAGCATCTTTGTCGTGCTTTCGGTTGTCCGACCGAGGCGGTCGCCCAGCGCCCGGTGCTTACACTTGGGCACCCAAGCGCCCCCAGCATGAGCCCACAAGACTACGTCCAGCAAAAAGCCGCCGCCTCGGGCAGCAGCTTCTACTACGCCTTCCTGTTTCTGCCCACGGAACGGCGCGCGGCCATCACGGCCTTTTACGCGTTCTGTCGAGAAGTGGACGACGTCGTCGACGAGGTGAGCGACCCGGCGGTGGCCCAGACCAAACTGGCCTGGTGGCGGCGCGAAGTCGGCCAGGCCTACGCCGGCGAACCCACCCATCCCGTCATGCGGGCGCTCATGCCACTGACCAAAACCTACGAGATCGAAGCCCGCCACCTGCTGGCCGTGATCGACGGATGCCAGATGGACCTGGAGCAGAACCGCTACCTCGACTTCGCCAACCTGCAGCGCTATTGCCACCTGGTGGCCGGCGTGGTGGGCGAGGTGGCGGCGCGCATCTTTGGACAGACGCAGATCGGCACCACCGAATACGCCCACCGTCTGGGGCTGGCGTTTCAGCTCACCAACATCGTCCGCGACGTCGGTGAAGACGCCGCGCGCGGCCGCATCTACCTGCCCGTCAATGAACTGCAGAGCTTCAACGTGAAGGCGCACGAGCTGCTGCAGCGTGGGGCCGCGCCCGGCACCGACCTGGCCGACTTCCACCGGCGCTTTGCCGCGCTCATGCAGTTCCAGTGCACGCGCGCCCTGCAGACCTACGACGACGCCCTTGCCCTGCTCCCCGAAGCCGACCGACGCACGCAGAAACCGGGGCTCATGATGGCCAGCATCTACCGCACGCTGCTCAAGGAAATCGCTGCCGACCCCCTGCTGGTGCTCACGCAGCGCGTGAGCCTCACCCCCCTGCGCAAGTTCTGGCTCGCCTGGAAGGTCCAGGCCCTGGGCAGGCTTTGAGCGGCAAGCTGGCCATCGTCGGGGCGGGCTGGGCTGGCATGGCCGCCGCGGTCGAGGCGGCCTCGCTCGGTGCGCAGGTCACGGTGTTTGAAGCCACGCGCACCCTCGGTGGCCGGGCGCGCGCACTGGCGGTGCAGCGGCCGGACGGTCCCCCGCTGGCGCTGGACAACGGCCAGCACATCCTGATTGGCGCCTACACCGACACCCTGGCGCTGATGCAGCGCGTGGGCGTGGACCTGCCACAAGCCCTCCTGAGCCTGCCCCTGGGCCTGCCGTTCCCCGATGGCTCGGGCCTGCAGACGCCACCCTGGGCCACGCGCTGGCCCGCGCCCCTGGACGCGCTGGCCGCCATCGCCACCGTGCGAGGCTGGCCCTGGGGCGAACGGCTCGCCCTGGTGCGCGCTTCGTTGCGCTGGCAAAGCGCGGGCTTTGCCTGCGACCCGGCGCTCACCGTGGCCGATCTCTGCCAGCGGCTGCCCGCGCGCGTGACGCATGAGCTGATCGAGCCGCTGTGTGTGTCGGCGCTGAACACACCGATCACCGACGCCAGTGCCACCGTGTTCCTTCGCGTGCTGCGCGACGCGCTGTTCGGGCGCGGTTTTGGCGGCTACAGCGGGTCGAGCCTGCTGCTGCCGCGCACCGATCTCTCCACCCTCTTCCCCGACATGGCCGCGCAATGGCTGCAGCGCCAGGGCGGCACCGCCGGCCTGCGCATCGGCACGCGCGTGAGCACGCTGCGCCCGCAAGGTGCGCAATGGATGCTGGGGCATGAAGCGGGCGAAGAAGCGTTTGACCAGGTGATCTGGGCCACGGCGGCCAGCCCGGCCGAAAAAGCCATGCGCCAGGCCGCCGACGCTTGCGACGAGGCCACCGAGCCATCGCTCAAGGCGTGGGCCAGGACCGTGCGCGCCCTGCCGTTCACCGCCATCACCACCGTGTACGCCTGGGCGCCGGGCGCGCGCCTGTCCTCGCCCATGCTCGCGCTGCGGGCGCAGCCCGATGCCACCGAAGCGCCCGCGCAGTTCGTGTTCGACCGGGGGCAACTGCACCCGCACGACGCGGCCATGCAGGGGCTCATGGCCTTCGTGGTGAGCGCCAGCACCGACGACCGCGACGCGCTGCAGGCCCGTGTGCTGGCACAAGCGCAGCGACAGCTCGGCCTGGGCACCCTGCAGGCGGTGCAGACCGTGGTGGAAAAGCGCGCCACCTTCGCCTGCACACCCGGCCTGGTGCGCCCCCCGCAGGCCGTGGCGCCCGGGCTGTGGGCGGCAGGCGATTATGTGGATGGCCCCTACCCGGCCACGCTGGAAGGCGCCGTGCGCAGCGGCCTGTCGGCCGCGCGGCTGGCCACCGCTTCGCACTGACTTCGTTTCGGGCGGAACCTCTCGCGCTGCGTGTGTTCACACCAGCTCACATTTTTCAACCCGAGAGAAGGAGATTGCGCGAATGAACGCCACCCACCAAGCCCGACATTTCATGGCCGCCGCCGGCCTGTGCCTGCTCGCCCTGTGCGCCAGCGCGGCACATGCGCAGCAGAACATGGTCAGTGTGGCGGGCAGCACCCTCAACATGCGCGAAGGCCCGGGCACGCAAAGCGCGGTGCTCTGGGAACTCAAGCGGGGCTACCCGCTGGAGATCACCGACCGCAAGGGCAGCTGGGTCAAGGTGCGCGATTTCGAGGGCGACACCGGCTGGGTCGCGCGCTCACTCACCGGCAAGGCGCCGCACCACGTCGTCAAGTCGAAGGTGGCCAACATCCGCAGCGGCCCGGGCACGCAGCACCGCAT
>NZ_JAHVAB010000087.1 GCF_019264445.1 Hydrogenophaga sp.
GCGGGCCAGGCGCCGGTCGCGCGAGGTGGCGTCGCCGGTGCGCTTGGCCACTGTCCAGGGCAGACCGAGCGCGTCGATGGCCGCCGTGAGCGCGTGGGTGGTGTCGGTGGCCAGCGCGCGCAGGGGCGTGACCCACAGCACGCGCAACCGCGAAGCCGCCGCTGGCCGGCCCTTGCCGTCTGTGCCGGCGCCCTGTTCACGAAGGCCTTCGAGCAACGCACCGCCAAAGGCCGCGAGGGTCTTGCCGCTGCCGGTGGGTGTGACGAGCAGACCCGACTCGCCCCGCAGCCAGTGGCGCCACACCTGGCGCTGAAAAGCCGCCGGTCGCCAGCCCTGGTGCTCAAACCACTGGAGCAGCGCGGCATCCGCCTCGCGGGCGGTGACGGCTTGCGCGCCTGAAGTCACGATCGGCTGCTCGTATGGGTGGAGGGTGGCGGCGCTCAGTCTTCGAGCACCCGCACCTTCACGCTCTTGCCCTTGATGCGCCCGGCGTTGAGCCGGCTGGCGGCTTGCTGGGCAATGTCGCGGTCCACCGCCACATAGGTCGACCACTCGTTCACGTTGATCTTGCCCACCTGCTCGCGGGTGTAGCCCAGGTCGGCGGTGAGCGCGCCCAGCACATCGCCCGGGCGGATCTTTTCCTTGCGCCCGCCCTGGATGTGCAGCGTGACCATGGGCGGCACCAGCGGCCCCTGTCCGGTGGGCTGGAGTTCGCCCAGCGGGTGCCATGCGGACTCGCGGCCCTGCAGGTGTTCGATCTTGCCCACGCTGCCCATCTCGTCCAGACTGGCCAGGTTCAGCGCCAGACCGCTTTCGCCTGCGCGCCCGGTGCGACCGATGCGGTGGATGTGCACCTCGGGGTCGGGCGTCACGTCCACGTTGATCACGGCGGCCAGGCTCGCAATGTCGAGCCCGCGCGCGGCCACGTCGGTGGCCACGAGAACCGAGCAGCTGCGATTGGCAAAGCGCACCAGCACCTGGTCGCGCTCGCGCTGCTCCAGCTCGCCAAACAGGGCCAGCGCGCTGATGCCCTGCGCCTGCAGCACGGCCACCAGATCGCGGCACTGCGCCTTGGTGTTGCAGAACGCGAGCGTGCTGGCCGGGCGAAAGTGCGCGAGCACCTTGCTGACCGCGTCCAGCCGCTCGGTCTCGCTCACCTCGTACCAGCGCTGCTCGATCTGCGCGCCCGCATGCTGGGCCTCCACCTTGACCGTGACCGGCTCGCGCATGAACTGCGCGCTCAGCTTGGCAATGCCCTCAGGGTAGGTGGCGGAAAACAGCAGGGTCTGGCGCGTCTTTGGGCACTGCCGGGCGACGGTCACGATGTCGTCGAAGAAGCCCATGTCGAGCATGCGGTCGGCCTCGTCGAGCACCAGCGTGTTCATGGCGTCGAGCTGCAGGCTGCCGCGTTCCAGGTGGTCCATGATCCGCCCGGGCGTGCCCACCACGATGTGCGCGCCGTGCTCCAGCGTGGCCAGTTGCCCGCGCAAGGGCACGCCGCCGCACAGCGTGACGACCTTGATGTTGTCTTCGGCGCGCGCAAGGCGGCGGATTTCCGTGGTGACCTGATCGGCCAGCTCGCGCGTGGGGCACAGCACCAGCGTCTGCACGGCAAAGCGGCGCGGGTTCAGGTTGGTGAGCAGGGTGAGGGCGAAAGCGGCGGTCTTGCCGCTGCCGGTCTTGGCCTGCGCAATGATGTCTTTGCCCAGCAGGGCGGGGGGCAGGGCAGCCGCCTGGATCGGCGTCATGGCTGTGTAGCCCAGCTGCTCCAGGTTGGCCAGCATGGCTGGCGAAAGGGGCAGGGTGTTGAAGGCGGTGGGGGATGCGGAAGTCATCCCCGATTATCGGCGCCGGTGCTGTACCCGGCGCCTGCGTGCGGGTTCACGCCGAGAGGGTGAAGTA
Source organism: Hydrogenophaga sp. (assembly GCF_019264445.1). Taxonomy (GTDB): domain Bacteria; phylum Pseudomonadota; class Gammaproteobacteria; order Burkholderiales; family Burkholderiaceae_C; genus Hydrogenophaga. The sequence continues at coordinate 1,903 of NZ_JAHVAB010000087.1, forward strand.
GAAGGTGGCGCCCTTGTCGGGCGCGGCATGCACCCATACCCGGCCGCCATGACGCGCCGCAATCCGCTGAACGATGCTCAGGCCGATGCCGGTGCCCTTGAACTCGGCGTCGCTGTGCAGGCGCCGGAACGGGCTGAACAGCTGATCGGCCTGGGTCATGTCGAAACCGCAGCCGTTGTCGCGCACGAAGAACACGTCTTGCCCGTCACGCTGTTCGCGGCCCACCTCGATGCGCGTCACTTCCCGCCTGGCGCAGAACTTCCAGGCGTTGCGCAGCAGGTTGTCGAGGACGCTGCGCACGAGCACCGGGTCGCCATGGGCCCTCAGGTCCGGTGCGATGTAAATGTTGGCCACCCGGTTTGGCTCGGCTTCCATTTGTTGTTCGATGATTTCCGCCGCGATACCGCTGAGGTTCACGTCGGACATTTCAGGAGCGATCTTCGAGAGCCGGGAGAGGTTGAGCAGGGCATCGATCAGGTTGCCCATCTGGGTGCTCTTGGCGGCAATGCGCGCGATGAGCTGCGTGCCCGCTTCACCCAGTTGCAGCCTGTGGTCCTCCAGCAAGGCGGAACTGAGACCCGCGATGGCCCGAATGGGAGAGCGCAGGTCGTGCGCCACCGAGTAGCTGAAGGTCTCGAGCTCCTTGAGGCTCTCTCGCAACTCGTTGGTGCGTTCGGAGACCCGTGTCTCCAGTTCTTCATTGAGTCTTCGCAGGCGGATCTCGACATGCTTTCGCTCGGAAATGTCTTGCAACACGCCGCTGATGCGTTGACCCTCCACGGCGCATCCATCGATCTTGATCCACCGCTGCGGCGATTGATCGCCCGTCAGGCGGAACTCTTCGCTGAATTGCTGCAGCGACGACAGGGTCGAGGCGAAATGCGCTGCCACTGCGTCGCGATCTCGCGTGTCGACGCCCGCCAGGAAGTCGTCGAGCGTCAGCGGTTGGCGCGTGGTGCGGTCGAGCAATTCGCCCGAGCGCAGGTTGATGCTCATGGTGCCTGTCGGGGCATCAAGCTCCAGGATGCCCAGGCTGGCCGCATCCAGCGCCTGCTGCAGAAGTCGCCGGTTTTCCACAAGCGCCACCTCCACTTCCCGACGCTCCAGCGCCATCTGGATGGTGGCGTGAAGTTCCCGTTCGGAAAAGGGCTTGATCAGGTAGCCATACGGTCTCGTTTTTCGAGCACGTTCGAGCGTGGAGTCTTCGGAATACGCGGTGAGGTAGATCACGGGCACCGCGCTGTCTTCGTTGAGCCGGGAGGCCACCTCGATACCGTCCATGTCCCCCTCGATGTGGATGTCCATCAGCACCAGATCGGGCCGCGAGCGGGAGACGAAGTCCAGGCTCTGCTGGCCGGAGACCGCGACGTGGGGCACGTCGTAACCCAGTTGCGACAACCGCTGCTGCAGGTTGAAGGCCACGATGCTCTCGTCCTCGACGATCAGGATTCTGGCGGGGTTTTTCATGAGGCTGTGTCCAGTTGGAACCGCAGCGAAAAGCGGGTGGGTTTGGCCCGCTGGATCTCGAGCTGGCCGTGCAGCTGCTGCGTGAGCAGGTTGACCAGCTGCAGGCCAAGCGAATCAGTGCGCGCCAGGTCCAGATCGTCCGGGATGCCTTGGCCGTCATCGCTGATGGACAGCTCGATCCAGTTGCCCTCAACTTCCCGAATGTCCACCTCCACCTGGCCCGCCTGGTGGGCTGGGAAACCGTGCTTGAGCGCGTTGCTCACCAGTTCATTCACGATCAGGCCGCACGGAATGGCCTCGTTGATCGGCAACTTCACGTCGTGCGCGTTGATGACGATGCGCACCTGGTTCGACAGGGAGCCATAGGCCTCGGTGAGCCGCGGCAGGAGCTCGCCGAGAAAACGCTGGAAATCCACCTGCGCAAAATTCTGCGACTGGTACAACGTCTGGTGGATCAGCGACATGGAGCGCACGCGGTTCTGGCTGTCGCGCAACATGTCCACGAGCTCGCTGTCCTTGCTCTTGAGCGCCTGCAGGTCCAGCAGGCTGTGGATCACCTGAAGGTTGTTCTTCACGCGGTGATGCACTTCGCGCAGCAGCAGGTCTTTTTGCTGCAAGGCGTCCTGGATGCGCTTCTCGCTTTGCTTGCGCTCGCTCAGATCCAGGATCACCGAAAGAATCATCGGGCCCTCGCCCGTCTGCACCGGGTTGATGCCGATCTCCACCGGGAATTCGCTGCCATCCTTGCGCAAGCCGCTCAGGTCGCGGCCGGCACCCATGGGGCGGGCATTGGTCTCGGCCAGGAAGCCCTGGCGGTAGCCGGGGTGCGCGGGCCGATACCGCGAAGGAATGAGCACTTCGACCTGCTGGCCGATCAGCTCGCTGCTGGTGTAGCCGAAGGTGGTTTCCGCCAGCTGGTTCAGTCGCGTGATCTCGCCCTTCTGGTTGACAACGACCATGGCCACCGGGATGCGGTCAAACGCTTGTCCCAGGTACTCGTTCAGTCCGATCCTCTGCTCCGCCATGCATCGCATCGTAGGCCTGCACGCTGTTCATGACCATGCCTATTTACCGCCACAGCGCCGTTCCCGACGGCTGGGTACCTATTGGTGCATTGCGTCGCGCCATCGCTCCCCACACTGGGGGATGTCGCGGCGTCTGCGCGCTGAAAGTGAGGCCCAAAGTAGCAGCGCGTGTGCTCCTGCGCGCCGCGCGGTGCCGCGCTTCACGGCACCAGCAGCGCGGCCAGCTCGGCCGCACTGAAGCCCGCAGCCCGCCGCGCCGCATCGTTGAACGGCGGTTTGAGGCGCGGTGCGCTGTGCGCGCGTGCGAGCTGGCGGTAGTGCGACAGCGGCTCGAAACCGTGCTTTTCGCAGAGCCAGCCATACCAGCGGTTGCCCACCGCCACGTGGCCGATCTCGTCGCGCAGGATGACGTCGAGGATCTCCACCGCGCGTTGTGCGGCGGGCGTGCCCACCTTGCGCAGTCGGGCCTGCATGGGCGGTGTGGCGTCCAGCCCGCGGGCTTCCATGGTGCGGGGCACGAGCGCCATGCGTGCGGTGACGTCGTCCTGCGTCCTCACGCACATTTCCCACAGGCTGTTGTGAGCGGGGAAGTCGCCGTAGTCGTGGCCCAGGCTTTGCAGGTGCGTGCGCAGCAGGCCAAAGTGAATCGCTTCCTCGTGGGCCACGCGCAGCCAGTCGGTGTAGTAGTCCTCGGGCATGCCGGGGAAACGCCACACCGCGTCCAGCGCGAGGTTGATGGCGTTGAACTCGATATGCGTCACCGCGTGCAGCAGCATGGCCAGGCCCGGCGGCGTGAAGGGCGAGCGCTGCGGCACTTCCTTCGGGGGCATGAGCACGGGTTGCGCTGGCCGACCAGGCAGTGCTTGTTGCGGCGGCGCCAGTGGCTCGGTGGGGTCCAGAAGCACCCGGCCACTTTCCCAGGCTTCGAACAGCGCGTGGGTGGCGGCCACCTTCTGCGCGGGATCGGTGAGGGCCAGTGCGTGCAAGGCCTGTGCGCGCAGCGAGGGCAGGGACGGCGGTGACAGGGGCGCGGGGGCTTGCATCCCTACAATTCTAGGTTTCAAGCATGGAGGCCACCGGCATGGCAATGTACGAACTCGATGGTGTTGCACCGCGCGCGGCGGAATCGGCCTGGGTGGCCGACAGCGCACAGGTGATGGGCAATGTGGTGCTGGAGGCGAACAGCAGCGTGTGGTTTGGCGCGGTGCTGCGCGGCGATACCGAGACCATCACGGTGGGCGAGGGCAGCAACATCCAGGACGGCAGCGTGATGCACGCCGACCATGGTTTCCCCCTGACGGTGGGCAAGCATGTGACCGTGGGCCATCAGGTGATGCTGCACGGCTGCACGATCGGCGACGAATCGCTCATCGGCATCGGGGCCAGGGTGCTCAACGGCGCGAAGATCGGCAAGCATTGCCTCGTGGGCGCCGGGGCGCTGGTGACCGAGGGCAAGGAGTTCCCGGATGGCAGCATGATCATCGGCAGCCCGGCGCGGGTGATGAAGACGCTGACGCCCGAGCAGATCGAGGGCTTGCGCAGGAGTGCGGTGCACTACATCGAGAACGCGCAGCGCTACCGCCAGGGCTTGAAAAAGATCGGTTGAGCCCGATGTGTTGCGTTTCGCCCTTTTGACCCGATCCTGAAAGTTGCTGCGTGTCCGAACTCCACAAATTCGTCTTTGAAGGCCTGCCGGTGCGCGGCATGCTCGTGCGCCTCACCGACGCCTGGCAGGAGATCCTGCAGCGCCACCGCGAGGGCGGCGGTTACCCCACGGCCGTGACGGAACTGCTGGGCGAAATGACCGCGGCGGCCACGCTGATGCAGGCCAACATCAAGTTCAACGGCGCGCTCATCATGCAGATCATGGGCGACGGCCCGGTGAAGCTGGCCGTGGCCGAGGTCCAGCCCGACCTGAGCCTGCGCGCCACCGCCACGGTGGTGGGCGAGGTGGCGCAAGACGCTCCGCTTTCGCACATGGTCAACGTCACGAACCAGGGCCGTTGCGCCATCACGCTCGACCCGAAGGACCGCCTGCCAGGCCAGCAGCCGTACCAGGGCGTGGTGCCACTGTTTGGCGACCAGCACGAAAAGCTGGAAAAGCTCAGCGAGGTGATCGAGCACTACATGCTGCAGAGCGAGCAGCTCGACACGCGGCTGGTGCTCGCGGCCGACGACAAGATGGCCGCTGGCCTGCTGATCCAGCGCCTGCCCCTGCAGGGCAGCGGCAACCTGGCGGGCCAGTCGGGCGCGCGCGATGAAGACCAGATTGGTGTGAACGAGGACTACAACCGCATTGCGATCCTCGCTTCCAGCCTCAAGCGCGAGGAGTTGCTGACCCTGGACGCCGACACCATCCTGCGCCGCCTGTTCTGGGAAGAAGACGTGCGCCGTTTTGAGCCCCTCACGGGCGAGCACGGCCCGCGTTTTGCCTGCACCTGCTCGCGCGAGCGTGTGGGCAGCATGCTGCGCAGCCTGGGCCGCGACGAGGTGGAGTCCATCCTGGCCGAACAGGGGCAGGTGGAGGTGGGTTGCGAGTTCTGCGGTGCGCAGTACCAGTTTGACCCGGTCGATGCCGCGCAGGTGTTTCTGGCGCCCACGCAGCAAGCCCCCGCGAGCGACCAGAAGCACTGAGGCTCAGGGGCGAGCGAGCAGGCCGGTGAAGAGTCGGTGTTCGCAGTCCGGGTCGCTGCAGTTGTCGCAGCTCCATCGGCCGCGGCCCTCGGCCAGAGCCGGGTCTTCGTTGACCAGTGAGCGCCCTATCTGATTTCCGATGGCGCGCAGCGCCTGTTGCACACGCACAGCATCTTGGCCATGCACGACCTGGAACGCGACGCCAGCCTGTAGCAATGCACTGCGAAGCTGCGCGTCGGTGGCCGCGTCAGCGGGGTTGTCGGACGGATTCGGGGCCAGGAGCAGGGTGAGGTCATGGCGGCATTCCTCGGACCTTGTTGCGGTGTGGTCGATCACCACTGCCACGCCGGGTGCAAGCAAGGCCAGCGCCTGATGCAGCGCGCCGGCCAACTGGGTCTTGCCGCTGGACTCGCCACCGAGCAGCGCCACCGTGATAGCCGCCATCCCCGTCAGCGCTTGTTCTGCGCGATCTGCACGAAGATTTCGTTGGGCTTGACCATGCCGAGCTCCTGGCGGGCGAGCTCCTCCACCATGTCCTGGCCTTCCTGGAGGTCACGGACCTCGCTGACCAGCTGGTCGTTGCGCAGTTGCGCATCGCGGTTGGCCTGGTCCTGGGTGGCGAGCTGCTGCTTCATGCTCGCCACCTTGGGCACGCTGCCCCGCCCAAACCACAGCTGCGCGTGCACCACAAACAGCAGTGCAACCAGCAGGGCAGGGATGAGGCGGCGTGCCATGGTCACTTCAGGTTGTAGAACGCATCACGGCCAGGATACACGGCCACGTCGCCCAGGTCTTCTTCGATGCGCAGCAGCTGGTTGTACTTGGCCATGCGGTCCGAGCGCGAGAGCGAACCGGTCTTGATCTGGCCGGCGTTGGTGCCCACGGCGATGTCGGAAATGGTGCTGTCTTCGGTTTCGCCCGAACGGTGGCTGATGACGGCCGTGTAGCCCGCGCGCTTGGCCATTTCGATGGCGGCGAAGGTTTCGGTGAGCGTGCCGATCTGGTTGATCTTGATCAGGATCGAGTTGCCGATGCTTTTCTCGATGCCTTCCTTGAGGATCTTGGTGTTGGTGACGAAGAGGTCGTCGCCCACCAGCTGCACTTTCTTGCCCAGGCGCTCGGTGAGCACCTTCCAGCCATCCCAGTCGCCTTCGGCCATGCCGTCTTCGATGCTGATGATGGGGTACTTGTCGCACCAGGTGGCGAGCATGTCGGTCCACTGTTCGGCCGTCAGTGCCATGCCGCCTTCGCCTTCGAGCACGTACTTGCCATCCTTGAAGAATTCGCTGGCAGCGCAGTCCAGTCCCAGCGCGATCTGTTCGCCTGCGGTGTAGCCGGCCTTGTCGATGGCCTGCAGGATCATCTGCAGCGCAGCTTCGTGGTTTTCCACGGACGGGGCAAAACCACCTTCGTCGCCCACGGCGGTGCTGATGTGCTTGTCGTGCAGGATGGCCTTGAGGGCGTGAAACACCTCGGCACCCCAGCGCAGGGCTTCGCGGAACGACGGTGCGCCCACGGGGATGATCATCAGTTCCTGGAGGTCGAGCGAATTGTTGGCGTGCGCGCCGCCGTTGATGATGTTCATCATCGGCACGGGCATTTGCACCGCGCTCATGCCACCGAAGTAGCGGTACAGCGGCAGGCCGGCTTCTTCGGCGGCGGCCCGGGCCACGGCCATGGAAACGGCCAGCATGGCGTTGGCGCCCAGTCGGCCCTTGTTGTCGGTGCCGTCGAGGTCGATGAGGGTCTTGTCCAGGAAAGCCTGCTCGGAGGCGTCCAGGCCCAGCACGGCTTCGCTGATCTCGGTGTTGATGTTTTCCACCGCCTTGAGCACCCCTTTGCCCAGGTAACGGCTCTTGTCACCGTCGCGCAGCTCGATGGCTTCGCGCGAGCCGGTGGAAGCGCCCGAAGGAACAGCCGCACGGCCCATCACACCAGACTCCAGCAGCACGTCGCATTCGACGGTGGGGTTGCCTCGGCTGTCGAGGATTTCGCGGCCAACGATGTCAACGATTGCACTCATGGATTCACTACCTTTGGGTCAAAAACAAAATGGGGAAATCAGGCGTTGAAGTGGTCTTCGAGGAAGCCATTCTTCTTGGTCACGGCATCCAGCGCGAGCAGCGTTTCCAGCAGCGCCTTCATGTGCTTGAGCGGCACGGCGTTCGGGCCGTCGCTCAGGGCTTTGGCGGGATCGGGGTGGGTTTCCATGAAAAGCCCCGCCACGCCCACCGCCACAGCGGCGCGCGCCAGCACCGGCACCATCTCGCGCTGGCCGCCGCTGCTGGTGCCTTGCCCGCCGGGCAACTGCACGCTGTGCGTGGCGTCGAACACCACGGGCGCGCCGGTCTCCCGCATGATGGCCAGGCCGCGCATGTCGGAGACGAGGTTGTTGTAGCCAAAACTGGCACCGCGCTCGCAGGCCATGAAGCGGTCTTCGCTCAGGCCGGCTTCCTTTGCCGCCGCACGCGCCTTGTCGATCACGTTCTTCATGTCGTGCGGCGCGAGAAACTGGCCCTTCTTGATGTTCACCGGCTTGCCGCTCTGGGCCACGGCGCGGATGAAGTCGGTCTGGCGGCACAGGAAGGCGGGTGTCTGCAGCACGTCGCACACCTGGGCGGCATCGGCGATGTCGTCTTCGCTGTGCACGTCGGTGAGCACCGGCACGCCGAGCTCGCGCCTGACCTTGGCGAGGATCTCCAGGCCCTTGTCGCGGCCGGGGCCGCGGTAGCTGGTGCCGCTGCTGCGGTTGGCCTTATCGAAGCTGCTCTTGAAAATGAAGGGGATGCCAAGGCTGGAGGTGATGTCCTTCAGCTGCCCGGCCACATCCATCTGCAACTGCTCGGACTCGATCACGCAGGGGCCGGCGATCAGGAAGAAGGGCCGGTCCAGGCCGATGTCGAAGTTGCAGAGTTTCATGGGGTCGGCTTCCGGTGGGGTGGTCAGGCGGCCACGGGCTTTTTGGCGGCAGGCAGGGCCTGATGCGCCAGCGCCGCCTTGACGTATGCGTTGAACAGCGGATGCCCGTCCCACGGCGTGGACTTGAACTCGGGGTGGAACTGCACGCCCACATACCAGGGGTGCACCTGCTGCGGCAGTTCGACCATTTCGGTGAGCTGCTCACGCTGCGTCAGGGCGGAGATCACGAGGCCCGCTGCACGCAACTGGTCGAGGTAGTGCACGTTGGCTTCGTAGCGGTGGCGGTGGCGTTCGGTGACCACCGGGCCGTAGATCTGGTGTGCCAGGGTGCCGGCGGCCACGTCGGAGCTCTGCGAGCCCAGGCGCATGGTGCCACCCAGGTCGGAGCTGGCGCTGCGCTGCTGGATGCTGCCGTCGGCGTCTTTCCACTCGGTGATCAGGGCGATCACCGGGTGTGGCGTGTCGGGCTCGAACTCGGTGCTGTTGGCGTCTTTCAGGCCGGCGACATGCCGCGCGTACTCGATGGTGGCGACCTGCATGCCCAGGCAGATGCCGAGGTAGGGCACCTTGTGCTCACGCGCGTAGCGGGCCGCGCAAATCTTGCCCTCAATGCCGCGCTTGCCAAAGCCGCCAGGCACCAGGATGGCGTCGAACGCCCCCAGCGTTTTGGCCACGTTGCCGGCGTGAATGGTCTCGGAGTCGATGTAGTCGATCTGGACCTTGGCGTGGCTCTTCATGCCCGCGTGGCGCAGGGCTTCGTTGAGCGATTTGTAGCTGTCCGACAGGTCCACGTACTTGCCGACCATGGCGATCTTCACGGTGTTCTGCGGGTGCTCGACCTCGTAGACCAGATCGTCCCAGCGCTTGAGCTTGGCCGGCGGCGTATTGATGCGCAGCTTGTCGCAGATAAGGCCGTCGAGCCCCTGCTCGTGCAGCATGCGGGGCACCTTGTAGATGGTGTCCACGTCCCACATGGAGATCACGCCCCATTCGGGGACGTTGGAGAACAGCGAAATCTTGGCGCGTTCGTCGTCGGGGATCGGGCGGTCCGCGCGGCACAGCAGCGCGTCGGCCTGGATGCCGATGGCGCGCAGTTCCTTGGCGGTGTGCTGCGTGGGCTTGGTTTTCAGCTCGCCGGCCGCGGCGATCCAGGGCACGTAGCTCAGGTGCACGAAGGCCGAGTTGTTCGGGCCCATGCGCAGGCTCATCTGGCGCACGGCTTCGAGGAACGGCAGGGACTCGATGTCGCCCACGGTGCCGCCGATTTCCACGATGGCCACGTCCACCGCATCGGGCGTGCCGATGCCGGCGCCGCGCTGGATGAATTCCTGGATTTCGTTGGTGACGTGCGGGATGACCTGCACGGTCTTGCCGAGGTAGTCACCCCGGCGCTCCTTCTCCAGCACCGACTGGTAGATCTTGCCGGTGGTGAAGTTGTTGGTTTTCTTCATCCGCGTTTCGATGAAACGCTCGTAATGCCCCAGATCCAGGTCGGTTTCGGCGCCGTCGTCGGTGACGAACACCTCACCGTGCTGGAACGGTGACATGGTGCCCGGGTCCACGTTGATGTACGGGTCGAGCTTGATGAGGGTGACTTTGAGGCCGCGGGACTCGAGGAGTGCGGCCAGTGATGCGGAGGCAATGCCCTTGCCCAGGGAGGACACCACACCGCCGGTGACGAACACAAATTTGGTCATGTCTCGGGCGAGCCGGTTGCTCGCAGGAGGTGGAAATGGCGATTATAAAGGCCGCCCTTTTCGCCGCCCTTTTCCGTGGCTGTGGCAGGGGCCGCCAGAGTCGGCTGCTACATTGCGCCCATGAACGACCTCGCTGGAAAACACATCGTCCTGGGCCTCTCGGGAGGCATCGCCTGCTACAAGGCTGCCGAGCTGTGCCGCGCGCTCGTCAACGGCGGTGCCACCGTGCAGGTGGTCATGACCGAGGCGGCCGAGCAGTTTGCCACCGCGGTCACGCTGCAGGCGCTCTCGGGCCGGCCGGTGTTCACCTCGCAGTGGGATTCGCGCACCTCGGGTGGCGTGGACAACAACATGCCCCACATCAACCTCAGTCGCGAGGCCGATGCCATCGTGGTCGCCCCGGCCAGCGCCGATTTCATGGCCAAGCTCGTGCACGGGCGCGCGGACGACCTGCTGAGCCTGATGTGCCTGGCGCGCCCCCTGGACCGTGTGCCGCTCATCCTCGCGCCGGCCATGAACCGCGAGATGTGGGCGCACCCGGCCACCCAGCGCAACGTGGCGCAGCTGCGCGACGACGGCGCGACCGTGCTCGACGTGGGCGCTGGTGACCAGGCCTGCGGCGAAACGGGCGACGGCCGCATGCTCGAGCCTGAAGAGCTGCTGTACGACATTGCGCGCTTCTTCCAGCCGAAGGTGCTGGCCGGTCAACATGTGCTGGTGAGTGCCGGCCCCACCTTCGAAGCCATCGACCCGGTGCGCGGCCTCACCAACCTCTCCAGCGGCAAGATGGGCTTTGCCATTGCGCGGGCCGCGCATGAGGCGGGTGCCCAGGTCACGCTGGTGGCCGGCCCGGTGGGCTTGCCCACGCCGCGCGGGGTGGGGCGTGTGAATGTGAAGTCGGCGCTGAACATGCAGAAGAGCCTGGAACTGCTGGTGGCCAACGCCACGGTGTTTGTTTCAGCGGCGGCGGTGGCCGACTGGCGCCCGGCGCAGGCGGTGGAACACAAGATCAAGAAGGACGGCTCCGGGCAGGTGCCCACGTTGTCGTTCGTCGAGAACCCGGACATCCTGGCCGGCATTGCGGCGTCGCCGCGCGCCAGGAGCGGCGAGCTCTACTGCGTGGGTTTTGCCGCCGAAAGCCACGACCTGGAGGAGCACGCCCAGGCCAAGCGGGTGCGCAAGGGCGTGCCCCTGCTGGTGGGCAACATCGGCCCCGCCACCTTTGGGCAGGACGACAACGCGCTGCTGCTGGTGGACGACAAAGGCATGAGCGAGCTGCCGCGTGCGTCCAAGCTGGTGCTGGCGCGCCAGCTGGTGGCAGAGATCGCCCGCAGGCTGCGGGGCTGACCTCCTTCGCCTTTGTATTTTGTGTCGCAAACGCGACAGCCAGGCGGGTTGCCCAGCCTTCAAGACGGCGCTTTTGCGTGGCAACACGCGTGATTGACGGGGCTTGACAAAGCCGCTTCCACGGGCGTGTGGACGGTCTCCCCATTGGCATCTGCTGGGAAAGCAAATATCAGGCCAATGAATCCCACGTGCTGAGCAGGGTCGTTGCACGGATGCGGGGTCGGGCTTCGACGACAAATTGTCGCGCTGATGGACAGCGTGTCCAGGGCATCACGCGCACCCGTGCCGCTTCGACGTTTGCAACACTTTTCATAGGTAGTTGCGATCACGGCAATGCGCCATCCCTCATGCAAACTGATTTCGCTCTGCCGGGTAGCAGGCGATTTCAATGACGGGCCCCCACGCCCGCAGGAGTGAGTGACATGGACATGAACCGGAGGCATTTCTTCCGGGTCAGTGGAGCAGGGCTGGTCGGATCCAGCCTCGTGGCACTGGGCTTTTCGCCCACCGCCGCGCTTGCGGAGACGCGCAGCTTCAAACTGGCCCGCACCACCGAAACCCGAAGCACCTGCCCCTACTGCTCGGTCAGTTGCGGGTTGGTGATCTACACGCTGGGTGACAAGGCGAAGAACGTCAAGTCCACCATCATTCACGTCGAGGGTGACCCGGACAACCCAGTGAACCGCGGCACGCTGTGCCCGAAGGGCGCCGGCGTCATGGACATGATCCAGTCGCCCAACCGTGTCCTGTACCCGCAAGTGCGCGAGGCCGGTGCCAGTGAGTGGAAGCGCATCTCCTGGGAGGAGGCGCTGACCCGGGTGGCCAAGCACATGAAGGCCGACCGCGACGCGAACTTCATCAAGACCAACGCGGCAGGTACGACCGTCAACCGCTGGAATTCCACCGGTTTCCTGATCTCCTCTGCTTCATCCAACGAATCGGGTTATCTGAGCGTCAAGATCGCTCGCGGTCTGGGGATAGTGACCCTGGATACGCAAGCACGTATCTGACACGCGCCGACGGTGTCCAGTCTGGGCCCGACTTTCGGTCGCGGAGCGATGACGAATTCTTGGACCGATATCAAGAATACCGATCTCGTCCTGATCATGGGCGGCAATGCCGCCGAAGCCCACCCCTGCGGCTTCAAGTGGGTCACTGAAGCTCAGCAGCACCGCAAGGCGAAGCTGATCGTGGTGGATCCCCGGTTCACGCGCAGCGCTGCGGTGGCCGACTACTACGCGCCCATCCGGGTGGGTACCGACATCGCCTTCCTGGGCGGCGTCATCAACTACCTGTTGAGCAACGACAAGATTCACCACGAATACGTCAAGTTCAACACCGACGCGACCTTCCTCACCAAACCGGGGTTCGGTTACGACAACGGCTACTTCACTGGCTACAACGAGGCCAAGCGGAGCTACGACAAGTCGACCTGGGGCTACCAGATCGGCGAGGACGGCTTCGTCAAGGTGGACGACACGATGCAGGATCCGCTGTGCGTGCACCAGCAGATGAAGAAGCACTACAGCCGTTACACGCCGGAACTGGTCAGCAAGATCACCGGCACGCCGCAGGCGCAGTTCCTCAAGGTCTGTGAAATGCTGGCGGGCACGGCGGGGCCGGACAAGGTGATGACGATCTGCTATGCGTTGGGCTGGACACAACACAGCGTGGGCTCGCAGAACATCCGCACCATGGCCATGATCCAGCTGCTGCTGGGCAACATGGGTCGGCCGGGTGGTGGTGTGAACGCGCTGCGCGGACACGCCAACGTGCAGGGCATCACCGACATGAACGCCTATTCCGAGGTGTTGTCGGGCTACATGAGCGCGCCTTCGGACGCCGACACGAACCGGACGGACTACCTGGCCCGGCGCACGCCCAAGCCGTTGCGTCCGAACCAGATGGCGTTCCCGCAGAACTTCCCGAAATGGCACACCAGCCTGATGAAGGCTTACTACGGTGATGCCGCCACGGCGGAGAACGATTTCGGTTACGACTGGATTCCGAAACGCGACGGTGGCTACGACATCCTGCACATGTTCGAGCTGATGCATCAAGGCAAGATGAACGGATTCCTCGTTCAGGGCTTCAACCCGATTGCCGCGGTGCCCAACAAGAAGAAGCTGTCGCAGGCGCTGGCCAAGCTGAAGTACCTGGTCGTGATGGACCCGCTGGAGACGGAGACGAGCGAGTTCTGGAAAAACTTCGGGCCGCTGAACGACGTGGACCCGAAGGCGATCCAGACCGAGGTGTTCCGCTTCCCGACCAGCTGCTTCGCCGAAGAGACCGGCACCTTCACCAACTCCAGCCGGGTGATTGCCTGGAAGGAGAAGGCGGTGGATCCCCCGGGAGAGGCCAAGCCCGACTCGGAGATCATGGCGCGCCTGTTCGTGAAGCTGCGTGCGATGTACGCCAAGGACGGTGGCACGCTGCCCGAGCCGGTGGCTGCGCTGAGCTGGCCTTACATCAACGCCAATGTGCCTTCGCCCACCGAGGTGCTGCGCGAGATCAACGGCCGTGCACTCAAGGACGTGCTGGCGCCGCCCGACCCGAAGAACCCGACCGCGCCGCAGGCCGTTCTGGTGAAAGCGGGCGAGCAGATGCCCAACTTCGCCTTGCTGCAGGCCGACGGGTCCACCGCATGTGGCAACTGGATCTACGCCGGTTGCTTCACGCAGGCGGGCAACATGACCGCGCGACGCGACACGTCCGACCCCAGCGGGCTGGGCGTGTTCCCCAACTGGGGCTTTGCGTGGCCGGCCAACCGGCGCATCCTTTACAACCGCGCATCGGCCGATACGGCAGGCAAGCCCTGGGATGCGACGCGTTCCTACCTGCGCTGGAACGGCACATCATGGGGCGGAGCGGACGTGCCCGACATGCGCCCCAATGCGGCGCCTGAAGAGGGCGTGGGCTCCTTCATCATGAATCCTGAAGGGGTCGCGCGGCTGCATGCCATCGGTATGGCTGAAGGTCCGTTCCCCGAGCACTACGAGCCGTTCGAGACGCCGCTGGGCGTGAACCTCATGTGCCCGGCGAACCCCAAGGCGGTCAGCAACCCGGCCGCCCGCGTGTTCAAGGGTGACCTGGAAGCGTTCGGCAAGAAAGAGGAGTTTCCGTACGCGGCCACCACCTACCGGCTCACCGAGCACTTGCACTACTGGACCAAGCACTCGCGCAGCAATGCCATCGTGCAGCCCGCGCCGTTCGTGGAGATCGGCGAAGAGCTGGCGAAAGACAAGGGCATCAAGCAGGGCGACATGGTCAAGGTGCGCAGCAACCGTGGCGAAGTGATCGCAGCGTGTGTGGTGACCAAGCGAATCAAGGCGCTGGACGTTGATGGCAAGAAGGTCCACCACGTGGGCATTCCGATCCATTGGGGCTTCAAGGGCGTGACGCAGAACGGCTACCTCGCCAATGCGCTCACCCCCTTCGTCGGTGATGCGAATTCGCAGACACCGGAGTTCAAGGCGTTCCTCGTCAACATCGAAAAGGTCTAACCATGTCAAGCCTCCAATCACTCGACGTGGTGGCTCGCTCGGCGACCACCACCCCCACGCCGCAGGTGCGCACCAGCGCACCTTCGCTGGCCAAGCTCATTGACGAGTCCAAGTGCATCGGCTGCAAAGCCTGCCAGGTGGCTTGCATGAACTGGAACGACCTGCGGGATGAGGTGGGCACCAACATCGGTGTCTACGACAACCCCAGTGACCTCACGCCCACGAGCTGGACGGTGATGAAGTTCTTCGAGGTCGAGCCCACCGAGGGCAGCCTCGAATGGCTCATCCGCAAGGACGGCTGCATGCACTGCGAAGACCCGGGCTGCCTCAAGGCCTGTCCTTCGCCGGGTGCCATCGTCAAGTACAGCAACGGCATCGTCGACTTCATCAGCGAGAACTGCATTGGTTGCGGCTACTGCGTCAAGGGCTGCCCGTTCGATGTGCCGCGCATCAGCCAGAAGGACAACAAGGCGTACAAGTGCACCTTGTGTTCGGACCGGGTGGGCGTGGGCCTGGAGCCAGCTTGCGTGAAGACCTGCCCGACGGGTGCCATCAGCTTTGGCACCAAGGACGACATGGTCAGCTACGGCGAGAAGCGCGCGGGCGAGCTCAAGGAGCGCGGCTTCCAGAACGCCGGTCTGTACAACCCGCAAGGGGTGGGTGGCACGCACGTCATGTACGTGATGAAGCATGCCGACCGGCCCGAGCTGGAAGACCTGCCGCGCGATCCTTCCATCAGCCCGATGGTGTCGCTGTGGAAGGGGGTCGCCAAGCCACTTGCGGTCGCAGCCATGCTCGGCGCGGTGGTGGCTGGCTTCTTCCATTACATGAAGGTCGGTCCGATCGAAGAGAAACAGGCAGACAAGTCCGATGAGAAGGAGAGTGTGTGATGGCCACGCGCATGCTTCAACGCTACAAGGACGGCGACCGCATGAACCACTGGTTCATTGCGCTCATGTTCGTGCTGGCCGGGCTCTCGGGCCTGGCCTTCTTCCACCCCAGCCTGTTCTTCTTCAGCCATCTGTTTGGTGGCGGCTCGTGGGCCCGCATCCTGCACCCGTTCATGGGCGTGTTGATGGTGCTGGGTTTCATGGTGCTGTTCTTCAAGCTCTGGCGCGACAACGTGGTCAATGACGCCGACCGCGAGTGGCGCAAGCACGCAGGCCGCATGCTGCAGGGGGACAAGGCGGGCATGCCGCCCGTGGGCAAATACAACTATGGACAGAAGATGGTCTTCTGGATCATGGCGGTGAGCCTGCTGGTGCTGGTCGTCACGGGGATCATGTTCTGGCGTCCTTGGTTCGCACCGTTCTTCCCCATCAACGTGTTGCGCGTGGCGGTGCTGCTGCACTCCGTGTCGGCCGTGCTGCTGATTGCCGCCGTGATCATGCACGTGTACGCCGCGATCTGGGTCAAGGGCACGGTGCGCGCCATGACGCGCGGCACGGTGACCGAGAGCTGGGCCCGGATGAACCACCCGCTGTGGTACGACGAAGTGACGCGCAAGTGATGCTCCACCCGCGCTGCTTTGGCCGCGCGGGTGATGCACGGCCGTCGCTGATGTGAAAGTTTGATTGGAGCGAGACAGATGGTTGCAAGTGCGACGGTGCGCGTGATGTCGCCGGAAGAGATTGCCGCGAGGGCCGCTGGGGAAACCCCGTTCCTGCATGGACCTGTGCGTGCGACGTTCTTCGCGGAGCGCGAGATGCGCCTGCGCCAGCTGTCCCGTGGCCACGCCATGGGTGACTTCCTGTCGTTCATGGCCGACCTCGCTCGGGCGCAGCAGGCGCAGCTCAAGGTCCTCACCGGCGTGACCCTGCCCGATGGCCGTGCCATCGACGAAGCCGCGCGGCGCGGCCTGCCGCCGCTGCCCGCAGCCGACTGGCCCCGCGACGCCGCCTGGCACGGTGTGCTCAGGGCCATGGTGGCCGATCTGCAGGCCACGGCTCCCGAGGGCGCGCAGGGTGCGCTGCTTCGGTTGGCCGAAGCCGACGAGGTGTTCGTGGAGCGCCAGGCGGATGCGCTGCTCACAGGGGTGATGGCCGGCCTTGACCTGGCCACCGCACCCATCGTGGCCGGTGCCCTTCAGGTCTACTGGACGCACATGGTACTGGCCGTGCAGCAGCACCACCAGGGTCAGGGTCAACCCTTTGGCCGCGTCGACGACGAAACCTCTTGCCCCTGCTGCGGCAGCCGGCCCACGGCCAGCATCACGCGCAGCGCAGGCGAGTCGCTCGGCCAGCGGTACCTGCACTGTTCGCTGTGCGGCATGCAATGGCACATGGTGCGCATCAAGTGCCCGCACTGCCTGAGCACCAAGAGCCTGGCCTACCACTCTCTGGACGCTGCCGAACACCGGGAAGACCAGGAGGCGAGCGCTTCACGCGCAGCGCTGGCCACGGTGCAGGCCGAAACCTGTGACGACTGTGGCCACTACCTGAAGATGGTGCACACCGACCGCGATCCGTTCGTGGACCCGGTGGCCGACGACCTGGCCAGCCTCACGCTGGACCTGCTGGTGTCGGAGACCGGCAAACAGCGCGGTGGCGTGAACCTCATGCTGCTGTTCGGCGAACCCGATCCACCGGGTCCTGATCCCTTGCCGGGAGGCGGCTGATGAGCCGGCCCACCGAATCCGTCGTTGACGGTTCCAAGGCCAGTTCCCCGGTTCACCCCAAAGACCTGCCCGCCGTGGACCGTCTGTTGCGCCAGCCCGCCGTGGCGCAGTTGCTGGCTGCGCACGGCCATACGCGGGTGACCACCGAGGCGCGCAGCCTGCTGGACGCGCTGCGCACGCAAGCGCTGGCCGGTGCGCTCACCGCGGACGCCGTGGTGCCCGACGCGCTGGCCGATGCGCTCGCCCACCGCGTGAACCAGCGCCTGGCGCCGCGCATGCGCGCCGTGCTCAACCTCACCGGCACGGTGATCCACACCAACCTTGGCCGCTCGCTGCTGGCCGACGGCGCGCTCCAGCACCTGCTGACCATGATGGCCAGCCCGAACAACCTGGAGTACAGCCTGGAGAACGGCGGGCGGGGCGATCGCGACAGCATCGTCGAAGAGCTGCTGTGCACGCTCACCGGTGCGCAGGCGGCCACGGTCGTCAACAACAACGCCGCCGCCGTGCTGCTCACCATCGCGGCCCTGGCGCGCGGCAAGGAGGTGATCGTTTCGCGCGGTGAGCTGGTGGAAATTGGTGGCGCCTTCCGCATGCCCGACGTGATGAGTTCCGCGGGAGCCACGCTGGTGGAGGTGGGCACCACCAACCGCACGCACCCGCACGACTACGAGCGCGCCATCACCGAGCGCACCGCGCTGCTGATGAAGGTGCACACCAGCAACTACGCGGTGCAGGGCTTCACCACGGCGGTGGACGAGGCCGAGCTCGCGCCCATTGCGCACGCCCGCCAACTGCCCCTGGCGACCGACCTGGGCTCGGGCTCGCTGGTCGACCTGGCGCAGTGGGGCCTGCCACGTGAACCACTGCCGCAGGAGAAGCTCGCCGCGGGTTGCGACATCGTCACCTTCAGTGGCGACAAGCTGCTGGGCGGCCCGCAGGCCGGGTTGATCGTGGGCAGCAAGGAGGCCGTGGGGCGCATCCGCAAGTTCCCCATGAAGCGTGCATTGCGCATGAGCAAGCTGCCTCTGGCCGCGCTCGAAGCCACGCTGATGCTCTACCTGCGCCCCGAGCGCCTCACGCAAGACCTGCCCACGCTGCGCCTGCTCACGCGCCCCACCGACGCGATCCGCGCGATGGCGCAGCAGTTGCAGGCGGACGTCGCCGCTGCCGTCGCACCCCGTTTCGAGGTGTCGGTGGTCGAGCTCATGGGGCAGATCGGATCGGGCTCGCTGCCGGTCGAAAAGCTGCCATCGGCCGGGCTGGCCATCGCACCGTTGCAGAAGAAGGGCGCCGGCCGTGCGCTGGACGAGCTGGCCACAGCCCTGCGCCGACTGCCCTTGCCCGTCATTGGCCGTGTGGCCGACGACCGCCTGTTGCTTGACTTGCGCTGCCTGGAGAACGGCGCGGCTTTCGTGAGCCAGTTGCCGGAACTGCGGCAGGCGCTGGGCTGAGCATGTTGTGCCGCTGCAAACAACACGAGGAGACACCATGAGCCTGGACCGACGCACCTTCCTCACTGCGGCAGCGGGCGCCACCGGCGCCGTGCTGGCCGGCTGTGCCACGCCGGCCGCCACCACCGGCAAGCCTGCGTTGCCCTTCTTCATCGGCAGTCCGTCGCAAATGTTGCTGCCCAAGGGCCGCGCACCCCGCGTGGTGGTGTGCGGCGGCGGCTGGGGTGGCCTCACCACGGCCAAGTACCTGCGCCAGCTCGCGCCTTCGGCCGAAGTCATCCTGCTCGAGCGCAACCCGGTGTTTTTCTCTTGCCCGATCAGCAACAAATGGCTGGTCGACATGGTGGACACCAGTTTCATCACGCACGACTACCTGCGCGTGTCCGAGCGGCATGGCTACCGTTTCATCCAGAGCGAAGTGCTCGAAGTCGACCGCGCCGCCCAGCGCGTCGTCACCAGCCTGGGCAGCCTCGACTACGACTACCTCGTGCTCGCGCCCGGCATTCGCTACAACTACGAAGCCTGGTTCGGCAACGACCGCACCGTGGCAGACGCCACCCGCGCGCGTTTTCCCGCGGCCTACGTGAGCAACGCAGAACACTTCGCGCTGAAGAAGGCGCTGCATGGCTTCAAGGGCGGCGACTGGGTGATGACGCTGCCACCGCCGCCCCAGCGTTGCCCGCCGTCGCCCTACGAGCGCGCGTGCATGGTGGCCTGGTACTTCAAGCACAACAACATCAAGGGCAAGGTCACCATCCTGGACCACAAAGACGGCGTGCGCCCCATCGGCCCTGGTTTTCGTGCCGCGTTCAACGAGCTCTACAAGGACTACATCACCTACGTGCCCAACGCGCATGTGCAGGAAATCGACCCGTTCAAGAAGACCATCAAGACCGACGCAGGCGACATGAAGTTCGACCATGCCGTGCTGATGGCGCCGCACCAGGCGGGCGACCTGGCATGGAAGGCGGGTGCCATCGGCCTGAACTCCCAGGGCAAGCCCACCGGCTGGGCGGAGGTGGACCCGCTCATGCTCCACCTCAAGGACGACCCACGGGTCTACGTCATTGGCGATGCCGTGGGCTTTGTCTCGCCCCAGTTCGCGTTCTATCCCAAGAGCGCACACGTGGCGAACAAGCATGGCCACATCGTGGCGGGCTACATCGCCGAGCGCGTAGCAGGCCGCACCCCGAAGACCGCCTTGCCTGACAACCTCTGCTACATGATGGTCAACGGCGATCCGCGTGAAGCCATCAGCGTGCAGTTTGACTACAAGGTCAACGACAAAGGTGTCATTGAGCAGACGCAGATCGACATCAACCAGCGCAGCGCCGATCTGGTGAAGGAGAACTTCCGCTGGGCAGGTCTCAAGTTCGACGACATGTTTTCCTGACCCCCCGTTTTCCCCACCCTGAAAGGACCCTGGACATGACCTCCATCTTCCAACGCGTCGCCCGTCGGGCGCTCCTGCTGACCACGTTGGCCACGCTGTCCGTCTGCGTGACGGCGCACGCCCAAGCCACCTTCAAGGTCACCACCATTCCGGAAGAGGCCGCCTCCGAGCAGATTCGCAAGTTTGGCCCCATGGTGAAGTACCTCGAGCGCATGTTGGGCACCAAGGTGGAGTTTGTGCCCGTGAGCGACTACCCGGCAGCGGTCGAGGCGCTGGTGAACAAGCAGGTCGACATGGTGTGGTTCGGGGGCTTCACTTTCGTGCAAGCCAAGCTGCGGTCGGGCGACAAGATCATTCCGCTGGTGCAACGCGAAGAAGACACGCAGTTTCGTTCGGTGTTCATCACGCAGAAGGATTCCGGCATCAAGACGCTGGCCGACCTCAAGGGCAAGCAGGTGAGCTTTGGCTCGGCCTCCAGCACCTCGGGCCACCTGATGCCGCGCAGCTTCCTGCTCGAAGCGGGCATCGAGCCCGAGCGCGACTTCAAGCGCGTGGCCTTCTCGGGTGCGCACGACGCGACCATCGCTTCGGTCGTCAGCGGCCGCGTGGACGCTGCCGCGCTGGACATCACCGTGTGGCGCAAGTTCGTGAGCGAGAACAAGGTGGACACCAGCAAGGTCGACGTGTTCTACACCACGCCGCCGTACTTCAACTACAACTACTCGGTGCACGCCGACATGCCCGCCGCCCAACGCGAGAAGGTCACGCAGGCCCTGCTGGCCCTGAACACCAACGACGCCGAAGGCAAGGAAGTGCTGGGCCTGGCGCGTGCCTCGCGGTACGTGCCGACCAAGGCCGACAACTACAAGGGCCTGGAGGCCGCTGGACGCAGCGCAGGCCTGATCAAGTAATGGCCGGGCTGTCCCTCGCGCTCGACCAGATTGCCGTGCGGCACCCCGCCGCCAGCGAGGGTGCGGCACCCGCGCTCGCCGGTTTCGATCTGCGCATCGAACCGGGCGAGCAGGTGGTCGTGATCGGTCCCTCGGGTGCGGGCAAGACCACGCTGTTGCACGCGCTGGCGTGCGCGCTGCCGCCCGCCGGCGGCAGGCTGCGCGTGGATGGACAGGAACCCTGGTCGCTCGGTGCGGGCGATCTTCGGCGTCTGCGGGGGCGGCTGTTCCTCGCACCGCAGACGCCGCCCCTGCCGCCGCGCCAGCGCGTGGTGACTTCGGTGCTGGCGGCACGCCTGCCTGGCATGGGGCTGGGCGCGAGCCTGGCTTCGCTGCTCAAGCCGCGCGGCGCGGCCGACGCGCATGCCGCGCTCGAACGCTTCGATCTCGGCGACAAACTCTGGGAACGCGTCGACCGCCTCTCGGGCGGCGAACGCCAGCGTGTGGGCCTGGCGCGGGCGCTGCTGTCGCCCGCGGCACTGTGGCTGATCGACGAGCCGCTGTCGGCGCTGGACCCGACGCGCGCCGCGCTCGCCATGCGTGTCCTCACGCAGCTGGCGCGCGAGCGTGGCGTCACGCTGGTGGCCACGCTGCACCAGGTCGACCTGGCGCTGGCGAGCTTTCCGCGCGTGCTCGGCCTGCGCGAAGGGCGGCTGGTGTTCGACCTGCCCGCCAGAGACGTTGACAGCGACCGGCTCGCGCACCTCTACGCGAGCTTTGAACACGAACTGCTGGGCGCACCGCCAACGGACGTTGCGGCGCCCGATGACGAGCAGCAGACAGCGCCTTCGGTGATGCATTGCTGATGTGGACATGACCTCCGCGCGTCTGGACATTCACCACGATCCCGCCTGGCGCGGCCGCGTCTTCTGGATGCTGGCCGCGCTGGCCTTGCTCGCGCCCGCGCTGGTGGCGGTGGAGTTCAAGGTGTGGCTGCTGTTCGAGCCGGACAACCTGCGCATCACCCTGCGTTTCCTGGGTGACTTCCTGCCGCCTGCGATGTCGGCCGAATTCCTCGCCATGGTGGCCCGGGAGACCTGGCGTACCGTGGCCATCGCGTCCACCGCCATGGTGCTGGCGCTGGTGCTGGCCGTGCCGCTCACGCTGCTCTCCAGCGCCGCGCTGTCGGTCTCGTCGCTCAGTGGGCGCATGCACCCGCTGGCCTGGGCTTTCCGGCAGGCCGTGCGCGCGCTGCTGGTGGTGCTGCGCAGCGTGCCCGAGCTGGTGTGGGCACTGGTGTTCGTGCGCGTCGTCGGCCTCGGTCCCACGGCCGGTGTGCTGGCCATCGCGCTCACCTACGCCGGCATGCTGGGCAAGGTGTACGGCGAGATTCTGGAGAGTGGCGACCTGCACCCCACGCGCTCCCTGCTGCGCAACGGCAGCGGCCGTCTGCAGGCGTTCCTGTATGCGCTGCTGCCCGCCAATTCGCGCGAACTCACCAGCTACACCGTGTACCGCTGGGAGTGCGCGATCCGCTCTTCGGCGGTGCTGGGTTTCGTGGGTGCGGGCGGTCTGGGCCAACAGCTCGATGCCTCGATGAAGATGTTCAACGGTGGCGAGGTCGCCACCATCCTGTTCGCGTTCATCCTGCTCGTGGCGCTGGCAGATCTCGTCAGCGCGCAGCTGAGAAAGGCCATCGGGTGAACCGGCCCACCCCTGCGCCGGCCCTCCGGGCCGTCACCCCCTCAAGGGGGCAACGCCAGTGGACCGGCAAAGCCGGATCCACGGCGTTCTTGATGAGCGGGCTCGTGCTCTGGAGGTGCGTGTGATGAACCATGTTGTTCCGTCGCAGCCCCCACGCCGCTGGAGCGTGCCTGCGCTGCTGCTCGGTATCGCCTTGCTGGCGGTGGCGAGCTTTGCGGAGATTGGCGTTGACTGGGGCCGGCTGTTGTCCGTGGATGCGGCGCAGCGGATGGGGCGCTTCCTGGGCGAGATGACGCACCCGGCGCGCGAGCCCGCGTTCCTCGCGCGCCTGGGCGTGGCCACACTGGAGACGCTGGCGATGTCGGCCGTGGGCACCTTGCTGGCGGCCATTTTCGGCCTGTTGCTGGCGTTGCCGGCGAGCCGCACACCCGGGCAGGCCCCGGGCTTCTGGCGCATGCCCACACGCTGGTTGCTCAACGTGCTGCGCTCGATTCCCGAACTTGTGTGGGCCGCGCTGCTGTTGATCTCGGCAGGGCTGGGCCCACTGGCCGGCACGCTGGCGCTGGCCCTGCACACCACCGGCGTGCTCGGGCGGCTGTTCGCCGAGGTGATCGAAAACGCGCCCGACGGCCCCGCCGCCGCATTGCGCGTGCAGGGTGTGCACGCCGGCCGCGTGTTTCTCTACGCCACCTTTCCGCTGGCCCTGCCGCAGCTGATGTCGTACACCCTGTACCGCTGGGAAAACAACATCCGTGCGGCGGCGGTGCTCGGTGTGGTGGGTGGCGGTGGTCTCGGGCAGATGCTGTCGTTCCACATGGGCCTGTTTCACATGCGCGAGACCGGTTCCATCCTGCTCGCCACCATCGTGCTCGTGGCGCTCGTGGACCTGCTCTCCACCGTGGCCAGAAGGATTCTCAACCCATGATCATCGGCACCGCAGGCCACATCGATCACGGCAAGACCACGCTGGTGCGCGCGCTCACCGGTGTCGACACCGACCGACTGCCGGAGGAAAAGCAGCGAGGCGTGTCGATCGAACTGGGCTATGCCTTCCTCGATGCACCGCAGGGTCACCGCATCGGCTTCATCGACGTGCCCGGCCACGAGCGGCTGGTGCACACCATGCTCGCTGGCGCCACCGGCATCGACTTCGCGCTGCTCCTGGTGGCGGCCGACGACGGCGTGATGCCGCAGACGCGCGAGCACCTGGCCGTGCTGTCGCTGCTGGGGATTGATCGTGGGCTGGTGGTCATCACCAAGTGCGACCGTGCCGACGCCGCGCAGGTGCAGGCCGTGGCAAGCGACGTGCGTGCGCTGCTGGCGCCTTCTTCTCTGGCCGGTGCACCGGTGTTGCCGGTGTCGGCGCAATCGGGGGAAGGCATGAAAGCCCTGAAAGACGCGCTCTTTGCCGTCGCGCTGGACCACCGAACGCATGCGCGTGACGGCGACGCGTTTCGCCTGGCGGTCGACCGCGCCTTCACGCTCGATGGCGTGGGCACCGTCGTCACCGGCACGGTGCACGCGGGGCAGGTGAGTGTGGGTGACGAGCTGCAGCTGGTGCCCGGCACACGCCGCGCGCGCGTGCGCAGCCTGCACGCCCAGAACCGCGCCGTGACCACTGCCCATGCCGGCCAGCGCTGCGCGGTGGCGCTGGCGGGCGTGGACAAGCACGAGATCGAGCGCGGCCAATGGCTCACCGAACCCGCCATGGCCATGGCCACCGACCGCTTGGACGTGCAGCTCTCGCTGTGGCACGGCGAGTCGCGGGCGCTGCGCTCAGGGGCCACCGTGCATGTGCACCTGGGTTCAGCCACCGTGCTGGCCGCCGTGGCCGTGCTGGAGCCGCCCTTGCTGGAGCCCGGGCAGAGCGGGCTTGTGCAACTGGTGCTGCGCAAGCCGCTGGGCGTGTGGCATGGCGACCGCGTGGTGCTGCGCGACGCCTCGGCCTCGCGCACGCTGGCCGGCGGGCGTGTGCTCGACCCCTGCGCCCCTGTGCGTTACCGGCGCACGCCCCAACGCCTGGCCGAGCTCGACGCGCTCTCGCTGCCCACAGCGGCGCAGCGCCTGCATGCGTGGCTGGCCGTGGCACCGCAGGGCATTGACTTGCGGCGCTTCGCCGCATCGCAGGGCGCGCCGCTCGGTGAGTTACCCGCCCACGCGCTGCACCACAGCGACGCGCACACCGACATGGCGCTGGGCGAGGCGCAAACCACGCAGGCCTGTGAGCGCGTGGTGCAGGTGCTCGCGGCCTACCACGCCTCGCACACCGAAGAGCTCGGCCCCGACAGCGCGCGCTTGCGGCGCCTGTCGTTGCCGCGCCTGCCCGAGCCCCTGTGGCGCGCCTTGCTCGCGCGGTTGCAGGCGCGGGCACAGGTGCAGGTGCGCGGTGCTTTCGTGCATCTCCCCGAACACGGCGTGCGCCTGTCCGCCACCGAAGAGCGTCTGGCGCAGAAGGTCGCATCGCCCTTGACCAAAGCCGGCTTCGAAGGCGCCTGGGTGCGCGACCTCGCCCGCGACATCGCCGAGCCCGAGGCCCTGGTGCGCGTCACCCTGGTGCGCCTCTCGCAGCGCGGCGAGCTCTACCAGGTGGTGAAGGACCTCTATTACCCACCGGCCACGATGGCGCAGCTTGCTGCGCTGGCCAGGGGCGTGGCGGCTCAGAACGAGGGCGCCGTGCTGGCCGCGAGTTTCCGCGATGCCACCGGCCTGGGCCGCAAACGCGCGATCCAGATCCTGGAGCACTTCGATCGCATCGGCCTCTTGCGCCGCGTGGGCGATGTGCATTGGCTGCGTGCAGACAGCCAGCTGTTTTTGCAAGCCGAAGTGGCCGCGGCGCCGCTATGATCGGCGAGCGTTTTTTGCGGAGGGGAAACGGCCCTGGTGGGTCGGCCGGGCTTCAAACCCGGTGGGTGGCGCCATGCGTCGCCGGGTGGGTTCGACTCCCATTCTCCTCCGCCCCTTTCACCTTGCGGCCATGAACGCGCTGAACCTCCCATTCCCCGACGACCTGCACTACCTCGTGGAGCATCAGGTGTGGGCGCGCCTGGACGGCGATGACCTGGCCACGGTGGGCATCACTTCGCTGGGCATCCAGTTGGCCGGTGAGATCTACATGTGCCGGCCCAAGACGATCGGCTCTGCGGTGGAGCAGGGGCGTTCCATTGCGGTGGTGGAGCTGGCCAAGTCCATCGTGTCGGTGAAGTCGCCGCTCAGTGGCGCCGTGGTGGCGGTCAACCCGCGCCTGGCCACCAAGCCTGAGCTGGTGCACCTGGACCCGTATGGCGAAGGCTGGCTCGCGCAGTTGCGCGTGGCCGATGCAAAGAGCGAGCTGGCGGCACTGGTGCACGGCGATGCCGTGGCGCCCGCCATGCAGCACCACGCCTGGCTGCACCGCCAGGAACAAGGCGAGGGCTGAAGCGCATGGGCTTTGTTGACCAACCCGTCGAGGGCATTGCCATCCTGCTGTGGGCCAGTGAACCCGAGGCACCGCACCGGCTCGCAACCCCTTTCTTTCATGCGGCCGCAGCAGGGGCCATGGACGTACCCGTGGAGATTTACTTCACCGCCCGCAGCGTGCACCTGCTCGTGCCGGGGGTGGCCGGGCAATTGCGCGCCAGTGCGCACTTCAGCAAGACCGTGCTGGACGCCATGCGCGAGGCCGTGTCGCATGGCGCGCGGCTGCTCGCCTGCACCGACGCGCTGCATGCGCAAGGGCTTGACCCCCATCACCTTATCGCCGAGTGCAGCGGCCATGGGGGTGCCGTGCAGTTCATGGCGCGCGCGGCCGACCTGCGCTGGCGCACGCTGGTTTTCTAGGACTTCGTCAACATGGACGCTCCCCGCTCTGACTTCTTCCACGGCTTGATCGAGCGCTATTCGGTCGGCACCAAGCACCTGAGCGAGCCCGCGCCGTCGATGGACGACCTGCTTCGCATGACCGAAGCCGCGTTGCGCGCTCCCGATCACGCGGGCCTTGTGCCGTTTCGCTTTGCGGCCATCCGTGGCGCGGCGCGCGAGCGCCTGGGCGACCTGTTTGAAGAGGCTGCCCTGCAGGCCGGCAAGAACGCCGAAGACGCGCAGCGCGACCGCCACCGTGCGCTGGACGCCCCCCTGCTGCTCGCGGTGGTCGCGCGCATCGACACCGGTCACCCGCAGGCCACGGTGCACGAGCAGTGGATGGCCGTGGGCGGCGCGCTCACCAACCTGCTCAACGCGGCGCACGCGCTGGGCTACGCCGGCAAGATGCTGTCGGGCGCCAAGGTGCGCGCCGCCCCAGTGGTGGCGGCGTTTTGCGAACCGGGCGAGCAACTGGTGGGCTGGGTGGTGCTCGGCACCGCACGCAAGGCCGGCTCACCCAAATTCAACAAACCCGACCCCACCCAGGTGACCCGCGACTGGTGACGAGCGGCGGAGCGTGGGGGCTAACTACCTCAATCCCACCAAGGCAGCAGCCGCTTCATGGCCGCCACCTCGCCGCAATGGTCGGTGGCGTAGCCGGGCAGGGCGTTCAGGCGTTCTTGCCAGGTGCGGTGGCGCAGGCGCTGCAGCAGGCGCTGCATGGCGGGTTGTTCCAGGGCGCTCTTCAGGCACACCAGCAGGTAGCGCTCTTCGGTCAGGGGCACGAAGTCCAGGCCTTGCGTGCGCGCCGCGTATTCGGTGCCCAGGCCCACGTCGGCGCTGCCGTTGGACACGGCCTGCGCCACGGCGGCGTGCGAGCTCTCCACGTTGTGATAACCGACCACGTCCATGGGCAGCAACGTGGCCTGCGCCAGCAGCTCGTCGAGCAGCAGGCGCGTGCCGGTGCCAATGGCGCGGTTCACGAAACGGGCCTGCAGCCGCGACACGTCGGTGATATCGCGCAGGCGCAGCGGGTTGCCTGGCGCCACCATCAAGCCTTGTGAGCGGCGCGCAAAACCGATGATCTTGTGCAGTCCGGGCTTGAGCAACGGGCGGTAGGCCCGCGCGCTGAGGCTGCCCGCCGCCGCGAATGGCTGGGTGTGGAACCCCGCGAGCTCGCAGCGGCCTTCGTTCAAGGCCCGGATCGCGTCCACGCTGCCGCAGAAACGGATGTCCAGGTGCAAGGGCGGTGCGGCGTTGCGGCCTGCCGTGGCCATGCCGGCGTGCTGCTGCAGTTCGGTGAGCGCGTGGTCGTGGCTGGCGTAGAGCGTGAGCACATCGCCCGGGCCGTCGCGCTCGCCCTCTTCGAAGGCCATGGCAAAGGCGCGCTCCAGCTCGGCGCGCAGGCTCTCCATTTGCGGGCCCAGCCGGGCCTGGGCCAGGCGCTCGGCCATCAGCAGGCGTTCGCCAAACGGCGTGAGGCGCGCGGCCTGCCCGCGCTCCCAGAAGATGAGCTGCTGCCCGAGCCCGGCTTCCCATTCCTTGAGCTGGCCCCACACATGGCGGTACGACAGGCCCAGCTCGCGCGCGGCGCCCGATATGGAGCCGCTGCTGCGCAGGGCGTGCAGCACATCCATCATGGGGTTGCGCAAGAGCGCGGGGTGGGACGAGCGCTCGGGCGTTGAAGCGGTCAGCGTGTAGGAGAGCTCGATCTTTCGCATGGACGCCGAGTGTGCCCGAAACGGGCGCAAAACCCGGTGCGGCCATCGTATGTACATCGGTTCATATCGCGTCATTACGTACTCCCAATTCCGGAGCACCCCCGTAAGCTCGGTCGCAACATATGAACACTTTTTCAGATAGCCTGGTCACCGCTTTGCGGCTGATTCTTTCGGGCGACCCAGGTCTTTGGACGGTGGTCATGCGCTCGCTGGCGGTCAGCGCCACCGCCTGTGTGCTGGCCTGCGGGCTCGGGCTTTTGATGGGCGCATGGCTCGCTGCCGCCCGCTTTCCTGGCCGGGGCGCGGTGCTCACCGTGCTCAACACCTTCCTCGCTGTGCCGTCGGTGGTGGTGGGCTTGGTCATTTATCTGTTGCTCTCGCGCTCCGGACCGCTGGGTTTTCTGGGCTGGCTGTTCAGTTTTCAGGCCATGGTGCTGGCGCAGACGGTGCTCGTGCTCCCGCTGGTGACCGCGCTCACCCGCCAGGTGGTCGAAGACGCCGACCGCAGCCACGGCGAGCAGCTGTCTTCGCTGGGCGCGGGCAGCACGTTTCGCAGCCTGCTGCTGGCCTGGGACGAGCGTTACGCGCTGCTGACCGTGTTGCTCACGGCATTTGGCCGCGCCGTGTCTGAAGTGGGCGCGGTGATGATCGTGGGCGGCAACATCGAAGGCTTCACCCGTGTCATGACCACGGCCATCGCGCTGGAAACCAGCAAGGGCGACCTGCCGCTGGCGCTGGGCCTGGGCGTGGTGCTGTTGCTGGTGGTGCTGCTGCTCAATGCCCTGGTGTCGCTGCTGCGGCGCTGGCGCGAGCGGGCCGATGGCGCGGCCAGCGCAGCGGCGCCCACCCTGGTGTCGGCATGAGCGGGATGCCCATGACCACCCACCACCCCGTGGTGCCCGCCGCCTGCTTCGACCTGCGCGGTGTGCAGGTGCACCTGGGCCCTGCTGCGCGGCTGCAGGCGCTCACCGATGTGTTTCTGCGTATCGAGGAGGGCGAGCGCGTCGCGCTGGTGGGCGCCAATGGCAGCGGCAAAAGCACGCTGCTGCGCACGCTGCACCGCCTGCAGCGCCCCAGTGCAGGCGAAGTGCACACGCCGGCGCACCAGCGCGTGGCCATGCTGTTTCAGCGCCCGCACATGCTGCGCATGAGCGCGCGGCGCAACATCCAGCTCGGTCTGTGGCTGCAAGGCGTGCCGCTGCGCCAGACGCATGCCTTGGCGCTCAAGGCCATGGAACGCGTGGAAATGGGTCACCTCGCCGAGCGCAATGCGCGAGCGCTCTCCGGCGGTCAGCAGCAGCGCCTGGCGCTGGCGCGCGCCTGGGCATTGCGCCCGGCGGTGTGGCTGCTTGATGAGCCCACCGCCAGCCTGGACCCCCACGCCAAGCGCGAGGTGGAGGCGCTCATTGCCGAATTCACCGCCGCTGGCCAGCGCGATGCCGCAGGCCAGCCCACCGGGCGGCCGACCACGCTGGTGTTCAGCAGCCACAACCTCGGCCAGGTCAAGCGCCTGGCCAGCCGCGTGATTTACCTGGAGCAGGGCCGCTTGCTGGCCGACCTGCCCACGCACGATTTTTTCAACCACGACCTCCTGCGTTCCCTGTGTCCGCAGGCCCATTTGTTTGTCCAAGGAGAAAGCCTGTGAAAACCACCTTCCGTCAACTCACCCTCACCGCCGTGCTCGGCACCGCCGGCCTGCTGGCCAGCGCGGGCGCTTTTGCGCAGAGCATCGTGGTGGCGTCCACCACGTCCACCGAGCAGTCCGGCCTGTTCTCGTTCCTGCTGCCGGAGTTCAAGAAGGCCAGCGGCATCGACGTGAAGGTGGTCGCACTGGGCACCGGCCAGGCCATCGACATGGCGCGCCGCGGTGACGCCGACGTGCTGTTCGTGCACGACAAGGTGGCCGAGGAGAAATTCGTGGCCGATGGCTTCTCGGCCAAGCGCCAGGAGGTCATGTACAACGACTTCGTGCTGATTGGCCCCAAGGCCGACCCCGCCAAGACCCAAGGCAACGACATCGTCGCCGCCCTCAAGAAGGTGGCCACAGGCAACAACGAATTCATCTCGCGCGGCGACAAGAGCGGCACGCACGCCGCCGAGCTGCGCTTCTGGAAGATGACCGACACCGACGCCAACAAGGGCACCGGCTACAAGGAATGCGGCTGCGGCATGGGCCCGGCGCTCAACATCGCGGCCAGCAGCGGCGGCTATGTGCTGTCGGACCGCGGCACCTGGCTCAATTTCAAGAACCGCGCCGACCTCGCCGTGCTCGTGGAGGGCGACAAGCGCCTGTTCAACCAGTACGGCGTGATGCTGGTGAGCGCGGCCAAGCACCCCCAGGTGAAGACGGCTGAGGGCCAGAAGTTCGTGGACTGGGTGACCGGCCCTGCCGGCCAGGCGGCGATTGCCAGCTACAAGATCGGTGGCGAGCAGCTGTTCTTCCCCAACTCGGCGAAGTGATGCCCACCCCCGTTGCTTGCTCACTGCGTGTAGCCGCATCCCCCCTCAAGGGGGCGGTGCCTGCGGCCCGGCGGAGCCGGTTCCGCGGCACCTCTGGATTCAGACTTTGGCACGCCACCGTGATGGCTGGTCTGACACTGCTTTCGGCTTGCGCCACACCCTCCGTTGCTCCCATGAAAGAACCTCTTCAGGTCTACGCCGCTGGCAGCTTGCGCGAGGTGCTGACCGAGATTGCGAAGGCGCACGAGGCGGGTACCGGGCAGGCGGTGGCGCTGACCTTTGGCGCTTCGGGCTTGCTGCGCGAGCGCATTGAAAAAGGCGAGGGCGCCATGGTGTTTGCCTCGGCCGACACGCAGCACCCGCAGCGGCTGGCCGGCGCCGGCGGCTGGGCGCCTCACACCGTGTTCGTGCGCAACAGCCTGTGTGCGCTCACGCAGGCCAACGTCAACACCACGCCCGACACCTTGCTCGCCACCCTGCTCGACCCCGCCGTGAAACTGGGCACCTCCACGCCCAAGGCCGACCCGTCGGGCGACTACGCGTGGGAGCTCTTCCGCAAGGCCGAGGCCGTGCGCCCGGGCGCCTACGCGGCGCTCAACGCCAAGGCGCTGCAGCTCACCGGCGGCCCCAACTCGCCCAAGCCGCCGGCCGGGCAGGGCACCTACGCGTGGGTGATGGACCAGGGGCAGGCCGATGTGTTTCTCACCTACTGCACCAATGCCGTCGCCTCGCAGAAAGAGGTGCCGCGGCTGAAGGTGGTGCAGGTGCCGCCCGCGCTGCAGGTGGGCGCTTCTTACGGGCTCACGGTGCGGCGCGGTGCGCCCGCGCAGGCCGAGGCGTTTGCCCGGACCCTGCTCGCACCGCCAGCGCAGGCCGCGTTCGCGCGGTACGGGTTTGGTCGGCCCTGAACGCGCCGCATGGCGCCGGCGCGATCTGCTGATCGCGTCGGGGCTCGGCGCCTGCCTGCCCGCCAGGGCGCAGGGGCGCAGCGTGACCGACGGCGCAGGCCGGCGCGTGAACGTGCCCGCGCAGGTGCAACGCATCTTTCCGGCCGGCCCGCCGGCGGCCATCTGGCTTTACACGCTCGCGCCCGATGCGCTCATGGGCTGGCCGCGAGCCAACCGCGGGCCCGAGCTGGAGTTTTTGCTGCCGGGCGTGGGCAACCGGCCCGAGGTGGGCCGCCTCACCGGGCGCGGCAACACCACCAACCTCGAACAGCTGCTCGCCAGCAAGCCCGACCTGATCGTGGACGCGGGCTCCACGCGCCAGACCTTTGTGGAACTGGCCGACCGCGTGCAGGCGCAGACCGGCATTCCCTACGCCCTGCTGGACGGCCGGCTCGAAGCCACCGCCCGCGGCTACACCTTGCTGGGCGAGCTCACCGGGCGGGTGGAGCGCGCCGCCACGCTGGCGCGCTACGCGCAGGACACCTTGCGCACCGTGCGCGAACGCGTGGCCCGCGCCACCACGCAGCCGCGCGTGTACTACGCCCGCGGCCCCGAAGGCCTGGAGACCGGGCTGGGCGGCTCCATCAACGTCGAGATGTTCGAGGCCATGGGCATCCGCCATGTGGCCGCCGGCCTGCAGGGCGGGCTGGCCACGGTGTCCATCGAGCAGGTGCTGGCCTGGGACCCGGAAGTCATCGTCACCATCGACCAGACCTTTTCGCAGACCGTGGCCGCGAACCCGCTGTGGCGCGGCGTGAGCGCTGTGAAAAGCGGGCGTGTGCACCTCTCGCCCAAGCTGCCCTTTGGCTGGATCGATTTCCCTCCCAGCGTGAACCGCCTGCCGGGCCTGTGGTGGCTGGGCAGCAAGGTGTTTCCGTCGCTGTTTCCCGAAGACCTGGCCACGCTCACGCGCGATTTCTACAAGCTGTTCTACCAGGTCGATCTGAGCGCTGCGCAGGTGCAGCGCGTGCTGGCCGGCCGATCGTGACACCGCCCCGCCGCGCTGCGCGCGACCCCCTCCCGGGGGCGGCACCCACCGTCCGGCACCGCTGGCCCGGCGGTGTCTCCTGGGCCTGGCTCGTCCTGCTGGCGGGCTTGCTGCTGGCCCTCACGCAGGGCCGCATCGACATCCCGTTGGCCGACCTGTGGCAGCTGGCGTGGTCGGTGCTGCAGGGCGCGCCCGCGCCCAACGAGCAGGTGCAAACCATCGTGTTGCAGGTGCGTGGCCCGCGTGTGCTGGCCGCCATCGCGGTGGGAGCGGCGCTGGCGGTGTCGGGGGCGGCGTTTCAGGGGCTGTTTCGCAACCCGCTGGTGTCGCCCGACATCCTGGGCGCATCGGCCGGCGCGGCGCTGGGCGCGGTGCTGGGCATCTTCTTTTCGTTCGGCGTCTTCGGCATCCAGATGGCGGCGTTTGCCGGCGGCCTGCTGGCGGTGGCCCTGGTGTATGGCGTGGGCTCGACCGTGCGCCATGGCGACCCGGTGCTGGTGCTGCTGCTGGCGGGCATCGTGATCGGCTCGCTGCTGGGGGCGGGCATCGGGCTGGTGAAGGTGCTGGCCGACCCCTACAACCAGCTGCCGGCCATCACCTTCTGGCTGCTTGGCAGCCTGGCCGCCGCGCATGCGAACGACGTGCTCCCGCTCATCCTGCCGGTGGCGCTGGGGGCGGGCGTGCTGCTGTTGCTGCGCTGGCGCATGGACGTGATGTCGCTGCCCGAGGAAGAGGCCCGCTCGCTCGGCGCGCGCACCACCGGGCTGCGGCTGCTCATCGTGGCCGCGGCCACGCTGGTGACGGCGGCGAGCGTGGCGGCCGCCGGCATCGTGGGCTGGGTGGGGCTGGTGGTGCCGCACCTGGCGCGCTTTCTGGTGGGGCCGTCGTTCGTGCGGCTGCTGCCCGCCTCGGCCGTGCTGGGCGGCGGCTTGCTGCTGCTCATCGACACCCTGGCCCGCACCATGGCACCGGTGGAGATCCCGCTGGGCATCCTCACCGCGCTCATCGGCTCGCCCTTCTTCATCGTGCTGCTGCGGCGCGCATCGAAAGGCTGGACATGACCGCCATGCTGGAGGCGACCGCGCTCAACGTGGGTTACCCCGGCCGCGTGGTCGGCTCCGATCTCTCGCTGTCGTTGCAGGCCGGCGAAGTGCTGGCGCTGCTGGGCCCCAACGGCTGCGGCAAGACCACGCTGCTCAAGACGCTGCTCGGGCTGCAGCCGGCGCTGGGCGGCGCGGTGCAGCTGCAGGGGCGAGCGCTGTCGGCCTGGCCCACGGTGGAGCGCGCGCGCGTGTTGGCCTATGTGCCGCAGGGGCAGGCCAGCACCTTCGGCTTCACCGCGCTGGAGATGGTGCTGATGGGCCGCACCGCGCACCTCGGCCTGATCGCCCGCCCCGGCGCGAAGGACCATGCCATTGCGCTGCAGGCGCTGCAGCGCCTGGGCATTGACCACCTGGCGCAGCGCTCGGTGCACCGCATCAGCGGCGGCGAGCGTCAGCTGGTGCTGATTGCCCGTGCGCTCGCGCAGCAACCCCAGGCGGTGCTGCTGGACGAGCCCACCGCCAGCCTGGACTTCGGCAACCAGGGCCTGGTGATGCGCGCCATCCGCACGCTCGCCGACGAAGGCCTGGCGGTGCTCTTCACCACGCACGACCCCAACCAGGCGCTGCGCTGCGCCGACCGTGCCCTGCTCATGCGCGAAGGCCGCGTGCTGCACAGCGGCGCCGTGGCGCAGGTGATTGAGGTCGGCCGCTTGCGCGAGCTCTACCGCGCCGGCGTGCACGAGGTGGCGGACGCCGCCGGGGGCGCGCCGGTGTTTCTGCCGGCATTCGACACCGCGCCGCTGCACGGCTGAGCGCGTCACGCGCCTGTCATCGCCCTGCCAACGCGGCGACACGCGCGGCTTGCAGCATGGCCTCCAACCAATGGAGGACGGCCATGAAGATTGCAGTGGTAGGTGCGGGCTATGTGGGGCTGGTGACGGCGGCCTGCCTGGCCGAGCTGGGCAACGACGTGGTGTGTGTGGACCGCGACCACGGCCGCGTGGCGATGCTGCAGGCCGGCGGCGTGCCGATCTTCGAGCCCGGGCTGGACGACGTGCTGCAGCGCAACCGCCACGCCGCCCGCCTGCACTTCACCACCTCTATGGCCCACGCCGTGTCGCACGGCGAGGTGGTCTTCATTGCGGTGGGCACGCCCCCGCAGGAAGACGGCTCCGCCGACCTGCAGCACGTGCTGGGCGTGGCCGAACAGATCGGCCGGCACATGGACGCGTTCAAGGTCGTGGTGAACAAATCCACCGTGCCGGTGGGCACGGGCGCGCGCGTGGAGCAGGTGCTGCGCAGCGCCTTGAACGCGCGCGGGCTGCACACGCTGGACTTTGCGGTGGTCTCCAACCCCGAGTTCCTCAAGGAAGGCGCCGCGCTGGACGATTTCATGCGCCCCGACCGCATCGTGATCGGCCTGCCACCGGGTGAGCTGGGCGATACCGCTCGCCGCCTCATGGCGCGCCTGTATGCGCCTTTCAACCGCCACCACGAGCGCAGCCTGTGGATGGACGTGGCCAGCGCCGAGCTCACCAAGTACGCCGCCAACGCCATGCTGGCCACGCGCATTTCTTTCATGAACGAAATGGCGCTGCTGGCCGACGCGCTGGGCGCCGACATCGACGCCGTGCGCCGCGGCATCGGGTCGGACAGCCGCATCGGCCACAGCTTTTTGTACGCGGGCACGGGCTATGGCGGCAGCTGCTTCCCCAAAGACACGCGCGCCCTGATCCACACCGCCTCAACGCACGGCGTGGGCATGCAGATCGTGGAAGCCACCGAGGCGGTGAACCGGCGGCAGAAGCAGGTGCTGGTGGAGCGCGTGTGCGCGCACTTCGGGAGCGATTTGCGCGGGCTGCGTCTGGCGGTATGGGGCCTGGCCTTCAAGCCCAACACCGACGACATGCGCGACGCGCCCAGCCGTGTGGTGATTCCCGAACTGCTGCGCCGCGGCGCCGAGATCGTGGCGCACGACCCGGTGGCGCAGAGCGAGGCGCAGCGTGCGCTGTGCGCCGACCTGGGCTGCGCCGTGGGCCAGGTTCCCCGGCTGCGCTTTGCCGACACCGCCCTGGACGCGCTCCAGGGGGCGGACGCGCTGCTGGTGCTCACGGAGTGGAAGAGCTTTCACCACCCGGACTTCGCCGCCATGCAGCGCCGCATGCGCGGGCGCGTGGTCTTCGATGGCCGCAACCTGTACGACCCGGAACTCATGGACGCGCAGGGCTTTGTGTACCAGGGCATCGGGCGGCGGGGCGAGCTCAAGGCCGCGCAGCGGCCTGCCCACACCGTGGTGTCGGCGACCGAGCGCGCGCCGAGCCTGCTGGCGACCTGAGCCTTGGCTTCAGGCCACGAACCGGTAGCCGATGCCGGTCTCGGTGACCAGGTGGCGCGGCATCGAGGGCTGCGCCTCGATCTTCTTGCGCAGGTTGGCCATGTGCACGCGCACGTAGTGAGAGTCTTCCAAGTGCCCCGGCCCCCACACCGCCTTCAGCAGCTGCGCGTGCGTGATCACGCGGTCGGGTTGTGAGGCCAGGTGGGTGAGCAGCTTGTATTCGATCGGTGTCAGGTGCAGCGCCTCGCCGGCGCGCTCGACCACGCGGCGCACGAGGTCGATGCGCACCTCGCCAAAGGTGATCTGCGGTGCGCCGCCCGGTGTTTGCTGCTGGTGGCGGCGCAGCTGCGCGCGCACGCGGGCGCTGAGTTCGCCCGAGCCAAAGGGCTTGACGAGGTAGTCGTCGGCACCGGCATCGAGTGCGGCGATCTTGCTGGCTTCGGTGCTGCGGGCAGACAACACGATCACCGGCATGGGTGACCACTGGCGCAGCTCGCGGATGAGGTCCACACCGTCGCCATCGGGCAGGCCGAGGTCGAGCACCACGAGGTCGGGGCGGCGCGTGCCGGCCTCGATCAGCCCGCGCTGGTAGCCATCGGCTTCGTGCACGGTGTGCCCCTCGGCCTCCAGCGTGAGGCGCACGAAGCGGCGGATGTGGGCTTCGTCTTCGACGATCAGGATCTGGCTGCCGGCTGGGCTCATGGCGTGGGGGTTTCGGGTGAGGCGGCGGGTTCGCCGAGGTCGGCGGGCGGTGTGCCCCGGGGCAGTGTGATCACGAAGCGCGCGCCCTGCACGGCGCCGCCGTGTTCGCGCGTGTGGCCCTCAATGGTGCCACCGTGCGCCTCGACGATGGCGCGGCAGATCGCCAGCCCCAGGCCCACGCCGGGTGTGGCGCTTTCGCGCTGGCCGCGCTCGAACTTCTCGAACACCCGCGCCTCGTGCCCTTTGGGCAAGCCGGGGCCGTGGTCGTCCACGAGCAGGCTCACGGCGTCGCTGCGCTCGCGCGCGCTGAGGTGAATGGCGCTGCCTGCCGGGGTGTACTTGGCGGCGTTCTCCAGCAGGTTGACCAGCACCCGCTCGAACAGCACGGTGTCCAGGTGCAGCAAGGGCAGGGCGTCGGGCAGGCTCACGCGGATCTCGCGCCCCTGCAGCACCGGGCTGCAGGCCGCGAGCGCGCTGCCCACCACCTCTTCCAGCGGCTGCCAGGCGCGGTGCAGCTGCACCGCACCGGCCTGCAGGCGCGCCATGTCGAGCAGGTTGTTGACCAGCGCGTTCATGCGCTGGGCCGACTGGCGCATGGCCAGCGCCACGTCGTGCTGTGCGGGGCTGAGTGCGGGGGGTGTGAGCTCAAGCGCGTCGGCCAGGCCCACCAGCGAGGCCAGCGGCGTGCGCAGGTCGTGCGAGATGGCCGAGAGCAGCGAGTTGCGCAGCCGCTCGGACTCGATCTGCACCGTGCTGCTTTGCGCCACCTCGATGTAGTGGATGCGTTCGAGCGAAATGGCCAGCAACGAGGCGCAGGTCTGCAGCAGGCGGCGCTGCTCGATGCCCCAGGCGCGCTGCCCGGGCGGCTCGATCACCAGCACGCCGCGCACGCGCATGGGCGCTTTCAGGGGCAGCACGAGGCAGGTGCTGGCCGGCAGGGTGTGGGTGCCATGCCCGGCTTCTTCGCCGCGCTCGAAGGCCCATTGCGCCACCGCCATGTCCACCGGGGCACTGCCGCCTTCGATGGTCTGCAGTTGCTGGTGCTCGTCGGCCACCAGCAGCGCCGAGCGTGCGCCGAATTCGCCGGTGATGAAGCGCGCGCCGATCTCGGCCACCTGTGTGTCCACCAGCGCGGCCGACAGGTCGCGCGACATGTCGTAGAGGCTCTTCACGCGGTGCTCGCGCTGCGTGGCGGCTTCGGCCTGCTGGCGCA
>NZ_JAHVAB010000088.1 GCF_019264445.1 Hydrogenophaga sp.
ATGTCTCAAGCGCCAACGAGGGACTTGGTGATCGGGGTGGCCGGCGCAGCGAAATAAAGGAGGAGGGGCGGCGCAGCCGACCCGGGGGACATTCGCGGAGCCGGCCACCCCGGTCGCCAAGACCCGGAGCAGCCGGAGGAAGAAACAACCACATCCGCACATTGTCCCGGCAAAGGACAATACCGCCCATGCTGCTGCTCGCCCCCATGGAAGGACTGCTCGACGCCACCCTGCGCGATGTGCTCACGCGCACCGGTGGCATCGACCGCTGCGTGAGCGAATTCATCCGCATCACCAACACCCTGCTGCCCGAGCGCGCCTTCATCCGCGTGGTGCCCGAGCTGCTCAACGCGGGCCGCACCCGTGCCGGCGTGCCCGTGCGCGCCCAGCTGCTGGGCTCCGACCCCCATTGCCTGGCGGAGAACGCCGCGCGACTGGCCGGCCTGGGGCCGCATGGCGTCGACCTCAACTTTGGTTGCCCGGCCAAAACCGTCAACCAGAGCCGCGGCGGGGCGGTGCTGCTCGACGAGCCGGAGCTGATCGGGCGCATCGTGGCCGCCGTGCGCCGCGCCGTGCCGGCGCATGTGCCGGTGTCGGCCAAGATGCGCCTGGGCTTCAACGACGACGAGCGCGCCGAAGAATGCGCCCTGGCCATCGCAGAAGCGGGGGCCGACGAACTCGTGATCCATGCGCGCACCAAAGCCCATGGCTACCGCCCGCCCGCCTACTGGGATCGCCTGGCCGAGGTGCGCGAGTCGCTGCCCGCGCACCTGCGCCTGCCCGTGATCGCCAACGGCGAGATCTGGACCGTGGCCGACGCCCAGCGCTGCCAGGCCGTCACCGGCTGCGAACACCTCATGATCGGCCGCGGCATGGTCACCGACCCTGGCCTGGCGCTCGCCATCAAAGGGCAGGGCACCGTGCCCTGGCAGGTGCTGCCCCCGTTGCTGGCGGTGTTCTGGGCGCAGGTGAGCGCGCGCGTGGACCGCCGCCACCGCGCTGGGCGGCTCAAGCAATGGCTCAACTACCTGCGCAAGCGCTACCCCGAGGCGCAGGCCGCCTTCGACGAACTGCGCCTGGTCACCGAACCCGCCGACATCGAAGCCTGGTTGCGGCGCGCCCAACCGGCCCCTGCGCCTACCACAGAGCCGATCCTGGCGCTGCCAGCAGAAATGGCGCAGGCGTGTTAACTTCCGGCCCCGGACCCGAACCACGACGCCTGTATGACCTCTCTAGAACAACGGCTGGCCGCCCTCAACGGAGACCGTCTGCGCGGCATGCGTCGCGGCCTTGAAAAGGAAAGCCTG
The DNA here is from genome assembly GCF_019264445.1 of Hydrogenophaga sp. GTDB lineage: Bacteria > Pseudomonadota > Gammaproteobacteria > Burkholderiales > Burkholderiaceae_C > Hydrogenophaga. Next base: position 1,308 of record NZ_JAHVAB010000088.1, read on the forward strand.
CGCGCCCAGCCCGACGGCAAACTCGCGCTCACGCCCCACCCGGCGGCCCTGGGCAGCGCGCTGACGCACCCGCACATCACCACCGACTACAGCGAGTCGCAGCTCGAACTCATCACGGGCGTGCACGACAGCGTCGAGTCGTGCCTGGCCGAACTCACGGAAGTGCACCAGTACACCGTGCGCAGCCTGCGCGCGCAGGGCGAGGAAATGATGTGGGCGTCCAGCATGCCCTGTGGCCTGCCGCCCGACGAAACCATTCCCATTGGCCGCTACGGTTCGTCCAACGTGGGCCGTGCCAAGAGCGTCTACCGCATGGGGCTGGCGCACCGCTATGGCCGGCGCATGCAGACCATCTCGGGCATTCACTACAACTGGTCGTTGCCCGGCGTGGACAACGACGGCTACTTCGCGCTCATCCGCAACTTCCGCCGCCACGCCTTCCTGCTGCTCACGCTCTTTGGCGCGTCGCCTGCGCTGTGTTCCACCTTCGTCGAAGGCCGCCAGCACGAGCTGCAGAAGCTGGGCGACACCGGCACCCTCTACATGCCGCACGGCACTTCGCTGCGCATGGGCCGCCTGGGCTACCAGAGCGAGGCACAGGCCACGCTGGCCGTGAGCTACAACGGCCTGGAAGGCTACGCCGCCTCTCTGCACGACGCGCTCACGCGGCCCTGGCCTGCGTATGAGGCCGTGGGTATTCGCAACCCCGGTGGCGACTACAACCAGCTCGCCACCACGCTGCTGCAGATCGAGAACGAGTTCTACGGCACGATCCGCCCCAAGCGCGTCATCTACCCCGGCGAGCGCCCGCTGCACGCGCTGCGCGAGCGAGGTGTCGAGTACATCGAGGTGCGCCTCATGGACCTCAACCCCTTCGAGCCCATCGGCATCGGCGCGTCCACGCTGCGCTTTCTCGACGTCTTCCTGCTGCACTGTCTGCTCTCCGACAGCCCGCCCGACACGCCCGCAGAAATCCACGAACTGGCCCACAACCAGCACCTCACGGCTGCGCGCGGCCGCGAGCCCGGTCTGGAACTCATGCGCCAGGGCCAGAGCGTGCCGCTGATGCAGTGGGGCGCCGAGCTGCTGGAGCAACTGGTCCCCATCGCCGCCCTGCTGGACGACGCACATGGCGGCAACGAACACGCGCTGGCAGTGGCGCAGGCGCAGGCCCACCTGCAACACCCCGACCAGCTGCCCTCGGCCCGCGTGCTGCAGGCCATGCACAAGCACCACGGTGACTCGTTCGTGGCGTTTGCCCGCGCGCAGTCGCGCGTGACGCACCAGCACCTGCTGGGCCTGCCCTGGGCCAGCAAGCAGCAGGCGCGCTTTGAAGCCATGGCAGCGAAGTCGGTCGACGACCAGCGCGCCATCGAAGCGGCCGATTCCATGCCGTTCGAGATCTACCGGCAGGAGTACACCTCGCCCCACCGCCTGGGCCGCCCCCAGCCGCAATCCGCCACGCCCGTCGCGGCCTGACGGGCGACATGGCCCGCCCGGCCGAATGGGCAATGACCCGGGTTTGTCCTGCGCCCTCTATCCTGCGACTTTTCGCCGGAGACCCGCATGACCCGTTTGACCGCCGCCGATTTCGACCAGGAACTGCTCATCCTGTTTGACGCCTATGTGCACGGCGACATTGACCGGCGGGGCTTTCTGGACCGCGCCGCGAAGTTCGCCGTCGGTGGCATGACCGCCGCCGGCCTGCTGGCCCCGCTCAGCCCCAACTTTGCCGCCGCCCAGGTCGTGCCCGCCAACGATGCGCGCATCACCACCGAAACCGTGGGCGTGCCATCGCCCATGGGGTACGGCACCATCAAGGCGTATGTGGCCAAGCCCGTGTCGCAGCCTGCGGGCGGGCGGCTGCCGGCGGTGCTCGTGTTGCACGAGAACCGTGGGCTCAACCCGCACATTGAAGACATCACGCGACGCCTGGCGCTGGAGGGTTACCTGGCCTTTGCGCCCGACGCGCTCACCCCGCTCGGCGGCTACCCGGGCGACGAAGACAAGGCACGCGCCCTGTTCGCCCAGCTCGACCAGACCAAGACCCGGCAAGACTTTCTGGCCTCGGCCGCCGCGCTCAAGGAGCGCCCCGACAGCCAGGGCCGCGTGGGCGTGGTGGGGTTTTGCTATGGCGGTGGCATCGCGCACATGCTCGCCACCGAAGTGCCCGACCTCGCCGCAGCGGTGCCGTACTACGGCAACCACCCGCCGGCAGAGGCCGCTGCCAAGGTGAAAGCCCCGCTGCTGATCCATTTCGCGGCGGTGGACGAACGCATCAACGCCGCCTGGCCCACCTACGAGACAGCCCTCAAGGCGGCCGGCGCGCGCTACACGGCGCACCAGTACCCGGGCACGCAGCACGGGTTCAACAACGACACGACACCCCGCTTTGACGCCGCCGCCGCGAAGCTCTCATGGGACCTCACGCTGGCTTTCTTCAAGCAGCACCTGGCTGCCTGAAGAAGATTGCTCTGAAGGTGCAGGGCGGCAGGAGGCGCTTCAGGCCTCGCCGCCAAAGCGCTTGATGAGGTTGGCGATGTACTTCTCGACCAGCTTCTCGAACTCGGCTTCGACCACCGGGGCCACCACCATCTTCATGAGCCCGGGCAGCGGCACCTCGATCGTGCCCTGAATGGCCAGCGTGAGGCCGGTGGACTTCTTGTTGTCCATGATCTTCCAGTTGCCGCCCACCTGCGCATTGCCCACGCCCTTGACCGGCGTCCATTTCACGGTGCCGCGCGCTTCGTCGCTCACGTACTTGCTGGCGTAGACCGTCTGGATGTTCACCTGCGCGGTGCCCACCTTCTCCATTTCCCACTGGTAGACGCCGCCGCCGAGGTCGGTGAGCTTCTCCACCTTGGGGAAGTGGCTGACCGACTCGGGCACGTTGGAGAGCACCTGGAACACCTCGGCCGCCTTGGCCTTGACGTCGAACTCATAGCCCAGATCGATCTTGACGGTGATGCTCATGAAGCGCCTCGCGGTTGGAGAAATTCAAACGATTGTAGGTAGCCCGCCGCACGCCACACCCCGGAATTACACCAAGGCACAATCCCCGCAACACCCCGGCAACGCGCCGATTTTCCCAGCGAGTTTTTTCCCCGATGAGCATCCAGTGGTTTCCCGGTCACATGCACCTCACGCGCAAGGCCATCACCGAGCGCGTGAAGGACATTGATGTCGTCATCGAGATGCTGGATGCGCGCCTGCCCGGCTCCAGCGCCAACCCGCTGCTGGCCGAACTCACCTCGGCCAAACCCACGCTGAAGGTGGTCAACAAGCAGGACATGGCCGACCCCGAACGCACCGCGCTCTGGCTCGCGCACTACAACGCCCAGCCCAACACCCGCGCCATTGCGCTGGACGCCAGTGTCACCGCACCGGCGCGCGCCATCATCGCCTCGTGCCACGAGCTCGCACCGAACCGCGGCGGCATGGTCAAGCCCATGCGTGTGCTGATCTGCGGCATTCCCAACGTGGGCAAGAGCACGCTCATCAACACCTTCATGGGCAAGCGTGCGGCCAAGACGGGCGACGAAGCCGGCATCACGCGCACCGAGCAGCGCATCGCCCTGGCCGACGACTTCTACCTGTTCGACACCCCCGGCATGCTCTGGCCGCGCATCGTCGTGCCGGAAAGCGGCTTCAACCTGGCGGCCAGCGGCGCCGTGGGCCGCAACGCCTACGACGACCAAGAGGTGGCGCTGGAGCTGCTCGCCAAACTCAAACACGCTTACGCGCCCCTGCTGGACGCGCGCTACAAGCTCGGCTTGTCGCCCGATGCCATCGCCGCGCTGCCAGACGACGAGCTGCTGGAGGCCATTGGCCGCAAGCGCGGCGCGCTGGCCGGCGGTGGTGCGGTGAACTGGCAGAAGGCCGCCGAGCTGGTGATTGCCGATTTCCGCAGCGGCATCCTCGGGCGCATCACGCTGGAAACGCCTGAGCAGTTCACCCGCTGGCTCAAGGCCGGCCAGCAGGCGGACGCAGAGCGCCAGAGCAAGAAGAAAGACCGCGCCAGCAAGCCTCGCAAGCCCGACCGGCGCTGAGGCGCCTCACTTCACGGTGATGGTGATGCGCTCGCTCATCACCACCGGGTGGTGGGGAATGTGGTTCTGGTCCGCCACGATCAACTGCAGCGTGTGGGTGCCGGGCTTGAGTTCCACGCTGGTCTCGGTCTGGCCGAGGCCGAAATGGCGGAACTGGTCGTTGGCCGGCAGCGGAGCGTTGGCGTCGACAGCCGCCACATCCACCAGCAAATGGTGGTGGCCGGTGCCGGCTTTCTCGACGCCCGCGGGCGCCACGCCCATGCCGCTCAGGCCGAACACCACCTTCACCGGGTTGCTCACGGTCGCGCCGTTGCGCAGGTTGACGAAATACACCCGGGCGTCCGGCGGCGACGCCACCTTCTGGTAGCCCGAGGGCAGCACCGGCACGCTGGCCGTGATCTGGGTGGGGGCGGTGTGGGCCGCAGTGGCCATCATGCCCCCGTGGTGCATGGCGGCGTGGTCGTGGGGGGGGGGGGGGGGGGGGGGGGGGGGGGGGG
>NZ_JAHVAB010000025.1 GCF_019264445.1 Hydrogenophaga sp.
CGGTGGTCCAGGGCCGCACCACTTGCGTGGAGCCGAAAAACGCCAGGGTGAACAGCGCAATCACGATGTGCGCGCAAAACACCGCCAGCGCATGGCGGCCCAGCAACTCCAGCGCGTGCGGGCGCGGCAGCACCCGCACGAGCCACGGCCCTGCGGACACCAGCACCAGGAACACGCTGGCGAAGTTCAGCACCCGCATCGGGCCCAGCGACCACTTGTCGAGCAGCATGCCCACCGCCGGCAGCCACGGCAGCGGGTCCTGGCCGGCCATGTGCCGCCACAGCAACATGCCCAGCGCATACAGCGATGCCGGCAGCAGCACCCACAGCGGCACGCGCGGCAGCGGTTTCTGGCGCGTGCCCAGCCACAGGCCAACCACCCACAGCATCTGCCAGGCCAGCCAGTGGAAGGCGCCCATGTCCTTGTACGGAACCGGCAGCCCGGTCAGGGCCACGGCCTCGTCGTACAGCAGTTGCCCCAGGCCCCACTGCTGCCCGAGCCAGAGCAGGCCACTGACCGCGAGCACGCCGCGCCAGCCCTGCTGCAAGCCACGCCGCAGCAGCCAGGGGCTGGCCAGCATGAACACGATGTACATCGGCAAGATGTCCAGCAGGGGCGGGTTGTGCAGGAGCAGGGCGGCGCCCACCACCGCCGAGGCAGGATCAATAAAGAAGAACTCCAGCAAACCCGTGACGCCTCCCTGGCGGTTGTGCACGCCGAGCCAGGCAATCGCGGTAAAGGCCAGCAGCAACAGGCCCAGTTGGCAGACGTAGAGCTTGAGCGCCCGGGCATGGAAGGCCGTCTGCATGGCATCGAGGCCGTCGCGTCGGCCGCGCTGGCCGTACACGCGACCGGCCATGTAAGCCGAGAGGAACACAAAGCCCTCCGCGGCCGACACAAAGCCAAACGGCTGACCCGATGGCAACGAATACATCGTCGGCATGTGGGTCAGCGTCATCAGGACGAGCATGAGGCCCCGCAGGGCGTCGAGCTCCCAGCGGCGTTGCGGGGCGTGTGGCATAGGGTTAACCAGTAAAGGCCGCGATCATGCCAGAGCTGCACGCTCGCTGCCGCGTTGCCCCCGCAGCCCTGGCCTACACTCGTTGCATGCCCGAGACGCCCGCACCCGACGACGCCCATTTCATGCGCCTGGCGCTCGCCGAAGCACGGGCCGCCGCCCAGGCTGGAGAGGTGCCCGTGGGCGCGGTGGTGGTGAAAGAAGGCCGCGTGATTGCCACCGGCCGCAACGCCCCGATTGACGGCCACGACCCCACCGCGCACGCCGAAATCGTGGCCTTGCGCGCCGCCGCGCAGGCGCTGGGCAACTACCGGCTGGAGGGCTGCACGCTGTATGTGACGTTGGAGCCTTGCGCCATGTGCAGCGGCGCCATGCTGCATGCCCGCCTCTCGCGCGTGGTGTTTGGCGCACCCGACCCCAAGACCGGCGCCGCCGGCTCCGTGGTCGACCTCTTTGCCGTTCCGCAGATCAACCACCAGACCGCCGTGCAGGGCGGCGTGCTGGCCGACGAGGGCGCCGAGCTGCTGCGTGCCTTCTTCAAGCAGCGCCGCGTCAACCTCCACCCCCTCCGCGACGACGCCCTGCGCACGCCCGATGACCGTTTCGAGCAGCTGCCCGGCTACCCGTGGGCACCCCGCTACGTGAGCGATCTGCCTGCGCTGGCGGGCTGGCGCCTGCATTTTCTGGACGAAGGGCCGCGCGACGCGCTCGTGACCTGGCTGTGCCTGCACGGCAACCCGGCGTGGAGCTACCTCTACCGCCAGATGATCCCGACCTTCCTCGCCAGCGGCGCCCGTGTGGTCGCTCCCGACCTGATCGGCTTTGGCCGCAGCGACAAACCCAAGAAGGAGAGCGCCCACACGTTCACCTGGCACCGGCAAGTGCTGCTGGAATTCATCGAGCGCCTGAACTTGAACAACGTGGTGCTGGTGGTGCAGGACTGGGGTGGCCTGCTCGGCCTCACGCTGCCCATGGCCGCGCCCCAACGCTACCGCGGCTTGCTGGTGATGAACACGACGCTGGCCACTGGCGAGGCGGCGCTGTCGCCGGGTTTCCTGGCGTGGCGCAACATGTGTGCCCAGAACCCGGAATTCGACGTGGCACGGCTGTTTGCGCGCGGCAACCCGCACATGAGCGCCGAAGAATGCGCCGCGTACAACGCGCCCTTTCCCGATCGCGGGCACCGCGCGGCCTTGCGCGCGTTCCCGCCGCTGGTGCCGGAACACCTGCAAGACGACGGCGCGGCCATCAGCCGCCAGGCACGCGACTTCTGGTCGACGCGCTGGGAGGGGCAGAGCCTGATGGCCATCGGCCAGCAAGACCCCGTGCTGGGCGAGCCCGTCATGCGCGAACTGCACCGGCACATTCGCGGCTGCCCACCGCCGTTGTTGTTGCCGAAGGCCGGTCATTTCGTGCAGGAGCACGGACAGAGCGTGGCTCAGGCTGCGGTGAGCCATTTCGCTCGCGCCTCACACGGATAATCAAGCCCTTTTTGCATCGAAGAACATGAGCCAAGGTCACACCAGCAGTCCCTCCTGCAGCCACAGTCACGGTCCGAGGCACATCTACATTTACTCCCCCTCCAGCGCGGTGCGTGACAAGGCTGCGTTTCGCCGGGGCGTGGCACGGCTCAAGGCGCTGGGCCATGAGGTGGAGATCGACGAGGCAGCGCTCTTCAGCCACATGCGGTTTGCCGGCGATGACGCCACGCGGCTGGCGGCGATTGGCCGCGCCGCCGACAGCGGTGCCGACGTCGCGCTCATCTCACGCGGTGGCTACGGGCTCACCCGCATCGTGGGCGAGCTGCCCGTCAAAAAGATCGCCAAGGCCATCGAACGCGGGACGCAGTTCGTCGGCCTGAGCGACTTCACGGCGCTGCAGATGGCGGTGCTGGCCAAGACCGGTGCCACCACCTGGGCGGGCCCGGCGCTGGGTGAAGACTTCGGCGCTGAAACACCCGACGACATCATGGAAGCCTGCTTCGACGACCTTCTGGTGGGACACGGTGAAGGCGCTGGCTGGCGGTTGCCGGTGGGCGATGCCAGCGAGTTGTCAGCCTCTGGTGCCTTCAAGGTCAAGGGCGGCACGCTATGGGGCGGCAACCTGAACGTGATCTGCGCGCTGGTGGGCACGCCGTTTTTGCCGGCCATCAAAGGCGGCATCCTGTTTCTGGAGGATGCCAACGAGCATCCCTACCGGATCGAGCGGCAGCTCACGCAGCTGCTCAACGCCGGCATCATTGGCCAGCAGAAAGCGGTGTTGCTGGGCTCGTTCAACCGGTTCAAGCTGGTCCCCGGTTACGACCGTGGCTTCAACCTGAAAACGGTGGTGGAGTGGATGCGCTCGAAGACCAGGACGCCGGTGTTCACGGGCCTGCCTTTTGGCCACGTGCCGACCAAGGTGCTGTTGCCCGTGGGGCAGAAGGTCGAGTTGATGGTGGAAGGGCGCGATGCCCTGATCTACTGGGGCTGATGCGTCAATGCTGCAAGGCGGCGCTCAGCGGCGCATGCGGCAGGCGTCCACAAGGCTCTTGGGCACAAGACCCTGAAACACGGGAGAAAGGCTTTGCACACGGTGCACGGCCAGCGCCTCACCGTGCAACTGGCTCAGTACCGCCACCATCTCGGCGCGCGCAAACCACAGCGCGTGCGCGTCGTGCATGTATTTCAGCTTGCGGGTGAGTTGCGGATTGGCCTTGGCGCCGTCCTCTCCGAGCACTGCAAGCATGGCTTCGCGCACGGGCTCCAGGGACTCGGGCGAGTCCTTGCGCGCCTCAGGGCTGAGCAGTGCAGAAATGCTGTTGCGGATACCGGGTTTGAACCAGCGCATGGGAGTGGCCTCAACGACTTTGTATTAATTGGTTGCAGGATACGTCCCACATCCTTGCATTTGCAACCGGGAATGTTTGACAGAAGGCAAAAAACAACAAATAAATCATATGTTTACACGTGCTTTTTGAGCGAGCACCTGAGGTAAGTAGTACCTTTTTACGCTTTTGTTGACATTCTTGCGGTGGGTCCAACGACCACACGCACGCGGGCCGCGTGGCCTGGATGGCCGACGTGATGCGTCGTTCATGAAAAACAGGAGCTGTCGCGCTGCGAACAGCATGGCTTTTCACCGCGTCTGGATACCCCGGGTGGTGTGTTGTAATCCGGGCGATATTCCCTCTGTCCTATGGCCGAACTGACTATTGCTTTCGTGGATTTGACCGGCAGCGTCTCGGTGTTTGAAACACTGGGTAACGACCGTGCGACGAAGGCCGTGACCAAACTGACCCAGTGGATCGGCTCCATGGGGGTCGAAAACGGGGGGACGGTGGTGAAGATGCTGGGCGACGGCGTGTTGATGTCGTTTTCCAACAACCGCCATGCGGTCGACGCCATGGTCCTCATCCAGCAGGAACACGCCAAGCGCGTGATGCAATGGCCGGACCGCCTCAAGCTCATGATGCAGATCGGCATGGCGCGTGGGCAGGTGGTGGTGGTCGACGGCGATTGCTTCGGCGACGCGGTCAATGTGGCCTCTCGCTTGAGCGACCTTGCAGGTCCCGAGCAGATCATGGCCACCGACACGGTGATCCGCAAACTCGGCGCGCGCCATGGTGTGCGAAGCCGCAGCCTGGGGCCCATGCGCATCAAGGGCCGGGTCGAACCCTGCGAAGTGTTTCGGGTGGAGTGGCAGCCCGAGATGCTGTCCGAGTTCCTCACATTGCCTGCGGATCTGCACGCGCTGAGCCCGACGAAGGAGTCGGTGTTTGGCGGGTTCGAGCTCACCTGGCTCGACACCACCCACGCCTTCAGCCTGACCGATCTGCCCATGAAGATCGGCCGAGTCCCCGAGGCCGATTTCATCGTCAGCGACCCGCGCGTCTCGCGCATGCACGCCAGCATCGACATCCGCTCGGGCAACTACGTGCTCGAAGACATCAGCAGCTACGGCACGTGGGTGCGTTTCGGTGCGGGTGACAACGTCATCGCACTGCGTCGCCAGGAGTGTTTGTTGCACAGCGACGGTGAGATCGCCATGGGTGCGCCTTTCACCGACTTCACCACGCCCACCGTGAAGTTCAAGCTCGTTGAAGCGAACCTGTCGATCGGCGCGGGCGGCATCCGCAAATAGCGCCTGCGAGAGGGCAGAGGTGGCGTACCGGACGCATGCCTTGCCAGAGATAAAACCAACACCGGAGACCACACATCGTGCGCTGGATCAAACGACTTTTTGCCTTGCTGTCGCTCCTGCTGCTGGCCGCTGCGGCGCTCGCGGCCTTTTACGCGTACCGCAGCCTGCCCAAGATGAATGGCAGCCTTCAGATGGCGGGCTTGTCCGCTCCGGTGAAAGTGCATCGAGACGCCAGCGACGTGACGCACATCCTGGCCACGCAGCCGCGCGACGCCTGGATGGCCATGGGCTACGTGCACGCGCAGGAACGCGGCTGGCAAATGGAGTTCAACCGCCGGGTGATGCGCGGCACCTTGTCCGAGGTGCTGGGCCCCACCACACTGGAAACGGACAAACTCATGCGCACCCTGGGCTTGCGCGAAGCGGCGCGCCGACAGCTGCAAGGGTTGCCCGCCGACGCGCGCGAGGCGCTGCAGGCGTACAGCGATGGTGTGAACGCGTTCTTTGCGCATTCGGAGCAGCTGCTCACGCCAGAGTTTCTGCTGCTGGGCATTCGTCCTCAGGCGGAGGCCGCTGCCGGGCGCTACTGGGACCCGCTGGACAGCGTGGCCTGGTCGCTCATGATGGCGCTGGATCTGGGGGGCAACTGGGGCAATGAGTTTGCGCGCCTCTCCGCCCTGGAGGCCATCGACACCCCGGCGCTCTGGGAGTTGTTTCCGCCGTATCCCGGCGAGCAGCCGGCAGCCACGGCCGATCTGGCCAAGCTGTACCGCGAGTTGGGCGTGTACCGCGGCAAGACGGTTTCCTCATCGGCCGCGCCCCAGCCCGGCGGTCGCGATGGCCTCCTGGCCTCGGTGCGCGAGCAGATCGGAGCCGATCTTCAGCGCTGGGCCGACGAGCTGGGCAACATCGAAGGCAAGGGTTCGAACAACTGGGTGGTCAGTGGTGCTCGCAGCGCCACGGGTATGCCCTTGCTGGCCAACGATCCCCATCTGGGGTTGAGTGCACCGGCCATCTGGTACTTCGCGCGTCTGCAGGCGCCGGATGCGGGCAACACCAAAGGCATGGACGTGATCGGTGCCACGTTGCCGGGCACACCGTTTGTGGTGCTGGGCCGCACGCAGCAGGTCGCCTGGGGCTTCACCAACACCGGCCCCGACGTGCAAGACCTGTTTCTCGAGCAGATCAACCCGGCCAATCCGGCGCAGTACCGCGTGCCGTCCGCCAGCGATGAGCCCGCGTGGACGAACTTCGGCCTGCGCATGGAAACCATCCGTGTGAAAGGCCAGCCCGACATCAGCCACATGGTGCGCAGCACGCGCCACGGCCCGGTGCTCAGCGACGCGCAGGCGCGCCATGGCGAGGTGCTGGACACCAGCCGTTTTGTGCTCTCGCTGCGCTGGACCGCGCTCGACCAGGACAACCGCAACGTGGTGGCGACGATGGAGGCCAACCGGGCGCAAACGGTGGATGAGCTGCTGCGCGCCTTCCGCGACTTTCACTCCCCCATGCAGAGCGTGGTCATGGCCGACCGCAGCGGGCGCATTGCGTACAAGGCGGCAGGCAAGGTGCCGGTGCGATTGCCAGAGAACGACATTCGCGGCGTTGCCCCGGCACCGGGCTGGGACTTGCGCTACGACTGGGCTGGCTGGCTGCCCTACGAAGAAACCCCGCAGGACAGCGGCGCGCGCGGATGGATCGCCACCGCCAACCAGCGCATCCATGGCGCGGATTACCCGCATTTCTTGACGCAGGACTGGGCCGCGCCCTACCGGCAGGAGCGCATCGAAGCCATGCTGGCACAGACGCCCAAGCACACCCCCGACTCGTTTCGCGCCATGCACGCAGACCAGCAGTCGGCCGCCACGGTGCGACTCTTGCCGTTCCTGCAGAAGACCGCGTCCGATCACCCGCTGGCGGCCGCTGCCCAGGCGGCGCTGCGCGACTTCAATGGCGAGATGCGGCTCGGGTCTGCTGCGCCACTGATCTACAGCGCCTGGGTCGACGCATTCACGCGCCGCGTGATTGGCGAGCGCCTTGGGCAGGCGCGTTTTGAAGCCATGTACGGCAAGCGCCTGTTTCGCAACGCGGTGGAAGGCATCCTCGAGCGCAACGACACCAGTTGGTGCGGCGCGGCGGGCTGTGCTGCGGCCAGCAGCCTCGCACTGGCCGATGCGCTCAACCGCCTGAAGGCCGTGCATGGCGACGACGTGTCGACGTGGCGCTGGGGTGACGCCCACCCCGCCATTTCGATTCACCGGCCGTTCAGCAACGTGAAGCCGCTGGCCCGGTTCTTTGAAGTGCGCACGCCCACAGGTGGCGATCCGTTCACCGTCAACGTCGGCCAGTACCACCTCGACAAAGCGGATGCTCCCTACGCCAACCGCCATGCCGCTAGCCTGCGCGCGATCTACGACCTGGAAAACCTGGACAACTCCCGCTTCATCTACCAGACGGGGCAGAGCGGCAACGTGTTTTCCAGCCGTTACCGGGACATGAGCGAAGCCTGGGCTGCGGTGCAGTACCGCACGCTGACGATGAAGCCAGGGCAGTGGCGCTCGACCCTGGAGCTCAGGCCCTGAAGGGCTGCGGCCGCCGGCTACTTGAGGTTGCCGGAGAGGAACTGCGCCAGCCGCTCACTCTTGGGGCGCGCGAGCACTTCGGCGGGCACGCCCTGTTCTTCGATGCACCCCTTGTGCAGAAAGATGAGGTGGGACGACACCTCGCGCGCGAAACCCATTTCATGCGTCACCACGACCATGGTGCGGCCTTCCTCGGCCAGCAGCTTCATCACGCGCAACACCTCACCGACCAGTTCAGGGTCCAGTGCGCTGGTGGGTTCGTCGAACAGCATCACATCGGGCTCGACCGCGAGCGCCCGCGCAATCGCCACGCGCTGCTGTTGGCCGCCACTCATATGGGAGGGGTAGCGGTCTTCGACGCCGCGCAGGCCGACCCGCTCCAGGTAGCGGCGCGCTGTCTCCACCGCCTTGTCTTTGGGAATGCCCAGCACATTCACCGGCGCCTCGATGATGTTCTGCAGCACCGTCATGTGGGCCCACAGGTTGAAGTGCTGGAACACCATCGCCAGCTTGGTGCGCAGGCGTTGCAGCTGCGCGGCGTTCACCGCGCGCAGCTCGCCGTGCCGGTCGGCCTTGAGCTGCAGCTCTTCGCCAGCGAGCACGATGCGCCCGGCGTTCGGGTTCTCCAGCAGGTTGATGCAGCGCAGCAGGGTGCTCTTGCCGGAGCCGGAACTGCCGATCAGGCTGATCACGTCGCCTGCGCGGGCCTGCAGGGACACGCCTTTGAGCACTTCGTTGTTGCCAAAGCGCTTGTGGATGTCATGCACCTCCAGCAACGGGCGGCCGGGCGTTCGGGTGGCGGAGGATTCTGCGGTCATGGTTGTCAGTACCCGAAGAGATGGAAAGGTTCAGGCGCCCAGGAGGTCGCCGGACCGAAACGGGGTCGCGCCGGCGATCTTGCCGACTTCGCCGCCTGCCACGAGGTAGCGCTCGCGCACGGCGGCGTACAACACGCCCGCGACCTCAGCACGCACCGCGTGCACGCGCGCAGGGGCCGCGGTGGGGTCGATGACTTCCGCCACCACATCGCCCACGGACACGCTGTCGCCCGGCCGAGCCAGAAACACCAGCACACCCGGTACCGGCGAGCGCAAGGTTTGGGAGCCCGCCAGCGGCGTCGGTTCACAGGCCATGGGCGGCAGGGGGGTGGAGATCGCGCCACCGAGGGCGCCAACGTGCGCGAGGTACGCCTCGATCGCCTGGGCATCCTGGCGCGCGAGCCCGTGCGACACATCGGCTTCACCGCGCAGCTCCACGGTGGTGCTGGCGCAGGCCTGGGGCAGGGGGGCGTTCACGCCGGCGTCCTTGAGGGCCGCTGCCAGCTGCCACCACAGCCCCGAGAGGCGCTCGTCAAACGGACCGCCGCCCGATTCCCGGGCGAGCAGGACCGCGCGGCAACCCAGCAGACGCGCCAGCGGTTCGAACGGAGGCCAGCACGCTTCTTCACTGTAGAGATGCATCACCGCGTCGGTGTCGCAGTGCAGATCCAGCACCAGGTCGGCATCGTGCGAAAGCAGCAGCAGTTGTCGGCGCAGGCTTTCCAGTTCGGTGGCGGGTTGCCACTGGGTCAGCCACTGGCCCACCAGGCGTCTGACCGTTTCCACGTTGGCTCGTGCATCGGTGCCCATGAGAGGGAGCGCGTCTTCCACCACGGCCGCCGCCATATCGGGGTAGTGGCGGTTGAAGTTCTGGGCGGTGTCAAACTCGAAACGGCCCATGGCCCGATGGTTCAGCCGCTGCGCGAGGCCAACGGGATTGGCCGCGGGCACCAGAATGACTTCGCCGCGCAAGTGCCCAGACTGCTCCGCCGCTTCGAGGCGCTCGCGCAAGTGGTGGGCGACCAACATGCCTGGCAGTTCTTCAGCATGCAGGCTGGCCTGGATGTAGACCTTCGGTCGCGCGCCCTTCACGCCGAAATGAAAGGCCACAAGCGTCTTGTGGCTGCCCAGGCTCGGGCTCAGCAAGGGGTACTCGGTGCGTTGCATGGTCGGAATGCCGCGTTCGGGGTGCTCAGTGGCCGCGCGGCGCGAGGTGAGTCAGGAAGCGACGTTCAGCCAGTTTGAAGAGGCCCACGAGGCTGAAGGTGATCGTGAGGTAGATGGCCGCCGCGAAGATGTAAGCCTCAAAGGGCAGGTAGTAGTCGGAGTAGATGCGACTGGCTGCCGAGGTGACGTCGAGCATGGCGGGAACCGTGCTCGCCAGGCTGGTGGCGTGCAGCATCATCACCACCTCGTTGCTGTAGGCCGGCAACGTGCGGCGCATGGCACTGGGCAGCACGATGCGGCGCATGGCCTGCGCCGGGCTCATGCCCATGGCCTGCGCGGCCTCGATCTCGCCCGCCGATGTCTCGCGAATCGCGCCCGCAAGCATTTCCGCGGTGTACCCGGCGGTGTTCAGGCTGAAGGCGAGCAGGGCGCAGAAAAACGGTTCCTTGAAATGCGTCCATGGCCAGACGTCGTTCCAGCGCGCCTGGATCCAGTCGAGTTGCGCCAGGCCGTAATAAATCAGGTAAAGCTGAATCAGCAGCGGCGTGCCCCGGATCACATAGGTGTACGCCCCCACGATCCACCGCAGCGGCGCCACCGAGCTCGTGAGCGCGAGCGCAAACAGCACCGCCAGCACACTGCCCACCCCCACGGATGACAGCAACAGCCACAGCGTGGTGACCAGGCCCTCGCCGTACATGGCCAGCGTGCTGGGCTGAAAGATGATGTCCCACTTCATGCGCGATGCTCAGGCTTTGGCCCGCTTGACACCGAGGCTGAAACGCCGGTCGAGCCAGCGCAACGCCCACAGCGAGACGGTGGTGTACATCAGAAACAGTGCCGCAGCGAAGAGGAAAAAGGTGAACGGCTCACGTGTGGCCGCGCTGGCCTGCTTGGCCAGGTAGGTCATTTCCTGCAGGCCGATCAAGCTGACAAGGGCCGTGGCCTTGATGAGCACCAGCCAGTTGTTGGTGAAGCCGGGCAGGGCGTAGCGCACCATCTGGGGCGCCGTGATGCGAAAGAAGGTGCGCACAGGACCCATGCCGAAAGCCCAGGCGGCTTCCATCTGGCCCTTCGGAATCGACAAGATGGCGCCTCGGAACGTCTCGGTCATGTAGGCCCCATAGATGAAGCCGATGGTGAGCACGCCCGCCAGGAAGGGGTTGATGTCGGCCGAGGACTTGCTGCCCAGGGCCGCCAGCAGATGATTGAGCCCGATGGTGCCGCCATAAAAAATCAGCAGCATGAGCACCAGTTCGGGGATGCCTCGCACCAACGTGGTGTAGACAGTGGCCAGTCCCACCAGCGCGGGACGGCCTGAGAGCTTGGCCACAGCGCCCAGCAACCCCAGCACGATGGCCACCAGAAGGGCGGCCAGGGAAACGCCCACCGTGAGGAGGGCGCCCTGCAGGATCGAGGCGAAGTAGCCGGACAAAACGCAACGGCTTAGTTGCCGTACACGTCGAAGTCGAAGTACTTCTTGCTCACCGTTTCGTATACGCCGTTGGAGCGGATGGCCTTGATGGCCGCATTCAGCTCATCCTTGAGCGCGGTCTCGCCCTTGCGCAAGGCAACACCCACGCCGGTGCCGAAGTACTTGGCCTCGCTCAGCACGGGGCCAACGAAACCGTAGCCCGCGCCTTCGGGCTTGCTCAGGAAGCCGCCATTGACTTCCACCTGGTCTGCCACGGTGCCGTCCAGACGACCCGACTTGATGTCGAGGTAGACCTGGTCCTGGGCTTCGTAGGGCACCACGCTGGCGCCTGCGGGCTTGAGTTCGCCCATGGCGTACTTCTCTTGCGTGCTGCCCTTGAGCACGCCGATCTTCTTGCCCTTGAGCGAAGCCAGATCGGTGAACGGCGTGCCGGTCTTCACGACGATGCGGCTTGGGGTGAAGTAGTACTTGTCGGAGAAGTCCACCACCTGCTGACGCTCTTCGGTCACCGACATCGAACTGATGATCACGTCGTACTTCTTGGCCTGCAGGCCGGGGATCATGCTGTCCCAGACCTGTTCGACGTACACGCACTTGCGCTTGATTTCCTTGCAGAGCGCGTCGGCGATGTCCACATCGAAACCAGTGGGTTTGCCATCGGCGGTCTTGAAGGTGAAGGGCTCGTAGGTCGGGTCGATGGCCACTTTGAGCTCGGGCATTTCGGCAGGTGCCGGCGCCGCGGCGGGCGCGGGTGCAGCAGGTGCTGCGGCCGTGGGAGGTGCTTCTGTTTTGCCGCAGCCCATCAGGGTGGCCGCGCCGATCAGGCTCAAGGACAAGAGAACATTTTTCATGAACACATCTTTCGTTGGAATGCCGCGTCGTTCGCGGCCATGGACAGGCGTTGCATTGTAAATCTCGGCCCCACCGCTCAAGGGACAGGGATGATGGTGTTTCCCCTATAGGCCATAGCAACATTTGCGCCGGGAGAGGTGGCTGATGGTGCGCCCAATCGTTCTTCTCTCTTAGTTCAATACTTTACATAATATACATCGTGGAAGGTCAAGGCAAGGCGGATCAACACCAGCCGGGACCGCGATCACCGGGCGTCAATAGCCCAGAAATTCAAATCGACCTATGCCAGCCTGGGTCTTTCTGTGGACGACGTGGCGAAGCTTCTTCGCGTGACACCTCGAACCCTACATAACTGGAATTCAGGGCGGCACGACATTCCGTATTCGGCCTACAAGCTGCTGCGAGTGCTGTTGCGCCACGAATTACCCGGTGATGAATGGGTGGGCTGGCATTTCCACCGGGGCAAGTTGTACACGCCAGAGGGCTACGCGATCGCAGCTCACGAGTCGGCTTGGTGGTCGCTGCTGATCCGCAAAGCGCACATGTTCACCACTTTGTACGCCGCCTTCCACGATCTCCAAGACACCCGAAAGGCCGGACGGGGTGTGACGCCAGCGGATGGCGGGGTGCGCAGCGCCTCCCAGCCGCAGGCGGCGCAGACCGGTCCGACCGACGCAGTCGGGCGGGCGGCGAAGCCGCCCGGCCTAGATTTATCCAATAAACACTTTAGAACCATGAGCACGGAAAAGGGCCCTTCTCATAGGGAAGCCGCTGACCTCCTCCAGCCACCCTCTTTCGTTAGTGGACGCTCACAAAAGCAGGGGCACGACCATGAACCAGTCTGACGCCCGCACCCTCCGGCAAGCCACCGACACGCTCGCCCAGGACATCTGGGAGTTCCAAGCTCTGGCCGAACACCTGAACGAGCCCGACAACCCTACCCCCCTCGCCCTCGTCCTCCGGCGCCATGCCGACCGCCTGCAAGCCTCCTACGAGGTCTTGGATGTGCTGCTCTCTGGGGGGATGGGGGCAATGGCCCCCATGGCGACACAAAAGCCTGAATCGCCAATTGATCAATTCGCGGCCCAGGTGCCTGACGGCCAATTACCTCGTTCGTGCCATGGCTGACATTACTCGGCCAATTGATGAATAATCTTCAAAGGAAATAGCATGGCTAATAGATATACATCGTGGAATATCAAAAGACCGAAAGAAACAACGGAGCCCACAAACAAAAACACGCTGCCTGGGCAGCGTGTCGAATCAGTGTGTTCTTCCCGAGATATCCGTCAACGCATCCCGCCGCCAGATGCCAGCTTGAACACGGCCACAGCCTGGACCATTTGCTCAGCGCGCGTCTGCAGGTTGGACGCGGCCGCGGCGCTTTCTTCCACAAGCGCTGCGTTCTGCTGCGTCGCCTGGTCCATTTGCGTGACGGCCTCGCCGACCTGGGCCACGCCAGAACTCTGCTCGCGGCTGGCGGCACTGATCTCGCCCATGATGTCGGTGACCCGGCGGATGGAGCTCACGACTTCGGTCATCGTCACGCCAGCCTGGTCCACCAACGTGGTGCCTTCGGCAACGCGCTCGACACTGGCGGTGATGAGACCCTTGATCTCTTTTGCGGCCTCTGCGCTGCGCTGGGCCAGATTGCGGACTTCGCCGGCCACCACTGCAAAACCACGCCCTTGTTCGCCGGCGCGTGCGGCTTCCACCGCGGCATTCAGGGCGAGGATGTTGGTCTGGAAAGCAATGCCGTCGATCACGCAGATGATGTCGGCGATCTTGCGTGAGCTGTCGTTGATGCCTTTCATGGTGTCGACCACTTGAGCCACCACATCGCCGCCTTGCGTGGCCACCGTCGACGCGCTCATTGCGAGCTGATTGGCCTGCAGTGCGTTGTCGGCGTTCTGCCTGACCGTCGAACTGAGCTGCTCCATCGAAGCGGCTGTTTCTTCCAGCGCACTGGCTTGTTGCTCCGTGCGCGAAGACAGGTCGTTGTTGCCCTGCGCGATCTCGGCACTGGCCAGTGCCACACCTTCCGCGTTGCCGCGCACGTTGGACACCACACGCCCCAGGCTCTCCTGCATGGCTTTGAGGGCCTGTTGCAGCTCGGCGGCTTCGTCCCGGCCTTCGGCGTGGATCGTTCTGGTCAGATCGCCTTCGGCAATGCGCCGGGCGCTTTCGGTGGCTTCGCGCAGCGGCACCGTGATCGACCGGCTCAGCACAAACGCAGCTGCTGCACCCAGTAGCGTGGCCAGCACGCCGCCCAGGATGAGAATCGTGCGACCCATCGCTGCCTTGTCCTCGGCCACATTCAGCGCTTCATCGTAGATGCTTTGCTGGCGCTGTTCGAGCTTCAGGATGGAGTTGATGTAGGCCTCGGCCAGCGGCTTGAGGTCGCGATCCAGCGCGGCACTGACGTCCTCCCCTGCCATGCGCGCTTTCACCACCGCTGCACGCGGTGTGCGGTAGGCCTCGCGCGCGGCATCGATGTCGGCGATGAGCTGTTTGCCCCCCTCCGTCTGCACCAGCTCGATCATGCGCTTGCGCGCTGCCTGCGTGACCTCCGACGTCTTGTCCATTTCCGCTTGCCACATCGGCACCCGACTCAAATCGGCGTCCAGAATCGCGGCGCGTGTGCGTATCCAGTTCAAGTCGATGGTCTGGCGCCAGCGCACCGCCAGTTGCAGCTTTTCGTTGTCCTCCTGGGCCAGCATGCGGGTGGTCTGCACCAGTTCCTGCAGCCGCCAGACGCCGATCCCGGCCATCATGGCGGTGATGAACAGCACCGCGCCAAACGCAATGGCCAGGCGCGTGCCGACCTTGATGTGGTTGAGTTTCATGACGAAAACAGTCTCCTGAGATGGAACGGCATGCGCCGCCGTGCGCATGCTTACCTTGCTGTCATCGGCACAAACAGCGGCTTCTTGAAAAATGGGGGGACGTTTATCGTTCAGCTCGCCAGGGCGTGCAACCCAGAAAAAAGCCCGGGGCGCTTAGCAGCGCCCCGGGCTTTTTTTGTCGTGTGAGGCGCGCAAAGCGCCCGCGCATCAATCTTCCACGAAAGCTTCTTCGCGCTTCTTCTTGATGGAAGGCAGCAGCACGATGAGCAGCAGCAGCGCAGCCACGGCCAGCAGCGATGCCGAAATCGGGCGCGTCACAAACACAGCCCAGTCGCCACGCGAGATCAGCAAGGCGCGGCGAAGGTATTCCTCCATCATCGGACCGAGGATGAAGCCCAGCAGCAGCGGCGCCGGCTCACACCCCAGTTTGATGAACAGGTAGCCGATCACACCAAACGCCGCCACCATCCAGATGTCGAAGTTGTTGTTGTTGGTCGAGTACACGCCGATCGCACAGAACAGCACGATGGCCGGGAACAACCAGCGGTACGGCACGGCCAGCAGCTTGATCCACATGCCGATCAGCGGCAGGTTCAGGATGATCAGCATGGCGTTACCGATCCACATGGAAGCGATCAGGCCCCAGAACAGTTCCGGGTTGGAGGTCATCACCTGTGGGCCAGGCTGAATGTTGTGGATCGTCATCGCGCCCACCATCAGCGCCATCACGGCGTTGGGGGGAATGCCCAGCGTCAGCAGGGGGATGAAGGAGGTTTGGGCACCGGCGTTGTTGGCCGATTCAGGACCTGCCACGCCGCGGATGTTGCCCTTTCCGAACTGGATTTCACCGGGCTTGAGCTTGATCTTCTTCTCGATCGTGTAGGCGGCAAACGCCGACAGCAACGCACCACCACCCGGCAGGATGCCCAGCGCCGAGCCCAGCGCCGTACCGCGCAAAACGGCAGGCGTCATGTGCTTGAAGTCTTCCTTGGTGGGCATGAGGCCGTGCACCTTGGCCGTGAACACTTCGCGCTCGTCTTCGGGCTGCGACAGGTTGTGGATGATTTCGCCATAGCCAAACACACCCATGGCGATCACCACGAAGCTGATGCCGTCGGTGAGTTCGGGCACGTCGAAGCTGAAACGGGCCACGCCCGAGTTCACGTCGGTACCGACCAGACCCAGCAACAGGCCCAGCACGATCATGGCCAAGGCCTTGATCAGCGAACCCGAAGCCAGCACCACGGCGCCGATCAGGCCGACGATCATCAGCGAGAAGTACTCGGCCGGGCCGAAGCTCAGCGCGACTTCCGTCAGGGGTGGCGCAAATGCGGCGAGCACCAGGGTGCCGACGCAGCCGGCAAAGAACGAGCCCAGACCAGCAGCCGCCAGCGCAGGCCCTGCCCGCCCCTTTTTCGCCATCTGGTGGCCGTCGATCACGGTCACCACGGACGACGATTCGCCCGGCAGGTTCACCAGAATGGCGGTGGTGGAACCGCCGTACTGCGCACCGTAATAGATACCCGCAAGCATGATCAGTGCAGCCACGGGCGGCAGGCCGTAGGTGGCAGGGAGCAGCATGGCGATGGTGGCCACAGGGCCGATGCCCGGCAGCACGCCGATCAGGGTACCGAGCAAGCACCCGACGAGGGCGTACAACAGGTTCTGGAAGGTAAAGGCGACGCCAAAACCCAGCGACAAGTGTTCAATGAGTTCCATGGGGTAGGTCTCGATCTCAGGCGGTCAGGAAAGCAGGCCACACCGGGAACTGCAGCTTCAGGGCGTACACGAAGGCAACATAACTGCCGGCAGCGAGAATGGTCGCAAGGATGATCGATTCCTTCAGGCTGCAATTGGGGCGTGCATAGCCCGCAATGATCACCAGCGCGTAGATCGCGATGATCATGCCGAACGCCGGAATGCCCAGGGCGGGCACACCCACCAGCAGGACACCGAAAGCCAGGTTGGCGCCGATGATGAAGCCCAGGGGACGCCAGGCAAATTTGCCAATGAGATCGCCGTCCGGGGCCTTGCTCCTGAACGACTGGGCCGTGATGGCCACGCCCAGAATGATGAGCACGATACCGAGCAACAGGGGGAAGTAACCCGGGCCCATGCGTGCTGCACTGCCCACCGTGAAGTTGGTGGCGCCGACGGCAAAAGCGATGCCGACGGCGGTGAACATGAGTCCAGAGAAAAAGTCTTTTTGGCTTGCCATTTTCACGGCGTCTCCTCAATTTGTGGATATGCGGGCGATTTTGCTGCGGTTACGCGGTTGCGCGCATGTGGGTTACACCTACTTTTTCGCTCACCCCCTGGAACTTTTTGCCGGTCTTGCCAGCGGCTTCACCACTTGCCGCGGGGTTGCTGCGCCCGCACGAAGGCGGCGATGATGTCGGCCGACGCGCCCCGCCCTGCCCGCTGCGCAAAGTCGATGGCTGTCAGGCCGAGCTGGTTCCTGATCAGCGGGTCAGCGCCCTCTTCCAGCAAGAGCTTCACCACGCCCGGGGTGCCGTAGTGCGCCGCCATCATCAGCGGTGTGGTCTTGTTGGGCGACTCGGCGTCGATGTAGGCGTGATGCTCCAGCAGGAGGCGCACCATGGCGGTGCTGCTTTCGCCGGGGTCTGAAGCGGCGTAGTGCAAGGGGGTCCACCCGGGCTTGTTGACCTCGGCATTGCGCGCGATCAGTCGGCGCGCCGCTTCCAGGTGCCCCTTGATGGCCGCCATCATCAATGGGCTTTCACCCTGCGCGTTTCGCGCCTCGACATCCACTGTCGGCTGCCCGATCAGGTATTCGGCCACTTGCGGGGCCTGATCGCGCAGGGCCAGGAACAGAGCGTGGTTGCCCTCCGGGCTGCGGGTGTTGAGGTCAAAGCCGCGCTGCACGAGTTGTCGAATGGTGGGCACGTCATCGCGTTTGACCGCGATAAAAAAGTCGTCGTACGAATTGGCCCATGCGGCGTTCGAGAAGCCCAGGAAAAGGCAAATAAACCATTTAAAAACAATGTGATTTTTCATGAACTGCATGTGTTACATGAGCTAAGCCGGCTGCCCTACGTGGGCAAACAGCACATCAAAGTTGCGGCTGGTCGTGGCAGCAACGGATTCCACCGACAAGCCCTTGAGCTCGGCGATCTGCTTGGCGACCCACGGCACGTACGCGGGTGAGTTGGTTTTGCCGCGGTACGGCACAGGCGCGAGATACGGGCTGTCGGTCTCGATCAGGATCCGGTCCATCGGCACATAGGTGGCCACATCGCGCAAATCGGCCGCATTGCGAAACGTCAGGATGCCGGAAAACGAGATGAAGAAGCCCAGATCCAGCGCGGCGCGCGCCACTTCCATGGATTCCGTGAAGCAATGGAACACGCCGGTGGCCGTGGGCAGCCCCGCTGCCTGTGCAGAAGCAAATCCCCCCTCTTCCCGAAGGATGGCGAGCGTGTCGTCGGAAGCGCTGCGGGTGTGAATCACCAGCGGCAGCGAGGTCTGGCGGGCGGCGCGAATGTGGGTGCGAAAGCGCTCGCGTTGCCAGGCCATGTCCGCCACAGAGCGATCGCCCAGGCGGTAGTAATCCAGGCCGGTTTCACCGATGCCGACCACGCGCGGGCGCGCCGCGCGCTGCAACAAGTCATCGAGCGTGGGTTCCTGAATGCCTTCGTTGTCCGGATGAACACCGACAGTGGCCCAGAGGTGTGCGTGATCGCGCGCCAGGCCGT
Organism: Hydrogenophaga sp.; assembly: GCF_019264445.1. GTDB lineage: Bacteria > Pseudomonadota > Gammaproteobacteria > Burkholderiales > Burkholderiaceae_C > Hydrogenophaga. Next base: position 18,557 of record NZ_JAHVAB010000025.1, read on the forward strand.
AGACGTCTTCGAACTCCTCCAGCGTGGTGCAAATGCAAAGCGCCCGGGTGACCTGCGCATCGGACATCGCCTGGAGGATGTCGGGCAGCTGAGACCGGAGCTCGGGGAAATTGAGATGGCAGTGGGAGTCGGTGAACATACAGGGGAGATGCCGGCGCGAAAAAGCCGATGGGCACCGCATTGTGCGCCGCATCGGCCTGCGGGAAAACGAAGGGTCAGAGCGTCTGGGTGGCGCGGTCGGAACCGAGGCTGGAGCCCAGGATTTCTTCAATCTTGAGCTTGAGCTGACGGGATTTTTCGTCGGAAGGAAACCGGATCCCGACGCCCTGGGTGCGCGCGCCCTGCGCCTTGGCGGGCGTGACCCACGCCACCTTGCCCGCCACGGGGTAGCGCTGGGGGTCGTCGGGCAGGCTGAGCAACACATAAACGTCGTCGCCGAGCCGGTACTCGCGCGAGGAGGGAATGAAGATGCCCCCGTCCGCAAACAAGGGAATGTAGGCGGCATACAGGGCGGCCTTTTCCTTGATGGAGAGCTGGATCACGCTCGGCCGCGCCGCGGCGGTCGATGGAGAGGGGTTGGTGCTCATGGCTGCGGAGTTTAGCGGCAATGCGCCAAAAAGCGGGCGGGTTTGTGCGCACCATTCATGCGCGGCGCGGCGCGGACGAGGCGTTGCCCAGCACCTGCCGCGTGCGGGCAGCCCAGGCCTCCTGCATCAGGCCGGCGTTGTACGGATGCTCCACCGTTCGGGCGGTGCTCATCAGCTCGCGCGACCACTGGGCAAGAACGGCCCAGCGCGGCGCAGGCGGGAGTTGATCGGCAGGGAAAAACCGCGTGGGTGCGCCGGACGCACTTGCCATGAGATCGTGGCAAAGCTTCTGCAAAACGGCCAGCTGCTGCGCAGGTGGCCAGCCACTGAGCGTGCCCCAGTCGCCGCGCGCCAGGGCCTGGGGCAGCTGGGCCCAGGTGGCCGTCTGCAGCCCTGTGGAAGCCCAGGCCAGCGCATCGTCTGGCCGCCCCCCGGCCGCTTGCAACCAGGTCGACGCTTGCTCGGGCTCGGGTGCCTTGCCCTTGACTGCAGCCTCCTGGCTCAGCCAGGCCAGTGCCTGGGCCGGGTCGGGCCACACCATGGCGTGCGTCTGACAGCGGCTCCGGATGGTGGGCAGCAGTTGGTGGGCCGCCTCGGTCGCCAGGACAAAGCGCACCTCGCCGACCGGTTCTTCGAGCGTCTTGAGGAGCGTGTTGGCCGACTCGATGTTCATGCGCTCGGCGGGGTACACCAGGATCACCTTGGTGCGGCCCCGGGACCGGGTGAACTGCGTGAATGCGACGGCTTCACGCGCCGCCTCCACGCGGATCAGCTTGCTGGCCTTGCGCTTCTTGTCGTCGATGTCTTTCTGCGCGGACTCGTCCAGCGGCCAGCCCAGCTCCAGGCTCAGTGTCTCGGGCATGAGCACACACAGGTCTGCGTGGGTGCGCACATCGATGGCATGGCAACTGCCGCAAACACCGCAGGCGCCATCGGCGGTGGGCTGCTCACAGAGCCAGGCGCGCGCGAGCGCGAGCGCGAGGTCGTACTGGCCCAGGCCCGACGGACCCGACAACAGCAGGGCATGGCCGCGCTGTGCGAGCAGCCGCTGCAATTGCGCCTGAAGCCATGGGGCCAGCGCCGTCACGCGTGCGCCCCGTTCTGGCCCAGCCAGCCGCGCAGCTCGAACGCTTGCCGCACCTGATGCCACACCGCGTCGCGAGACAGGTTGGAGTCGATACGGGCAAAGCGGGCTGGCGCGGCATCCATGCGCTGGGCGTAACCCGCTGCAACGCGTTCGAAAAACGCCTGCGACTGCGATTCGAACCGGTCGGGCACACGCGCTGATGCCAGGCGCTGTGCCGCCACAGCCGGGGGCACATCGAACCAGACGGTGAGGTCGGGTTGGCGAAGCTGGTCGGTGCCCGGCAGGGCTTGCACCCAGCGCTCGAGCTGTCGGAGCACGTCGAGATCGAAACCCCTTCCGAAACCCTGGTAGGCAAAGGTCGCGTCGGTGAAGCGGTCGCACAGCACGACGTCGCCACGCTGCAGCGCCGGCTCGATCACTTGCTGCAAGTGATCTCGTCGGGCGGCGAACATGAGCAGGGCTTCGCACAGCGGGTCCATCGCGTCGTTCAACACGAGCTCACGCAGCTTCTCGGCCAGCGGTGTGCCACCCGGTTCGCGTGTGAGCGTGACCGCCCGGCCCGCCGCGCGAAACGCGTCTGCCAGCGCGGCGATGTGGGTGGACTTGCCCGCGCCGTCGATGCCTTCGAAGGAAATGAAGAGTCCGGCCGGGGGCATGGAATGGGTCAAGAGAGCGCGGTGGGGGAATCAGCGGCGCAGGATGTAGCGCTGCACCGCCGCATTGTGCTCTTCGAGCGTGGCGCTGAACTGGCTGGAGCCGTCACCGCGCGACACGAAATAGATGGCGTTGGTGTTCATGGGCTGCACCGCTGCCATCAGCGAGGCGACGCCGGGAATGGCAATGGGCGTGGGCGGCAGGCCGGCGCGGGTGTAGGTGTTGTACGCGGTGTCGTTTTGCAGGTCGACCCGCCGCAGGTTGCCATCGAAGCGCTCGCCCAATCCGTAGATGACGGCGGGATCGGTCTGCAGGCGCATGCCGATGCGCAGGCGGTTGGAAAACACGCCCGCAATGCGTCGGCGGTCGCTCTCCAGGCCGGTTTCTTTCTCGATGATGCTCGCGAGCACCAGCGCTTCGTCTGCGGAGCGCAGGGGCGAGGCGGGGTCGCGTTGTTCCCAGGCTTTCGCCAGGCGCTGCTCCATGGCCTGGGCCGCCTGCTTGAGCACGCTGGACGCGGGCGCGCGCGTCACCACGCGGTATGTGTCGGGAAAAAAGCGGCCTTCCGGGTGGCGCCCGGGGTAGCCGATCAGCGCCATGATGTCGCTCGGACTCATGCCATTGACGTCTTGCGTGAGGTCGGGCGAAGCGCGCACGGCCTGCAGCACCTGGCGAATGTTCCAGCCTTCAACCAGGGTGATGCTGCGCAGCGCCTGCTCGCCCCTGGCCAGCTTGGACAGCAGCGTCCGAGGTGTGATGCCCGGCGCAAATTCATACGTGCCGGCCTTGATGTCGCGCGCCTGGCCAGACAGCCGGAACCACGCATACAGAAAGACAGCAGGCGTGTTCACGCCCGATGCGCTCAGGGTGTCCGCCACGGTTTGGGCCGATGAGCCGGGGTCGATCGTGACCAGCAGCGGTTCTTTGTCGGATGCGCCCGCCGCCAGTGGCAGAGGCTGTTGCAGCCACCACAGGCCGCCAGCGGCGGCCAGCATGGCCAGGAGCAGGGGCACGACCACCAGCAGTTTCAACAGACGCATCACAGGCTTGGGCTCGACAGGGTCAAGGAAGGAGGGGTCGGTGGGGATTCGGGCCGGCCATGATAATCGACACCATGAGCAACTCGACCATGCCGAACAGCACACCACAGGGGCTCGCCACCGCTGGCGTGGCGCCGCTTTCCCACCTTGGCGTCATTCGCGTGGAAGGCGAAGAAGCCGCCAAGTTTCTGCAGGGCCAGCTCACGCAGGACTTCGCTTTGCTGGGTTTGTCAGAGGCCCGCCTCGCGGCTTTCTGTTCGGCGAAGGGGCGCATGCAGGCCAGCTTCGTCGGCTTCAAACGCAGCCACGACGAGATCTTGCTGGTGTGCAGCCGGGACTTGCTTTCCGCGACGCTCAAGCGGCTCTCGATGTTTGTGCTGCGCGCCAAGGCCCGGCTCAGCGATGCGAGCGACGCATTCGCCGTGTTTGGACTGGTGGGCCAGGCGGTGCCAGCGGCATTGCCCGCCCCCAGCTGGAGCCAGTGGCGCGATGGCGATGCCAGCGTGGTGCGCCTGTACCCCGCCGAAGGCCTGGCGCGCGCCCTGTGGGTGGCGCCTGCAAACAGCGATGCCCCCCAGGGTGAAGCGATGGCGGAGCCGCTCTGGCAGTGGCTCGACGTGCGCAGCGGCGTGGCCACGGTGAGTCAGCCCGTGTTTGAGGCCTTTGTTCCGCAGATGCTCAACTACGAATCGGTCGGTGGCGTGAACTTCAAGAAGGGCTGCTACCCCGGCCAGGAAGTGGTGGCCCGCAGCCAGTTCCGCGGCACGCTCAAGCGCCGCGCTTACCTGGCGCACGGACCGGCGCCCATGGCCCCGGGTGACGAGGTGTTCCACGAGAGCGACGCCGAGCAGCCTTGCGGCACCGTGGTGCAGGCAGCGGCCAACCCGGCTGGCGGCTGGGATGCCATCGTGTCCCTGCAGACCAGCGCCGCGGCGCAGGGCACCGTGCGGGCGGGCCGTGCCGATGGCCCGGCGTTGCAATGGCTCCCCCTGCCCTACCCCTTGCTCGACGACATCTGAACCGTTTCGGGAGGTGCGCCGATGTGCCTGATCGCCTTTGCGCTGCATGCCGATCCGGTCTGCCCCTTGCTCATCGCCGCGAACCGCGACGAGTTCCTGGACCGTCCCACCGAAGGTCTGCACCGCTGGGCGCTCGCCGACGGAACGCTCATCGTGGCGGGCCGTGACCTGAAAGACGGTGGCACCTGGCTGGGCGTGAGCCCAAACGGCCGTGTGGCCATGCTCACCAATGTGCGTCAGCGGTTGGCAGGACCGGGATCGCGCAGCCGGGGTGAACTCGCCACCCGTTGGCTGCAGGGCAGCGCCAGCGAAGAGCAGCTGGCTGCCGCGATCGATCCCGCCGCCTACGGCGGGTTCAACCTGGTGGTGGGCGACTTCCACCGGCGGCGCTGGAGCTGGCTGAGCAACCGCCGGCCCGACGCTCCCCACGAATCGCACCCGCCGGCCCTGCATCACCGGGCGCTGGAGCCCGGCATCTACGGCCTCTCAAACGCCAGCCTGGACACGCCGTGGCCCAAGACGCTGCGGCTCAAGCAAGCGGTGGCCGATGCACTGGCGGGGCGGCGCGAGCACGGTGACGGCGCGCGGTGGACCGAACCGCTTGCCGGTGCGCTGGCGGACAGCACCGCTGCCGCCGACGCCGATCTGCCACACACCGGCGTGCCCGACGACATGGAGCGCGCCCTGTCCAGCCCGTTCGTGCTCATGCCGGGGCGCGCCTATGGCACGCGCAGCAGTCTGGTGGTGTGTGCCACGCAGGCCACCGCTGGTTGGGACGTCGAGATGCACGAGTGGACGCACGACCACACCCAGGCCGTTGCCGGTGGCTTTGAACGGTCTGTGCGGCGCAGCGAGTCGCTGGCCTGGTAAGCCGCGGGCCTACAGCTGGATCACCATTTCCTGGTGTCCGATGCCGGCCTCTTCAAACGGTTCGCCGCGCCGTTCGTACCCCTGGCGCGCATAGAACGCTTCGGCGCTTTGCTGCGCGTGCAGCATCACCTCGCGGTCACCGCGCTCGCGTGCGGCCTGCATGAGCGCCTGCAACACATCGCGCCCCAGGCGCCCGCCGCGCAAACCGCGCTCCACCGCCATGCGGCCAATGCGCGCCACGCCAGGCCCGTGCGGCAGCATGCGGCCAGTGGCCACCGCACGCCCGAGGCGGTTGTAGGCCACGGCGTGCACCGCCTGCGCATCGGCCTCGTCCCATTCCAGTTCTTTCGGGATCTTCTGCTCCTGCACGAAAACGGCCGTGCGCAGGCGTTGCGCATCGGGACCCAGTTCGGCCCACGTGCCCACGCGCAAGGCGGTCATGGTTTCGCCGGCTTCGTAGCCCTGAAGGATCTCGCGTAGCGCAGGGGGCACCGGGCGCGACCTCTGCGTGGCGGGGTCGGCGAAGACGTACACGATCTCGCCGCTGATGAGATGCTCGTCGCCACGGAAGATGGCGCCTGTGAAGGTCAGCGATGACGTGCCGATGCGGCTGCACTTCATGGCCACTTCGATCTGGTCGTCCACCCGGGCCGAGGCGTGAAACTCCACCGTGGCCTTCACCACATACAGGTCGCCCTGCAAATGTTCCATCGACTCCTGGTAAGGCAGCGCCAGTGCGCGCCAGTAGTCGCTGATGGCGGTGTCGAAGTACATCAGGTAGTGCGCGTTGAACACGATCTTCTGCATGTCCACCTCGGCCCAGCGCACGCGCATGCGGTGAAAGAAGCGGAAGTCGGATCGGGCGAGGCTCATGTCAGGGGGCTCCAAAGGCGTTGCGCAGCGCCAGGGCTGCGTGTTGGTGGGCGGTGCGGGCTTCGGGGATGGCGCGGCCGAAGTTGATGAAGCCGTGGACCACGCCGGCGTAAATCTCCAGGTCCACCGCCACGCCGGCATGGCGCAGGCGGTCGGCGTACATCACGCCTTCGTCGGTCAGCGGGTCGCATTCGGCCAGACCGATCCACGCGGGGGCCACGTCTTCGAGCTCTCGCAGGTGGCCGTGCTCGTCCACCCCATCCAGCGGGGCAAAGCGCCAGTCGTCGCGGTCGGCGGGGCTGCGCAGGACCTGGCTGAAGAAGTACGTGATGTGCGGCTCTTCCAGCAGAAAGCCCTGCGCAAAGGTGGCGTGTGTGGCGGTGTCCTGGTGCCCTGCGCAACCCGGATAGAAGAGGCACTGCAGCGCAATGGGCCAGCCGGCATCGCGCGCGGCAATGGCAGTGACAGCCGCCAGCGTGCCGCCGGCGCTGTCACCGCCCACGGCGATGCGTGTGCCATCGAGCCGCAACGCTGCGGCGTGTTCCCTCAGCCAGGCCAGGCTGTCCCAGGCGTCGTTCACGGCGGTGGGAAACTTCGCCTCGGGCGCGAGCCGGTAGTCCACCGACACCACCGCGCAGGCCGCCAGGTGCGCGAGCTGCCGGCACAAGGGTTCGTGGGTGGCGATGCTGCCCACGGTGAAACCGCCCCCGTGAAAGTACAGCAGCACGGGCAACGGTGCGTCGCTCTGCGGTGCGAAAAGGCGGGCGGCCACGCTGGCGCCATCGCGCGTGGGCATGCGCAGGTCTTCCACCCGGGCCAGGGCTTGCGGCGGGATCTCCAGCACGCCGGCACCGGCTTCGTAGGCGGCTTTGGCCTGCGCGGGCGGCAGCGCGTGCAGGGGCGGATGCCCGGCGCGTGCAATGCGGTCGAGCACGCCCCGCATGGTGGGCGTGAGCAGGGTTCGTGGGTCGGCGGGATGGCGCATGGGGAGGCATTGTGGCTGTCTTTTGCGCGACCCGTGCAGCCTCGGGTTTGGTAGGCAACGGGGCCACGCGCCCGTATAGTTTTTCCCCACAGGGGCGCCGCGCTCCGACCCTACAAACACGGAGACACGCATGGCCCAGATCCTCTACGTCACGAACATCCTGATCGACTTCGGCGCGCTCGCACAGTTGCAGGCCGAGTGCGAGCGGGTGGGCATCACCCGGCCGCTCATCGTGACCGACGCCGGCGTGAAAGCGGTGGGCTTGCTGGACAAGGCCATCCAGGCCTTGCCTGCGCTGGCGCCCGCCGTGTTCGACCAGACCCCCTCCAACCCGAACGAGGCGGCCGTGCGCGCGGCGGTTGCGGTGTACCGGCAGGCGGGCTGTGACGGGCTCATTGCGCTGGGCGGTGGCAGCGCCATCGACTGCGCCAAGGGCGTGGCGATTGCGTCCACGCACGAAGGCCCGCTCAAGACCTACGCCACCATCGAAGGCGGCTCGGCCAAGATCACCGACCGCGTGCCGCCGCTCATTGCCGTGCCCACCACGGCGGGCACCGGCAGCGAGGTGGCGCGCGGTGCCATCGTGATCGTGGACGACGGCCGAAAACTTGGCTTCCACAGCTGGCACCTGGTGCCCCGGACGGCGCTGCTCGACCCCGAGCTCACGCTGGGCCTGCCGCCCATGCTCACCGCCGCCACCGGCATGGACGCCATGGCCCATTGCATGGAAACCTTCATGGCGCCGCTCTTCAACCCGCCCGCCGATGGCATTGGTCTGGACGGTCTGCAACGCGGTTGGGCGCACATCGAGCGCGCCACGAAAAACGGGCAGGACCGCGAGGCGCGCCTCAACATGATGAGCGCGTCCATGCAGGGGGCCATGGCCTTCCAGAAGGGCCTGGGCTGCGTGCATTCGCTCAGCCACAGCCTGGGTGGCCTCAACCCGCGCCTGCACCACGGCACGCTCAACGCGGTGTTCCTGCCGGCGGTGATTCGCTTCAACGCCGAGACCGACTCGATGAAGAAAGACCAGCGCCTGCAACGCATGGCGCATGCCATGGGTCTGGCCGACGGCGGCGATGTGGCGGAGGCCGTCAAGGACATGAGCGCGCGGCTGGGGCTGCCTTCGGGTCTGGCCGCCATGGGCGTGACACCCGACTTGTTCGACCGCGTGATCGAGGGAGCGCTGGCGGACCACTGCCACAAGACCAACCCGCGCCTGGCCAGCGCGGACGACTACCGCGCGATGCTGCACGCATCGATGTAAACCGCAGGGCGCAAGCCCTGCACCCCGCCGCTTTCTGGCGCCATCGTGTGAACACACGAGGCCTGGCCGTGCGCAGCTGAAACCGCAGCTGCCGCGCGCGTTTTGCGTCAGCCATACCGGGTCATGGATTCATGAGATTTTCATGATCCGTCCATCACGCGCGCCCGGGGGCTTCGCTCCACACTGAATTCGTCATCGCGCCAAGGGCCTACCCGGCGCAGTGACCGACCCCAGGGGAGCCCATTGCCTGGCGCGGGCTGTCAGCACAAGGACGCTGATATTGGCGCGGGCGCATCAACACGGGAGATCCAGAAATGATTGCCACATCTGCCACCGCCGCCGACGCGGCACTGACGGCTCGCGAGGCCGAGATTCTGCACTTCATCGCGCACGGTTTGACGTCCAAGCAAATCGCCCGTGAGCTCAACATCAGCCCCTACACGGTGAACATCCGCCTTTGCGAAAGTGCGAAAGCCGACAACCCCGCGCAGGCCATTGCCCACGCACTGCGCGATCAGGGGCAAGACACGGGCGTGGTCGGCAGCCAGCTCAGCGGCGTGGCCGGGCACTACCAGCTCGACTGGCAGCTGTACCTGGATGGCCAGTGCCACGCCAACCGCGTCAAGGGCGAATCGCCCGCCGAGATGGCGCTGGTGGCCGCGCAAGAGATCGCCTTCCTCGCACGGCTGCATGCCTTGCAGGCGTCCCCCCTGTCACCCAACGCGTCGTTCTGGGGGCACATCGACGCCCTGCTCACGCTGGCCGAATCGCTGAACCAGGTCGACCGCATGGCGCCGCTGCTGGCGCAATGTGCCGAGCTGCCCCAGTGCCCGGTGCAGGTGCTCGCCGCGCTGGTGGAGGTGCTGGCGCAGCGCACGGACCGCAGCACGCCCGGCATGGCCGAGCGACTGAGCCAGCGCGCACGCCAGAGCTGCGACAGCGCCTACGAAGGGTGGGCGCGGTTGTGCCTGGCCAAGTTTCATCTCTATGTCGGCGAGGCTGCGGTGGCGCGCCAGCAGGCAATGGGTGCGCTGGATGTGTTGCGGCGCCATGCCAGTGGCGCGCTGCTGTCGCGGGGGCTGATGCTGGCCACGCACGTGCTCGGCATGCTCGGGCAACACGGCGACGCCCAGGCGCTGCTGCGGGAGGCGCAAGGCACTGTGGACACCACGCTTCACGCCAGCCTGTCGTGTGAGGTGCAACTGCGCCGTTGCGAACTGGCCTGCCTGCAGGCCGACATCGCGGCCACCGGCCAGCCCTTCCAGGAAGCCCTGGAGCTCGCCCAGCGCCTGGGATTCCAGTCCACCGAGTCGTGGCTGCGCGTGTTTTGCGCCATGCAGTGTCTCGCTGCGGGCCGCTTCACCGACGGCCACCAGCACCTGGAGGCGGCGCGCGAGGCCAGCGAGCAGCGGGGCGTGGCCCGTGCCCTCATCTACGCCACGCTGCAAACGGGGTGCTTTCACGCCCGCAATGGCAACCTGGCTGGCCTGGAACAGTGCCTGTCCCGGCTGGGCGATCCGCAGCTGCGCGACACCGCCCTGGGCACCGCCGCCTGGCGCTGGTTGCGCGCCCGGCACCTGGTGCTATCAGGCCAGGCGCGAGACGCCTTTGCGCTGGCCGAGCAGGCCATGCGTGAGCTGGCCCACCTGGGACTCTGGTGGGGTGAAGACAACTGGTTGTTCATGGCCCAGGTGGCGCTGCTGGGCGGCCACCGCGCCATGGCCGACAACGTGCTGGCCGAGCTCGAGGCGCGCCAGCTGCTGCACCCTGCCGCCCCGCGGCGCGCGGTGCTCCTGGCGGTACAGGGCATGCTGGCCCACCACGATGGCGCGCAGGCCCAGGCGCACCGCCTTTTCGAACAGGCGCACGAACTGGCGCGCCACACGCTGATGGCGCAAGTGCTGTTGCCGGGTCTGGTGTGGTTGTCGCTGGTCAATGGGCGCCAGCCCGGCGCGAACCCGCTGGCAGCCGCGGGCGACTGGGCTGAGCTCACGCCCGAAGGACGCCACGTTCAGGCCGTGGTGTTGAGGCAGTCGCAATGGGGCGATGCGCTGCAGCAGACGGCGCTCATGCTGGGCACAGGCACCGACAACCCCGTGCCGGTGGTGGCGGACGCCGGCGACGCCGCGCTGATCCGGTACGTGCAGTGCCTGCCACTGCCGGTCTGAGCTGCCGGCTCAGCCGCCTTCGCGTTCGGGCATGCGCGCGCCCACATGCTGTGCGCCGCGTTGCTCGGCCAGTTCGACCTGGCGCTGGCGCTCGGCCAGGGCCGCCTTCTCCTGCGGGCTGCGCTGGTCGTGGCAGTGCGCACAGCTCACGCCCTTCACGTAGTGCGGCGAGGCCTTGTCTTCGGGGCCGAGCGGCCAGCGGCATGAACGGCACAGCTCGTGGGGGCCAGGTGCCAGCCCATGCCCCACGCTCACGCGCTCGTCAAACACGAAGCACTCGCCTTGCCAGGTGCTCTGCTCGGGCGGCACTTCCTCCAGGTACTTCAGGATGCCGCCTTCAAGGTGATACACCTCGTCGAAACCCCGCATCTTCATGAGCGCGGTGGACTTTTCACAGCGGATGCCCCCGGTGCAGAACATGGCCACCTTGGGCTTGCGGCCCTCGCCCTGCAAGGCGGGCTGCGCATCGAGCCACGCCGGCAGTTCGGTGAAGGTCTTGATGTTCGGGTTCACTGCGCCCTGGAAGGTGCCGATGGCCACCTCGTAGTCGTTGCGTGTGTCGATCAGCAGCACATCGGGGTCGGCCAGCAGCGCGTTCCACTCTTGCGGCTTCACGTATTGCCCCACCGTCTTGCTGGGGTCCAGACCAGGCACGCGCAGCGTGACGATCTCCTTCTTCAACCGCACCTTCATGCGATGAAACGGCGGATGCCCGCTCCACGATTCCTTGTGCGGCAGGCGCGCCAGGCGGGGGTCGGCGCGCAGGTGGTCCAGCACCGCACGGACGCCGGCTTCGGGCCCGGCAATGGTGCCGTTGATACCCTCGCGCGCCAGGAGCAGCGTGCCCTTCACCCCGTTGGCCTCACAGCACGCCAGCAGCGGGTCGCGCAGGTCGGCGAAGTCCGGCAGGTCGACGAACTGGTACAGGGCGGCGGTGAGAAAGGCGGCTTGCATGGGACGCAATTATCCCGCCTCGCCCTCAAAGGGGCTCGACGCGGGAGAGGTCCGGCTTTTCCAGCCACTGCGCGAACTCGTCGGCCAGCTGCGTGGCGGCGCTCGTGGCGGCGTGCCATACCTTCATGCGGGCGGGCAGGTCCTGGCCAAAACGCACAAAGTCGTTGCGATCGGGCAGCTTGGCGTTGGGCAGGCCGCGCACCCATTGCGGACTGGGCGCGAGCACCAGCATGGCGTCCAGCGCAGGGCTGCTGCGGTGGCGGCCCTTCCACGATTTGTCGAGCCAGCCCGGCACCACCGCCTTCTGAAAGTGCGGATACAGCACGATGGGCGACTCGGCGGGCGGCTGGTACTGCAGGTGCAGGTGGTAGTCGGTCAGCCCGCCGTCCCAGTACGTTCCGGGCGGCGCGCCGGCAATGTGGCGCACCGGGCGCAACATGAACGGGATCGAGCAGCTGGCCTGCAGCGCGTCCATGAAGTTGTCCGCCGCCATGCTCACCTGGCGGGTGCGGTAGTCGTGCGTGGCAAAGGGCAGCGGGCTCACCGCGCCACCGCCGGCCATGCCCGACGAAAACACCACCCGCTCCAGCCAGGCGCCCAGCGCCTTGCGGTGCACCGCGTTGGCGGCGAAGGCGCCGAGGTAGCCCAGCGGTGTGCGAAGGCGGCCGTCTTGCTGCAGCAGGAGCCGCCCGCGCGCGGTGACGATGTGCAGGCGGTAGCGCGGATGGCGCAGCGTTTCGTCCACGCGGCCGCCATAGAACAGGCGCAGGTTGTCGGCGAACCGCTCGCTCACCTGCGCGGCCGTGGGCCGCTTTTGCCCGGGGGGCAGCTCGTAGTGCTGGGCGATGTAGTCGCGCTCAAGCCGTTCGAAGGCGGCGCGGGGCTCGTTCAGGCAGGCCGTGGCCATGCGCCAGGCGCCGATGGACGCGCCCACAAGGTGCACGGGCTGCGTGCTTTGCGGCAGCCAGTCGCCAAAAAGGAATCGGTCCAGAGGACCGAGGATCAGGCCCTTGGGGCCACCCGCTGCGGCGGGGATCACACCCACGTCCTGCGGGCGCAGGCCGTGGCGTTCGATGTGCTGGCGGGCCCTGGGGCCGGCGTAAAGGCGAAGCGCTTGCATAGGGCTGCGATTGTGGCGCAGCCCCAAGGCCTTCAAGGCGCTGCGGTCAATGCGATTCGGACGCCTCGGTGACGTCGGAGTGGCGCGAGATCGACGGGATTTCTTCGGCCACCACGGTGTCGGGGTCGATGCCAAGCACCAGGCCCACGGGGTCCGGGTAGGTGTTGATCAGCAGCTCCGAGCGCATGGACTGCTCTTCCGCGCGGGCGCGCCAAGAGCCGATGTGGATCACGCCGGCAATCGGCTCGTACACGTCGTTGTCAAACGGCGCCGTCTGGTGCTGGATGGCGTTGATCATGCGTTTGGGGAAGTTCCAGTCGCGCGCCAGGGCGGCACCCACTTCGGCGTAGCTGTAGCCAAACAGGCCTCGCTCGGCCTTGGCGCGCTTGAGGTCGAGCATGGGCACGCTGCGGTCGAGGTCGATCATGGCTTCGGGCATGCCGACATGCATCACCAGCTCGCCAATGCCGTGGATCAGCCCGGCCGTGAACGCGGTGTTCTCGTCCATCTTGATCGGCAGCGCGATGTAGCGCGACAGGTTGGCGGTGTTCAGGCTGTAGCGCCAGAACTGGTTGAGGTTGACGCCACCCACGGTGTGAAAGCCCTCGCCCAGCGAGGCGGCAATGACCAGCGCGCGCACCTTGATGAGGCCCAGCACGTTGATGGCTTCGCGCGCGGTGCTCACCGAGCGGTTCAGGCCGAAGAAGGCGGAGTTGGCGGTCTTGAGCAGCTTGGCCGTCAGGACGGGGTCGTCTTCGATCAGGGACGCGGCGAGCATCGCGTCAACGTCTTCCTGGTCAAAAGTCTCGATCAGCTTGCGCACCACTTTGGGAGCTGAAGGAAGTGCATTCGGTTGCTTGAGTAGCTTTTCGATTTGCATGGCGGTCTGCCCTTCGGTTGTGCGCTTCGGTTTGCGAGTCGCTTTCCATTTCATCGTCAGGCACCACCCACACTTGAGAACTTTCTGGGCAACGCGTGTAAGGAAAACATGTCAGTCGATGAACGCCGTCAGGGCAGAGCTGAATGACCACTCCGTGGGGTCCTTGCCGAGCACGCTGTCCAGGTCCAGGCCAAGCGTCAGACCGATCATGTCGGGGAAGGTGGCGGCCAGGCCGCGCTCGTCGAGCTGGATCTCTTCTGCCCGGGCGCGCCAGGAAGCCAGGTGCAACACACCGCCGAGGGCGTCGTAGACCTCACCCTCAAAAGGCGCGGTCTGGTGTTTCAAGGCCGAAACAATGTCGGTCGGGAATTGCCACTTCTCGGCCATGCCGGCGCCCACCTCGGCGTACGTGTAGCCCAGCACCAGGCGCTCGGCGTCCGCGCGGCGCAGGTCCAGTGGCGGCGTGCCCATGTCGATGGGGCCGATCACATCCGGCATGGCGATGTGCATGATCAGGTCGCCGATGGCGTGCACGAGGCCCGCCGTGAAAGCGTTGCCCTCGTTCTGGCGCAGCAGGCTGGCCAGGGAACGCGAAATGTCGGCCACGCGCAGGCTGTAGCGCCAGAACTGCACCATGTCCACGCCGGGTACGTTCTTGAAGCTCGAGCCCAGCGCGGCGGCCATCACCAGCGAGCGCACGTGCGTCATGCCCAGCAGGGCCACTGCTTCTTCGGCATTGCCAATCTGGCGGCTGACGCGGAAAAACGCGGAGTTGGACAGGCGCAGCACGCGGGTGGTGAGCGCCGGGTCGCGGGACACGAGGTCGGCCACCCGCTTGGGGCTGGGGTCGTCCTTGTTCATCTCGGCCAGCAGGTCCGAGACGGTGCGCGACATCGCGGGCAGTGCCCGTGGGTAGTTCAGTAGGGCTTCGAGTTCCATGGGGCTGTGAAGTCCGGTAAGAGAGAGGATGTCCGGTTCCTCACCTTATCGGCGTGCCCATGCCCGACTTGAGCGCCCTGCCCGACCGTTCAGCGTGGGTTTTTCAGTTTCGCAAAGGCCGACGCCATGGCCGATGGCGCGGGGGCGTTCGCCGGCCCCGCGCCGCCGCCGCGCGCGGGCCGCTGGCCGGGCGCACGCGCGGGCTCGAACCGGTTGTCGCGCGGGCCGTCGCGCCGGGCGGGCGCGGCGTCCAGCTTCATGGACAGGCCGATGCGCTTGCGCGCCACGTCCACTTCCATCACCTTGACCTTCACGATGTCGCCCGTCTTGACGATTTCGCGCGCGTCGTTCACGAACTTGTGCGACAGCTGGCTCACGTGCACCAGGCCGTCCTGGTGCACGCCCAGGTCGATGAAGGCGCCGAACTGGGCCACGTTGCTCACGGTGCCCTCCAGAATCATCCCCTCGCGCAGGTCGCTGATGTCGTCCACGCCCTCGTTGAAGCGCGCCACCTGGAAGTCCGGGCGCGGGTCGCGGCCTGGTTTTTCGAGCTCGCCCAGGATGTCCTTGACGGTGATCACGCCAAACCGCTCGTTGGCAAACAGCTCGGGTCGCAAGGTTTTGAGCATGTCGGCGCGCCCCATGAGCTCGGCCACGGGTTTGCCGGTTTTTTCCATGATCTGCTCGACCACCGCGTAGGTCTCGGGGTGGACGCCGGTCATGTCCAGCGGGTTGTCGCCACCGCGAATGCGCAGGAAACCCGCGCTTTGCTCGAAGGTCTTGGCGCCCAGGCCAGACACTTCCATCAGCTGCTGGCGACTCTTGAAGGCGCCATGCGTTTCGCGCCAGCGCACCACGGCCTTGGCCACACTGCCCGAGAGGCCGGACACCCGCGAGAGCAGCGGCACGCTCGCGGTGTTCAGGTCCACGCCCACGCCGTTCACGCAGTCTTCCACCACCGCGTCCAGGGTGCGCGCCAGTTCGCTCTGGTTCACGTCGTGCTGGTACTGGCCCACGCCAATGCTCTTGGGGTCGATCTTCACCAGCTCGGCCAGCGGGTCTTGCAGGCGCCGCGCAATCGACGCCGCGCCACGCAGGCTCACGTCCACGTCGGGCATTTCCTGGCTGGCGAATTCGCTCGCGGAATACACCGAAGCGCCCGCCTCGCTCACCACCACTTTCTGAATCGCATCCGTTCGCCCTGAGCCAGAGTCCGTTCGGGCTGAGCCTGTCGAAGCCGTCGCAAGCCCTTCGACAGGCTCAGGGCGAACGGGCTCGCGCTCAGCCCGAACGGCAGGGTGCTTCTCCAGCAGCTTGATCAGGTCCGCCGCCAGTTTGTCGGTCTCGCGGCTGGCCGTGCCGTTGCCAATCGCAATCAGGTTCACGCCGTGCTTGCGCGCCAGCTGGGCCAGGGTGTGCAGCGAGCCGTCCCAGTCGCGCCGGGGTTCGTGCGGGTACACGGTGGCGGTGTCCACCAGCTTGCCGGTGGCGTCAACCACGGCCACCTTCACCCCGGTGCGGATGCCGGGGTCCAGGCCCATCACCACCTTGGGGCCGGCAGGCGCGGCCAGCAGCAGGTCGCGCAGGTTGTCGGCAAACACCTTGATCGCCACGCCCTCGGCGCCCTCGCGCAGGCGGGCAAACAGGTCGCGCTCGCTGGAGAGCGAGAGCTTCACGCGCCACGTCCAGGCCACGCACTTGCGCAGCAGGTCGTCGGCCTTGCGGCCCTGGTGGCTCCAGCCCAGGTGCAGGGCAATGCGGCCTTCGGCCAGGCTCGGCCCAACCGTTCGGGCTGAGCCTGTCGAAGCCGCCGTGACCTCGGGTTCCGGCAGCACCAGCTTCGCGTCCAGGATTTCGAGAGCGCGGCCACGGAACACCGCCAGCGCGCGGTGCGAAGGCACGCGCGAAATCGGCTCGTCGTAGTCAAAGTAATCGCGGAACTTGGCCACTTCGGGCGCGTTCTCGTCCTTGCCCGCCACCAGCGTGCTCTTGAGCAGGCCTTCCGCCCAGAGCCATTCGCGCAGGTTTTGCAGCAGCGCGGCATCTTCGGCCCAGCGCTCGCTCAGGATGTCGCGCACGCCGTCGAGCACGGCGGGCACGGTGGAGAAGTCGGCGCCCGGCTTGCCATCGTCCAGCACTTCGGGCGGTTTCGTGAAGGCTGCGGCTTCGGTGGCCGGGTCCAGCGTGGGGTCGGCAAACAGCTTGTCGGCCAGCGGCTCGATGCCGAATTCGCGTGCGATCTGGCCCTTGGTGCGGCGCTTCTGCTTGAACGGCAGGTACAGGTCTTCCAGCTCTTGCTTGGTCGGTGCGGCGGCGATGGCCGCGCGCAGCGCGTCGGTGAGCTTGCCCTGCTCGTCAATGCTCTTGAGCACCGCGGCGCGGCGGTCTTCCAGCTCGCGCAGATAGTCCAGCCGGTAGGAGAGTTCGCGCAGCTGGATGTCGTCCAGCCCGCCCGTGGCTTCCTTGCGGTAGCGCGCAATGAAAGGCACCGTGGCCCCGCCGTCGAGCAGCTCCACCGCCGCTCGGACCTGATGTTCCCCAACCCTGATTTCCGTGGCGATCTGCCGGATGATCTGCTGCATTCGAACCGATGTGAAAACAAGAAGCGCGCGAGTTTGCCACAGGCCTACTGGCTACCATTTGACGCTTTCCACCATGCAAGACGACCTCTTCGGCGCCCCGCCGCCACCTGCCCAACCACCCGCGCCGGCACCGCCCCGCGCGCCGGCGCGCAAGAGCCTGTCCAGGGTGAACGCTGCCCCACAGGACGACGCGCTGCGGGCACTGGCCAGCGCCTTGCCGCCGCGGGTGCGCCTGGGCACTTCGTCCTGGACCTACCCCGGCTGGGCGGGGCTGGTGTGGGACACCGAATACCCCGACGCCCTGCTCTCCAGAGAAGGCTTGCGCGCCTACGGCGAACACCCCTTGCTGCGCAGCGTCAGCGTGGACCGCAGCTTCTACCGCCCCCTCACGCAAGACCAGTACGCGCGCTACGCCGCCCAGGTGCCCGACGACTTCCGCTTCGTGGTGAAAGCGCCCAGCCATGTCACCGACGCCCTGGTGCGCGGCGAAGACGGTCGGGGCATGCAGCCCAACCCCGCGTTCCTTGACCCTGACCTTGCCACGCAAGACTTCGTGGCCCCCGCCCTGGCCGGCCTGGGCCACAAGGTCGGCGCGCTGGTGTTCCAGCTCAGCCCCCTGCCCCGCCACCTGCTGCACAACCTGCCCCTGGTGCTGCAGCGGCTGCGCCGCCTGCTGCTGGCCCAGCCCGCGCTGGGCCCCACCGCACCCGACGGCGTGCTGGCGGTGGAAGTGCGCGACCCGCAATGGCTGGACCCGCTCTTCATGCCCGAGCTGGCCGCCGTGCTGCGCGAAACCGGCGCCACCTGGTGCCTGTGCCTGCACGCCAAAATGCCGCGCCTGGCCGACCAACTGCCCCTGCTGCGCATGCTCTGGCCCGGCCCCATGGTCTGCCGCTGGAACCTCAACCCGCTGCACGGCGCCTACGGCTACGAAGACGCCCAACGCGAATACGAACCCTATGACCGCATCCACGACGTGGACGAAGAGACTCGCGAGTTGCTCGTGCGCACCATCAGCGGCATTGCCGGTGCCGGGCAAAACGTGTTCGTGACCATCAGCAACAAGGCCGAGGGGTGTGCGCCGCTGTCGGTGCGGGCGTTGGCGCAGGGCTTGGCGCGCTGTTGAGTTACAGCGGCCCGATCACGCGCACCAGCCCCCACGCCAGCACGACATAACCGGCCACCGCAGCGCCGGCCCAGGCAACGGACTTCGTTCGGTGCCGAAGCAAGGCCAGCATCGCCAGGCACGACATGGCATACATCGTCGCGGCAATGAAGTAGGCGTCTGGGGCGGGTACGAACACCGGCGTGCCACCTCGGCGTGGCGAGGTTTCGAAGCCTGAGTAGGCAACGACCAGCGTGCCCCCAATCAAACCGAGGATGAACAGGGCGGCGATGGACAGGCGCAGTGGCAGATTCAACGACGGGGTTTCGCTCATGGGCTCAGCATCCGGTGCATGTGGACCTTGGCGTGCGCCCGCCCATTCACCACGATCGCGCGCGGCTCCGTGCCGAAGGCGATGAAGCCCGCCTCGCGGTACAGGTGGATGGCGGGGGCGTTGCCTTCGGTGACGGTGAGCACGAGGTCGGTGAGGCCGATGTCTGTGGCATGCGCCATCAGCGCCCGCAGCAGCTCGCGCCCCAGGCCACGGCCCGCCGCCTCCCGCGCCACGTACATCGCCACCACCACACCCTTGTGCCGTTCCTTGGCGCGTGCCGCGCATTCGAGGCCGACCATGCCGACCAGCGCGCCGCTCTCGTCAAACGCGCCCCAGAAGGACACCAGCGCGGACGCCAGCCGCGCCCGGGACTCCGAGGGTGGCCTTGCGCTGGCGTCTTCCCAGTCCGAGGTGAACGCCTGCGGATGCTCACTCAGCGCGCGCAAGCGCAGTGCGCGGTACGCGGGCGCGTCGTCGGGCGTGAGGCGGCGAATGGGCGGCTGCATGCTCAATGCCTCACCCGCAGCGAGCTGCTCACGCCGGCCAGCAAGGCAAAGCCTGCGGCCAGACACAGTGCAATCGTCTCGCCGCGCCCGTCGTGCTGGTTCCACACCGCGTAGATGGCGGCCAGCATCACCGCGCCCAGGGTCTGGCCGGTGAGGCGCGCGGTGCCGAGCATGCCGCTGGCCGCGCCGCTGCGGTGTGCGGGGGCGGTGGTGACGATGGTGTGGTTGTTGGGCGACTGGAACAGCGCAAAGCCGGCGCCGCACAGGGCCAGGCGCCAGGCCATGTCGAAGCTGGTGGCCTGCTCGGGCCGCAAGCCCACCAGCAGCAGGCCGCTGGCAAACACCACCATGCCGATGCCACCCAGCCAGCCCGCCGGGTAGCGCCCGATGAGGCGCCCGGCGACGGGGGCCACCAGCACCGTGGCCATGGGCCACGCGGTCATGATCAGCCCGGCCTGCATGTGCGTGCGGCCCTGCACGTCCAGCAGCAGAAACGGCAGGCTCAGGAACGCCAGCATCTGCGCGCAGAACGCGCCCAGCGATGAGCCCATGGACAGCGCAAACACAGGAATGCGCAGCAGATCGAGCGGGAACA
Source organism: Hydrogenophaga sp. (assembly GCF_019264445.1). Lineage (GTDB taxonomy): Bacteria > Pseudomonadota > Gammaproteobacteria > Burkholderiales > Burkholderiaceae_C > Hydrogenophaga. The sequence continues at coordinate 38,122 of NZ_JAHVAB010000025.1, forward strand.
GCGGCGCGGCCAGGTGCCACTGCCGGCGCAGGTACACCGCGCCCACCAGCACACCCGCGCCCAGCATGGCCCAGCCCAGCAGCGGCACGCTGTGCACCGCACCACTGCGCACGCCCAGGTAGTCGGCCCCCACAAAGAGCAGCGTGAACATGAGCACATTGAGTGCCACGTCGACCAGCGAAAACTGCGGCGCGGCGCTGGTGCGCGGCGGGTTGGTGGGCAGCGCGCGGCGGCCCAGCCAGAGCGTGAGCAGGCCCAGCGGCACGTTGATCGCAAACAGCCAGGGCCACGACGCCACCGACAGGATGGCCGCCGCCACCGCCGGCCCGGCCATGGTGGAGGTGGCCACCACCATCGAGTTGACCGCGATGCCGCGGCCCAGCCGGTGGCTGGGGTAGATCAGGCGCACCAGCGCGGTGTTCACGCTCATGATGCCGGCCGCACCCAGGCCCTGCAGGGCGCGCGCGGCCGTGAGCATGGCCAGCGAATTCGCCAGCATGGCGGCCAGGGACGACACCACAAACAGCGCCATGCCCACGAGGTACACGCGGCGGTAGCCCAGCCGGTCGCCCAGCGCGGCCAGGGGCAGCAGCATCACGAGCGAGGCAATCTGGTAGGCGTTGACGACCCAGATGGCTTGCGAAGCGGGCGCGTTCATCTCGCGGGCGATGCCGGGCAGCGCCAGGTTGACGATGCTGCCGTCCATGACCGACATGGCAATGCCCAGCACGATCACCAGCACGGCCTTGCCGCGCTGGGGCAAAGGCAGACCGTCGGCCACGCTCATCGGTGTGCCTCGGCCGCCACGTGTTTGTGGGGATCGCCGCCGAGCGTGATCCAGGTCAGCGCCACGCCGATCAGCGCGCCACTGGCCATGCCCACCACCATGGGCAGGGGCTTGCCGTTGGCAAACAGGCTCACGATGCCCATGGCGGCCGCGCCACCCAGCATCTGCAAGGTACCCAGCAGCGCCGACGCCGTGCCCGCAATGGCGCCGTGCTGCTCCAGCGCGAGCACCGAGGTGGTGGGAATCACCAGGCCCATGAAGCCGCTGGCGATGAAGTACAGCGCAATGAGCACCCACAGCCCGTCACCACCGGCGAGGTAGTACGCCAGCAGCGCCGCCATCGTCAGACCCGAGGCGGTGGCCGCCGCTTTCACCAGCCGCACCAGACCCAAGCGCTGGCCCAGCATGCCGGTGAACTGCGAGGCGCCGATGAAGGCAAAGGCGTTGAACCCGAACGCCAGGCTGTACTGCGTGGGTGTGAGCCCGTAGTGGTTGATCAGCACAAACGGCGAGCCCGCCAGGTACACAAAGAAGCCGGCCATGGCGGTGGCGCCAATGCCCACCAGGCCCAGGTAATGCGCGTCGCGCAGCAGCACGCCGTAGGCGCGCACAGCGCTGCCCAGGCTGCTTTCCACCCGCTCGGCCGCCGAGCGCGTTTCCTGCAGCGCGCCGTACACCAGCGCCAGGCCCGCCACCGAAGCCACGGCCACCGCCCAGAACACGCCGCGCCAGCCGGTGAGCGCGATCACCCCACTGCCCGCCAGCGGCGCCAGGATGGGCGAGACGCTGAAGACCAGCATCAGCAGCGACATGAGGCGCGCGGCGTCGGCGCCGGTGTGCAGGTCGCGCACCACGGCGCGCGGAATCGCCATGCCCGCCGCGGCGCCCAAGCCCTGCAGAAAGCGCAGGGCCACCAGCGTCTGGATGTCGTTGGCGAGCGCACAGCCGATGCTCGCCAGCGTGAACAGGCCCAGGCCAAAGTACAGCGGCGGCTTGCGCCCCACCATGTCGGACACCGGGCCATACAGCAGCTGGCCCACGCCCAGCGAGAGGAAGAACGCCGTCAGGCTGAACTGCACGGCCCCCACGTCAGCGCCCAGGCTCTGGCCGATGGCTGGCAGAGCGGGCAGGTACATGTCGATGGCAAAGGGGCCGATGGCCGAGAGCAGGCCCAGGATCAGGGCCATCTTGAGGTAACGGGATACAAACATCCGCTTATTGTCGTCAGCGGGCGAAGGCATTGCCGGGGCGCGGTTGGCGCGTTGTGGTGTAGGCGTGCGCCGCGTGCGTCACAATTTCGCCTCCCGACGCCCCACTCATTTCACTGGAGAAACCCCCATGGCCGTTGAAGGCAGCGCAGGCGACCTGCTCAAAGTCGTGACCCTGCTCGGCGCCGCCGTGGTGGCTGTGCCTCTGTTCAAGCGCATCGGCCTGGGCTCGGTGCTGGGTTATCTGGCGGCAGGCCTGGCCATCGGCCCTTTCGGCATGGGCTTGATCAGCGACCCCGCCACCATCCTTCACACGGCCGAGCTCGGGGTGGTGATGTACCTCTTTGTGATCGGGCTGGAGATGCAGCCCTCGCACCTGTGGAGCCTGCGCCGCGCCATTTTCGGCCTGGGCAGCCTGCAGGTGGTGGTGTGCGGCCTGCTGCTCACGGGCGTGGGCCTGGCGTTTGGCTTCTCGTTGCCGGTGTCCTTTGTCAGCGCCATGGGCTTTGTGCTCACCTCCACCGCCGTGGTGATGCAGCTGCTGGGCGAGCGCGGCGACATGGCGCAGCCGCGCGGCCAGAAGATCGTGGCCATCCTGCTGTTTGAAGATTTGCTGATCGTGCCGCTGCTGGCGGTGGTGGCCTTCATGGCGCCCGCCGACGTGGGCAGCACCGTGGCGGCCACGTCGTCGCGCTGGAGCTCCATCGGCCTGGCCCTGGGCTCGCTGGTGGCGCTGGTGGCCGCGGGCGTGTGGCTGCTCAACCCCCTCTTCCGCATTCTGGCCAACGCCAAGGCCCGCGAGGTCATGACCGCCGCCGCGCTGCTGGTGGTGCTGGGCGCGGCGCTCCTGATGCAGGTGGGCGGCCTGTCCATGGCCATGGGCGCGTTTCTGGCCGGCGTGCTGCTCTCGGAATCCACCTTCCGCCATCAGCTGGAGGCCGACATCGAGCCCTTCCGCGGCCTGCTGCTGGGCCTGTTCTTCCTGAGCGTGGGCATGTCGCTGGACCTGGCCGCGGTGGCGCGCAACTGGCCGATCATCGTGGCGGGCGTGGTGGCCATGATGATCGTCAAGGCGCTGTGCATCTACGGTGTGGCGCGTTTCGCCAAGAGCTCGCACGCCGACGCGCTCGACCGCGCCGTGCTCATGGCCCAGGGCGGTGAATTTGCCTTTGTGCTGTTTTCCGCCGCGCTGGGCGCGAAGGTGATCGACCCGGTGGTCAACGCCAACATGACCGCCATCGTGGTGCTCTCCATGGCGCTCACGCCGCTGGTGGTGCTGGTGCACCGGCGCCTGGCGGCCAAGCCCGGGGTGTCGATGGAAGGCATCGAGGCCGTGAACGGCCAGGCCGCCAGCGTGCTCGTGATCGGTTTCGGGCGCTTCGGGCAGATTGCCAGCCAGGGCGTGATCGCACGCGGCGCGAGCATCACCATCATCGACAACAACGTGCAGATGATCCGCGACGCCGAAACCTACGGCTTCAAGGTGTACTACGGCGACGGCTGCCGCGCGGACGTGCTGCATGCCGCCGGCGCCCACTCGGCCAGCGCCATCCTCGTGTGCCTGGACAACAAGGAAGCCGCCACCCGCATCGCCGAGCTGGCCAAGGCCGAGTTCCCGCACGCGCAGCTGCTGGTGCGCGCTTTTGACCGCCAACACGTGCTCGAACTGCGCAAGGCCGACGTGCGCTACCTCGTGCGCGAAACCTTCGAATCCGCCATGTCCATGGGCCGCGAGGCCTTGTTGACCCTGGGCGCGGCCGAAGAAGAAGCCGACGAAGTCATGGAACATCTGCGCCGGCGCGATGCCGAGCGCATGGACCTGGAGGCGGCCGGCGGGCCGTTTGCGGGCCGCGCGCTGGTGCTGGGAAACCAGGTCAAGCCGGCGGAGGACAGCGCGGACGCGCACTCGCCTGCCTGAGCACAGACACGACCTGAGTCGTTCGCAAAACCCGCCCGCCCCGGATGCCCCCCGAGGGTATATGTAGTTCCAATTAACTACATTTTCCCCTTCGCATGGTGAAGGGGCACCTGATGTCTGGTGCACATGCCGCAAGGCATGGACCCGCACCGCAAAACATCAGGGAAGCACCACATGAACACACGCTCGGCAGTGCGCCGTGGCTTGCTCGCGCTCAGCTGCGCGGCCTGGCTTTTCACAACCGCCACGCAAGCCCAGCTGGTCAGCACCCCGCCCACGTCTGGCGGGGGCGGCTTCAGCCCCGTGCCCGGTGGGGGCTCGGGCGGCATCTCCATCGGCGACCTGATCAGCACACCACCGGCCAGCGGCGGTGGAAGTTCACCCGGTAGTACGTCGAGCGGTGGCGGCGGAGCCATGTGCAGCGCTCCCCTGGGCGGCGCCACCTGCGGCGGCGCAGGCCCGGCCTCGCAGGGCAACACCAGCGGCGTGAACACTGGCGCGGGCAACCCCATCAACCTCACCAACGGCAACAAGTTCCAGACCGAAGTCGACATGCCCGCCCTGCCCGGCGAACTCGGCCTGGAGATCGTGCGCCACTACAACAGCACCCACCGCTACGTGCTCGGCCAGCTCGGTGTGGGCTGGCGCCTGTCTTACGAGACCGACCTGTACGTTATTGGGCGCACCGTGCAGATCCTGCAGGCCGACGGCGCCCGCCTCGTCTTCAACATCGACCCGCGCAACCCCAGCCTGTGCGCCGGCGCCGACCCCGCCCAGGGCTGGGTGCAGATCCTCACCCGCGACAGCGGCAAGAAGGAATACCTCTGGCACTGGACCCACGGCGAGCACGCCGGGCGCCGCCTGCGCTTTGACGAACGCGGCAAGCTCGTGCAGATCATCGCCGCCAGCGGCGCCGTGCTCTCCATCGAGCACGGCCCCAAGGGCGAGCTCCTCAAGGTGACCGACCCGCAAGGGCGCACCCTGAGCTTCAACCACGGCGGCCTGGCCCACGCGCGCCAGGTGGAAGCGGCGCAGCAACAGCAGCGCCAGGCCAGCGGCGCCGCTCCTCTGGCCGGCAGCGCAGGCGCCATCGCCGTCTTCACCGGCATCCAGAGCATCGACAGCCCCTTGGGCCGCTTCACCTACGAGCAAGGCGTGCCCGTGCCTGCCGGTGTGAACACTCCCGAAGCTCAGGCCCTGGCCCGCGCCCAGGCCGCCAACCTCGTCCAGGTGAGCCTGCCCACCCACGTGGACCCCCGCCAGAGCGCCCACCCCTTTGCCAACCGCCCGCTGAGCACCAGCGCGCTGCGCCGCCAGTACCACTACGAAGACCCCCGCCACCCCCAGGCCCTCACCGGCATCAGCGTCGTCGGCTCGGGCAGCGACGGCCAGGTGATCCAGCAACGCCTGGCCACCTACCAGTACAACGAGCGCGCCCAGGCCACCCTCAGCGTGCGCGGCGAGGCTGAGGGCACCACCGAGCGCGTGCAGGTGCAGATCCTCAAGCCTTCGCTGCAGGGGGTGCGCCCGGACAACCCCACCGGCCAGACCCTGCTCACCAACAGCCTGGGCCAGCAAACCCTCTACACCCACCAGATCATCGACGGGCAGTACCGCCTGCTGCAGGCCGTGGGCGCGGGCTGCTCGCAGTGCGGCCCGGTCAACCTGCGCTGGGGGTACGACGCGCGCGGGCGCCTCATCGAGCAAACCGCCTTGAGCCCGGTGGCGGTGGTCAACGGCCAACCCCAGGGCACACCCCACCCGCATCGACGGCCCCGCAGGCCCAAGAACGCTGCACCACAACGCCATGGGACAGATCGGCGCGGTGGAACACAACGGCCAGCTGCTGGCGCACTACGCCTACAACGGCGCCCGCCAGCGCGTGGCCAAAACGGTGGAGAGAGCGGGCCAGCCGCACACCACCTACTTCACCTGGCACGCCGGGCTGCTCGACGCCGAGCTCGACGGCCAGGGGCGCGTGCAGCGCAGAACGATCTACATCAACCTGCGCCCCGTGGCGCTGATCGACTACGGCTACGCCCCTGGCGACAACAGCGCTGCGCCACACAGCACCCAAAGCTTTGCTATCCACAGCGACCACCTGGGCACGCCCCAGGCCATCACCGATGAGCAGCAGCGCGTGGTCTGGATGGCTCAGTACGACGCCTTTGGCAGGGCATCGGTGCAAGGCCTGCCGAGCAACTCGGGCGTGCCCTTTGCGTTCCACCTGCGCTTTGCAGGACAGTACGAAGACACAGAAACCGGCTGGCACTACAACTGGCACCGCTTCTATGATCCCGACACGGGGCGGTATCTCACGCCCGACCCGATCGGGCTGCGTGGTGGGGACAATGCGTTTGGGTATGCGGGCGGGGATCCGCTGGGGGCGGTGGATCCTTGGGGGCTCTACACGGTCTATTGGGGTGGAGCCGGGCTCAATGGTGCATATATAGAAGATCAAATTGGCCAATTTGAAAATGCTGGAATTTCAAACATTGCTGCCGGCGGAGGGGGGAATGGCAACACGATCTTGGATGCAACCAATGTGTTGACTGTTCGTTATCAGGGCAATGGCAGTAGATACTTCGATAGCGATCCTGAATCCAGAAAAATGATGTGTCCAGAGCAGACAAACTATATCGGATACTCCTATGGGTCTTTGCTCGCTGCGCACACAGCCATGTATTGGGCCAACCAAGGTCGAATGATAGATAACTTGGTGCTTATTGGGTCGCCTATTGATGCGGATTTTCTGGCAGCCCTCCGGACCAATTCAAACATAAGAAATCTACTTGTGTATGACTTGACGTTATACGGGGATCCAATACACGCAGGGATGACGCTCGCCGAGTTGACTGCGAGCGTGCCCGTACTTGGCCTCCAAATTTCGCAGGATCCTCGATCTGGACATTTTTATTACAATCCAGATGACGCTGCAACATCTAGCACAGGCATAGCAAGAAGAGGCTCACTTGCCACCAACCTAGCTCGAAGTGGATTGAGATAACATTATGCTGTTTGTTCTTTCGATTTTGCTCTCACTTGGTTCGCTAATTTGGTCGTTCTATCTTATGTACTTCTGGCTCGTTACCTCCGGGCAAAGCCCTGGGGCGGCCTTTCCTCTGGGTGTGGGGTGGCTATTTTCTGCACAGTTGCAACTTTTGTCGTTGGCTTTTGCGGCGATGAACTACACAAGAAGGGTTGCATTGCTTCTTGCGGGACTTTCCCTGCTGGTGTTTATACTAACCACTGGATACTTCATTCTCTTCATGTAGATAAAGCCTGGTAGTGGCCGCAATCTTGCAATACATTGTATTTCACGTCGGGTGGCGGGATGTTATGAATTGCACCAATAAATTCGCGAGAGATTGGAAGAAATCCCTCTGCGTGTGGATGCCGGCGAGGTCTAAAAGGTCTCAATTGCTTGTCTTCACAGCTGTCATCTTGATGGTGTTTTTTGTTCGCTACCTTTTTTCGGACTAAGGTATATTTACTACAACCAACAAAATGACTATCAATTTCTTCAGAATGGGCGCATGATCTTTTTGAGTGTTATGGTCTTGATGATATTGGTCTACCCAATCCAAATTGATTGCTCTTTTGGCAGTTCCTGCCAGTTTGTTGTTTCCACCCATTTTTAGACCTGAAACCTTTGCACCGATTGACTCTGCAATGTTGATCGTCACAGCCATTCTGACGTTGGTCTTCGTCATCTTGGTCCTGTGGCGACAACGGCTCTAAGACAACTGCGCGTAGATAGTGCAGGCGAAATCGAATAGAGAGTTATGCAGCGGCGTCGTGTCTTTGGCTGCCCGCCCTGATCTATCACGGCCAAACAGACGCCCTTGGCAGCATCAACATATCGCCCTGCACCCCCTGGAGACACCGGCGGCGACAAATTGTTTAATGAGTGCGGGGCAGAAACGGCGCGGTGACCGCGCAAACTCCAACAAGCGACGTAGTCACCAGCGAAAAGTCAACAAAAGCTGGCGCAAGTCCAATTTGTTTAACCTCAATTTATGACACCAAGACATAAGCAAAGAAGTATTTTGGGCGCCGTGCTGGCCGGTGCTGCATATGGGCTTTTGGTTAGGGTCGCTTTTGAATGGAAGGTGCTGCACGCATTCCTTCAAATTGTCTCCATTGCCTTCTTGATTGTCTGCCCGTTCTCTGTCGGTGCAATCGCTGTTCTGCGAAGCGCAGGACAACAATCAATTTCACTCTATAGACAATTTATAGTTGCTTTGCTGGCCATGAGCATCTTCTTGGTCGCCATGTTTGCAACGCTGCTTGAAGGGTTGATTTGCTTGGTGTTGGTTGCGCCTGTGTTTATCGTTGCCGCATTGATCGGGGGCTTTATTGCAGGCATTTTTCATAACTATTTTCGTGCAACGAAATCAACTGTGGCTGCCTTTGCGCTCCTGCCACTCCTCTTGGCACCGGTAGAGAGCTTTATGCCGCCAGTCGAAAGTGTGCAGAGCGTTACAAACACCATTCACATTTCTGCCTCGCCCGAGCGAGTCTTTTCCCAGATCGGAAATGTACGCGACATTCGACCGGAGGAACTGGGGACGACTTTTGTTCACTTTATAGGTCTGCCAAAGCCTGTTGCAGCGGACATGCGTTGCAATACTGCGGGATGTGTCAGAACCAGTCACTGGGAAAAGAACGTGTGGTTCCAAGAGGTCATCACCGAATGGGATGAGCCGAATGCCATGCATTATCGATTCGTTATTCCAAGCGGAGGCGTCCCGCGAGAGGCGCTTGATCGGCATGTTGAGATAGGAGGCGAGTACTTCGATTTGATCGACGGTGGGTATGATCTGACTCGAATGCGGGATGGAAGCACCAAGTTGAGTTTGACAACGCGCTTTGTGAATAAATCGCAATTGAGGGTGTACGGCGATCTGTGGGGAAAAATGGTGTTGAAAGACTTTCACCGGTCCATTCTTCATCTGATGAAGTTAAGGTCAGAACGCGCGTAGAAGTGTTCTGCGCAGCGTCGCCGATTGCCACGCTCAAACGTCTTCAGCCGTCAAACAGCCCAGGCTCGCGCCCGATGCGCACGCGCTCGATCTGCAGCATGCGCAGCTTGGTGGGCACGCCATTGCCCCCCGAGAAACCACCGGATCGCCCACCCGCCGCCAGCACGCGGTGGCAGGGCACGATGGGGGCGAACGGGTTGTGGCCCAGGGCCTGCCCCACGGCGCGGGCCAGGCTAGGGTCGCCCAGCGCGTTGGCCACCTCGCCGTAGGTGAGCGTCTGCCCGGGCGGGATGGCGCGGGCGATGGCGTACACATCGCGCTGGAAGGGCGTGACGCGGTCCATGTCCAGCGGCACCTCCAGCAGGTCGCGCGGCTCGCCGTTGAGCAGCGCCTGTATGCCCTCGATGGCGGCTTGCACCGCGGCAGGCGGCGAAGCCGATTCGGCCGATCGCGGCAGGTCATTCAACAGGCGTGCGCGGGTGCGTTCGGGCGTGGCTTCGGGCAGTTGCACGGCGATCACCGTGCCCTGCGCCCAGGCGATGCCACACATGCCGATGGCGGTGGAAAACAGCGTGTGGCCGGGCGCGTAAGCGCCCTCGCCCATCGCCGCCTCAGGCATCACACCGCGCGCAGTGCTGCGCGCAGGCCCACGCCGATCTCGGGGCGCTCGTGGAATGGGTCGGCCGGGTTGGTCTGGTTGACGATGCCTTCCATGCGCGCGCGCACGTTGCCCAGCGCGCGGGGGTGGCTGAAGATGTAGAAGCGGTCGGCGGTGATGGCGTCAAACACCAGCTGCGCCACTTCGGTGGCGGTCACCTTGCCGGAGCTCACAGCCTTGTCGCTCATGGCCTGGCCGATCATCTGGCTTTGCGTGGGCTTTTCGTCGGCCATGCTGGCCGGGCGGTTGCGGTGGCTCTGGCTGATGCCGGTGGGCACGAAGTACGGGCACAGCACGCTGGCGCTGACCTGGTCGCTCACCAGCTTCAAGTCCTGGTAGAGGGTCTCGGTGAGGCTCACCACGGCGTGTTTGCTCACGTTGTAGATGCCCATGTTGGGCGGTGTGAGCAGGCCGGCCATGCTGGCGGTGTTGACGATGTGGCCGCGCCAGCCCGGGTCGGCCTTGGCGGCGGCCAGCATCATGGGCGTGAACAGGCGAACGCCGTGGATCACGCCCCAGACGTTCACGCCCATGACCCATTCCCAGTCCTGCACGGAGTTTTCCCAGATCAGCCCGGCCGAGCCCACGCCCGCGTTGTTGAAGACGAAGTGCGGCGCGCCGAAGGTCTTTTGCACGTCGGCGGCCAGGGCTTCCATCTGCGCCTGGCTGGACACGTCCACCCGGCGCGACAGCACCTGGACGCCGCTGGCCTCGATCTCGGCGGTGGCTTTGTCCAGCGCGTCTTGCTGAACGTCGACCAGCACGAGGTTCATGCCCAGCTTCGCACCGATGCGCGCGCACTCCAGCCCGAAGCCCGAGCCCGCGCCGGTGAGCACGGCCGTTTTGCCTTTGAAGTCCTGAATCATGGTTTTGTCTCCTGTGTGTGGAATGAAAAGCTCAGGCGGCCCGAACCATTTCGATGTGGTCGATGCCGTCTTCGATGTAAATGGGCCCCGCGGGCGCAAACCCGTGCTGGCCGTAAAACGCTTGCAGGTGCGCCTGCGCGCCAATGCGGATGGGCTGCGCGCCCCACAGGCTGGTCAAGGCCCGCACCGCCTCGCTCATGAGCGCGTGCCCCAGACCGTTGCCACGCGCAGCCGGCAGCGTGACCACGCGGCCGATGCTGGCCTCGGGGTACTTCAGGCCGGGGGGCACGAGGCGCACGTAAGCCTCCAGGCCCCGGGCACCTTCGCCCAGCAGGTGAAAGCACTGGGCGTCGGCACCGTCCATGTCCTGGAACACGCAGGTTTGCTCGACCACGAATACCTCGGTGCGCAGTTGCAGCAGGGCATACAGCGTGCGGGCGTGCAGGGCATCAAACGGCAGGCAGCGCCAGGTCAGGGTCGAAGAGCTCAAGCGCGCACTTCCCTCAGCACGAAACCGATGCGCGGAAAGTGCACGTGCACCCGGCCGGCGCGTTCGTCGGTGCGCTCCAGCGTGTAGCGGGTGCGCGTGGCCGCGCGCAAGATGCCTTCGGTGGGCTCCTGGCCAAACACCTCGGCGGCCACCGTGACGCGGCTGCCCAGGGCGATGCCGTGGTCGTCCTGGAACGTGTCGTCGGTGAGCGGCGCGGGCTCTGCGGCGGCGGCCACGGCAATGGCTTCTGTCGAGGTGAGCTTGCTCATCTGGCCGTGGCCGAGGGCGGCCATGCGATCCATCCAGGCGAGCACGTGCGGCGTGGCGTCCAGCACACCGGCCATGGCGGGGTTCACCACGCGGCTGAACCACAGCGGGTGGTAGGCCGCGAAGTCGGCCACGCAAGGCGCATCGCCCAGCAGGAAGTGCTGCGTTTCCACCATGGTCGAGAGGCGGCGCAGGTAGCTCTTGTAGGCGGCGGTGGCGTCGCCCGGGCGCAGGCTGGTCATGCCGCTGCGCATGGCGCCACGGTCGGCGGCGAAGGCCTGCGCGGCTTCAGGCGGCTGGCCGGCAAAGAGCGCGGCCGCGCCTTTGGGGCTGAGGTTGTGGCCCATGGCCGCCCAGAACAAGGTGCTGTCGGCCCACTGGGCGAGCACGCGCGCCGCGCCCTTGAGGTGGTCGGGGTAGAGCGTGGGCGCGGGCTGGCGGTGCTCGAGCACGTCGCTGATGAGCGCGGTGTCGCAATAGATGTCGGCACCGATCTGCAGGAACGGCGTGCGGCGGTAGCCGCCGGTGAGCGCGATCACGTCGGGCTTGGGCATGATGCGCGGGATGTTCACGCTCTGCCAGGCGAGCTGCTTGTGGCCCAGCATCAGGCGCACTTTTTCGGAGAACGGGGACGTGGCGTAGTGGTGAAGGATGAGGTCTTGCATGGTTCAGCGGTCTCCGTGTGATGTGATGTCCGTTCGCCCTGAGCTTGTCGAAAGGTTCAACCAGGCGTTGGCAAGGGCTTCGACAGGCTCAGCCCGAACGGTGTGCTGGGCTGCAATCATCGTGGGCTGGTCGAAGGATGCGGCATGGCGCGCTCGAGTATGGCGTCGAAGTCCACGCCGGCGCCGAGCGAGCCAAAGCTGTGGCCCCATTCGCCACCGAGGCGCGAATCGCAGAACGCGCTGAACACGGCAGCGGGCGCGGTCTGGGCCAGCAGCGCGGCCTGCACGGCCAGGGCCACGTCTTGCGCGAGGCGCCGCGCTTCCATTTCGGTGGCCATTTCCTCGACGCGCGCGGGCAGGCGCTCGGCCAGGTGGTCCAGCGCGCGGTGCATGCCGCGCGCGGGGGCGAGTTCTTGTGCGAGCGCGGCGGCGGCGTCGGCCTTGCGCAGCGCGCGCAGCAGGTCGAGCGCCATGATGTTGCCCGCGCCTTCCCAGATGGAGTTCAGCGGCATCTCGCGGTAGATGCGCGCCATCACGCCTTCGCCGCCCTCTTCCACATAGCCGTTGCCACCCAGGCACTCCATGGCTTCCTGGGCGAAGTGGCTGCCGCGTTTGCAGATCCAGAACTTGGCCACGGGCGTGAGCAGGCGCGTCATCACCTGCTCGTGCGCGTCGCCTGCGCGGTCAAAGCTGCGCGCCAGGCGCAGGGCCAGTGCCGTGGCCGCCTCAGACTCCAGCGCCAGGTCGGCCAGCACGTTTTTCATGAGCGGCTGCTCGATCAAGCGCTTGCCAAACGCCATGCGTTGCGTGGTGTGGTTCAGCGCGAGGCTCAGCGCCTGGCGCATCAGGCCGCTGGTGCCCAGTGCGCAGTCGAGCCGTGTCATGGTGCCCATGGCCAGGATCTGCGGCACGCCGCGGCCTTCTTCGCCCACCAGCCAGGCGGTAGCGTCGACGAACTCCACCTCGGAGCTGGCGTTGGCCTTGTTGCCCAGCTTGTCTTTCAGGCGCTGGATGAAGAGCTGGTTCGGCGAGCCGTCGGGCAGCACGCGCGGCAGGAAGAGGCAGCTGAGCCCGCTGGCCGTCTGCGCGAGGATCAGGAACGCATCGCACATCGGGGCCGAGAAGAACCACTTGTGGCCGGTGACGCTGAAGCGCTGGCCCCAGGCGTCGGTGCCGTCGGCCACGGCGCGGGTCGTGTTGGCGCGCACGTCCGAGCCGCCCTGCTTCTCGGTCATGCCCATGCCCATGGTGAGGCCGGTTTTCTCGCGCCACACCTTGAGCTCGGGGTCGTACTGTCGGCTGGTGAGGCCGGGCGCCCAGTCCTGATAGATGGCCGTGTTGTCCCTGAGCGCAGGCGTGACTGCGTAGCTCATGGAGATGGGGCACAGGATGGACGGCTCGAGCTCGGTGAAGAGCATGAAGCCGGCGGCGCGCAGCTGGTGCGCGTGGCCGGTGACCTGCTGCTGGGCCGAAAACGCGGTGCCGTGCAGGCCGGCACCCACGGCCTGCGCCATGAGCGCGTGGTAGCTGGGGTGGAACTCCACCTGGTCGATGCGGTGGCCGAAGCGGCTGTGCGTCTTGAGCTGCGGCGTGTGCACGTTGGCCAGGCGCGCGTGACGCTGCATGTCGGCGCTGCCGACGGTGGCGCCCAGTGCGAGCAGCGGCGCGGTATCCAGCCCGGGGGCGTTGAACGTCAGCGCGGCCTGCAGAGGCCGGTTGCCGGCAAACAGGTTCACATCGGCCAGCGGCTCGGGCTGGTTGAAGACGTCATGCGTGGCGGGCATCGCGGGTCCTCCTCGGGGCAAAGATCAGCGTCCAGGTGTCGGCCAGGTCGCGCACTTCGGCCGCGTCCAGCGCGCCTTTTTCGAGCAGCAACCGGTGCAGGCGCGGTAGGTGGTAATGCGGCACCGCCGGGTACAGGTGGTGTTCGAGGTGGTGGTTCACATGGTGCGGAAACAGCACGGCGCGGCCCAGCCAGTTGGCCGGTGTGCCCCAGGTGCGGTTGCAGCGCGCGGCCGTGAGCGGCGACGACAGGTCGGTCACGCCGCCGTGTTCGCAGATCGCCCGCAGCCGAAGGATGGGCTGGAGCACCGTGAGCAGCGGCAGCCACCACAGCACGGCCCACATCAGCACGCCCTGCCAGCCACCGGCCGCCCACGCCAGCAGCGGCGCCACGGCATGAAACGCCACCACCAGCCAGCGGTCTTGCCGGGCGGCGGCGCGCAGCTGAGGCGAGGTGTCGTCCAGCGGGCGGATCTCGCGGCGCGTGTCGTCGTTGATGGCGGGCGTGCCGAAGAAATAGGCGTAGGTCTTCCAGGCGTTGAGGCCCAGCAGGTCTTCGCCCAGCTTGCGCAGCAGGTAGGTGCGCCCGCGCGGGTAGCCGCCGTGGATGGCGGTGTCCGGGTCTTCTTCGGTGTAGAGGTGGTTGTGGTGCAGCCGGTGCGTGACACGGTAGGTGCACATGGACAGGCCGGCGGCCATGCCCATGAAGCGGCCCAGGCCGTCGTTGGCCCAGCGCGCGGCAAAGAGGCGGTAGTGCGCCGCCTCGTGCACGAGGATGAACACCCCATGCTGCGCCACGCCGATCACCAGCACGCTCAGCAGCATCCAGGCGCTGGGCCAGGTGAGCACGGCGAGCGCCACGGCCGCCGCGATCAGCCCGAAGGTCTGGCCCACCGCCAGCAGGGAGCGCGGCGTGGACAGCGCGGTCAGTGGCGCCAGCTCTTCGGCGCTGAGCAGGCGCCGCGCCTGCGCGTTGCGCGCGCCGGGGGCGCGCAGGTCCTGGCGGAACTCTTCACCACGCGGGCTCGCGGCGCTCATGGCGGGTCCGCGTCAGATCAGCTTGACCAGTTGCTTGCCGAAGTTCTTGCCTTTGAGCAAGCCCATGAAGGCTTCGGGCGCGGCGGCCAGGCCTTGTGCCACGGTTTCGCGCGGGCGCAGCTTGCCGCTGCCCACCAGCGTGCCCAGCTCGGTGAGCGCCTCGGGCCACACTTCCATGTGCTCGCTGACGATGAAGCCTTCCACCTTGAGGCGGTTCACCAGGATCAGCGCGGGATTGGCCAGTGGCAGGGGCTGGCCGTCGTAGCCGGCGATCATGCCGCACACCGCGATGCGGCCGAACGCGTTCATGCGCAGCAGCACGGCGTCGAGCACCATGCCGCCCACGTTCTCGAAGTAGCCGTCGATGCCCTTGGGGCAAACGTCCTTGAGCGCCTTGGCCAGCGACCAGGCGTCCTTGTGCAGCTTGTAGTCGATGCAGGCGTCAAAGCCCAGCTCTTCCACGGCGTACTTGCATTTGTCCGGGCCGCCGGCAATGCCCACCGCGCGGCAGCCGCGTGCCTTGGCCAGCGCACCAAACGCGCTGCCCACGGCACCGGTGGCCGCGCTCACCACGACGGTGTCGCCGGCCTTGGGGTTGATGATTTTCACCAGGCCGTACCAGGCGGTCACGCCGGGCATGCCGACCGCGCCCAGGTAGTGCGAGAGCGGCACATGGGTGGTGTCGACCTTGCGCAGCGCGCCGGGCTGGGTCGCGTCGACCACGCTGTATTCCTGCCAGCCGCCCATGCCCACGACCTTGTCACCGGGCTGGAATTTGGGGTGCTTCGATTCGGCCACTTCGCCCACCGTGCCGCCGATCATGACTTCACCGAGCGGCTGCGACGCCGCGTAGCTCTTGCTGTCGTTCATGCGCCCGCGCATGTACGGGTCCAGGCTCAGGAAGTGGTGGCGCACGAGCACTTGGCCGTCGGCCAGCGCAGGGGTCTGGGTGGTGACCAGCTTGAAGTTGGCCACGGTGGCCTCGCCCTGGGGGCGGTTGTCGAGAAGGATCTGCTGGTTGGCGGGCATGAGGGGTCTCCTGAAAAAGTCAGTCGGTGGAAATGCGGTTGAGGGGCTGGGCGCCCCCGGGGCCCACGGGGAGTCGGGCCACGAACTTGAAGGTGCCGGTGGCGTGCGCACACAGCTTGCCGGACGCGTCAAAAATGCGGCCCTCGGTGAAGGCCATGGTGGCGCTGCGGTGCAGCAGTTGGCCTTTGGCCAGCAACGGGCCCTTGGCCGCACACATGAAGCTGGTCTTCATCTCGATCGTGACCACGCCCATCGAGGCTTCCACCGAGCGGGCCGCGTGCGCCATGACCACGTCCAGCAGCGTCATGCTCGCGCCACCGTGCACCACGTCGAACGAGTTCAGGTGGTCCTCAGACGGGTTGAACGTGATCTCGGCTTCTCCGCCTTCGAACTTCTGGAGTTCGAAGCCGAGCAGCTCGACGAAAGGAATGCGAACGCTGAATTTCATGGGCAAACGATACAACTGGCAGAAAGAAGTGTCTTGTCCCAGGGCACCGCGGGTCCGGCTCTTCCGGCCCGCAGGTGCCGCCCCCTTGAGGGGGTCGCGCGCAGCGCGGCAGGGGTGGGCCGTGTCTAGCCGCCGGTGATGACGGACACGCCGCCGTCCACCGCCAGCCACTGGCCGGTGATGTGCTTGCCGGCGTCGGAGGCGTAGAGCACCGTCAGGCCTTTCAGGTCTTCGTCGTCGCCCAGGCGGCGCAGCGGTGCGTGCGAGGCCAGCTTTTCTTCGCCCATGGCCTTGAGCGTGCCCACGGTCATCTTGCTCGGGAAGAAGCCCGGGCAGATCGCGTTGACGGTGATGCCGTACTTGCCCCACTCGGCGGCCAGCGCGCGGGTGAAGTTGATCACCGCACCCTTGGAGGTGTTGTACGCAATGGTGTTCATGCCCGACGGGTTGCCGCCCAGGCCGGCGATGGAGGCGGTGTTGATGATGCGCCCGCTCTTGCGCGCGATCATGCTGCGCTTGGCGATCAGCTGGCTCAGGATGAAGTAGCTGCGCACGTTGAGGTTCATCACCTTGTCCCAGGCGTCCACCGGGTGGTCTTCGGCCGGTGCGCCCCAGGCGGCGCCGGCGTTGTTCACCAGGATGTCGATATCGCCCAGGCGCTGCAGGCTCTCGTCGGCCAGACGCTGGATGTCGGCCTCTTTCGAGCAGTCGGCGGCGATCCAGCGCGCGTCGATGCCTGCGGCCTGCAGTTCGGCGGTGGCGCTCTCCAGGTCTTCGGCCTTGCGCGAGCTCACCAGCACGCGCGCACCGGCCTCGCCCAGCGCATGCGCCATCTGCAGGCCCAGGCCGCGCGAGCCGCCGGTGATCAGGGCGGTCTTGCCCTTGAGGTCGAAGAGTTGGGGAATGGTGCGGGTCATGTGTGGTCTCCTGTAGGGGTCGAAAGTGGGCGAAGCGCGTGGCTCAAAAGGCGTCTTCGGGCAAGGCGGCGCAGGTCTGGTCGCGGCTGCTCACCACCTGCAGCCAGGCGCCGATCTTGGGCAGCTCGTAGTGAAAGAAGAAGCGCATGGCGGCCAGGCGGCCGGTGCGCGCGGCGGACTCGCTCGCGCTGTGCGCGGCCAGCGCCACGTCGAGCCACACCCAGGCCAGCACCGTGTGGCCAAAGGCCTGCAGGTAGGGCACGGCGTTGGCCAGTGCGTCGGTGGGTTCGCCCGTGGCCCAGGCGGCCTTGGTGGCGGCGCCCACTTGGGCGAGCGCCTGGCCCAGCGCATTGGCGTGGGCAGCGAACTCGGGGAGGTGGATGGCGCGTTGAATCGTGTCGTTGATGCGCCCGGCCAGCAGGCTCAGGCCCTTGCCACCTTCCATGAGCACCTTGCGGCCCAGCAGGTCCATCGCCTGGATGCCGTGTGTGCCTTCGTGGATCATGTTCAGGCGGTTGTCGCGCCAGTACTGCTCCACCGGAAAGTCGCGCGTGTAGCCGTAGCCGCCGTGGATCTGGATGGCCAGGCTGTTGGCTTCCAGGCACCACTCGCTGGGCCAGCTCTTGGCGATGGGCGTGAGCACCTCCAGCAGCAAGCGCGCGTCGTCGGCGGTGGCGGCGTCGGCGGTGTGCTGCTCGTCCACCAGGCGCGCGCAATAGAGCTCCAGCGCCAGCGCGCCTTCGCAATACGACTTCTGCGCCAGCAGCATGCGCTTGACGTCGGCGTGTTCGATGATGCGCACCGGCGGCTGCGCCGGGTCTTTGCCAGCGGGCCCCATGGGCCGGCCTTGCGGGCGGTTTTTCGCGTAGTCCAGGCTGGCGTGGTAGCCGGCCATGCCCAGCATGGTGGCGGCCATGCCCACGCCGATGCGGGCCTCGTTCATCATGTGGAACATACAGTGCAGGCCCTTGCCCGCCTGCCCCACCAGGTAACCCACGGCCCCAGCCTCGCCCTTCACCGGGTACTTGCCTTCGCCGAAGTTCAGCAGCGTGTTGGTGGTGCCGCGCCAGCCGCACTTGTGGTTCAGGCCCGCCAGCGCGACGTCGTTGCGTTCGCCGGTCAGCTCGCCTTCCGTGTTCACCATTTTCTTGGGCACGATGAACAGCGAGATGCCGCGCGTGCCCGGCACCAGCTTGCCGTGCTCGTCGGGAATCTTGGCCAGCACGAGATGGATGATGTTCTCGGTGAGCTCGTGTTCGCCGGCCGAGATCCACATCTTGTTGCCCTTGAGCCGGTAGCGCGGGCCGAGCGGGTCGCTCTCGAAACCTTCGCCATCGGGCACGGCGCGCGTGGCCACGTCGCTCAGGCTGGAGCCGGCCTGTGGCTCTGAGAGGCACATGGTTCCCGAGAAACGCCCGGCGAATTCATTCAGCGCAAACACCTGCTTCTGCCGCTCGGTGCCGTGCACCATGAGCAGGTTGGCGTTGCCGGTGGTGAGCATGCCGCTGCCGATGCTCACCGAGGCCATGGCAAAGAAGGCGTTGGCCGCCGCCTCCACCGTGTAGGGCAACTGCATGCCGCCCACGTCGTAGTCCTGCGCGGCGCTCAGCATGCCGCTCTCGGCGTAGGCCTTCTGCGCGTCGTGCGTGGCCTGCGGCAGGATCACCTTTTCGCCATCGAAGTGCGGCTCCTGCGTGTCCACCAGCCGGTTGAATGGCGCGTATTTTTCGCGGGCAATGCGCTCGCAGGTGTCGAGCACAGCGTCAAACGTCTCGCGGCTGTGGTCGGCGAAACGCTCGCGCTCGCTGAGGGCCGGGGCGTTGAGCCAGTCGTAAAGCAGGAAATCAACCGTCGGGCGAAGGCTCATGGGTTCTCCAACACGCAGCAAAAGTCGGACCGGCATCCGGAATGCGCACCTGCATCCAGAAATGCCGTGGGTCCGGCTTTGCCGGTCCACAGGCATTGCCCCCCTCCGGGGGGTGACGCGCAGCGGCGCGGGGGGGTGTTGTGCCCCGCGCAGCGCGCGGGATCACAACACTTCAAAAACCCCGGCTGCGCCCATACCGCCGCCAATGCACATCGTCACGCAGACGCGCTTGGCACCGCGGCGCTTGCCTTCGATCAGCGCGTGGCCGGTCAGGCGCTGGCCCGACACGCCATACGGGTGGCCCACGGCGATAGCGCCGCCGTTCACGTTGAGGCGGTCGCCCGGAATGCCCAGCTTGTCGCGGCAGTAGATGACCTGAACGGCAAACGCTTCGTTGAGCTCCCAGAGGTCGATGTCACCGATCTTCAGGCCCAGGCGCGCGAGCACCTTGGGGATGGCGAACACCGGGCCAATGCCCATTTCATCGGGCTCGCAGCCGGCCACCGCAAAGCCGAGAAAACGGCCCAGGGGCTGCAGGCCGCGCTTCTCGGCCAGGGTTTCGTTCATCAGCACGCAGGCGCCGCCGCCGTCGCTGAACTGGCTGGCGTTGCCGGCCGAGATCACGCCACCGGGCATGGCCGGGCGGATGCCGCTGATGCCTTCTTTGGTGGTGCCGGCGCGGATGCCTTCGTCGTTCTCGACCGTCACCTTCTTGGTGGTGAGGCCCATGACCTTGTCGGCCACGCCGGCGGTCACGGTGATCGGGGCGATCTCGGCCTTGAACAGGCCGGCTTCCAGCGCGGCGGTGGCCTTCTGCTGGCTGGCGGCGCCGTACTCGTCCATCGCGTCGCGCGAGATGTTGTAGCGCTTGGCCACCTGCTCGGCGGTCTGCAGCATGTTCCAGTAGATCTCGGGCTTGTTGGCCACGAGCCAGGGGTCGGCCAGCATGTGGGTGTTCATCTCCTGCTGCACGCAGGAAATGCTTTCCACGCCACCGGCCACGTACACGTCGCCCTCGCCCGCAATGATCCGCTGCGCGGCCATGGCGATGGTCTGCAGGCCGGATGAGCAGAAGCGGTTGACGGTGACACCCGAGGTGGTGATGGGCAGGCCGGCGCGCAGCGCAATCTGGCGCGCGATGTTGGCACCGGTGGCGCCCTCGGGGTTGGCGCAGCCCATGATGACGTCGTCCACTTCGGCACCGTCGATGCCGGCGCGGGCGACCGCGTGCTGCACCGCGTGGCCGCCGAGGGTGGCGCCGTGGGTCATGTTGAAGGCGCCCTTCCAGCTCTTGGCCAGGGGGGTGCGGGCGGTGGAAACGATGACGGCGTTGGTCATGATGAATTCCTAAAAGTTGTTCAGTTGAAGGTCTTGCCTTCGGCGACCAGGCGCGCCAACAGCGGCGCTGGCTCCCAGAACTTCGCGTCGTCCAGCGGGTTCTTCGCAAAGCGCTTCATGCTTTGCACCACGTTGAACAGGCCCACGGTGTCGGCGTAAATCATCGGACCGCCACGGTGCGCGGGGAAGCCGTAGCCAAAGATGTAGACCACGTCGATGTCGCTGGCCTTGTTGGCAATGCCCTCTTCCAGAATGTGCGCGGCCTCGTTCACCAGCGCGTACACCAGGCGCTGCACGATCTCTTCGTCAGAGATCTTGCGCGGCGTGATGCCCAGGGCCTTGCGGTGGTCCTCGATCATCTTCACCACTTCGGCGTTCGGGATCGCGTCGCGCTTGCCCGGCACGTAGTCGTACCAGCCGGCGCCGGTCTTCTGGCCGAAGCGGCCTTTTTCGCACAGCAGGTCGGCGGTCTTGCTGTACTTCATGTCCGGCTTTTCCTGGTAGCGGCGCTTGCGGATTGCCCAGCCGATGTCGTTGCCCGCCAGGTCGCCCATGCGGAACGGGCCCATGGCCATGCCGAACTTCTCCATCGCCTTGTCGACCTGCTCGGGCGTGCAGCCCTCGTCCAGCAGGAAGCCACCCTGGCGGCCGTACTGCTCGATCATGCGGTTGCCGATGAAGCCGTCGCACACGCCGGAAACCACAGCGGTCTTCTTGATCTTCTTGGCCACGGTCATCACGGTGGCCATGACGTCCTTGGCGGTCTTCTCGCCGCGCACCACTTCCAGCAGCTTCATCACATTGGCCGGGCTGAAGAAGTGCAGGCCTACCACGTCTTGCGGGCGCTGGGTGAAGCTGGCGATGGCGTTCACATCGAGCGTGGAAGTGTTGGACGCGAGGATGGCGCCGGGCTTCATCACGCGGTCGAGTTCCTTGAACACCTTTTCCTTCACGCCGATCTCTTCGAACACGGCTTCAATGACGAGGTCGGCCGAGCCGAGGTCGTCGTAGCTCAGCGTGGTCGACAGCAGGCTCATGCGCTGCTCGTACTTGTCCTGCTTGAGCTTGCCCTTCTTCACCTGCGCTTCGTAGTTCTTGCGGATCGTGGCCACGCCCCGGTCCAGCGCTTCCTGCTTCATCTCCAGGATCTTCACGGGGATGCCGGCGTTGAGGAAGTTCATGGAAATGCCGCCGCCCATGGTGCCTGCGCCAATGACGGCCACCGACGCGATCTCGCGCTTGGGCGTGTCTTCCGGCACATCGGGGATCTTGCTGGCGGCGCGCTCGGCCGTGAACAGGTGGCGCAGTGCACGGCACTCGGGCGTCCACATCAGGTTGATGAAGATCTCGCGCTCGAACACCATGCCGTCGTCGAACTTCTTCTTCGTCGCGGCTTCCACGGCGTCCACGCACTTGGCCGGTGCCGGGAAGTTCTTGCTCATGCCCTTGACCATGTTGCGCGCGAACTGGAAGTACGCATCGCCCAGCGGGTGCTTGCAAGGCAGGTTGCGCACCTTGGGCAGCGCGCTGCCGTCGGCGTGCTTGGCCGCCATCTCGCGGGCCAGGGCCAGGGCTTCTTCAGCCAGGGTCTCGGGCGAGGCCGACAGCTTGTTGAACAGCATCTGGCCCGGCACCTGCGCGAGCATTTCGCTCTTGACGGGCTCGCCGCTGACGATCATGTTGAGCGCGGGCTCCACGCCCAGGGCGCGCGGCAGGCGCTGCGTGCCGCCTGCGCCGGGAATGAGGCCGAGCTTGACTTCGGGCAGCGCGACGTTGGTGCCGGGTGCAGCAATGCGGTAGTGGCAACCCAGGGCCAGCTCCAGGCCGCCCCCCATGGCCACCGAGTGCATGGCGGCCACCACCGGCTTGGACGCGTTCTCCACCGCCAGGATCACCGACAGCAGGTTGGGCTCGGCCAGCGCCTTGGGCGAACCGAATTCACGGATGTCGGCCCCGCCGGAGAATGCCTTGCCGGCACCGGTGAGCACGATCGCCTTGACAGCGGGATCCGCCTCTGCCTTGGCCAGACCATCGGTGATGCCCTGCCGTGTGGACAAGCCCAGGCCGTTGACCGGCGGGTTGTTCATGGTGATGACGGCCACATCGCCGTGGACCTGGTACTCAGCGGTCATGAAAGCTCCTTCGTTGTGTCAGGCGGGGCCTGAGGGCGTTGACTGTGACGCTCTTCGCTAAAAAGAACGACCGTTCGATTCTAGAAACATTGTGCGGCGCCGCAAGACCAGGGTGTCGCACGCTTGTCTCATGCGGAAGCCACTGAACCAGAGCCGCCACTCGGCGGGCATGTCTTATCCAGGATGCCAAGGGTCCGGCTACGCCGGCCCAAAGGCATCGCCCCCCAGTGGGGGGTGACGCCGCAGGCGGCGCGGGGGGCGTTCAAACTTCCAGCCACTCCTTGCGGGTGTACGGATCGGCCCGCAGGCTCTCCGGCGTGCCCTGAAACACGATGCTGCCGTGCCCCATGACCAGCGCGCGGTCCGAGATCGCCATGGCAATCGTCAGCTTCTGCTCGATCAGCAGCACCGACACGCCCCGGCTCTTGAGCGTCTGCAGGTACTGACCGACCAGCTCCACGATCTTGGGCGCCAGGCCTTCGGTGGGCTCGTCGATGATGATCAGGTCCGGGTCGCCCATGAGCGTGCGGCACAGCGTGAGCATTTGCTGCTCGCCACCCGAGAGCACGCCGGCCTCGGTGTGCTGCCGCTCTTTCAGGCGCGGGAACATGCCGTACATGTCGTCGAAGCTCCAGCGCGAGCCCTTGCCGCTGCCCTTCTGGCCGAGCATGAGGTTCTGCTGCACGGTCAGCGTGGGAAAGATGTCGCGGTTTTCGGGCACATAGCCCAGGCCGAGGTGGGCCACCTCATAGGCCTTCTTGCCCATGATCTGCTGGCCCTTCCAGTGGATGCTGCCCTGGCAGTCGACCAGGCCCATGACAGCCTTTGCGGTGGTCGAACGGCCCGAGCCGTTGCGCCCGAGCAGCGCCACGATCTCGCCGGGTTGCACGTCGAAGCTCACGCCATGCAGGACGTGGCTTTTGCCGTAATAGGCGTGAAGATTTTCAATTTTCAGCATGTCGGTACTCCGCAGGGCCGCCCCAAGGAGGGCCGCGCCCCCGTGGGGGGCAGTGCAGCGGCAAGGCCGCAAACGTGGGGGCTCATGCGGCTGCTCCCTGGGTGTCTGCCACGTGCGAGCCGAGATAGGCCTCCTGCACACGCTGGTTGGCGCGAACCTCCGCCGGGGTGTCGAAGGCCAGCACTTCGCCATACACCACCACCGCAATGCGGTCGGCCAGGCCAAACACCACACCCATGTCGTGCTCCACGGTCAGCAGCGTCTTGCCCACCGTGACTTCCTTGATCAGGCTGATGAAGCGGCTGGTTTCGCTCTTGCTCATGCCGGCCGTGGGCTCGTCGAGCAGGATCACACTGGCGCCGCCGGCGATGGTGATGCCGATCTCCAGGGCGCGCTGTTCGGCGTAAGTGAGGTTCATGGCCAGCACGTCGCGCTTGCGGTCGAGCTTGATCATGTCCATGAGCTGTTCGGCGCGTTCGTTGGCGTCGTCCAGATCGGCCAGGAACTTCAGGAACGTGTACTTGTAGCCCAGGCTCCAGAGCACGCCGCAGCGCAGGTTCTCGAACACGCTCAGCTTGGGAAAGATGTTGGTGATCTGGAAACTGCGCGAGAGGCCGGCGCGGTTGATCTCGAAAGGCTTCTTGCCGTCGATGCGCTGGCCATTGAGCAGCACTTCCCCGCTGGTGGGCGCAAAGCGCCCGCTGATGAGGTTGAACAACGTGGACTTGCCTGCGCCGTTGGGGCCGATGATGCCCACGCGTTCGCCGGCGTTCACGGCCAGGTTCACACCCCGGATGATCTCGGTCTTGCCGAAGCTTTTGCGCAGGTCCTTGAGTTCCAGCGCATAGGTCGATGGTGCGTTCATGCTCACAGCGCTTCTCTCCGCTTGATTTCTTTCTCGATGTCTTCCTGGATGGCGCCCCACTCGCGCAGGAAGGTGCGGCGCGTGAGCTCGAACAGGCCCAGGCCCGTGAGCGCCACCAGCGCGGCGCCCACCCAGCTGTCCACTCCATGGGCATCCAGCGGCACGCCCAGGAAGCGCAACTCCGATCCGAGCGTGGTGTTCAGCTGCAGGTGGTAGACCATTTCGATCATGGCGCCCGCGCCCAGCAGCATCACCATGGCGGTGCCGGCCAGCGCCAGGTAGCTCACCCACAGCTCGCGCAGGCGGCCAAACGCGGCGACGCGCAGGTTCATCATGATCAGGCTGGCGATACCGCCCGGCGCATACATCACCATGAACAGGAAGATGAGGCCCAGGTACAGCAACCAGGCCTTGGTGAACTCCGAGAGCAGCACAAACGCCAGCACCATGAGGATGCCGCCAATGATGGGCCCGAAGAAGAAGGTGGCGCCGCCCAGGAAGGTGAACAGCAGGTACGCGCCCGAACGCGCTGCGCCCACCACCTCGGCGGTGACGATCTCGAAGTTCAGCGCCCCCAGGCCACCCGAAATGCCGGCGAAAAAGCCCGCGATGATGAACGAGATGTAGCGCACGCGCTGGGTGTCGTAGCCCACAAACTCCACGCGCTCGGGGTTGTCGCGCACGGCGTTGAGCATGCGGCCCAGTGGCGTGCGCGTGAACGCAAACATGAGCGCGACCGAGATGAAGGTGTAGACCGCGATGAGGTAATACACCTGCACCTGCGGGCCGAAGGTGATGCCCATGAAAGGCTTGCCCACCATGCGGTCGCCCGAAACGCCGCCCTCGCCGCCAAAGAACTCGGGAATCATCAGCGAGAGCGCAAAGACGAGCTCACCCAGGCCGAGCGTGATCATCGCGAAGGTGGTACCCGACTTGCGCGTGGTGACGTAGCCGAACAGCACGGCAAAGCCCACACCCGCCAGGCCACCCACGATGGGCACCAGTGACACCGGCAACGGCAGGCTGCCGGCGCTCACGCTGTTGAGCGCGTGGATCGCCAGGAACGAGCCCAGGCCGGTGTAGACCGCGTGCCCGAAGCTGAGCATGCCGCCCTGCCCCAGCAGGATGTTGTAGGACAGGCAGGCAATGATCGCGATGCCCATTTGGGACAGCACGGTCATGGCCAGGCCACTGGTGAAGATGCGTGGCGCCACGATGAGCAGCAGCGCAAACAGGCCCCAGGTCAGCCAGCGCCCCACATTGATGGGCTTGAATGCGTAGTGTTGGGTGGTCATGGGTCAGCCTTCCCGCTTGCCGAGCAGGCCACGCGGGCGGAAGATCAGGATCAGCACGAGGAACAGGTACGGCAGGATGGGCGCGACCTGGGACAGCGTGAGCTTGACGTAAGAGTTGTTGGCCACCGCGTCGGACAGCGGCAGGCCGATCTGCTGGGCCAGCGTGAGCAGCGAATACTCGAAGGCCACCGCAAAGGTCTGGATCACGCCGATGAGCAGCGAGGCCACGAACGCGCCCGAGAGCGAGCCCATGCCGCCCACCACCACCACCACGAAAATGACCGAGCCCACCGTGGCGGCCATGGCCGGCTCGGTCAGGAAGGTGCTGCCCCCGATCACGCCGGCCAGGCCCGCCAGCGCGGAGCCCGCGCCAAACACCAGCATGAACACGCGCGGCACGTTGTGGCCGAGCGACTCCACCGCCTCGGGGTGGGTGAGCGCGGCCTGGATCACCAGGCCGATGCGGGTGCGCGTGAGCAGCAGCCAGACCGAGGCCAGCATGATCACCGCCACCAGCATCATGAAGCCGCGCGTGGCCGGGAACGGCGAGCACACAACGCGCACAGCCGCGTCGGCCGCGCTGCACATTTCAGGCGCTGCAGCACCCCAGACCAGGCGCAGGCCATCGATGGAATGGTTGATGAGCGTGAAGGCCGGGCCTTGCAGCTCGGCGGGTGGGCGGAACTCCACGGCGATGCGGCCCCAGATCAGCTGCACGAGCTCAACGATGACGTACGACAGACCGAAGGTCACCAGGAGTTCGGGCACGTGGCCGTATTTGTGCACCTTGCGCAGGCATTGGCGCTCAAACAGCGCGCCGAATGCCCCCACCACGATCGGCGCAATGAGCAGCGCAGGCCAGAAGCCCACGAACTGCGCCACCGTGTAGCCCACATAGGCCCCCAGCATGTAGAAGCTGGCGTGCGCGAAATTGAGCACACCCATCATGCTGAAGATCAGCGTGAGCCCCGAGCTCAGCATGAACAGCAGGAGCCCGTAGCTCAGCCCGTTCAGCATCGAGATGATGAAAAACTCCATTCCCTCAGACCTTCCTCATCGTTGAAAGTAAAAGAGCCCGAAACGGCACCCCGTGTCGGGCTCTTGCATCGCACTTCGCCCCATCCAGAGGCACAGCGGAACCGGCTTTGCCGGGCCGCCAGTGCCGCCCCCCGTGGGGGGTCGCGCGAAGCGCGGCGGGGGGGCTACCTCACCCCGGCCGCTTCATCTGGCAGCTGGTGGGCGTGCTCGACACATAGTTCGGGTACTCAGCCACGGGCGCCAGCGTCATACCGGTTTTCTCGGGGCTGTAGGGGTACTTGGCATCGGCCTTCTGCCACACCGACATGTACAGCGGTTGCTGCAGCTGGTGGTCGTTCTTGCGCATCTGCACTTCGCCGTTGAAGCTCTTGACCGTGAGGCCTTCCATGGCGGCCGCCACCTTCACCGGGTCGGTCGACTTGGCCTTGGCCATGGCGGCACCCAGCATTTCAAAAATGCGGATGGTGGAGCCGGTGTAGAAGTCGTCGTTGTACTTCTGGTTGAACTCCTTCATCCACTTGTCCATCTGCCCACCCATGTTGTAGTGGTTGTAGGCGATCTGGTAGACGCGGCCGGCACCGTTGGTGCCCAGGGCGGACGGCGTGCCGGTGACGCCGGCGTAGTACGTGAAGAACTTGCCGGTGTAGCCGTTTTCGTTGGCGGCCTTCACCAGCAGCGACAGGTCGGAACCCCAGTTGCCGGTGATCACGGTGTCGGCGCCAGAGGCCTTGATCTTGGCGATGTAGGGAGCGAAGTCACGCGTCTGGGCCAGCGGGTGCAGGTCTTCGCCCACCACCTGGATGTCCGGGCGCTTGCGGCCCAGGGCTTCCTTGCCGAACTTCACGACCTGGTGGCCGTGCGAGTAGTTCTGGTTCAGGAAGTACACCTTCTTGATGTCGGGCTGGGTGGCGATGAAGCTGGCCATGGCCTCCATCTTCATGGAGGTGTCGGCGTCAAAGCGGAAGTGCCAGTAGCTGCACTTGCTGTTGGTGAGGTCCGGGTCCACGGCGGAGTCGTTGAGGTACATCACCTCCTTGCCGGGGTTGCGCGCGTTGTGCTTCTCGATCGCGTCGGACAGCGCCAGCGCCACCGAAGAGCCGTTGCCCTGGATGATGTAGCGCGCACCCTGGTCGATGGCGGCCTTCAAGGCGTTCAGGCTTTCGGCCGGGCTGAGCTTGTTGTCGATGGGCGTGACCTCGAACTTCACACCGGCGGGGTTGCCCTTGCCGCTGAACTTCTCGGCAAAGAACTGGTAACCCTTGATCTGGCTCACGCCCACTGGGCCGAGCAGGCCGGTCAGGGGGTCGATGCGGATCATCTTCACGGTCTCGCCTGCCTGGGCAAACGTGGCACCAGCGGCCACCAGCATGGCGGCGCCTGCGATCATCTTCACGGTCAGCTTCATACCTATGTCTCCTTGTTGACGAATCGAATAGACGCAGCGTAAGGGCATCTGGTGCGGTGCAACGTAGGGGATTGCCCGGGCCTCTATCACGCAGGCGACAAGACGCCGCCTGATGGTGCGCTCAGACCCCTGGCAACACGTAACCCTTGAGCTGTTCGCGCAGGGTCATCTTCTGCATCTTGCCGGTGGCGCCCAGCGGGATCGCATCGACAAAGACCACGTCGTCCGGGATCTGCCACTTCGCCGTCTTGCCTTCGTAAAACGCCAGCAACTCGTCGCGCGTCACGTCGGCGCCGGGCTTCTTCACCACCACCACGATGGGGCGCTCGTCCCATTTGGGGTGCTTCATGCCGACGCAGGCGGCCATGGCCACGGCCGGGTGCGCCATGGCGATGTTCTCCACGTCAATCGAGCTGATCCACTCACCGCCCGACTTGATCACGTCCTTGCTGCGGTCGGTGATCTGCATGAAGCCGTCGGGGTCGATGGTGGCCACGTCGCCGGTGGGGAACCAGCCCTGGCCCTGCGCGTCGTAGCGCAGCGGGTCGCCGCCCTCTCCCTTGTAGTAGCTGGCAATGATCCAGGGGCCGCGCACCAGCAGGTCACCATACGCCTTGCCGTCCCAGGGGAGCTCCTCGCCCGCGTCGTCCACGATCTTCATGTCGACCCCGAACACGGCACGGCCCTGCTTGAGAAGGATCTTGTGCTGATCTTCGGCTGGCAGCGCCGTCTGCGCGTTTTTCAGCGAACACACCGTGCCCAAGGGCGACATCTCTGTCATGCCCCAGGCGTGGATCACGGCCACGCCGTACTGGTCGTTGAAGGCTTTCATCATGGCCGGCGGGCAGGCCGAGCCACCGATCACGGTGCTCTTGAGCGTGCTGAACTTCAGGTTGTTGGCCTGCAGGTGGCCCAGCAGCATCTGCCACACCGTGGGCACGCCGGCGGCCATGGTCACCTTCTCGGTCTCCAGCAGCTCGTAGATGGACTTGCCGTCCATCGCCGGGCCCGGGAACACCAGCTTGCAACCGGTGGCGGCGGCCGAGTACGGCAGGCCCCAGGCGTTGACGTGGAACATGGGCACGACCGGCAGCACGCTGTCGCGCGCGCTCAGGCTGAGGGCGTCGGGCAAAGCGGCCGTGAAGGCGTGCAGGATGGTCGAGCGGTGCGAGTACAGCGCGGCCTTGGGGTTGCCGGTGGTGCCGCTCGTGTAGCACATGCTGGAGGCGGAGTTTTCGTCAAAGGTGGGCCAGTGGTAGACGTCGGACTGGTCCGCGATCCAGGCCTCGTAGCTCTGCAGGCCGGGCAGGCCGCTGTCGGCCGGCAGCTTGTCGGCATCGCACAGCGCGATCCAGTGTTTCACGGTGGGGCATTTGGCGGCCACCGCCTTGACCAGCGGCAGGAAGGTCATGTCAAAGCAGACCACCTTGTCTTCGGCGTGGTTCACGATCCAGGTGAGCTGCTCGGGGTGCAGGCGCGGGTTGAGGGTGTGCAGCACGTGGCCGGTGCCGCTGACGCCGAAATACAGCTCCAGGTGGCGGTAGCCGTTCCAGGCCAGCGTGGCCACGCGGTCTCCGAAAGCCAGGTCCAGCCCCTTCAGCGCGTTGGCCACCCTGCGCGATCGCACGGCGATCTGCCCCCAGTTGCTGCGGTGGATGTCGCCTTCCACGCGGCGCGACACGATCTCGCCGCTGGCGTGGTGCCGCTCGGCGTGCACGATCAGCGTGGAAATCAGAAGGGGTTGGCTCTGCATTTGGCCCAGCATGGGGAGTCTCCTGTCGATGGGGTGAAAAGTGGCGTTCATCGTAGCCGTTTGAAAGCCGCCAAACCCCCGGGGTTCCACCGGGGCGATGCCGGCCATGTCCATTGCGGGACAGGGTCTGTGCACCCTGGCCGGATTGACCCTGCCCGTGGTCATGTTGCACCCCGGCGGGGACAATACGCCCTATGAACCGACCGCTCGACGAGATGGCCGCCGGCCTGGATCTGGGCCTGAACTGGCACAACCGCTTCGCCGCCCTGGGCGACGCCTTCTCCACCCGGCTGCAGCCCACGCCCCTGCCCTCGCCCCATTGGGTGGGCACGAGTCCTGCGGTGGCCGATCTCCTGGGCCTGGACCGCCAGTGGCTCGCCTCCCCCGCCGCGCTGGATGCCTTCACCGGCAACCTGGCCATCGCAGGCACGCAGCCGCTGGCCAGCGTTTACAGCGGCCACCAGTTCGGCCACTGGGCCGGGCAGCTGGGCGATGGCCGCGCCATCCTGCTGGGCGAAGTGGACACCGCCAGCGGCCCGCAGGAAGTGCAGCTCAAAGGTGCCGGACTAACGCCCTACTCCCGCATGGGCGACGGGCGCGCCGTGCTTCGCAGCTCCATCCGCGAATTTCTGTGCAGCGAAGCCATGCACGCGCTGGGCATCCCTACCAGTCGGGCGTTGTGCGTCACGGGCTCGCCCGGCCCGGTTCGCCGCGAAGAAATCGAAACCGCAGCGGTCGTCACGCGCGTGGCGCCCAGTTTCATCCGGTTCGGGCATTTCGAGCACTTCTCGCACCATGGCCTGCACGACGAACTGCGCGTGCTGGCCGACTTCGTGATCGTCCGCTACTACCCGGCCTGCCGCGATGCCACCGGCAACCCCTACGCCGCGCTGCTCGAGGCCGTGAGCGCGCGCACCGCCGAGATGGTGGCGCAATGGCAGGCCGTGGGGTTTTGCCACGGGGTGATGAACACCGACAACATGAGCATCCTGGGCCTGACCATCGACTACGGCCCGTTCCAGTTCCTCGATGCCTTCAACCCCGGCCACATCTGCAACCACAGCGACACCGGCGGGCGGTATGCGTACAACCGCCAGCCCAACATCGCCTACTGGAACCTGTTTGCGCTGGGCCAGGCGCTGCTGCCGCTCATGGACGACCAGCAGCAGGCGCTGGACGCACTGGAGCCCTACAAGGCCCTCATGCCGGCCGCGCTGCAGCGGCGCATGAACGCCAAGCTCGGCCTGGCGCAGGTGCAGGCGGGCGACGCCGAGCTGACCGAATCGCTGATGAAGCTGCTGGCGGCCGACGCGGTGGACTTCACCATCTTCTGGCGCCGCCTGAGCCGCGCGGTGGGTGGAGCAATCGAACCCGTGCGCGACCTGTTCCTGCAGCGCGAGGCGTTTGACGCCTGGGCCTTGCGCTGGCACGAGCGCCTGCACGCGCAACCCGGCTTCGATGCCGACGCCACGCAGGCACAGATGCTGCGCACCAACCCGCATGTGGTGCTGCGCAACCACCTAGGCGAAGTCGCCATCCAGCGCGCCCGGCAGGGCGATTTCAGCGAGGTGGCGCGGTTGCAAAATGCGCTGGAGCACCCATTTGAAGAAGTCGCCGGACAGGACGACCTGGCCGCCTTCCCGCCCGAATGGGCCCGCCAGATCGAAATCAGCTGTTCGTCGTGAAGCACCCGCAGCCCGGTGGTTTGCGTCATTTCAAGGAGATCCCATGAGCTTTCCCATCCAGAAAACCGAAGCCGAATGGCGCGAGGTGCTGGCCGCCAAAGGGGCTGAGGCGCGCGCCTTTGACGTGACGCGCCACGCCCACACCGAGCGCCCCTACACCGGCAAATACGAGCAGGTCTGGGCCGACGGCAGCTACCACTGCATCTGCTGCGGCAACACCCTGTTTGACGCGCACACCAAGTTCGACGCCGGTTGCGGCTGGCCGAGCTTCTCGCAGGCCGTGCCGGGCGCCATCACCGAGATCACCGACCGCAGCCATGGCATGGTGCGCGTGGAAACCGTCTGCAGCCAGTGCGGCGCGCACCTGGGCCACGTGTTCGAAGACGGCCCGGCGCCCACCGGTTTGCGTTACTGCATGAACTCCGCCTCGCTCGAACACCAACCGAAGAAGGACGCACCATGAAAGCCCGGAACATCCTCGACACCATCGGCAGCACGCCCCACGTGCGAGTGCAGCGCCTGTTCGAAGGCGCGAGCCAGCAGGTCTGGATCAAGTCCGAGCGCAGCAACCCGGGTGGCTCGATCAAGGACCGCATCGCCCTGGCCATGGTGGAAGACGCCGAACGCTCCGGCGCCCTGAAACCCGGCGGCACCATCGTGGAGCCCACCTCGGGCAACACCGGCATTGGCCTGGCCATGGTGGCGGCCGTGAAGGGCTACAAGCTCATCCTCGTCATGCCCGACAGCATGTCGGTGGAGCGCCGCCGCCTGATGCTCGCCTACGGCGCGAGCTTTGACCTCACGCCGCGTGAAAAGGGCATGAAAGGCTCGATCGCGCGCGCTGAAGAGATCGTGGCCGCCACCCCCGGCGCCTGGATGCCGCAGCAGTTCAACAACCCGGCCAACGTGGACGTGCACGTGCGCACCACGGCCGAAGAAATCGCCGCCGACTTTCCCGAAGGCCTCGACGCGATCATCACCGGCGTGGGCACGGGTGGCCACATCACCGGGGTGGCGCGTGTGCTCAAGGCGCGCTGGCCCCGGCTCAAGGTGTTTGCGGTAGAGCCCGCGGCTTCGCCCGTCATCTCCGGCGGCGCGCCCTCGCCCCACCCCATCCAGGGCATTGGCGCGGGCTTCATTCCCAACAACCTCAACACGCAGCTGCTCGACGGCGTCATCCAGGTCGACGCCGAGGCGGCGCGCGAGATGGCGCGGCGATCTGCGCGCGAAGAAGGCATGCTGGTGGGCATCTCGTCGGGCGCCACGCTGGCCGCCATCGCGCAGAAGCTGCCCGACCTGGCGCCCGATGCCGTGGTGCTCGGCTTCAACTACGACACCGGCGAACGTTATCTCTCCGTAGACGGCTTCCTGCCCGCCTGATGCCCATGAAAGACCTCAAAGACATCCGCCTGTCCATGCTCGACCTGGTGGCCCTGCGCGAAGGCAGCACCGTGGCCGACGCCCTGGCCGTCGCCCTGCGCACGGCGCAACACGCCGAGTCGCTCGGCTTCACGCGCTATTGGCTGGCCGAGCACCACAACATGAGCGGCATCGCCTGTTCGGCCACGGCCGTGCTGGTGGGCCACATCGCGGGCGGCACGAAGCGCATACGCGTGGGCTCAGGCGGCGTCATGCTGCCCAACCACGCACCGCTGGTGGTGGCCGAAGCCTTCGGCACGCTGGCCGAGCTCTACCCCGGGCGCATCGACCTGGGCCTGGGCCGCGCGCCCGGTACCGACCCGCACACCATGCGCGCGCTGCGGCGTGATCGTGTCGAAACCGAAGCCGACTTTCCGCGCGACGTGGCCGAACTCCAGCACCTGCTGGGCCCCGCCACCCCTGGCCAGCGCCTGATTGCCAACCCCGGTGCCGGCACCAATGTGCCGATCTGGCTGCTCGGCTCCAGCCTGTTCTCGGCCCGTCTGGCGGCCGACCGAGGCCTGCCGTATGCGTTCGCCTCGCACTTCGCGCCCCGGCTGCTGCTGCAGGCGCTGGACGTCTACCGCACGCACTTCCAGCCCTCGGCCACCCTGGCGGAGCCTTACGCCATCGTCGGCGTGCCGCTGATCGCGGCGCCCACCGACGAAGAAGCCGAGTTCCTGGCGAGCAGCACCTACCAGCGCGTGCTGGGCATCCTCACGGGCAAGCGCGGCCAGCTGCCGCCACCGGTGCAGGGTTTCATGCAGCGCCTGCACCCGCAGGAGCAGGCCGCCATCGCCGACTTCCTGGCCGCTGCGGTGATCGGCGGGCCAGACACCGTGCGCGAAGGCCTGCAGCAACTGGCACAAGTGACGCAGGCCGACGAGTTCATGATCGTCAGCGACCTGTTCGACCCGGCGCTGCGCCTGCGCTCGCTCACCCTGGCCGCCGAGGCGATGGCCGCGCACCCGGAGACCGCGGACGCGGCCTGACCAGGGCACCCGCGGAACCGGCGGTGCCGGGCGCTCTCTCAGACCCCGCCGCGCACCATTTGCATGACCTGCCCGGCATCCAGCGTGGCGGCTTTCTGCTGGATCTGCGGCAGGTATTGCGATTGCATCTGCTTGGCCGGGCCCAGCAGGTCCTGGAAGGTCTGCTTGAGCAAGGCCGTGCTCATCACCCGCCCGCCGCCGTAATACCGCTTGGCCACCTGGCCCAGCGCATAGGTGGTGGCAAACGAAAACGCCATGCCGGTGGCCGCACCGCCGATGCGCCCCACGGTGCGCCCGGCCGCCTTGCCCAGCAAGCCGCCCAGCAGCTTGCGGCCAAACTGCTCCAGGTACTGCGAGGTCAAGCCCACGCCCACCGCCGCAATGAACTCGCGAATATGCCCCTGGTCCAGCTCCACCCCGTGCGCCTTGCCGATGGCGTAGACCATCTTCACCTGCAAGGGAATGATCGCCATCGAGGCCCACGACTGCGGCAACAACTCCAGCGCGCCATTGAGCAGCGCGTAGTTCAGGATGGACTTGTCCAGGTCGGCGCCGGGCGCCACCGTGGCGGCCACCACTGGAGCCGCGGCGGCGGCGGTCGCTGCCACCGGCACGGCCTTGTCGGCGGCGTCCAGCACGGCATCGGCCTCGCGCTCAAAGGCCGCGACCTCACCTGCGTTGAGCTGCAGGCGGGCTTTCAGATCCGCGAGAAATGCCACCTCGGGTGGGCTTTGCCGGCCATCCGCATCGCACACGCACACGGCCATTTCGTAGGCCAGCTGGCGCTGACCGGCGTCTTGCAAACCACCCACCGCATCGGCCAGCGACACGCGCTTGAGCAACACGTCCTGGTAGAGCCGCGCCAGATCGGCGCTGCCACCCGCCGACCCGAGCGACTGGGCGAGCTGCCGAATGGATTCGCGCTCGCTGTCGGCCTTGTTGCCGTCGGCAAACGCGGCCAGCAACACGATGGAAAGAATGGACTGTTGCTCTTGAGGGGACATGCGCGGCTCACTCCTGTGAAGATGAATCGAAACGGGCGACACGATAGGGAGCCTCTTGCAGGCCCGCAAGTTCCGCAGGGCCGCCAAAGCCCCGTTTAAGGCAGCCGCCAGCCCAAGGCCGATAATCCGCGCATGCGTTTTCTCATCGACTTCTTTCCCATCGCCCTCTTTGTGGCGGCCTACAAGATGGCTGACATCTACACCGCCACGGCGGTGCTGATGGCCGCCACGGTGGTGCAGACCGGCATCATCTACGCGCTGGACCGCAAGCTGCAGACGCTGCACAAGGTGACGCTGGTGCTGGTGCTTGTGTTTGGTGCGCTCACCCTGTTCCTGCAGGACGAGCGCTTCATCAAGTGGAAGCCCACCGTGCTGTACGCGAGCATGGCCATCGTGCTGGCGGCCGCGTTGTGGATCTGGAAGAAGAACTTCCTGCAGATCCTGCTGGGCAGCCAGCTCACGCTGCCCGCCCCAGTGTGGTCCCGGTTGACCGTGGCGTGGGTGGGCTACTTTCTGTTCATGGCCGGCATCAATGCCTACGTAGCCGCTTACTACTCCACGGAAGACTGGGTGAACTTCAAGCTGTGGGGCTATGTGTTCCCGGTGATCTTCATCGTGGGCCAGGGGCTTTATATCGCGCGCTACATGAAGGACGACACGGCGGGCAAGCAACCATGAGCAGTTCTCCTGTGGTCCCGACGGCCAGCGCCATCGAGGCGTGCCTGCGCGATGCGCTGGCCCCTTCCTCCCTGGAGGTGATCGACGAAAGCTCTGCCCATGCAGGCCATTCCGGTGCCAACGGACTGGGCTACGGCACGCACTTTCGGGTGCGCATCGGCGGGCCGGCGTTTGCCGGACGCACGAGGGTCGCGCAGCACCGCCTTGTGTATGATGCGCTGCGCAATTTCACCGAGGCAGGGATGCACGCCCTGGCCATCGAAATCAAGGCCTGACAGCCCTCCCCACTCCCCCGATTCAGCCGCTACGTTCTGATACCTGTTTGCTGAAACCCTGCCTCCGGCGGCGGCTCCAACCTCTTTTCATCCCAAGGAACACCATGAAACTTTCCCTGTCGGCCCTCACCGCTGCAGCGCTCATCACGGCGGCCCCCTGGGCCCTCGCCCAGAACGTGGCCATCGTCAACGGCAAGGCCGTCCCGTCCGCCCGCCTGGCGGTGCTGGAGCAGCAGATTGCGGCCTCGGGACGCCCGGTGGACGACAACGTGCGCGCCCAGCTCAAGGAAGAAGTGGTGCTGCGCGAGATCTTCATGCAGGAAGCGCAGAAGCGCGGGATTGCCGCCACCGAGGACTACAAGAACCAGATGGAGCTGGCGCGCCAGACCATCATGATCCGCGCCCTGTTTGCGGACTACCAGAAGAAGAATCCGGTGACCGCCGCCGACGTCAAGGCCGAGTACGACAAGTTCGTGGCGGCCAACGGCGGCAAGGAATACCGCGCCCGCCACATCCTGGTGGAGCAGGAAGACGAAGCCAAGGCGATCATTGCCAGCCTCAAGAAGGGCGGCAAGTTCGAAGAGATCGCCAAGAAGCAGTCGAAGGACCCGGGGTCCGGTGCCAACGGCGGCGACCTCGACTGGGCAGCGGCGGCGAGCTACGTGCCTGAGTTCTCCGAAGCCATGGTCAAGCTCGAAAAGGGCCAGATGACGCAAGAGCCGGTGAAGACCCAGTTCGGCTGGCACATCATCCGCGTTGACGACGTACGCACCGCCGAGCTGCCCAAGCTGGAAGACATCAAGCCGCAGATCGAGCAGCAGATGCAACAGCAGAAGCTCGCCGACTTCCAGAAGTCGCTGCGCGAAAAAGCCAAGATCCAGTAAGGCCCCAGGCCTTCAGAAAAAAGCGCGGCAGGTCCGCGCTTTTTTCGTTCGTGCCAGATTCGTTCAGCGCGTCTGCACCAGCAGCCAGACCAGGCCAAGCAGCACGGGTTGGTGCAGCAGGTAGTAGGTAAGGCTCCAGCGCCCCAGGGTCACGAGCGCGCGGCGTGCGCCGCTGGCACCGGCCTGCGCCGCGCCCAGCCACTCTGGCCTTTGGCGCAGTGCCCACTGCCCGGCCGCCATGCCCCACCACATGACGCCCAACCACGGCACGAGCGGCACATAGTCTTCGGTGATCGGCTTGCGGCTGATCAGGCCGAGCCAGTTGAGCGCGGGGCCGTTGAACACCTCCAGCGCAGGCCACAGGGCGATGGCGTGTGGCGCAGCGAATTTCAGGCCGATCACCACCCCACCCAGCACCCACAGCCACGCGCCCCAGCCGGCGGTGGCGCGCACCACGATCAGCATCACCGCGATGCCGTGCAGCACGCCAAAGTAGATGAAGCTGTGCGGAAACATCAGCACCGAGCCGGCTGTGACCAGCACCGCAGCGCCAGCCACCTGCAGCCAGCGCCGCCAGAAGCGCGCCCAGTTCTGACCCTGGTGCACGGCCACCGCCTGCGACAGCCCGGCGGTGAAGAGGAACAAGCTCACGATCGCCGTGCGCTGCCAGGTCCAGAACGGGTCGCGGTAAAAGTCCGCGTCGATGAAGCCGAAAAAGTCGAGGTCGAAACAGAGGTGGTAGGCCGTCATCCACAGCATGGCGGCGGCGCGCAGCAGGTCGATGCGGTCCAGGCGCTGCGGCATGTGCCCGCCCGCCTCAGTCCACGCGGCCATGGATGCCCAGCAACAGGTCGGCCAGGGCCTGCGGTTCGCTGACCATGGGGTCGTGCCCGGTGGCCAGCTCCACCACCTGCCAGCCGGGCTCGCTGCGCACGCGCTCGCGCGATGGCGCAATGGTGGCCAGCGCAGGCGAGGTGCAGTCGATGAAGGTGCGCGGCACGGCGGCCACACGCGCCGCGTCGAAGTCCAGCACCTGCTGGTACACGCTGAAGGGTTGCGGGGTCTGGCGGCGGTTCACCCATTCGCGGTCGGCGCCTTCGAGGCCAAAGACCTGGGCATCGGGCGGCGGCAAACTCAGGCCCCCACTGGACTTCGCGGCCTCGACGCGGCCTTGCCGGGTGGCCTCCGGGTGCGGGCTGCTCCAGCTCTCGCCGGGGCGCGGCACCGAAGCGTCGAGGTACACCAGATGGGCCAGCGAGCCGGGGCGTTCGCGCTGCAGGCGGTCGGCCACACCCGTGACCACCATGCCGGCGTAGCTGTGGCCCACCAGCACCACGCGCTGCAGCTCCTCGGCCTCGATCAGGCCCAGCACGTCCTGGATGTGCGTGTGCAGGTCCACCGACGGGCTGAGCAGGTGGGCGCGCTCGCCCACGCCGGTGAGCGTGACGGCATGCGCCTGCACACCAGTGCCCCGCAGCAAGGGCAGGAGGCGCCGCCAGCACCAGGCACCATGCCAGGCGCCATGCACGAGCACGATGGCGGCCGAAGTTGCTGCAGGGCTTGGGGACATGGGCGTTCTCCGGGAGAATAACGGGCTGTTTTTCCTGGCCCGATTCTGCACGCTCCACCCCCCGCCATGCTGCCCCACCAGATCGAACTCCTCTCGCCCGCCCGCGACGCCGACATCGGCATCGAGGCGGTGAACCACGGCGCCGACGCGATCTACATCGGCGGGCCCTCGTTCGGCGCGCGCACCAGCGCCGACAACCGCGTGCAGGACATTGCCCGCGTCGCCCGACACGCCCACCGCTTCGGCAGCCGGGTGTTCGTGACCATGAACACCATCTTGCGCGACGACGAGCTCGAGCCCGCGCGCAAGCTGGCCTGGCAGCTGTACGACGCCGGCGTGGACGCGCTGATCATCCAGGACATGGGGCTGCTCGAAATCGACCTGCCGCCGATCCAGCTGCACGCCAGCACGCAGACCGACATTCGCACGCCCGAAAAAGCCCGCTTTCTGCAGGACGCAGGCTTGTCCAAGCTGGTGCTGGCGCGCGAACTCACGCTGCCGCAGATCGACGCCATCCGCGACGCGCTCGACCCCGAGCGCTGCCTGATCGAGTTCTTCATCCATGGCGCGCTGTGCGTGGCCTACAGCGGTCAGTGCTACGTGAGCCATGCGCACACCGGGCGCAGCGCCAACCGCGGTGACTGCTCGCAAGCCTGCCGCCTGCCCTATGAGGTGAAGGACAGCCAGGGCCGCATCGTCGCGCACGACAAGCACGTGCTCTCGATGAAGGACAACAACCAGAGCGACAACCTGCGCGCCCTCATCGACGCGGGCGCGCGCAGCTTCAAGATCGAAGGCCGCTACAAGGACATGGGCTACGTCAAGAACATCACCGCCCACTACCGGCGGCTGTTCGACGAGATCCTGGAAGAGCGCCCCGAACTCGCGCGCGCCTCCAGCGGTCGTTGCACGTTTTCGTTTTCCCCCGATCCGGCGCAGAACTTCAACCGCGAGTTCACCGACTACTTCGTGCAGGGCCGCCAGGAGGACATTGGCGCCTTCGACACACCCAAGAACCCGGGCCGCCCCATCGGCTGGGTGACAAAACTGGGACCGAACTTCGTGGAGCTGGAAACCGACGACCCGGCCACGGTGGTGCACAACGGCGACGGCCTGTGCTACCTGGACCTGCACAAGGAGCTGGTGGGCTTGCAGATCAACCGCGCCGAACCGGTGGGTGCACCCGGCCAGTGGCGCGTGTTCCCCAAGGACGCGATGGACGGGCTGCGCCACCTCAAGCGCGGCACGGTGATCCACCGCAACCGCGACACCAGCTGGGTGCGCGCGCTGGAGAAGAAGTCTGCCGAGCGCCGCATTGGCGCGTGGCTGCGGCTGGAAGACGCGGCCGAGGGTCTGTCGCTCACCGTCACCGACGAAGACGGCCACGTGGGCCAGGCCAGCCTGCCGTGCACGCTGGAACCCGCCAAGGACACCGCGCAAGCCACTGCCCGGCTCCGTGAGAGCCTGGCGCGCCTCGGCGAAACGGTGTTCGAGCCCATCGACGTGTCGCTGCAGCTCTCACAGCCGTGGTTTGTGCCCGCCTCCCTGCTCAACCCGCTGCGGCGCGACGCCATCGCGGCGCTTGAAGCCGCCCGGGCGCAAGCCTGGCAACGCCTGCCGCGCGCCACCCCTATCCAGCCGCCGGTGAGTTACCCGGAAGACACCCTCACCTACCTGGCCAACGTGTTCAACCACAAGGCGCGTGACTTCTACGCGAAGCACGGCGTGAAGGTCATCGCATCCGCCTACGAGAGCCACGAGGAAGACGGCGAGGTGAGCCTGATGATCACCAAGCACTGCGTGCGCTTCTCGCTCAGCCTGTGCCCCAAACAGGCCAAAGGGGTCACGGGCGTGCAGGGCACGATCCGCGCAGAGCCCATGAGCATCACGCACGGCAACGAAAAACTCACGCTGCGGTTTGACTGCAAGCCCTGCGAAATGCACGTGGTGGGTCGCATGAAGCCCGCCGTGCGGGACGAGGTGCCCAGCAGCCCGCTGAAGTTTTACCGCACGCGCCCCACACCGCAGACCGCCGCCTGAGCCAAGCGTTCAGATGTGGCCCACGATGGGCGGGGTGTGTCGCATGTGCAGCGACAGGCCGAGTGCCGCCATGTGGTTGCCGTTGCGCCCCAGGATGACCTGGCACAGCGGCAGGAACTCGGACTCTTCAAAGGCCGCGTGGCTGGTGTAGGCCGTGACCAGTGCGTGCACTTCGTGCACGTCCAGCTCGGCGTCTTGTCCCTTGGTCACGCGCTTGAGGTCTTTCTCCAGAAACTTCCAGACGCCTTCGATGATGCGGTGCTCGCGCGTCAGCCGCTCAACCATGACCTGCACACGGGCCTTTTCGGCACCGGGCTGCGCGCTGGCCAGCGCCGCCACAAACAGCTCGCGCTCCTCATCCAGGTGGTGTTCAAGGATGCCCTCACGGAACAGCGCCAGCGAGTCGGCAGCGATTCGCCGAGCGCGTGCCGCCGGCTCCATCAACGCGGGCAACTCGTCGAGGGCCCGGAGTTGTTTGAGGATGCCGACATGACTCCCCACAAAACCCTCCAGCGGGGCGGCGTCGGTCGACGGGGTGCGAATGGCGGTGGCGTCGGTGGCTTGCATCATGAAAGCCAGTGTAGGCAGCCCGGTGCGCGCGCACCTTGACGCACGTCAAACAACGCGCCGCGTCAGGCGCTCAAGCCGGCTGCGCGCCGCCGCGCAGGCGCGTGATGAGGTTCACCACCACGAGCACGAGCCCACCCGCCAGCAAGCCCGCGGCGGCGCCCGTGAGGCTGGAGACGACCGAGCCCAGCCAGCCCAGCGTGGCGGCAAAGGCTTCAATGCCGTGCCCCAGTGCCGGAATGCCGTGCACCAGGATGCCGCCGCCCACCAGGAACATGGCGGCCGTGCCCACCACCGACAGGGTCTTCATCAGCCAGGGAGCGGCCGCCAGAATGCCGCGGCCCACGCTTTGTTTCCAGGCGGCCGCCTGCCGGCTGAGGTGCAGCCCGAGGTCGTCGAGCTTGACGATGCCCGCCACCAGGCCATACACGCCTACGGTCATGATCAGCGAGATGCCCACCAGCACGGCCACGCGCTGGCCCATGCTGACCGACGCCACCGTGCCGAGGGTGATGACGATGATTTCGGCCGATAGGATGAAGTCGGTGCGCACGGCGCCCTTGATCTTGTCCTTCTCGAAGGCGACCAGATCGACGTTTTCATCGGCCAGGGCCTCCACCCGCTTTTCGTGTTGCGCGTCGTCCTCGGCCTTGTGCGGACCAAAGGCATGCCAGAGTTTTTCGGCGCCCTCGAAACACAGGAACAGCCCGCCGAGCATGAGCAAGGGCGTGATGGCCCAGGGCGCGATCACGCTGATGAGCAGCGCGCTGGGCACCAGGATCGCCTTGTTGATCAGGGAGCCCTTGGCCACCGCCCACACCACCGGCAGCTCGCGATCAGCCTTCACGCCCGTGACCTGCTGCGCATTCAGGGCCAGGTCGTCGCCCAGCACGCCAGCCGTTTTCTTGGCCGCCAGCTGCGTCATGGCCGCCACGTCGTCGGCCACCGCCGCACTTTTGCGCGCGGCCACCTTGGTCATCAGCGCAACGTCGTCCAGGATGGTGGCAATGTCGTCGATCAGCGCAAGCAAGCTGGAACCGGCCATGGTGTGGGGCTTTCAGGAAGGGGTGGCGTCTGCGCGCGGCCAGACAGGAGGAAACAGCGGGTCGTCGAGCGCAGCGCCGTCGGCCATGCGCTCGGCCAGACCGGGGAACGGCGGCGATGTGCGCCAGGGACGTGGCGCATGGCGGGCATCCTCGCCCAGATAACGGGCCGAAAACACCCGGCGCCGCTGCCCGGGCCCCACGCCGCTGGACGCGTGCAGGGCCAGCATGTGAAAGGCCACGCAGTCGCCCGGCTCCAGCGCCCAGGCCAGTTGCCGGAACCGCTCGGGCTCAGCGTCGATGGCGGGCAGTTCGGCCAGCGTGCCTTCAGGAAACCACTTGGCCTGCTGGTCGCGGAAGGTGCGCGGCATGTACCAGGTGCCTTCGTGCGAACCCGCCACGAAGCGCAACGTGCTGGCCAGAGGCACCGGGTCCACAGGGATCCAGAAGCTTACGTTCTGGCGACCGCTGACGTTGTAGTACGGCTGGTCCTGGTGCCACGGGGTGGGTTGGCGGGTGCCCGGTTCTTTCACGAGCAGGTGGTCGTGATACAGGCGCGCCGTGCGGCTCTGCATGAGCTGCGTGGCGATGTGCGGCAGGGCCGACTCGCACAGCACCTGCTGATACGCCGGGTTGTCTTGCCAGGTGCAGAAGTCTTCGACGAAGCGCCCCGGGTCGTCGGGTTCGCTGGCCACCAGCGCCAGCGGGCTCAGGTGCGCGAGGTTGTGCTCAATGCCGCGCTCCAGCAGCGCCAACTCGCCGGCATTGAACACGCCCCGCAGCACCACCGC
This sequence comes from Hydrogenophaga sp., assembly GCF_019264445.1. Classification (GTDB taxonomy): domain Bacteria; phylum Pseudomonadota; class Gammaproteobacteria; order Burkholderiales; family Burkholderiaceae_C; genus Hydrogenophaga. Next base: position 80,779 of record NZ_JAHVAB010000025.1, read on the forward strand.
GCCATCGGCGGCGTAGTGCTGGACCGTCGCAGCGTCCAGGTGGTGTGTGCGCGCCACGGTTACTCCTTGTGAACTCGGTTCAGCCGATCCAACGGCGCGCGTTGCGCCACAGGCGCATCCAGCCGCTGTAGGCGGACGGGTCCTGGTCGGTCCAGCTCATCTGGATGTTGCGGAACACGCGCTCGGGGTGCGGCATCATGGCCGTGAAGCGGCCGTCGGCCGTCGTCACCGCCGTGAGCCCGCCGGGGCTGCCGTTCGGGTTGAACGGGTACTGCTCGGTGGCCGCGCCCGTGTTGTCCACGAAGCGCATGGCCGCAATGGCCTTGGCCGGGTCGCCACGGTGCTTGAAGTTGGCATAGCCCTCGCCGTGCGCCACGGCAATCGGCAGGCGGCTGCCGGCCATGCCGGCCAGGAACAGGCTGGGCGACTCCAGCACCTCCACCATGGAGAGCCGCGCCTCGAAGCGCTCGCTCTGGTTGGTGGTGAAGCGGGGCCAGGCCTGGGCGCCGGGAATGATGTCGGCCAGCTCGGCAAACATCTGGCAGCCGTTGCACACGCCCAGGCCGAAGGTGTCGGTGCGGCCAAAGAAGCCCTGGAACTGCTCGGACAGCGCGGCATTGAACGTGATGCTGCGCGCCCAGCCAATGCCGGCCCCCAGGGTGTCCCCATAGCTGAAGCCACCGCAAGCCACCACGCCCTGGAAATCGGCCAGCTTCGCGCGACCGGTCTGCAGGTCGGTCATGTGCACGTCAAAGGCCTCAAAGCCTGCCTGGGTGAAGGCGTAGGCCATCTCCACATGCGAATTGACGCCCTGCTCGCGAAGGATGGCCACCTTGGGCCGCGCAAGCAAAAGCCCCGTTCGCCCTGAGCTTGTCGAAGGGCTCTGCAGATGCTGGCTGGCGAGGGCTTCGACAGGCTCAGCCCGAGCGGAGACCTCTTCAGTCGGGTCGAAAGTCAATCGCGTGTGCAGGCCTGGATCGTCCGGCAGCCCGGCCGCAGCGTGTTCGGCATCGGCGCAGGCCGGGTTGTCGCGCTGCTGGTTGATCTTCCAGCTCACGCTGTCCCACACCTGGTGCAGGTCGAACAGGCTGGCGGAGAACACCGCCTTGGTGTCGCGCCACACCTGCAGCTGGCCCTTGCCGGCGTCCATGGCCGAGCTGGCCGGGCGCGTCTTGCCCACGAAGTGGCTGTGCTTGGACAGGCCGTGCTCGCGCAGCGTCTGCATGACGGCGTTGCGCTCTTCGGTCTTCACCTGCAGCAACACACCCAGCTCTTCGCTGAACAGCGCCTTGAGGGTGAGTTCTTCGCGGCGCGCGCTCACCTGGCCCGCCCAGTTCTTCGCGTCGCCGACTTCCGCGCGGCTGTCGCTGATGCCGTCGCCCTCGGTCACGAGCAGGTCGACGTTGAGCGCCACGCCCACGTGGCCGGCAAAGGCCATCTCGGCCGCCGCGGCCAGCAGGCCGCCGTCGCTGCGGTCGTGGTACGCCAGGATCTGGCCGTTGGCGCGCAGCGCATTGACCGCGTTGACCAGGTTGAGCAGGTCTTTCGGATCGTCGAGGTCAGGCACCTCGCCACCGCCCTGCCCCAGCGCCTGGGCCAGCACGCTGCCACCCATGCGGTGGCGGCCCTTGCCCAGGTCGATCAGCACGAGGGTGGTGTCTTCGATCTGGCTGTCGAGCTGCGGCGTGAGCGTGCCGCGCACGTCGGCCAGCGTGGCGAACGCGCTCACGACCAGGCTCACCGGCGAGGTGACCTTCTTCGTCTCGCCGCCTTCCTTCCACTGCGTGCGCATGGACAGGCTGTCCTTGCCCACGGGAATCGAAATGCCCAGCGCCGGGCACAGCTCCATGCCCACGGCTTTCACGGTGTCGTACAGCGCGGCGTCTTCGCCGGGCTCGCCACACGCGGCCATCCAGTTGGCGGAGAGCTTCACGCGCAGGAGCTCGATGGGCGCGGCCAGCAGGTTGGTGATGGCTTCGGCCACCGCCATGCGCCCGGAAGCGGCTGCGTCGATGGCGGCCAGCGGCGTGCGCTCGCCCATGCTCATGGCCTCGCCCGCGAAGCCCTTGAAGTCGGCCAGCGTCACGGCGCAGTCGGCCACCGGCACCTGCCAGGGGCCCACCATCTGGTCGCGGTGGCTCAGGCCACCCACCGTGCGGTCGCCGATGGTGATGAGGAAGCGCTTGGACGCCACGGTCGGGTGGCTGAGCACGTCGATCACGGCCTTTTGCAGGTTCACGCCCGTGAGGTCCAGCGGCGCAGGCTGGCGTGGCACCGACTTCACATCGCGGTGCATCTTGGGCGGCTTGCCCAGCAGCACGTTCATCGGCATGTCGACGGCGTTTTCCGTCTGTGCCAAGCCCGTCGCTGTTCCCGCTGAGCCTGTCGCCGTTCCTGCTGAGCCCTTCTCCGTTCGGGCTGAGCCTGTCGAAGCCCCCGCCAGGGTGTTGGTGAGCCCTTCGACAGGCTCCGGGCGAACGGAGGTCGCGTCCGTGCGAACGGGTGCATCTGCCAGCACCAGGTGCCGCTCTTCCGTGGCCACGCCAATCACCGCAAACGGGCAGCGCTCGCGCTCGCAGAAACCTTTGAACACCTCCAGCGATTCGGGGGCGATGGCCAGGACGTAGCGCTCCTGGCTTTCGTTGCACCAGATTTCCTTGGGCGCCAGGCCGCTTTCTTCCAGCGGCACGGCGCGCAGGTCAAAGCGTGCACCGCGGCCTGCGTCGTTGGTGAGCTCGGGGAAGGCGTTGGACAGGCCGCCCGCACCCACGTCGTGGATGGCCAGAATGGGGTTGTTCGCGCCTTGCTGCCAGCAGTGGTTGATGACCTCCTGCGCGCGGCGCTCGATCTCGGGGTTGCCGCGCTGCACGGAGTCGAAGTCGAGCGAGGCGGCGTTGGTGCCGGTGGCCATCGAGCTGGCTGCGCTGCCGCCCATGCCGATCTTCATGCCCGGGCCGCCGAGCTGGATGAGCAGCGAGCCGGCGGGGAATTCGATCTTCTTCGTCTGCCCGGCATCGATCACGCCCACGCCGCCGGCGATCATGATGGGCTTGTGGTAGCCCCGTTGCACACCGTCCACCGCGAGTTCGTATTCGCGGAAGTAGCCCAGCAGGTTGGGCCGGCCAAACTCGTTGTTGAAGGCCGCGCCACCCAGCGGGCCCTCGGTCATGATTTGCAGCGGGCTGGCGATGTGCTCGGGCTTGCCGCCGGGCTGGTCGCTCAGGCCGCCCCAGAGCTTGCCGACGGTGAACCCGGTGAGACCGGCCTTGGGCTTGGAGCCACGGCCGGTGGCGCCTTCGTCGCGAATCTCGCCGCCCGCGCCGGTGGAAGCGCCGGGGAATGGGGAAATCGCGGTGGGATGGTTGTGCGTTTCCACCTTCATCAGCACGTGGTGCGTGGCGGTTTCCGACGCATAGGCGGGGGCGGATGGGCCACCGGCGCGCGCCACGAATCGCTCGACCACGCTGCCTTCCATGATGGACGCGTTGTCCGAATAGGCCACCACCGTGTGCTGGGGTGCCAGCTGGTGCGTGTGGCGGATCATGCCGAAGAGGCTCTTGTCCTGGGCCACACCGTCAATGGTGAACTGCGCGTTGAAGATCTTGTGGCGGCAGTGTTCGCTGTTGGCCTGCGCGAACATCATCAGCTCGACGTCGGTCGGGTTGCGCTGCAGGCCGTTGAAGGCGTTCACCAGGTAGTCGATCTCGTCATCGGCCAGGGCCAGGCCCCAGTCGGTGTTGGCGCGCTCCAGCGCGGCGCGGCCGCCACCCAGCACATCCACCTGCTCCATGGGGGCGGGGTGCAGTTCGGTGAACAGGGCCTGGGCCTGCGTGCGGTCGAGCGAGACGTTTTCCGTCATGCGGTCGTGCAGCAGGTCGGCCACAGCGCGCAACTGATCTGGCGACAGGCTGGCCTTGCCGAGCAGCCCGGACTTGAGGCCCAGTCGAAACTCCACCAAGCGCTCGACCCGGTGCAGCGCCAGGCCGCAGTTGTGGGCGATGTCGGTGGCCTTGGAGGCCCAGGGCGAGACGGTGCCCAGCCGGGGCATCACCAGCAGGGCAGGTGCGCCAGCGGCTTCCAGCTGCTGGTGCGCCGGGGTGCAGGGCTCGCCGTAGGTCAGCAGCTCGCCCACGCGCTGCAGCGTGGCGGCGTCGGGTTCGCCGTCAAAGCCCGCCAGGTGCACAAAGCGGGCCGAGAGGCTGGTAATTTTTTCGGAAATGCCCGCGAGGCGGGGCAGGAGCTGCTGGACTTTGAAGTCGCTGACGGCGTTGCCGCCTTCAAAAAAGCGCAGGTGCAGGGACACGTTGGGAGCCTGAGGTGCGTTGACCCGGCGGCGCCGGGTGGAAAACGCAGGATTTTACCCGGCCGCCCCCATGGCCTTGGCTCGGAAAGCACCGTCCGCAGGGGCGCGATGGGATAATCGCGCCCCATGAGCATCACCTACAAAGACGCTGCCGGCATTGCAGGCATGCGCACCGCCTGCCGCCTGGCATCCGAAGTGCTGGACTACCTCACGCCGCTGATCCAGCCGGGCGTCACCACGCTGGAGATCGACCGGCTCGCGGCCGACTACATGAAGCAGCAGGGCACGGTTTCGGCCACCATCGGCTACCAGCCTAGCGGCTACCCGCCCTACCCCGGCCACCTGTGCACCTCCATCAACCAAGTGGTATGCCACGGCATTCCCAACGAGAAGCCGCTCAAGAAGGGCGACATCCTCAACGTCGACGTGACGGTGATCAAGGACGGCTGGTACGGCGACAACAGCCGCATGTTCCTCATTGGAGGCGAAGCCGCCTGCTCGGTGCAGGCGCGCCGCCTGACGCAGGTGACCTATGAAGCCATGTGGAAGGGCATCGTCATGGTGCGCCCCGGCATTCGCCTGGGCGACATCGGCCACGCCATCCAGACCTTTGCCGAGGGCAACGGCTTTTCGGTGGTGCGCGAGTTCTGCGGCCACGGCATCGGGCAGAAGTTCCACGAAGACCCGCAGGTGCTGCACTACGGCCGCCCGGGCACGCTCGAAGAGCTCAAGCCGGGCATGACCTTCACCATCGAGCCCATGATCAACGCCGGCAAGCGCGACATCAAGGAAATGGGCGACGGCTGGACCATCGTCACGCGCGACCGCTCGCTGTCTGCGCAGTGGGAACACACCGTGCTGGTCACCGAGACCGGCTACGAAGTGCTCACGCTGTCGGCCGGCAGCCTGCCCGCGCCTGCATTCGTGACCGCCACCACCCCCGAGCTCGCCTGAAGCCATGGTGCCGGCGCCAGCACCCGCCGGGCACGACCTCGGCACCCTTCGACTTCAATACCGCAACGACAAGGCCGCGCTCATGGCGCAGCTCGGCGTGCAGGGCTCGTCCACGCGCGGCGTGCGCAAGGCGCTGCAACAACTCTCCCGCCTGACCGACCAGACGCTGCGAGAGTTGTGGTCCATGGCCGGTTTCGGCCCGGGCTTCTCGCTCATTGCCGTGGGCGGCTTTGGCCGCGGTGAGCTGTTCCCGTTTTCCGATGTGGACGTGCTGGTGCTGCTGCCCGACGGCAGCCAGCCCGACCACGACGCCACCCTCAAGGCCCGGCTGGAGGGCTTCATCGGTGCTTGCTGGGACCTGGGCCTGGAAATTGGTTCGAGCGTGCGCACGGCGGCTGATTGCGTGGCCGAGGCCGAAAAAGACGTGACGGTGCAGACCTCGCTGCTCGAATGCAGGCTGATTGCGGGCAGCAAGAACGCCTTCGCGAGCCTGGTGAGCCAGCTCGCCGAGGCCATGGACCCCAAAGCGTTCTTTGTGGCCAAGACACTGGAAATGCGCCAGCGCCACACCAAGTTCGAAGACACCCCCTACTCGCTCGAACCCAACTGCAAGGAGTCGCCGGGCGGCCTGCGCGACCTGCAGATCATCCTGTGGGTGGCCAAGGCCGCGGGCCTGGGCCGCAGCTGGGACGAGCTGGCACGCAAGGGCCTGGCCACGCCGCTGGAGGCGCGGCAGATCAAGGCCAACGAAGCGCTGCTCAGCCTGATTCGTGCGCGCCTGCACCTGCTGGCCAACCGGCGCGAAGACCGCCTGGTGTTTGACCTGCAGACCGCGGTGGCGGAGTCGTTTGGTTTCAAGGCGCAGGTGCCTGCCGTGATCACGCCCGGCACACCGGGTGCAGCGCACGTGGCACCCACCGCGCGCGGCACGCGCCGCGCCAGCGAAGCGCTCATGAAGCGCTACTACTGGGCGGCCAAGGCCGTCACGCAGCTCAACCAGATCCTGCTGCTCAACATCCAGGAGCGCCTGCAGAGCGACGTGCCCGGCGTGGACCGGTTGCGCCCGCTCAACGATCGCTTCTTCGACAAGGGCGGCATGCTCGAGGTCGCCAGCGACAACCTGTATGTGCAGCAGCCGCACGCGATCCTGGAGACCTTCCACCTGTACCAGACCACAGTGGGCATCAAGGGCCTGTCGGCACGCACGCTGCGCGCGCTGTACAACGCCCGCCCGGTGATGAACGCGCGCTTTCGCGCCGATCCGGTCAACCGCGCCCAGTTCCTGAAGATCCTGCAGGAGCCAGAGGGCATCACGCACGCCATGCGCCTGATGAACCAGACGTCTGTGCTCGGGCGCTACCTCTGGGTGTTCCGCCACATCGTGGGCCAGATGCAGCACGACCTGTTCCACGTCTACACGGTGGACCAGCACATCCTGATGGTGCTGCGCAACATGCGCCGCTTCTTCATTGCCGAGCACTCGCACGAATACCCGTTCTGCTCGCAGCTGGCCGCCGGGTGGGACAAGCCCTGGATCCTCTACATCGCCGCGCTCTTCCACGACATCGCCAAAGGGCGCGGTGGCGACCACTCCGACCTGGGTGCGAGCGACGTGCGCACCTTCTGCCACCAGCACGGCATCGAACGCGAAGACACACGGCTCATCCAGTTCCTGGTGGCCGAGCACCTGACCATGAGCCGCATGGCGCAGAAGGAAGACCTGAGCGACCCCGACGTGATCGCGGCTTTCGCCAAGCGCGTGGGCAACGAGCGCTACCTCACCGCCCTGTATTTGCTCACCGTCGCCGACATTCGCGGCACCAGCCCCAAGGTGTGGAATGCGTGGAAGGGCAAGCTGCTCGAAGACCTGTACCGCTACACGCTGCGCGCGCTGGGTGGCCGGGCACCCGACCCGGGCGCGGTGATCGAAGGCCGCAAGCGCGAAGCGCTGTCCATGCTGGCGCTGCACGCCCTGCCCCACCAGGCGCACAAGGCGCTGTGGGACACGCTGGATGTGAGCTACTTCATGCGCCACCAGGCCGACGAGATCGCGTGGCACACGCGCGTGCTCTCCAAGCAGATGGCTCAGACCGCGAGCAAGGCAGCCGCCCGCCCCGAGGGCGACACCCAGCCTGTGATCGACAAGTGCATCGTGCGTGCGCGCATCTCACCCGAGGGCGAAGGCCTGCAGGTGCTGGTGTACGCGCCCGACCAGAACGACCTGTTCGTGCGCATCTGCGGGTACTTCGACAGCTCGCACTTCAGCATCCTGGACGCGCGGGTGCACACCACGCTGACGGGCCATGCACTGGACACCTTCCAGGTGGTCGCGCCGAGCATGTCGGAGCACTACCGCGAACTCATCGCGATGGTCGAGAACAACCTCGCGCAGACCATCGACGAGCGCGGCCCGCTGCCCACCCCCGCCAAGGGCCGGCTCTCGCGCCGTGTGAAGAGTTTCCCGGTCACGCCGCGCGTGGACCTGCGCCCGGATGAGAAGGCCCAGCGCTGGCTGCTCTCCGTTTCGGCCAGCGACCGCGCGGGCCTGCTCTACGGCATCACGCGGGTGCTGGCCCGCTATGAAATCAACGTGCAGCTCGCCAAGGTGACCACGCTCGGCGAGCGGGTCGAAGACACGTTCCTGATCAGCGGTGCGCAGCTGCAGATGAACAAGCGCCAGATCGAGATCGAGACCGAGTTGCTGGAAACGCTGGAGGGCTGAGGGGCGTTCCCCGGTCACTCCGGTCATCGGCAGCCAGGGGCACCGCTCCGCGACTGTCCTCCGAGTCGGCTTC